>NZ_JBHVWY010000009.1:0-341009 GCF_042882005.1 Kribbella sp. NPDC058245
GGCCAGCGCCTCTTCCCGCGTGCGGCCGTAGCCGATGATCTTCGCGATCATCGAGTCGAAGTCGGCCGGGATGCTGTCGCCGGCGCTCACCCCGGTGTCCACCCGGATACCAGGCCCCGACGGCAGATCCAGTACGGCGATGCGCCCGGGTGACGGCGCGAAGTCGCGGTCCGGGTCCTCGGCGTTCAGCCGGGCCTCGACGGCGTGCCCCAGCTCGGCCGGCTTCAAACCGTCCAGGCGACCGCCGTCTGCAACGTGCAACTGGGCCTTGACCAGGTCGAACCCGGTGGTCAGCTCGGTGATCGGGTGCTCGACCTGGAGGCGGGTGTTCACCTCGAGGAAGGCGAAGGTCTTCTCCCCCGGGTGATACAGGAACTCGACTGTGGCAGCGCCGCGGTACCCGACCGCCAGCGCCAGCCGCTCGGCCGACGCCTTGAGGTCCTCGACCTGACCGGCGGACAGCAGCGGTGAGGCGGACTCCTCGATGACCTTCTGGTTGCGGCGCTGGACCGAGCAGTCGCGGACGCCGAGCGCCCACGCAGTGCCCTGGCCGTCGGCGATGACCTGCACCTCGACGTGCCGCGCGCCCGTGACGAGCCGCTCCAGGAAGACGATGCCGCTGCCGAAGGCGCGCGCAGCCTCCTCGCTGGTCCGGGCGTAGGCGTCCGACAGTTCATCGGCGGAGCTGACCATGCGGATACCGCGGCCACCACCACCGGCCGTTGCCTTGAGCATCAACGGGTAGCCGATGTTCTCGGCCGCGGCCAGCGCCGCTTCGAGCGACTCGACCGGTCCACGACTCCAGGGAGCGACCGGTACGCCGACCTCCTCGGCGATCAGCTTGGAGCCGATCTTGTCGCCGAGTTTGCGCATCGCCTCGGGCGACGGGCCGATGAAGGTGACCCCGATCCGCTCGCACAGTTCGGCGAAGGCCGGGTCCTCGGCGACGAATCCCCAGCCGACCCAGGCAGCGTCCGCGCCGCTCTCGCGCAGCGCCCGCTCCAGTACGGCGAGGTCCAGGTACGGGCGCGCCGACGCGGGACCGAGCGGGTACGTCAGATCCGCCTCGCGCACGAAGGTCGCCGTACGCTCGCCGTCCGTGAACAAGGCCACCGTCTCGATCGGCTCGCCACCCTCGGCGTTGACCTCCCGGACCGCGTTGATGAGCCGCATCGCGGCCTCGCCTCGGTTCACAACTGCGATACGCTTGAACATCGACCGCCTCCCTGTCGCACCCTGCGTGTATAACGGCCCGGCCCTTGTGAGACACAAGATTTGGCCGGGCCGCTGCCACAGACTTTCAGGACAACGCTATTACCGTCGAGTCGGGGTGTTGTTTCGGTGCGTCGTCACCGGGCGTGACCGGCCCCTGCCGGCACGGTTTTCGTTGCTCGGGGCAACTGGCCCGGCGCTGACCTGCGAGTGCGAAAGACTCCGAGGCGAGGAATCGTGGATCGAGAGGGGAAGATCGTGCCGAACGCGACCGAACTGGCCGCTGAGCTGCGCCGTACCGTCGCCGGACCGGTGCTGACCGACGGTGACGAGGGGTTCACCGCGGAACTGGCCGGATTCAAGACCAATGTCGTGCACCGGCCGGAGGTCGTCGTCGCGATCACCTCGGCCGCCGACGCCGCCGCCGTGGTCGCCACGGCCAACGAGACCGGTACGCCGGTCCGCGTGCTGGCCACCGGGCACGGCCTGCCGAAGCCGGTCACCGAGGGCATCGTCATCACGACGTCGCGCCTCAAGGGTGTGAGCATCGACCCGGCCACGAAGATCGCGCACATCGAGGCCGGCTGTCGCTGGGGTGAGGTGATCGCGGCCGCGGCCGAGCACGGACTGGCACCGATCGCCGGCGCCTCCGCATCGGTTGGCTGCATCGGGCTGCTGCTCGGCGGCGGGTACGGCCCGATGGCGCGCACGTTCGGCATCGCCTCCGACTGGGCCCGTCGCTTCGAGCTCGTCACCGGCGCCGGTGAGGTGGTCACCGCGAGCACGACCGAGCATCCCGACCTGTTCTGGGCCCTGCGCGGCGGCAAGGGCGGCTTCGGCGTCGTCACGTCAGTCGACGTTGAGCTGGTAGAACTGAGCACGCTGTACGGCGGCTCGGTCTTCTTCGACGCACCCGAGATCGACACGGTCGTCCGGACCTGGATCGACTGGACCACGACGCTGCCCGAGGCCGCGACCACGTCGGCCGTGATCCTGCGGCTTCCGCCGTTGCCGTTCATCCCCGAACCGCTGCGCGGCAAGACCGTCCTCAACGTCCGGTTCGCGTACGTCGGTGACGCCGCGGAGGGCGAGCAGTTGTTCGCGCCGATCCGGGCGGCCGGAGCCGTGCTGATCGACGCGCTCGGTGAGATCCCGGCCGCGAACATCGCGTCGATCCACAACGACCCGACCGACCCGGGCCCGTCGTTCGACCGCGGCGTCCTGCTCGACGAGCTGGACGGCGACTTCGCGGACGCCTTCCTCGGTGCGGTCGGCCCGGACCAGCAGGTGCCGCTGATCGCGGTCGAGCTGCGGCACCTCGGTGGCGCGGTACGGCGCGACGTACCGGAGGGCAGTGCGGTCGGCGGGCGCGGCGGGGCCTACTCGTTCTTCTTCGTCGGCGTTCCCGACCCGAGCCTGTTCGAGACCGTCCTGCCCGGGGTGGCCGAGCATGTGCTGGCCAGTGTGCAGAAGTGGACCTCGGCCGAGAACACGGTCAACCTCGCCGACGGTTTCGCCATACCGGGCTCGTACGAGGCGTGCTGGTCACCCGAGACGCTGGCCCGGCTGGACGCGGTGCGCTCGACGTACGACCCGGCGCAGCGCTTCCCCTACGGTCCCGGCGTCAAGAGCTAGGCGCGGGGCTTCTTCTTCTCGTCCTTCAGGCGGGCGGCCTCGGCCAGGACGTCCGCCTGAATGCCCCGCTCGTGTTCGAGCCAGTCCGGGTTGTCCTCCCGGATCGCGTCGATGTCGTCCGTGGTCAGCGCGTCGGTGACGCCGGCGCGGGCCAGGCCACTGATCGACACCCCGAGCCGGGCCGCGACCACCGAGCGCGGGTGCGGTCCGCTCTTGCGGAGCTCCTGCAGCCACTCGGGCGGGTCGTTCTGCAGCGCGGTCAGCTCCTCGCGGGAGATGAACCCCTCCTGGAACTCGGCCGGAGTCGCCGGAAGGTAGATATCCAGCTTCTTCGCCGCGGTCGCCGGCTTCATGTCCTGAGAGGTCTTACGCACGGTCATGGGATCAGGGTATCCCGGCCCGACCGGTAGCCTGACCGCGTGACCTCTTCCTTCCGTCTTGGGTACGTACCCGGCGTGACACCGGCCAAGTGGGCGCGGATCTGGGCCGAGAGGTTGCCCCGGACACCGATCGAGCTGATCCAGGTCGGCACCGCCGACGCCGTCAGCCTCGTCCACTCCGCGGATGCGGACGCGGCCCTGGTGCGGTTGCCGATCGACCGCACCGGCCTGCACGCAATCCCCCTGTACGTCGAACAGACGGTCGTCGTGGTCCCGAAGGATCACGTCGTCACGGCGGTCGAGGAGGTCACGCTGGAGGACCTCGCCGACGAGCTGATGCTGCACCCGCAGGACGACGTACTGGAGTGGGAGCAGCCGTTGCCGGGCCGGGTGATCGACGAACGTCCTGCGACCACTGCGGATGCGATCGCGTTGGTTGCCATGGGCACCGGATTGCTCGTCGTACCGATGTCGCTGGCGCGCCTGCACCATCGCAAGGATCTGACCTTCCGGCCGCTGACGGACGCGCCCGTGTCGCAGGTCGCGCTGACCTGGCCCGAGGATGCGGAGTCGGAGCTGATGGAGGAGTTCGTCGGCATCGTCCGCGGTCGCACCGCCAACAGCACCCGCGGCAGCCAGAAGGCCCCCGAGCCGAAGAAGACGGCCGCTGCTGCTAAGAAGCAGGCCGCACCGAAGAAGCAGCAGATCAGGCCGAACAAGGTCAAGGGGAAGCCCGGTCAGCCGACCCCGAAGCGCAAGTACAAGCGCTGACCTGGTCCTAGGTTGAGCCTTCAACTATGATCGTCGGATGGCGATCTTCCGGCTCAACCATGCGGTGCTGTACGTGCGCGACGTGGCCACCAGCGTTGCGTTCTACCGCGACGTCCTCGGCTTCGACTACATCGATGGCGGCGACGCGCACCCGACCGCAGCCTTCCTGCGCGCTCCCGATTCCACCAACGACCACGACCTGGGCCTGTTCCAGCTCGGCGGTGAGGCCGGCGCCTCGGGCGCAGGCAAGACCACTGTCGGCCTGTACCACCTGGCCTGGGAGGTCGACACCCTCGGCGATCTGGCCGAGCTCGCCACCAAGCTCCAGGCGGCCGGCGCCCTGGTCGGCTCGTCCAACCACGGCACCACGAAGTCCCTGTACGGCAAGGACCCGGACGGCCTCGAGTTCGAGATCGTCTGGATCATCCCGGCCGACCAGCTCACCGACGCCGATCGCGAGCAGGGCGGCGTCACCCGCCTCGACCTCGACGCCGAACTGGCCAAGTACGGCCGCGACACCAAGAGCGGCGTCGGCATCTCACGCTGATCCACGGACTAGGTGGTCGCTGATCCGCAGGGAGTTGGCCAGGACGGTGAGGACTGGGTTTACGCCGCCGTTCGTCACATGCACGGAGGCGTCGGCGATCCAGACGTTGTCGTGACCCCAGACCCGTCCGTACGGGTCGGTCGCTGACCGCGCTGGGTCGTCGCCCATCCGGCAAGTGCCCGCTTGGTGTTGGCCGGTGCTGGCGCGGCCGGTTGGGCTGGGGGTGTTGATGGCGGTGCGGACGGCACCGGCTGCGAGGAGCCACTCTTCGGCTTTGGCGCTCAGGAACGCCTGTGCGCGGACGTCCTCGGGATGGATCGAGCCGCTGATCTTGGCGACCGGGTTGCCGAAGCGGTCGCGGGTTGCCGGGTCGACCTGGATGCGAGAGTCGCTTGAGGTGACTTCTTGGATGGGGCCGACGACGCGCAGCATGCGGCGGGCCTCGCGGCGCATCGCCTGCTTCGCGGCCAGGCCTGCTCGTGGGATGAGGCCGGCGCCAGTTAGATAGTCGTACGTCGCTGCTGGGGTCGGCACGAATTCGTTGGCCAGCATGCCGCCGCCGATGATGCCGTCGTTGCCATGCCGGAAGTCGCAGGTCGCGATCGAAACGCCAGGCCCGATCAGATCGGCCAACTCGTCGTCGAACAGTCCGACAGCACCGGCGTACACATGGGCCTGGAGGTAGCGGCCGACCTGGTCCTGGTTGTTGCCGAGGCCGTGCGGCTCGGCGGGGTGAGCGCTGTTGAGCAGGAGGCGTGGGGTCTCGGAGGCACCGGCTGCGACGACGACTTCGGCGCACTCGATCGTGCGGCGCCAGAGTTGTCCGTCAACCAGTGCGACGCCGACGACCCGCCCGTTGCTGACCACCAGTCGCTCGGCCGTGGTCCCGGTGACCAGCGTGCAGTTGCCGGTGGCGAGCGCGGCCGGGAGCGCCGTGTTGTGGGTGCCTGCCTTGGCCTCGACCGGGCAGGCGAAGCCGACGCACTGGCCGCAGCGGACGCAGCCGGCGCGGCCTTGGTAGTCGACCGAATTGATCAGCAGCGGTACGTCGAGCGTGCCCCAACCGAGGGTTGCCGCCGCAGCCGCGAGTCGATGCGCCGGACCCGTTCTCGGCAGTGGGGGCATCGGGAGTTCACGTGGTTCGTGCCAAGGGTCGGTTCCACCGCCGCTCACCCCGAACCGCTGCTCGGCCAACGTGTAGTACGGCGCCAGGTCGTCGTACGAGATAGGCCAGTCGGCAAGTCCACTCCCCTCCGGTACGCCGTACGTCGTCGCCATCCGGAAGTCGCGCGGCACGAACCGCCACGCCTGTGCGCCGTACACCCGCGTGCCACCGCCGACGGTGAACGCGTTGTTGCCCCAGTCGCCGTCGGGCGGCAGCGGGTACGACGTGACGCCGTCGACGACCGCGGTCCGGGGCCGGCCCTGCGGATCCGGATCGGTCCCGGCCGGCAGTCCGGCCACCGACCGCGGGTTCCTGAGGTGGTCGCGCGCCAGCGACTCGGTCGTCGGGTACTCCCCCGCTTCGACCACCAGCACAGTCCGGCCGGACTCGGCCAGCACCTGGGCCGCCGTACCGCCACCGGCGCCCGACCCGATCACCACCACGTCGTACCGATCGACCAAGGCACTCCGCGGCGTAACCCTCAGCTCAGTCGCGACCGGATCCCAAGCACCCGCCGCGTCCGGCCGCCACCCCACCATCGCCCAAGCGGGTTCTCCCGCGTAGTAGCCCTGGGCGATCAGGCGGACGAGCCACGCCCCATCCGCATCAGCCAGCGCTGTCTCGAGATCCGGCGCCGCCGCAAGTGCACGCTCGACGCGCGGACGCCAGTCCGGCCGGTCCACTGTCAGCACCCGCTCGATGAACGCCACCGCTCCAGCCTCCGCCGCGGACGGACTGTCGTCGGTTGGGCAGGCGTCGGTTGGGCAGGCGTCGGTTGGGCAGGCGTCGGTTGGGCAGGCGTCGGTTGGGCAGGCGTCAGCCGGTACGACGAACTCCGCCAACCGTGTGAGCACCTGCTGCTGCGCCTCGCTCAGGACCACATCCGCCTCCGAAAGGTTTGTACTTGCCGGTCCATTTTTCCCGAGGAACGCTGGCTCCATGGCACTCGACAACTATTACCTGCTCGGCCGTTCCGGCCTCCGCGTCAGCCCGCTCGCACTCGGCACGATGAACTTCGGCACCGGCGGTTTCCACGCACCCTACGGCCGCACCCCCGACCAGGCCGGTGCGATCTTCCATACCTATATCGATGCCGGTGGCAACTTCATCGACACCGCCGACTTCTACACCGCGGGCGAGAGTGAGCAGATCCTCGGCCAGCTGATCACAGAGAGCGCTCTCCGCGATCGCGTCGTGCTCACCAGCAAGTTCACCAACAGCGTCGACCCCGGCAATCCGAACGCCGGCGGCAACGGCCGCAAGCACATGATCCGCGCGGTCGAGGACTCGCTCCGGCGGTTGCAGACCGACTACCTCGACCTCTTCCTCCTGCACACCTGGGACCGGATCACGCCGGTCGACGAGGTTCTGCGCACGTTCGACGACCTCACCCGCGCCGGAAAGATCCGGTACGCCGGACTGTCCGACGTACCGGCTTGGTATGCGGCTCGGGCGCAGAACGACGCCGTACCGATGGTCAGCCTGCAACTCCCCTACTCCCTGGCCGACCGAGCCATCGAGACCGAGCACGTCCCGATGGCCCAGACGCTCGGTCTCGGCATCACTGCGTGGAGCCCGCTGGCCAGTGGATTCCTCACCGGGAAATACCGGCGCGACGAGCTCGAGAAGGTGGCCGGAGAAGGCCGCCTGACCGTGGCCGGCGGTCCGGAGCTTTCGTGGAGTGATCGGCACTGGGATCTCCTGAAGACCTTGCAGAGCGTCGCGGATGAGCTCGGCGTAACCATGGCTCAGGTCGCGGTGAACTGGGTCGCGACCCAGCCAGGTGTCGCCTCGGCGATCGTCGGAGCCAGCTCACCCGAGCAGCTCACCTCGACGATGGCCGCGCTCGACTTCGAGATCCCCGCCGGCCTCCGAGCCGACCTCGACACGGCGAGCGCCGTACCGGCTGAATCGGTGTACCGGATGTTCACGCCGGAGTACCAAGGCTGGTTGGTCAGTCCCGGCGCGAAGGTTGGCGACAAGCCAGCGGGTTACCAACCGCCGGTCGTCAACTGGTCTTGACCCGCAGATAGTCCAAGCAGAGATCCAGGGCGTACTCGAGATGCTGGGCCGATCCGGACGCCATCAGGATCGCGACGCCGCCCTGGATGGCCGCCATCAACGCCCCGGCCGCCCGATTCGCGTCGACGTCGGCGCGAATCTCACCGGCCGCCTGCATCTGATGGATCCCGGCCTGCAACGCCTGCTGCCATTGCGTCAGCAGCTTGCCGGTCACCGCCTGCGCGGCGGGCGTGTGCCGTCCGATCTCGGTGATCAGTACGCCGAGCGGGCAGTGCACGCCCTGCCGTCGATACTTCTCGACCACCACATCGCGCCATTCCTGCCAGGCGTCCCAGCTGGTCAATCGACTGAGCTGTGGCTCCTGATCCTCGATCACCCGCTCGGCCTCGCGCTCGGCGACGGCGAGCAGCAGTTGCTCCTTGCCGCCAGGGAAGTAGTGGAACAGTTGGCTCTTCCCGGTCCGGCTGCGCTGCCCGACGTCGTCGAGCGTCACCGCGCCAATCCCCCGTTCGCGGATCTCCCGAGCGGCCGCGGCCACGATTCGGTCCCGGGTCGCCTTCCCTTTGGCAGTCAGCACGGCTTCGACTGTACCGGCTGGTCCAGAACCACGAGGGCCGCCGTACGGCGCGGGTTGTTGCGAGGGCTCGGCGATCTGACGAGACTGACCCGGTGAGAGAGGCAGACCGGCAATGGTGACGACGATCGGGGTGGTCGGGCCGTCGGACCTGGTCACCTCCACGTGCAAGATCATCGGATCCCAGCGCGGTATCGAGGTCCTGCCGCTGAAGTACCGCCGCGAGACCGATACCCCGAAGGTGATGGCCGCGGCGCCGCCGAGTGTCGACGCGTGGCTGTTCACGGGCGTCGTCCCGTACCAGATCGCCGCGGCGCACGACCTGCTCGACCGCCCGGCGACCCACGTCGAGTACACCGGCGCCACGCTGCTGCGGGCGCTCGTCGAGCTGCTCGGTGACGGCCAGGACATCAAGTCGATGAGCATCGACGTACTGGACGAGGCGCAGGTGCACGAGACACTGGCCGAGGCAGGGCTGCCGACCCGCGGGGTCAAGGTACTGCCGTACCGGCCGGGGCTGAGCTCGGACGACGTACTGGAGTTTCACCGGGCCGCTAAGGCGACCGTGGCGATCACCTGCCTGCGATCGGCGTACGACAAACTTCGCACTGAGCGACCGACCATCCGGCTCGCGCCGTCGATCCACTCCGTGCGCAGCGCGCTGAACAGCCTGCTGCTTGTCCACGACTCATTGCGCAGCGACGACGCTCAGATCGCACTCGGCCTGGTGGAGATCGCCGCAGCCGGTGAGGTCGCTCTCCGGCGCGAGGCCGGCTCGCTCGGCGGCAGCGTCATCCCGTACGACGACAAGCGGTATCTCGTGGTCGCGACGCGCGGTCCGCTTGAGCAGGCAACCGCGTCATTCACCGAGCTCGGGATGCTGAACCGGCTGAAGGAACAGTTCGGCCCGGTGCGGATCGGGTTCGGGATCGGCGGTTCCGGGATCGAGACCGAGGCACTGGCGAAGCGTGCACTCGGACGCGCCAAGACGGCCGGGCGGACCGCGGCGGTCGTCTCGCTGCGCAACGACATCGACCTGATCCTGGTCGGCGGCGCGACGCCGCGGGCACAGCAGCGGTCGAAGCTTCAGCTCCTTGCTCAGCGCGCGGGGTTGTCGAAGGCAACGCTCGAGCGGCTGCAGGAGCTCGTGCACGCGGAGCCGGAGGACGGAGTGACCACGCGTTCGGTGGCCGAGCACCTGGGCATCCAGCCGCGCACGGCCCGCCGCGTGCTGAACCGGCTGGAGCGGGCCGGTCTCGCGGATGCGACCGGTACCCAGATCGGTACCGGCAGCGGACGGCCGCTGGTCGTCTACCGCGTGCACCTCTGATCTAGTAGGGTCGGTGGTAATTACAGCCATGACCGTAATTACCATCAGGGGGCCATATGCCTGAGCTGGCCGTGAACGGCGGGACCCCGGTCCGGTCGACTCCCTTGCCTTCGGTCTTCAACGCCTCCGGCCGGCGCTTCGGCGACGAAGAGGTCGCGGCGGCCGAGCGAGTGCTGCGCAGCGGCATCTTGTCCGCCACCTGGGGTTCCGAAGTGCCGGCGCTCGAGCAGGAGTTCGCTTCGTTGCTGGGCGCGGGCCATGCCGTTGCCTGCAGTTCCGGTACGGCGGCTCTGCACCTGGCCGTGGCCGCGGTCAACCCCGAGCCGGGTGACGAGATCATCACCACGCCGATCAGTGACATGGGGACGGTCTTCCCGATCCTGATGCAGAACGCCGTACCGATGTTTGCGGATGTTGATCTGGCGACGGGAAACCTGGATCCGGCCGCTGTCGAGGCTGCGATCACTCCGCGGACGAAGGCGGTGCTCGCCGTCCATCTGTTCGGCAAGCCGGCGCCGATCCGCGCACTGCGGGCGCTGTGCGACAAGCACGGTCTGCTGCTGATCGAGGACTGCGCGCAGGCTTATCTGGCGCCGGTGGGAGACGTGTACGCCGGGCGGATCGGTGACATCGGGTGCTTCAGCCTGCAGCAGAGCAAGCACATCAGCGCGGGTGACGGCGGGCTCGTGGTGACCGACGATGCGGCGCTGGCGCGGCGGATGCGGCTGTTCACCGACAAGGGCTGGCCACGCGACACGGACGAGCGGACGTATCTGTTCCTCGCGCTGAACTACCGGATGACCGAGCTCGCTGCCGCGGTCACGCGGGTGCAGCTGACCCGACTCGCGCAGATCGTGGACGACCGCCGTACCAACGCGGGCAAGTTGACCGCCGGCATCGGCGACCTGCTCGGCATCCTCCCGCCCCGGGACGACGACGATCACGTCTACTGGCAGTATCCGTTGATCCTGGACGGCAACATCCACCCCTGGGCGGCTGCTCTCACCGCCGAAGGCGTCCCCTGCACTCCCGGATACCTCACGGAGCCGCTGTACGCCGCTCCGGCCCTCCGCTCGAAGATCACGTACGGCGAATCCGGCTTCCCGCTCGGCGACGTCGAGTACCCGCCGGGCCTGTGCCCGAACGCCGAGGAGCTGATCGAGCGCCGGTTGCTCGTGCTGCCCTGGAACGAGAACTACAGCGGCGCGGATGTGGACGACATCGCCACCGCGATCCGCAAGGTGCACACCGCCTTCGCCCAGGAGAACTCATGACCGATACCCCACTGCTGCTCGACTGCGACATCCTGGTCGGACATGACGTGACCACCGGCCGGTGGAGCCGTCCGGAGCGGGTGCGGGAGGTGTTCGCCGGGACCGGGATCTCCGGTGGGGTGGTGTCCTCGTTGCGGGCGGTGCATTTCGACGTACCGTCGGGGAACGACGAAGCCCGGGAAGTTGCTGAGGGCAACGGTTGGACGAACTGCCCAGTGCTCGACTTGCGCGATCCGCTGGGGGCCGAGCGGGAGTTGGAGCGGCTGCTCGCCACCGACCGGCCCGCTGGGATTCGGTTGGCGCCGACGGCGCAGGCGGTGGATCCGTCGTACCCGTCGTTCGGGCATGTGGCGGGGTTGGTCGTGGCGGCGGGGCTGACGCTGTTTGTCGAGGGCGACGTCCGAGTGGTCGGGCCGGCGCTGCGAGGGCTCGGAGCGCGGGTGGTGTTCCTGGACACGCACTTCTACTACCTCGGTGACTTCGTGCTGCTGGCGCGCGCGGAGGCCGGGTTCCACACCTCGACCCGGATGCTGACCGGCCCGGACTCGCTGGAGATCGTCGCGGCCGAGGTCGGCGCGGACCGCCTGGTCTTCGGCACCCGCACGCCCTTCCACGAGACCTACTCGGTGCTCGGCCGCCTGCTCAGCTCGAAGCTGACCGCGGCCGAAATCGCCCAGGCGGGCAGTCAGTCCCTGACCAAGCTGCTGGAGCCCTGATGCTGATCGACGTCCACGCCCACTGGGGTCCGTGGTTCTTCTCGATGGAGGTCGGCCCGATCGAGGTCAACCTCGACCTGATGGACCGCTTCGGCATCGACCTGCAACTGGTCTCCTCGATCGAGTCCATCGTGTACGACGCTCCCGCGGGCAACCGTGCGCTCGCCGAACAACTCCCCGCCGACGATCGTCTCCGCGGCATGCTCGTCGTCGACCCCCGCCGCCTCGACGAGGCCCGCGCCGACCTCCGCGACCTGGTCACCGGCAACGACCGCTGGGTCGGCGCCAAGATCCACACCGAGTACAGCCGCACCCCGATCGCCACCCCTGCCATGCGGGCCGCGATCGAACTCACCACCGAGTTCGGTCTCCCCACCCTCGTTCACACCTGGGGCGACACCGTCCTCGACCTCGCGGACCTAGCGGCCCGAGTCCCCGACTCCCGCCTGATCGCCGGTCACATGGGCGCCGGCGCCTGGCGCCAGGTCCCCGAAGCCGCCCGCCGCGCCGGCAACATCTGGTTCGAACCCTGCTGGTCCGCCCCCGACGCCGACCGCATCCGCTGGATCCTCGACCGCATCGGCCCCAGCCGCCTCATGTTCGGCACCGACGCCACCCTCATCGACCCCTCAGTAGCCCTGGGCGCCCTCACCGCCGCCGCCCTCACGCCGGTGGAGTCCGAGGCCATCCACTGGCAGAACGCCACCACCCTCTTCAACCTGTGAACGGCGCTCCTCGCCCCGCCCCCTTTGCCTGTCCCCGGCCACCACTAAAGGCCGGAGACACCTTCCGAAGGCCGGAGACCTGTGGCACCCGGTCTCACGCCACCACTACCTGTCTCCTGCCACCACTAGTGGCCGGGGCCGGTCAGTTGGGGGCGACGAAGACGATGATGTCGGTTTCGGGGCCGCGGACCTCGGGCTCGATCCAGCCGAGGCGGCGGTAGAAGGCGAGGGTGTCGAAGTTCTGGTTCCAGGCCAGGAGCCACGCTCGGGAGCGCTCGGCGGTCGCCGTCTCCAGGAGCCTGCGCCCGAGGCCGGTACCGCGAGCATGCGCCAGTACGCCGAGTTCGTCGACCTCGTACGCGCCGACCAGCAGCTCGTCGACCTGCTCCGGGCCGAGCCGCTTCAGGACGCTCCCGTACGACCGGTCCGTCCGAAACGGCGCAGGCGTGGTCCACCCCGTGACGAATCCGGAGATCCGTCCATCGTCGGACCGCTCGATCCACGCCTGGAAGCCGTCGCGCAGCGCGTCGCCCTCCAGCCGTTGCCGGAAGGCGGCGCGGGTCTCGGCCGGGTCCCGGTGCTCGAACGGCGGTGCCGTGAACACCTCCACGTACGCCTCGGTCAGCTCATCAGCAATCTCGAGAATGTCCGCCTGATAGCTCTGCACCGGGACACGGTAGCCGGATCTCACCCTGGCGTCGCGGAGATTGTCTCCAGCTCGGCGCGGAACTGCGGCAGCATCCAGCGCAGCGGCTGGTCGAGCACCCGCCCGATGGTCGACTCGTCCACCTTCAACAGGTTGGCGATCCGGGCGAGCGCGTCCGGCTCGTCCGTCGCCGCATACAGCAGATGCACGACCTCGTGCCGATGGGCGAATACGGCCAGGGCCGCAGCGGCCAGCCCCGGGTCGATGGCCGGTGGATCCACGTCCGGCGGATGGATCTCGGGCTGGCTGGGCGCGGTTTCGTGAGCGATTTCGATTTCCCCGTTGAGTGTCACGCCCTTCTCAACCTGACGAAGCATCGATCGGTTACGACCCGGGTAGCCAGCCGACCTTCCCGATCAGGTACGTCGCCCCCACCAGCGCCACGATGTCGATCACCGTATGCGCCACCACCAGCGGCATCACCCGCCCCCACCGCCGGTACAGATAGCAGAAGATCACCCCCATGATCACGTTCCCCGCGAACCCGCCGGCCCCCTGATACAGGTGGTACGACCCCCGCAGCAGCGCACTCGCCGCCGTACTGCGCCGTACCGACCACCCCAGCTGATCCAGCCGCCGGTTCAGGTACCCCAGGACGATGACTTCCTCCAGTACGGCGTTCTGCGCGGCGACGGCGATCAGAATCGGGATCCGCCACCAGTAGTCCGGCAGCTGCGCCGGATCCACGCTCAAATTGGCACCCGACGCATAAGCCAGCAGATAGAACCCCAGCCCGGCCCCGCCGATCACCGCCGCAACCGCGGTCCCGCGGCCCAGGTCCCGCAGCCGCTCCCCCAGATCGAACCCGATCGTCCGCAGCGACTCCCCACCCCGCAGCAGAAAGTGCCCCACCAACGCCACCGGCACCAGTGCCGTCACCACCGCGAACACCTGCCACGCCAGATCCAGCCAAGGCCGCCCCGGCGCCCGCGACCCCACAATCACCGCCGTCTGCCCACTGATCGGCTTCGCCGACGTCAAGATCCCCGTAAACGAGATGAGCGCCGCCACCCCGGATGCCCCGAGCGACAGCGCCAGCACCAACCAAACCTCGCGCGACAACACCCCGCGAGACGCCACCACCGCCGTACCGGCCTCTGGCTCGCCCACCGAACTCGTCATACCCCCAACTATCCCCGCCCGTTCCACACGGTCTCGTCACACCAGGCGGATTCTTAAGCTGTTTTGTAGATCGGTTGGCAGACTGAGACCCAGGTACGCCGGACCCGGCGAGGAGGTCGTCTTATCGCTGCCCGCATCCCGGAGGTTCTGGTCGTCGACGACGACGCGGGCCTGCGGCAATCACTGGAGTTCGGGCTGAGCGCCGAGGGCTTCACCGTCCGCGCGGCGCCGACCGGCGAGTCCGCGCTGACCGCAATCGACGCCCGGCTGCCGGCCGTCGTCCTGCTGGACGTGATGATGCCCGGCCTGAACGGCGTCGAGGTGGTCCGTCGGCTCCGCGCCGCCGGCCGGACGCTGCCGATCTGCATGCTGTCGGCCCGCGACGAGATCGACGACCGCGTGGCCGGCCTGGCCGCCGGTGCCGACGACTACGTGGTCAAACCGTTCTCGCTCGGCGAGCTCGCCGCCCGTCTGCACGCGCTGGTCCGACTCCACGAGACCAGTACGCAGCGACCGGTCGTCACCGGCGAACTCGCCATCGAGCCAGTACGGCGTACTGCCACCCGCGCCGGTCGCGATCTCGGCCTCACCACCCGCGAGTTCGACCTCCTGCTCGTCTTCGCCCAGCACTCCGGTCAGGTGCTCAGCCGCAACCAGCTCCTCGAACAGGTCTGGGGCTACACCTGGGACGTCGACACCAATGTCGTCGACGTCTTCATCGGCTACCTGCGCCGCAAGCTGGAGCTCGCGGGTGAGAGCCGGCTGCTGCACACCGTCCGCGGTGTCGGATTCGTGCTGCGGCCATGAGCATCGTCCCGCGCAGTCTCCGCGCCCGGATCACAGCCAGCGTCGCGCTGCTCGTGATGGTCGTGGTCGCGCTGACCGGTCTGATCATCGCCGTACGCATCGACCATCGCGACCGGGCCGACCTCGACAACCAGCTGGGCTCGCGCGCCGCGAAGGTCCGCGAGGACGTCGGCAAGTTGCTCGACCAAGGCGACGGCCATCCCGATGACGACTACGGCGGCCTGCTGGTGGGCAGTCAGTCGCTCGTCCGGCTGATCCACGACGGCCAGGTCTCCGCCCGCGGCGACCGGCCGACCGTCGACCTGCCGATCCCCACGGCCGACGGCTACGTCACGCTCCACGCCGGTGACCAGACCTGGCGTTCGCTCACCCAGACGCTTGCCGACGGTAACCGCCTGCAGGTCCTTCAGGACCTCGGCCCGGTCGAGCAACGCCTGACCGCCAACACACAACTGGTCACCGTGATCGCGATCGGTGCGACCGTCGTCGCCGGTTCCGGTGTGTGGCTAATCATCACTGTCGTGCTCCGCCCGCTGCAACGCCTCCGGGCCGCGGCCACCGGTATCCGCACGATGGACGAGGGCCGGCGCCTCCCCGCGGAAACCCGCACCCGTGAGGTCGCCGAACTCACCGCCGCCCTCAACGACATGCTCGCCCAGCTCCAGACCAGTACCCGGTCCACCCGCCGCTTCACCGCCGACGCCGGCCACGAGCTCCGGACACCGCTGACCACCCTCGGCATCAATCTCGAGACCATGCACCGCAACCCCGGCCTCCCCACCGACCAGCGGCAGCAGGTCCTGGCCGCCACCCTCGCGGAGCACGCCCGCATCACCGCACTCCTGGAGGGCTTGCAAACCCTGGCCCGCGGCGACGCCGGCGCCCTGCCGGCCCGCGCGAACGTCGATCTCACCGACCTCGTCGAAGAATCTGTACGCCGCGCCCGCCACCGCCACCCGGCCATCACCTTCCGGCTGACCGTCGACGACGGCCGGGCCCCCATCCTCGACGGCTGGCCGGCCGGCCTCCGCACCGCCGTCGACAACCTCCTCGACAACGCGGCCCTGCACGGCCGTCCCGAAGGCCGCGTCGACGTCATGCTCCACCGCGACGACCACCAGGTCTTCCTCACCATCGACGACGACGGCCCCGGCATCCCCGCCGACCTCCGCGACTCCCTCAAGGAACGCTTCGCCCGCGGCCCGTCCCCCCGCGCGCCCGGCTCCGGCCTCGGCCTGGCCCTCACCCAGCAACAAGCCGACCTGCACCGTGGCACCCTCACCCTCACCGCCTCCCCCACCGCCGGCCTCCGAGCCATCCTCACTCTCCCGCTGTCCTGACGTTCACGGGGGACTACTTGGATTCGCCGGGTTTGCCGGTGTGATCCTCGGTATAGCCGGGACGGGCGGTGTCGCCCGGTTTCGCCGGGTCCTCGGAGGAGGTGGCGGCGGGCGGTTGCTTGCCGTCCTCCGGTCCTGAGGTCGCGAAGGTTTGGACGCCGATCGCGCCGGCCACGAGCGCCGCCGTACCGATGGCGAACGCGATGATCTTTTTCATGGTTCCTCCTGTGATTTCTCTTGCGGGGGTTGCCATCACCAGGCGTAGTCCTCGTGATGGAAGTCGCGGGTCTTGACGCCGGCCCGGCGGGCGGCACGCCGGACGGACTTCAGCCACGGCACCGGGCCGCAGGCGAAGACGTCGCAGTGGGCAATGTCCGGCACACACCGCAGCAGTACGTCGGTATCGGTCCCCTCGACGTCCGCGGGCAGCCACGAACCGTCGTCGCGGCGTCGGCCCGGGAGCAGGATCAGTTCAACGCCACGCTGCTCGGCGAGCTCGGTGAGTTCGGTCCGGAAGATCGCGTGCTCGGCATCGGTGTAGCGGTAGATCAGCGTCGCCTCGCCCGGACCGTAGTCAGCGTCCTCGAGCAACGCCCGGAACGGTGTGATGCCAACACCGGCTGCCAGCATCACCATCCGCGGATGCCGGCGCCGGGCGGCGGTCATCGTCCCGTACGGGCCTTCGATCAGCACCCTGGTCCCGGGAACCAACGTGCGCGCCCGTTCGGCGCCGTCGCCACCGGCCTCCAGGGTGATCCGCAGTCCGTCGTCCGTCGGGGCCGCGGAGATCGAGTACGGATTGCCCCGCGTCCAGCCCCGCCCACCCAGGAACCGGAAGATGAAGAACTGGCCGGACTCGGTCCGCAGCCGCTCCAGCCGCCGTCCCCGGAGAACGACCGAGAAAGCGCTCTCTGTCTCAGGGACGACGGCCTCGACGACCAGCCGGTGCCGCCACGAGACCCACAAGGGCCATCCGATCCGCCAGATCAGTACGGCGGCCAGCGAACCGGCGTACAGGACCCACCAGAAAGCGCGGGTCCAGGCGGCGTGGAAATGGATGCCGTCGGCAAGTTCGTGCGGGAGGACGAAGGCCATGCCGAGGTAGGCGTACAGGTGCAGCAGGTGCCAGGACTCGTACCGCAACCGCCGGCGGGCGATCTGGATCGAGGTGATCACCACGGCGATGATCAGCAGCGTACCGATCGTTGCCCACAGCATCCATGAGTCCGTGATGAACAGCTGCCACAGCGCACCCGCCCACTCCGCCGGCCGACGCTGCACTCGTTCAAGCGCGAACAACGCGGTGTGCACCAGGGCGAGCCAGAACGAGACGTATCCGAGCCACTTGTGTCTTCGCGCGAGGACATCGTGCCCCCAGGACTGTTCCACCCAAGGGATCCGGGCCATGAACAGGACCATCAACACCATCAGTACCTGTGAGAGCAGGCCGGTGTAGAGCGCTTGGGACTCCAGCAGGTACTGCGGGTACACGAAGGTCTGCAGCAGGCCACCATCGCGCGCCCAGATCCAGGTCGTCACCGCGACCGCGGCGATCGCGAGCAGCCCCATCAGATCGGCGACCAGTCGCGACGCCCATCGCTTCGTCCGGGATCGTGGCCGGATCATCGTTTCCGTCATGCGATCCACCATCCCGGCCCAGGTTGTGACCGGTCTAAGAGTTCGCTCCGAAGTCGATGCGGAGTACGGCGCGGCGGCGGCCTGGGCGGCTGACCTCGGTGAAACCGGCGTCGGTGAACATGGCGAGGGTCCCGACGGATCCGCCGTCCACGAAGTCCGCGTAGCCCTCCACTGCTCGGGCACCCCGGTCGCGGGCGAAGTCGGCGGCGGCTCGGGCGAGTGCGCTGCTGATACCTCGCCGCCGATAGCCGACGCGGGTGACGAAGCAGGTCACGGCCCAGACAGTGGCGTCCGTCTTGTCCTCAGTGCGTCCCTCCCAGGGGACGCGGTTGTCGCGCAACAACCTCGGGTGATCGGCGCGCGGCGCAACCGCGCACCACCCGACCGGCTCACGGTCGAGATACGCGACCAGTCCGCTCGTCGCCGACGCCTTCCGATCACCGCATGCCGTCTGATCGCGCAGCCGAGCAGCAAGCTCCTCCGGACCCTCAGACCGCCAGGTCTCCTTCGGCAACATCCGGAATCGCTGACACCAGCAGCGCGACGTGTCCCCGGTCGCACCGAAGATCGCCCGCAAGTCCGCCCACGTCGCCTCGCTGGCCGGCACGATCGTCAGCTGCTCAGCCCGTACCTGCTCCCTGAACTCTTGGTTCATGGGCCGATGTTAGGGCTCGTTCCGGACATCCTGCTTCCGGATTCCTAGGCGAGTTGCTGGGGAGGTTCCGGTGGGATCTGGGTGACGCGGTGGCCGGTGTCGGACTGCCAGTACAGGACCGAGCGACCGGAACGACGCCGTTCGAGCAGCCCGGCCGCCGTCAGGATCCGGAGGTGGTCGGAGATGGTCGCGAGGGACAGGCCGGTGGCGGCGACCAAGGCCGTCGTACTGATCGGGTCGATGGCGGCGGTGAGGATGCGGGCGCGGTTGCGGCCGAGGAGGTCGACCAGAGGCTCGGCCAAGGCGGTGGTGCCGGCGAAGATGCCGGTCACGGGGTAGGTCAGGGCGAACCGGTCCGGCAGTCGCCAACTGACGCTGACGCGTTGGGTGTGCGTGGCGATGAACATCAGCGAACGACCGCGGACGTCGGTCACCGGGTAGTCCCAGCGGTTCACCTGAATCCGCCCGTCGCCGAGCCACTGCACGTCGGGTCCCAGCCCGCGCAGTACGCCGGACCAGCCTTGCTCGCTGAGTCGCGAGGTCCGCGACACGATGTCGGCCTGCAGCAGACGTCTGCGTCGCGGCCAGTCCGGTTCGACGGTGTGCGTCCAGACCCAGGTCAGGAGATCCGCGACGCTGGCGGCGAGAGCGCTCTCCGAGTCCAGGATCGCGGGCAGCGGGTCACGAACCACTCGCAGATCCGCGCGGATCTCGTCGTCGTCCAGGCGCAAGAGCGCGTCGAGTTCGTCAGCGAGCTTGGCGTCGGGATCCAGCGGCAGGCTGGTCAGGAAGTCCGCCGTCCAGCTACGCCCGAAAGCGCTCTCCAGCAACGCCGCCCACACCGGCTCGGCGGCAAGCCGCGCCTCGAAGGCCGGCCGGTGCGTGTCCTTCCACGCGCGGAACCACGGCTCGACCGGACGCAGCAGCAACTTGAGTGCCGACACGGTCTCGGTGAGCTCGGACGTCGCAAAGCGGGCGTTCGCCAGCGTGTCGGCGTCGACGAGAAATTCGGACAAGGTTTCGCCTCCACCCGAAACTGTAGGACCCCACGGTGCCACCACCGAAGCTTCCAGACATGACCCAGGGGACACCGACCTATCGGCAGATCTTTGCGAACGCCGAGTTCCGCAGTCTGTGGATCGGGAGCGCGCTCGGCAACGCCTCCTCGACCATGACCAGCCTGACGCTCGCCCTACTCGTGAACGCGGCAACGGGCTCGGCCCTCCTCGCCGCGCTCGTCATGTTCGGTCCGTCGCTCGCGCAGGTACTCGGCGTCTCGACGCTGATGTCGGCGGCCGACACCGCCCGCCCGCGCCGGATCCTCGTCGTCCTCGCCGTCCTCTCGACCGCGGCCGTCACCGCTCAGGCTGCCTTCCAGCTCCCGTCCGCGGCACGACTGGCGCTCGCGCTCGTGGTCGCCTACGGGTTGTCGATCGGCTCCGGCGTTCGCTGGGGGCTGCTCAACGACATCGTCGCCGCCGACCAGTTCATCCTCGGCCGCTCGGCGATGAACCTGTCCGTCGGCG
This sequence comes from Kribbella sp. NPDC058245, assembly GCF_042882005.1. Classification (NCBI taxonomy): domain Bacteria; kingdom Bacillati; phylum Actinomycetota; class Actinomycetes; order Propionibacteriales; family Kribbellaceae; genus Kribbella; species Kribbella sp. NPDC058245. The sequence goes on from NZ_JBHVWY010000009.1 coordinate 20,146, forward strand.
CCATGCAGATCGCCGGCTTCGGCGTCGCCGGATTGTTGCTGCAGGCAATGAGTCCGTCCACGGTCCTCTGGCTGGCGACCGCGTGCTCCGCACTCACGATCCCGGTCATCCGCTTCGGCCTCCGCGACCGCGCCCCGCGTCGCGGCGCCCGGACCAGCCTCGCCGAAACCTGGCGCGGCAACCGCCGCCTCCTCAGCCAGCCCCGTACCCGACCACTCCTCCTCGCCCTCACGATCCCCAACGGCCTGGTCGTTGGCTGCGAAGCCCTCTTCGTCCCGTACGCCGGTGCGCACGCCGGCTGGCTGCTCGCGGCCGGAGCCGCCGGCATGTTGTCCGGCGACCTCGTGGTCGGACGCTTCCTCACCCGCACCCAACGTCGCCGCGCCGGTCAGTACCTCCGGTTCATCCTGGGAGTCCCGTTCCTGGCCTTCGCCCTCGACCTCCCGCTCGTCCTCCTCGCCGCCGCCGTAGCGCTAGGCAGTTGCGGCTACGCCGCCTCCCTCGCTCAGCAAGAGGTGCTCGTCGAACTCACTCCCCCGGATCAACGCGGCCAGGTCCTCGGCATCGAGTCCGCCTTGCGGATGACGACCTTCGGCATCTGCGCCATCCTCGCCGGTACTCTCGCCGACCTCACCGCTCCGGCCCCGGCAATCGCTCTCTTCGCCGCCGCCTCGCTCGTCGCCTCGGCCGCTCTGACCGTTCCGCTCTCCCGGGTGATGAACCCGACGCGGATAGGGTCTGGGCATGGAGGTTGTGCGGCTGACGAACGTCTCGAAGCGGTACGGGCGCCGGCAGATCCTCAGTGAGGTCGATCTGCAGGTCGAGGCCGGTGAGCTGCTGGCGCTGGTCGGTGCGAACGGGTCGGGGAAGTCGACCGTTCTGAAGCTGATGGTCGGGTTGTCCCGGCCGACGTCGGGGACGGTACGTCGGTCCGCGCAGGTGGTCAGCTATGTGCCCGATGTGTTCACGTCGCACGATCGGTTGTCGGCGTCGGCGTACTTGCGGCACATGGGCCGGATCCGCGGGCTCGGTTCGGGAACGGCGAGAGAGCGCTCCTCGGTGTTGCTCGAGCGGCTCGCGTTGACCGGTGGTGCGGATACGCCGATGCGGAAGCTGTCCAAGGGGAACGCGCAGAAGGTCGCGCTCGCGCAGGCGTTGCTGACACCGCCTGAGCTGCTTGTGCTCGACGAGCCCTGGTCCGGCCTCGACGCCACCGCTCACGCGACCCTCCGCGAGCTTCTCACCGAGACCGCCCACGCGGGTGCCGCCGTCGCCTTCACCGAGCACTCCACCGAAACCGTCCGCTCCACCGCGACCAGAACCTGCGAGCTGCACGAGAGAGCGCTCCACGACGTTTCCCGCCCAGATTCCCGCTCAGTTTCCCGCTCAGATTCCCACTCAGCCGCACTCACCGAGATCGTGCTGGCGTCAGGTCCCGAACTCGACTGGTCCACGCGGCCAGAGGTGGTCGAGGTTCATCACGGCGCCGCCGGTACGACGCTCGTCGTACCGACTGGGCAACACGACGCGGTACTGCTGGCCGCGCTCTCCCAAGGCTGTTCGGTACGGAAGGTGAACGCCCGGTGAGCGCTCTCTACCGGTTTCTGATGACCAGCGTGCTGCTGTCCCAGCGGTATCTGCCGCCGACCCTGATCTTCCTTGCAGCGCTCGCGGTCGGTACGACGTCGGACAACGGACCGCTCCAGTCGTCGTACGCGTTCTGTGTACTCGCCATGCTCGTGTGCACCACCTGGCTGACCGTCTCGATCGTCAACCACGAGGACCCGACCCAACGCCGGATCACCCTCGTGATGATCGGCAGCTCGGCCAAGGTCCTCGCGATGACCGTCGCGGTGATCCTCACCTGGTGCGTCCCTCTGATCGCGATCGGCCTCGGCTACCCGCTCATCACCGGCAAGCACGTCGTGACCGCAGGCATCCTCACCATCGGCGTCGTCGCCCACCTCACCGCAGCCCTCGTCGGAATCGCCATCGGCCTGCTCTGCTCCCGACTCGTCATCCCACGCATCGGCATCGCCATGCTCACCGCAGCCGCCGCCATCCTCGCCGTACTCCTCATCCGCTGGATCTCCCCCATCCGCGCCCTCATGAGCCTCCTCTCCGACAGCAACCGCTCCCCCATCCAAGCCGCCGCACCCCTCACCCTCCTAGCAATCCTCAGCGCAGCACTCCTCGCCGCTGCCCTCCTCACCACCCGGGCCATCGCCGACCGCAAGGAATAACTCAGCGGCTGAAGCCGGCGGTCAGGCCGCTCAGCAGTTGGCGGCGGCCGACGGCGTACAGGATGACGATGGGGAGGGTGGTGAGGACGACGGAGGCGAGGACCGCGGGGACGTTCACGCTGTATTGGCCTTGGAAGGTCCACAGTGCCAGGGGCAGGGTGCGTTGTTCGGGGCTCTGGGTGAGGATCAGCGGCAGCAGGAACCCGTTCCAGACACCGAGACCGTTGTAGATCGCGACCGTCACCAGCGCCGGCCGGGTGAGCGGCAGCGCGAGGGTGCGCAGCATGCCCCACTCGGTTGCACCGTCGACGCGCATGGACTCGAAGAGTTCCTTCGGTACGTCGCGGATGAAGTTCGTCAGTACCAGCACGGAGAGCGGGATCGCGAACGCGATCGACGGCAGCACGATCGCGAGCAGGCTGTCGTACAGATGCATCCGGATGATCAGCAGGTAGACCGGGATGATCGTCGCCTGCAGCGGAATCGCCAGCCCCATCAGGAACAACCCGTTCACACCGGCCAGGAAGCGGCTGCCGGCTCCGCGCACGATCGCGTACGCCGCCAGGAACGAGATCGCCACCGCCGGGATGATCGTGCCCGCCGTGACGATCACGCTGTTCACGAAGTACCGCGGGAAGTCGGACTGGATCACCAGCTGATAGTTCGCCACCGTCGGAGCATCCGGCAGTGCGAACGGATTCTGACTGAAGTACGCCGACTGGTCCTTGAAACTCGTCACCACGATCCAGTACAGCGGGATCATCACGACGACCAGCCACAACCACCCGGCCGAGCCACCGAGCCAGTTCAACCGCAGCAGTTTCCGCATCTCAGGCTCCCTCCTGCTGACTGGCCGTCGTACTGCCGCCCAGCCGGCGCAGCAGCAACGCCAGCGCGAGGCCGATCAAGACCAGCAGTACGGCGATCACGCTCGCCGGGCCCATCAGGTTCGCCTGGAACCCGCGCTTGTACATGTCCAACGCCAGCACCCGCGTCGCATCGCCGGGACCACCCGCGGTGAGCACGAAGATCAGGTCGAAGAAGGTCAGCGACCCGACCACCATCAGCGTCGACGACGTGATGATCGTGTACTTCAGCTGCGGCACCGTGATGCTGAAGAACTGCCGGATCCGGCCGGCCCCGTCGATCTCCGCCGCCTCGTACATCGTGGTCGGGATCTGCCGGACACCACCCTGATAGATCAGCGAGTGGAACGGGATGAACTGCCAGGACACCACGAAGATCACCACACCGACCGCGAGCCCACTGCGGCCGAGCCAGTCCTGGGTGAGGAACCCGATCTTGAGGCCGGCCCCGAGCCCGAAGTTCGGGTCCAGCAAAGCCTTGTACGTAATGGCGATCGCGGCCGAGCTCAGCAGCAGCGGTACGAAGTACAGAACGGCGAGCAGCCCGCGGTATCGCTGTCGGCCGGCTAGAAACGTTCCGATCAGCAAACTCAGCGGCGTCTGCACCGCCCAGGACAGGATCATGATCTCGAACGTCACCCAGATCGCATGCGGCAACCCGGGATCGGACAGTACCGATCCCCAGTTCGCGAACCCTGCTGGGTGAATCGCGCCCAACCCGTCCCACTGCGCAAAGCTCAGCACCAGTACGCCGACCAGCGGCACCACCCCGAACACCACGAACATCAGCAGCGCCGGAAACACCATCCACCCGACCGCACCGGTTCCGTGCGAGGAACCAGTACGACGGGTAGCCGCTCGGCCCGGGCCACCCGCCGTACCAGAGCTCACTTGCCGATCACCGCGTTCATGCTGTCGGCGAACTGCTGGGGTGAGATCGACAGCTGGAAGAGTTTGGCGATGTTGTCGAGCAGCGTCTCGGCCTGGGTCGGGCTCAGCGCCTGGTCCCACGACTGCGCGAAGGTCTTCGCGTTCGCCGACGTGTTGTAGACGAAGTTCAGCCACTCGGAGTCGCTCTTGTCGGTGATCCCGGCGAGCCGGTCCTTCGAGCTCTTCGCGACCGAGATGTTCCCCGACTTCACCCACGCGTCCACCGATGCGTCGTCGAGCGTGTTGCTGGCCAGGAACTTCTTCGCGATCTCCTTGTCGGCCGCACTCGCCTTCGACGAGATCGACAGGTACTGCCCCGGGTTACCGACCGTGTCACTCGGATCGCCCTTGCCGCCATCGACCCCGGGGAAGTTCATGTAGCCCAGATGCCCGCCGGTCACGAAGTCCCCACCAGAGGACTTCATGTTCCCGTACGTCCACGCGCCGTGCAGCATCATCGCGGCCTTGCCCGTGAACAGCAGCGCCTGGTCGGCGTTGGAGTCCGCGGTGATCGACGAGAAGCCCTTGATGAAACCGCCGGCCTTGATCAGCTTCTGCATCTCGTCGAGTGCCTTCAGCGCGGACGGATCCGACCAGCCGTTCGCCTTGCCCTCGAAGATGTTCTGGAAGACCTCACTGCCGCCGATCCGGTCGAACAGGAACTCCAGCCACATCATGTTGGTCCAGCGCGACTGCCCGCCGAGCGAGAACGGCGCGATCCCGGCGCCGTTGAACTTCGGCACCAGATCCATGATGTCGCCCCACGACTGCGGCGGTTGCGCGCCGATCTTGTCGAACGCGCGCTTGTCGTAGAACAGCACGATCGGCGTCGTGGTCTCGACCGGCATCGCGTAGATCTTCCCGCCGACCGTCGCCGCCCCGAAGGCCGACGGGAAGATCGACTCCTTCAGCGCAGCGTTCTGCCCGAAGAAGTCGGTCAGGTCCTCGACCTGACCCGCATCCACGTAGCTCTTCAGCCCGCCGCCACCCCAGCCCCAGATCAGCGTCGGCCCCTGCCCGGCCCCGATGGCGGTCTTGATCTTCTGCTTGAACGCGTCGTTCTGGAACTCGGTCGTCTTCAGCTGCGTGCCCGAGTTCGCATCGTTGAACCGCTTGACCTGCCCCTCCCGGATGCCCTGCTGCGGCTGCCCGGTGAGGAACCAGTACGTCGCACCGCTGCCGGCCGCGCCGCCACCGGTGGAACCCGGCGTGGTCGTCGGTCCGGAGCTGCCGCAGGCCGCGAGCGTCCCCGCTCCGACCAAACCAAGAAAGGCCCGCCGGGCCATGCCATTCGAATACGGCGTCATGGCATCCACTGTGATCTCCGTCTCCCTGAAGGTGTTTCGTAACGTAGGTTTCGGTGATACCACTGTCAAGACGTCAGCGAGTTTTCCTACTCGCCTTGCACAGCAGGCTTTTCCCGCTTGCCAACCGCTTCGAAAACTTTCGATAATCAACCCTCGATCACCAGGGGGAACACGATGCCACGACCGAAGGCCGCCGTGACGCTGGCGTCCGTCGCGACCACCGCCGGGGTCTCCATCGCCACCGTCTCCAAGGTGCTCAACGGCCGCAGCGACGTCTCCTCCGCGACCCGCGCCCGGGTGCAGGAGCTGCTCAACCAGCACGGGTACGTCGGCCGCCGTCCCGAGACCGTGGTCCGGGACTCGGTCGAGCTCTTCTACCAAGGCGCCTTGAACAACTACTCGGTCGAGATCATCCAGGGAGTGGTCGAGGCCGGCCAGTCCGCCGACGTCGACGTCGTACTGAATGCGCATCCGCGGCGCGAATCCACCGTCACCGACCGCGCGAGCCGGTGGATCCGCGAGCTGATCGCCGGCGGCCGCCGGGCCGCGATCGGGATCACCAGCGAGCTCACCGACGCCGACCTCGCCGCCCTCTCACGGGCCCGACTTCCCTTGGTGGTCATCGATCCCGCGAACATCCCCGAGCCGGACGTGACAAGCGTCGGCTCAACAAACTTCGCCGGCGGCATGGCCGCGACCCAACACCTGCTGGAGCTCGGGCACCGGCAGATCGCCTACCTCGGCGGCCCACCCACCTCGGGCTGCAACCAGGCGCGCCTGAGCGGCTTCCGTAGCGCGATGGAGGCCGCCGGCGCCTCGGTACCGCGGCACTACATCTGGCAACGCGACTTCCTGTACGACGACGGCGTGGCCGGCGGATCCGCCCTCCTCGACCTGTCGGACCGGCCGAGCGCGATCTTCGCGGGCAGCGACGAGGTTGCCCTCGGCGTGATGGAGGCGGCCCGCTCCCGCGGCCTGCGGATCCCCGAAGACCTCAGCGTGGTCGGCTTCGACGACACCCAGGTCGCCCGCCTCGCCTCACCACCACTGACCACGGTCAAACAGCCCCTGCGCGAAATGGGCGCCGTCGCCCTCCGCACCGCGCTCCGCCTGGCCGCCGGCGACTCCGTCGACTCGCACCACGTCGAACTGGCCACCACCCTCATCATCCGCGACTCCGCCACCCAATTCACGGCGAATTGATCGCATTACTTGCGCAGTAACCCCGGGAATAGCTACCGTTGGGTGTTTGTGTCTGAAACAAGAAAAGTTGCCCTGGTGGGGCAACTAAGACCAGATTATCAGACAGTCCAAGGGTTTGCAAGATCGGGGACAGCGTGACGGATCACTTGCTGGCACAGGAAATCGCCGAAGAACAAGGGCATGTGGCGATCATGTACGAAAGGCTCGACGTATTGCGCGAAAGGGCACGGGGTGAGCTCGGTCGCGTGCAGCGCGAGAACACCGTCGACAATCTGCAGGGCAGCAGCGAACGCGAATCATTCACCAAGCTTTTCTCCAACCGATTCGCTCAGCTGTCGTCGGTGGAACGCGGCCTGTGTTTCGGCCGGATCGACGAGACCGACGGCGAACGGTTCCACATCGGCCGGATCGGGTTGTTCGACGAGGAGTACGACCCGCTCCTGATCGACTGGCGCACGCCGCTCGCCCAGTCCTTCTACCGCGCGACTCCGGCCGCGCCGCTCGGCGTCACCCGGCGCCGGCACATCCGCCTGAACGGCCGGACCGTGGTCGGCGTGGACGACGACGTCCTCGATCTCGACGCGCTTCAGGACACCGACCGCAGCACGTTGATCGGTGAGGCCGCGTTGATGTCGTCGCTCGGCGCCAGCCGGACCGGCCGGATGAACGAGATCGTCGCGACGATCCAGACCGAGCAGGACGAGATCATCCGCTCCGAGCTGCCCGGCGTACTGGTGGTTCAGGGCGGTCCCGGTACCGGCAAGACGGTCGTCGCGCTGCATCGCGCGGCCTACCTGCTCTATACGCATCGCGAGCAGTTGGCGCGGACCGGCGTACTGGTGGTCGGGCCCAACACGACGTTCCTGCGCTACATCGATCAGGTGCTGCCGTCGCTGGGCGAGACCGACGTCGTACTGGCGACTGTTGGTGAGCTCTATCCCGGAGTGGAGGCGACCGCTACGGAAGGGGCTGCTGCGCAGCGGGTGAAGGGCGACCTGGCGATGGTCGATGTCCTCGCCCAAGCGGTGGAGAACTTCCGGCGGATTCCGGATGCGCCGATGGAGTTCAAGGTCGATCAGCATGAACTCGTGCTGCGACCGGCCGCTGTCCGGAAGGCCAAGGAGAAGGCACTCGAATCCGACGGGCCGCACAATCCGGCCCGCCGGATCTTCGTCCGCAGGATTCTGAAGGTGCTGACCGATCAGGTCGTCGACAAGATCGGCCGGCAGTACGTCGGCGAAGAGGACATCGAGGACATCCACAAAGAGCTGGCCGAGGATGACCGCGTGCAAGGCGTTCTGGACCATCTCTGGCCGGAGCTCACTCCGCAGCTCCTGGTCAGCGTGCTGCTGTCGTCGCCCGAGCGACTGGCCGCCGCGGCGCCGCACCTGAGCGAGGACGATCGGGCCGCGATCCTCCGCCCGATCGACGCGCCCTGGACGGCGTCCGACGTACCGCTGCTCGACGAAGCCGCCGAACTGATCGGTGAGCTGGATGCTGCCGTCGCGGCGAGAAGGCAACAGGCCGCGGCCGCCGAGGCCGAGGCTGCGGACGCGTGGAAGTACGCGCGCGAGGTCGTCCAGGTGCAGATGGAGGCCGAGAACATCGTGGTGATGCCGTGGGAGATCGAGCAGTTCGAGAATCTGGTGCACAAGCGCCAGGAGCTGATCGAGAACCCGGGCACGGTTTCCGAGCGCGCGTCGTCGGACCGCAGCTGGGTCTTCGGGCATCTCATCGTCGACGAGGCACAGGAGTTGTCGGCGATGGACTGGCGGTTGCTGATGCGCCGATGCCCGCGCCGGTCAATGACGCTGGTCGGCGACATCGCCCAGACCGGCACGGATGCCGGGGTGAAATCGTGGGCCGAGTTGCTCGAGCGCTATGCACCACGTCGCTGGCGCAGCGCCGAGCTGACCGTCAACTACCGCACACCGACCGAGATCATGACGGTCGCGGCCGACGTACTGAAGGCCATCGATCCCAGCCTCCAGCCACCGGTCTCGGTCCGCGAGGGTGACAGCGAGCCGTGGATCCGCGCCGTACCGACCGAGGAGTTCACCGACGCGCTCGCCACCGCGATCAAGACCGAGCGCGCGGCGATGGACGACGGCCGGCTCGTCGTGCTGGTCCCGTCACCCCGGTACGCCGAACTGGCCGCCGTACTGGATGATGTTGCCCGCAGCAACGACCCGGGCGTACTCGACGCACCGGTCGCGCTGCTCGACGTCACGCAAGCCAAAGGCCTCGAGTTCGACTCGGTGCTGATCGCCGATCCCGCCGGCATCATCGCCGAGTCCCCTCGAGGCCTCTCCGACCTGTACGTCGCCGTCACCCGCGCCACCAAACGCCTTGGTGTGCTGGCCGACGGCGACCTACCGCAGGTTCTAGCCGTACAGGGCCAGTGACTGCGTGGCCTTCGTCAGGACCGTACCCAGCAGGGTGCGGTCCTGCAGGCGACCGCCGACGGTGACCTCGGCGCTCGCGGTCTTGTCACCGTGGAAGCCGACGTAGCGCGTCGCCACCCAGCGCGTCTCCGACCCGCTGCGGTAGGTGTAGACGAGCGTCGAGATCCGCAGCGGTCCCTGCTGCATCGTCGACGTGATCGTGCCGTTCTGGAGACCGAGAATCTTCAGCCCCCGGGTGCCTTTGAGCGCCTTCTGCTTGTTCAGCGCGGCGGTCGCCGTCCCCGGGTGGCTGTCCAGATCGGCGTCGATCCGGATCATCCGCGGTACGGCGCGGTCGGTGAAACGGCCTTCACCGTGACCCAGCGCGGTGTACTTCCAGGACTTCGGCAGCACCGCGGACGCGTGGCATCCGTACTCCGGGTCGCAGTCGAAGTTCCGCTGGCCGTAGGTCAGCGCCGAGCTGTTGCTGGCAGCAACAACCTGCGCGTCGGCCGGCGCCACCCCCAGCAGCGCCACCCCCGTGGTGGCGAGTGCGGCCAGCCCGATCATCAATCGCTTCATCATTTCCTCCCCAACTGTTGCTCTTGCCGATGAGACGCCGGTCACGGTCTACTGGTTGGGTCACGGATTGGTAGCTTCCCTGAGAAAGAGCGCACAGTGAGCAGCGGCGCGTGAAAGTGAGATCACAGAGGGTGAGATCGCGCGTCGAATGTGTTAATTCCGTGATCTCAGGCCTGCCGAAGCCCCCACTCCTGCCGTACTGTGCCGGACCATGCACAGAAGTGAGCCGGCCCGCCCGAATGCCCTCCGGTCGGTGCTCCTCTTCCTCCTGGTGAGCGCACTGTCCGGCGCGCTCGTGGCCGGTCTGGCGCTCCCGCTGGCCGGTCTGGCCGGGGTGACCACGGCGACCGCGCACAACACGGTCCAGTTCCTCCCGCAGGACCTGGAGATCCCGCCGTCGCGGCAGAAGACGGTCATCCAGGCGAGCGACGGCTCCCTGATCGCGACCCTCTACCAGGAGAACCGGACCGAGGTCCCGCTGAAGGCGATCAACCCGATCATGCTGAAGGCGATCGTGGCGATCGAGGACGACCGGTTCTACGAGCACGGCGCCCTGGACGCCAAGGGCACCCTCCGCGCGTTGCTGCGCAACCAGTCGGGCAGTGGGGTGTCGCAGGGCGGCTCCAGCATCACCCAGCAGTACGTCAAGCTCAGTCTGGTCGCGAAGGCGAAGACTCCCGAGGAGCGCGCGGCGGCGACCGCCGACACCTACGAGCGCAAGTTCGCCGAGCTGCGCTACGCGATCGCGGTCGAGCAGAAGATCCCGAAGGAAGAGATCCTGCACCGCTACCTGAACCTGGCCTTCTTCGGCGGCCGCTCGTACGGCGTCGAGGCCGCCGCCCGGCACTACTTCGGGGTCCCCGCGTCGAAGCTCACGCTGCCGCAGGCCGCGCTGCTGGCCGGGCTGGTGAAGAACCCGGTCGGCTACGACCCGACCGACAACCCCAAGAAGGCCAAGGTCCGGCGCGACACCGTGCTGGTGCGGATGCGCGACCTCGGCATGATCTCGGCCAAGCAGGCGACGGCCGCGATGAAGACCCCCGTCATCGACACCCGCAAGGTGCAGAGCGTGCCGAACGGCTGCGCGAACTCGAAGTACCCGTTCTACTGCGACTACGTCGTGGCCAAGCTGAAGGACAACCCGGTCTTCGGCAAGGACGACGAGGCGCGGGAGAACTACATCGAGACCGCCGGCCTGACGATCAAGACCGCGCTCGACCCGAAGATCCAGGCCGCCGCGCAGAAGTCGATCGACCAGCACTCCAAGCCCACCGACCAGGCCGTCGCCGCGATCACGATCGTCGAGCCCGGGACCGGTCTGGTGAAGGCGATGGCGCAGAGCAAGCCGTACGGGTTCAAGAAGAACCAGACGGCGTACAACTACAACGTCGAGAAGTCCTACCCCGGTGGCTTCGGCGGGTTCCAGAACGGTTCGACGATGAAGGCGTTCACCATCGCCGCCGCGATCCAGAAGGGTGTTCCGCTCAACTTCCGGATCACCTCGCCGCAGACCCTCGACCTGAGCGGCCGCGAGTTCAAGACCTGCAAGGGCACCGCCTCCGACCCGCACTACGTCCCGAAGAACTCGACCAAGACCGTGGCCGATCCCTCGATGATCGAGGCGGCGCGGGCGTCGACCAACACCTATTTCCTGCAGCTGTCCGAGCAGGTCGGCCTGTGCCCGATCGCGACGCTCGCGGCGAAGATGGGCATGCGCGACGCCCAGAGCGAGACGCCGCTGCTGCAGGTTCCGTCGATGACACTGGGCTCGGCGGGTCTGATCACGCCGATGATGCTGTCCAGTGCGTACGCGACGTTCGCGGCCCGGGGCACGTTCTGCAACCCGCAGGTGATCACCGCGGTCGCGAGTGTCCGCGGCAAGTCGATCGCGACACCGGGCCGCAGCTGCAAGCCGGTGATGACCCAGCAGGTCGCGGACGGCGTCAACTACGTGCTGCACCAGGTGATGGAGCCGGGTGGTACCGGTGGCAAGCTGAAGTTCGGCCGCAGCGACCTGGCCGGCAAGACCGGAACGACCGACGAGAACCACTCGGTGTGGTTCGCCGGGTACTCCTCGAAGCTCGCGGCCGCGTCGGTCGTGGCCGACGCGACCCCGCCGTACAACAACCTGATCCGGCAGATCTTCAACGGCAAGCAGCTGCACGACGCGTCCGGTTCCGGTACGGCGGGCCCGATCTGGGAGACCGCGATGCGCGGCGCCCTGGCCGGGATGGCGACGTCGAAGTTCGTGCAGCCGGACGACAAGACCATCCGCGGCAACGTGAAGGACCTGCCGTCGGTGAAGGGGATGACGCCGGAGGAGGCGACCGCCAAGCTCGTGGCGCTCGGCTTCAAGGTCACGGTCGCCGACGACCTGGTCAAGTCCGACGCGGTCTCCGGCACGGTGGCCTACACCAGCCCGCGGACCGAGGACGGCGCCCTGCCCGGGGCCACGATCACGCTCTGGCTGTCGGACGGCAGCGACGCGCCGCCGCCCACTCCCCCGACGCCGCCGGTCACGCCCGGCATCCCGCCGATCCCTCCGCACGGTCCGGGGGTCCCACCGACGAAGCCGACCAAGCCGGCCTGCCCGCCGTGGGACCCGAAGTTCCCGAACTGCGGAGGGCGTTGACCCGTGGTATAGCTGCCTGTCGGCTCCCATTAAGCTGTGCGTAACGAGTGCAGCGAAGGGAAATGTCGTGGGTGGTTCGGCCTTGACGGTGGAAGAGTTGACGGCGCAGCGGGACAGCGCCCAGGCGGAGTACGACGCTCTCGCCGCGAAGGGGCTGAAGCTCGATCTGACCCGTGGTAAACCGTCGCCGCGACAGCTCGATCTCGCCGACGGAATTCTCGGGGCGATCGAGCGTCCGGTCGGCGCGGACGGCACCGACCTGCGCAACTACGGCGGGACCAACGGGCTGCCCGAACTGCGCGCGATCTTCGCCGAAGGACTGCAGGTCCCGGCCGACCAGCTGCTCGCTCTGGGCAACTCGAGCCTCGAGCTGATGCACGACGCGATCGTGTTCGCGCTGCTCGGCCAGGTGCCGGGCGCCGAGCGCCGCTGGGCCGACGGCGAGATCAGCTTCCTGTGCCCGGTGCCGGGCTACGACCGGCACTTCGGGATCTGCGAGCGCTACGGCATCAAGATGATCCCGGTCGCGCTGACCGCCGATGGCCCGGACATGGACGAGGTCGAGCGGCTGGTCGCCGCCGACGCCTCGATCAAGGGCATCTGGTGCGTGCCGAAGTACAGCAACCCGACCGGCACGACGTACTCGGACGAGACGGTCCGCCGGCTCGCCACGATGACCACGGCCGCGCCCGACTTCCGGATCTTCTGGGACAACGCGTACGCCGTGCACCACCTGACCGACGAGCACGCGGAGCTGGCCGACGTACTGGCGCTGGCTGCTGAGGCCGGGTACGCGGATCGCGTCTTCGTGTTCGGGTCGAGCTCGAAGATCACCTTCGCCGGGGCCGGGGTCGCGTTCTTCGGCGCCTCGCCGGCGAACCTGAAGTGGTGGGCGAGCCACACGGTGAAGCGGAGCATCGGGCCGGACAAGGTCAACCAGCTCCGGCACGTGCGGTTCCTGCGCGACGCCGACGGCCTGGCCGAGCACATGCGCAAGCTGGCCGGGCTGATCCGGCCGAAGTTCGAGGCGGTCGACAAGATCCTCACCGCCGACCTCGGCGACACCGGGTTCGCGTCCTGGAACGCGCCGGCCGGCGGCTACTTCATCACGCTGCAGGTGCCGGACGGTTGCGCCGCGGACGTCGTCGCCAAGGCGAAGGCGGCCGGGATCGCGCTCACCCCGGCCGGCGCCACCCACCCGTACGGCGACGACCCGTCGGACAGCATCATCCGGATCGCCCCGACGTACCCGGAGCTCGACGAGCTCGAGACCGCGGTCGCCGGACTGACGGTCTGCGTGCGGTTGTCCGCGGTCGAGAAGCTCCTCAGCTAGGTAGGTCGAAGATCAGGCAGGTGGACGTGGCGTGCGCGAGTAGCGTGCCGCGCTCGTCCACCAGCCGCGCTTCGGCGACGGCGGTACGGCGGCCGCGGCTGATGATCTGACCGGTGCAGCGCAGCTCACCGGACTTCACCGTGACCGGCTTGATGAAGCGCGTGTTCAGATCGAGTGACGTGTAGCCGACACCGGCCGGCAGCGTCGAGTGCACCGTGCAGCCCGCGGCGGTGTCGAGCAGGGTCGCGATCACGCCACCGTGCACCGTGCCGAGCGGGTTGTAGTGGAATTCCTGGGCGGGCATGATGACCGTCATCCGGCCCTCCTCGACCTCGATGCCGGTCGCGCCGATCAGCTGCAGGATCGGCGGCGGCGGGAGCTCCCCGTCGCGCAGCGCCTGCAGCATCTCAAGGCCGGACGTCGTCCCGACCCGGGCCGCGATCTCCGCCGGATCCGGCCAGGTGAAGGTGCGGGAGCGCGGGCCGTCCTCGATCTCTGTCATGCGCCGAGCCTCACAGCTCCCAGCTGAGTCTGTCAACGAGACCTAGAGCTCAGCGCCTGACCAGCAACGGCTGGAACGCAGCTCGCACGTTCGCGTCCGAGGGATCGACCGGCGTCGAGATCGTGCTGCCGTAGACCGGCGTCAGACCCGAGTCGTCGGTGTAGACGAGCGGGCAGGCCTCGCCGGTGATCGTCACCTTGCCGGTCCGCACGAGTTTGCCGGTGCGCAACGCGTAGATCCGCACCGGGACCACGACCTTGCGGAAGGTGCGGTTGAAGTGAAGGTTCGGATCGGTTTCGCGGGTGTAAGGGCAGGTCCGGATGGCCGGTCCGTCCTCCACCGCCTCAGTGCAGATCACCACCGACGCGTTGGTCGGCACGTCCGTCTTCCATTGGCGCGGCAGTTGATCGAGGTACTCGTTGGTCTCACCGAGGAACAGCGCGCGGTTCACGCCGCGGCGGTAGAGCGGCGCGCCGCTGTACTTCGCCGGCTTGTCGCAGTACTCCCCCGAGGTGACCAGGCCGCGGACGTCGAGCAGCTCGACCTTCACCGCCACGAGAGCCATTGCGGCGCGCGCCTTCGGCGTGATGGCGGCGTGGGGGTACTGCCCGATCAGCTCCTGGTACCGCCCCAGCGCCGCGCGCCACTTCGCCGCCTTGGCCTCGGACTGGGCGCACTCGAACTGAGCCTCAGGCACGAGGCCGTCGCCGACCGAGTTCGCCTTGTCCAGCACGTTCTGGGTCTGGTGCCGACCGCGCAGCCAGGTCGCCAGCTCGACCGTCGGGCACGGGCCGCCCTTGGTCACCGTGCCGAGGTATTGGTCGAGTACCTTCTCCACCGTCTTCTCCTGCCCCGGCTTCGCCAGCACCTCGCCGAGCTTCGCGAACTGCTCGCCCAGGAGGTCGACATCACCCGACCAGGTCCCCTCCAACCGCAGCGCGATCTCCTGCAGTTGCTGGCAAGCCTCGACATCAACGCCGAGCCGCTCAATCCCCGGCGCATCCGCCACGCGATCGCCGTACCGGGCCTTCTGCTGTGCGGCCGTCACACCAGCGCAGTCGCCGGCTGCGCGCGCGTCAGCGACGTCGTTCTGGATTCCGACGGCCTCGACGCGGAAGAAGACGCCGGCCAGGAGGACAGGAACCGTTACACACAAGGCGATCAGCCGCTGCTCGGTCGCCGACCGCGTCCCCGGCTTGCCCCCCAGGAGCCAGCCGTGTACGACGACAGCAACCCACCACACCAACAGCACGATCTCGCACCAGAGCGCCTTCTGCGCCACCACCAGCAGCACGAGCGCGATCGAGATCAACGGAGCAGCGATCGCCAACCGCCAGCGGCGCAACAGCACGTAGCCGATACCCAGCAGCGAGGCGTTCCCGACAGCAGCAGCCAACCGATCGTCTTTCATGCCGCAAGTCTGACGGCCCGTGAACCCCCGTCACGCGCCGTGGCGCCAACCTGCCATCAGAGCCTGATCGACTTGTGGTTCATGAACTCCTCGATACCCGCGGGCCCGAGTTCGCGGCCGATGCCGGAGCGTTTGATGCCGCCGAAAGGCAGGTCGGCCTGGGAACCTCCGGCGCGGTTGAAGTAGACCATGCCGGCATCGATGCGGTCGGCGACGCGACGCAGTTGTTGCGGGTCGGTGCCCCAGACGCTGGCTCCGAGTCCGAACGGAGTGTCGTTGGCGATCCGGATCGCGTCGTCCTCGTCGGTCGCCTTGAAGACGATCGCGACCGGGCCGAAGATCTCTTCGTAGTAAGCGTCCGTGCCAGGTGCGACGTCGGTCAGGACAGTCGCCTCCAGGTAGGCGCCGGGGCCGATCCGCTGCCCGCCTGCTCTGAGCGTCGCGCCCTGTTCGACCGCCCGGGTGATTTGACCTGCGACCTCATTCGCGGCCGCGATCGAGGCGAGTGGCGGGAGCTTGGTCTCGGGATCAGACGGATCGCCCGGCACGTAGTACTCCGCGACACGCTTGGTCAGACGGTCGACGTACTCGTCGTACAGGTCGGCGAGCACGATGATCCGCTTCGGCGCGTTGCACGACTGGCCGCAGTTCCGCATCCGCGCGGTCGCGGTGGCATTGACGGTCTCGTCCATGTCAGCCGTGTCGAGGATGATCAGCGGGTCCGAGCCGCCGAGCTCGAGCACGGTCTTCTTCAGATTCTTCCCCGCCTCGGCCGCGACCGAGATCCCGGCCTGCTCACTTCCGGTCAGCGAGACGCCGACGATCCGGTCGTCGGCCAGGATCGCCGGGATCTGCCGACTCGACGCGAACGTGTTCACATACACATCAGCCGGTACGCCGGCCTCGTGCAGAACCTCTTCGATCACCCGCGCCGACCACGGGCAGATCGACGCGTGCTTAAGCAGAATCGTGTTACCCAGCACGAGATTCGGCGCCACGAACCGTGCCACCTGATAACACGGGAAGTTCCACGGCATGATCCCGAGCAGAGGCCCGATCGGCCCCTTCGTGATCACCGCCCGACCGCCTTTGACCTCCAGCGGCTCGTCCTTCAACAACTCCGGCCCGTGCTCCGCGTAGTACCGGAAGATGTCGACGACGATCCCGACCTCGCCCAGTCCCTCATTGACCCGCTTCCCCATCTCCCGGGTCATGATCGCTGCCAGCTCACCGGCCCGCTGCTCGAACAGCTCCGCCGCCCGCGCGACGATCGCCGCCCGCTCCGCAACGGTCCGCCCCCGCCAGGCCGGGTACGCCGCATGCACCCGCCCGACCGCGTCCTGGACCTCCGCCTCGGTCGAGTTCGGCACTTCCTCCACCAGCACACCCGTCGCCGGGTCGGTGACCGTGTACATAACTCCTCCATCCGCCGCCGCCAGTGCCCGGCCAGACTAACCATTCGACGACATACTGTATACAGTCATCTCATTCCGTGTCCTGGGCAGGATCGCGCTCTCCCAGTTACTCTCGAATGACGCAGAGTGACGGGAGGGGGACATGTCAGCACCCGGTGACTTCCAAACGCTCGTCGCCCTTCGAGCCAGGCAGGGTGAGCTAGATGCTCTCGCCGAGCTCAGGGGCGACCGTCAGGTCCAGCCGATGCTCTCGCTGGGGTACGACGAGAAAGGCGACACCGCCAATCTGCTCGACAGGGTGCTCGCCACCACTCGTCGACTGTTCGACCTCGGTCGAGTCGTCATGCTGGACGCGACCAACATGGCAGCCGCACCAGGCTTTTCCGGACCCGCCGATGTCCTCGAGCAGCTCGCGGACCGCCTGAGCGAGCCGCTCGACCTGTTCCACCTCGACCCGATTCCGTTCATCCCCGTCGTCAATCACGCGGCCGACCAGCAGACCCTGGCGAAGGTCGGCCACTTGGCCCGGGAGCTCGCCCACGGGTGTGGGCTCCGGATCCTGACGAAGTCGGCGACAGCTCCTTCGGCAGCAGCCGCGATCGAACAGCTCGGCGTGGATCCCGCCAACCTCGACGTCGTCGTCGACCTCGAGTACATCGCCGGCGCACACGACTTCCGCGTCGACGAGATCGCGTCCTTGATCGAAGCCTTCGACCGCAACGGGCCGTTCCGATCGACCACCATTCTCAGCGGATCGGTGCCGCGCATGCTCAGCCACCTCCACCAGACGGAACAGGTGCGCTTCGAGGAACTGCTGTGGCGTTCGCTGATCAGCGGCGGCAGGCGTGAGCTTCGTCTAGGCGACTACGGAACCGCACATCCTGTCTGGGACCCCAAGGGATTCCCGCCCAAACACGTCAACCTCAAATACACCTGCGGCGACCATTGGCTCTACCTTCGCGAGCGCGTACCCGAGGCCAGCACGGGCGTCGAGCTACGAACCGAACGAACCGTCCGCCTGGTCTCCAGGAACCTGATCGATTCGGGGAGCTTCTTCGGCTCCGCCTACTCGTGGGGTGACGATCGGCTGGCCGAGGCGGCCGACGGCGGCGGCCGCGGTCTCGGCTCCAGAACGAAGGTGGTCTCGTTCGCCACCTCGCATCATCTGGCCTATCTCGGGGAGTTCGGGGCGGCGGCATGAATCCTCGGTAGTCCGGGGTTTTCCTTCACGTGGATGAGTTGTGGTGACAGTCGTTGGCGGGAGATGCTGGGCAACCGTCCCCCGCTCCTTCGTCGATCGGATGCCCGCCCGTGTCTGAGCAACGGAAATACCGTCTTGCCCTGCGACTGGCCGCCGTACTGGCTGCTGTTTCGGTGCCGACCTTGGCCCTCGCCGCGCCGGCCGCTCCCCCGGATCCCGTGAATGCCTGGCAGTACCCGCATTGGCCGCAGCAACAGCCCTGGCAGCAGTCGGGGGTGGATCAGCGGGTGGCGAAGACGGCAGCCGGTGGGCTGCCGGGGGCGATCGATCCGCAGAACTGGGAGAACCCGGACCACATGACGTGGTCGGACTACAAGAAGCCGCCCGGGACGAACTGGGCCGACCCGAACGTGAAGGGGTCGCAGCGGACGTTCAAGGGTGCGCTGGTGCTGCTGGACTACCCGAACCAGGACTTCGTGGTCACGAAGCCCAAGGGGTCGACGGTGTTCGGCAATCCGAGTGCCGAGGCGAACGGCGTACCGCGTGATCAGGTCGCGAAGTTCTACCAGAACTTCCTGAACACGCCGGGCTCGTTGAATCGTGGTCACACGCTGCACGAGTACTGGATGGAGGACTCGGGCGGCCGGTACGGCGTCGATCTCACCGGCTTCGGTCCTTATCGGCTGCCGGGGAAGTCGCACGAGTACGCGATGGAGTTCCAGAAGCCGAGCGACTGCCCGGCCGGAGACAACTGCAACCGGAACATCCGCACCGACGGCCGCGCGGCGTGGGTCGCCGACCAGGGACCTGAGGTACCGGCCGGGTTCGACTTCGTCTTCTTCCTCAGCGCCGGTCAGGACGAGTCGTCGACCTGGCAGGAGTTCGGGATGATGAAGTTCCCGACCAAGGAGGACGTGACCGACGACTTCGGCCCGCCGGACCCCGCGCTGCCGAACTGGTCCGACACCCGGTACGTCGACTGGACGTCGTGGGCCGCCGGTTCGTCGATCTGGCCGAACGCCGGTGGTGGTTCGTCCACGCAGGCGGAGAGCTCCGGGATGGCGGTCTTCGCGCACGAGTTCAGCCACATCCTCGGCATCGGTGACAACTACAACAACCCGTACGGCGTGCCCGCCCGGCGCGCGTATACCGGGATCTGGGAGATGCTCAGCCGCGGCAGCTTCAACGGGCCCGGTGGTCCACACAGCCGGTGGATGATCCCGGCAACCGGCGGAGCCTCGATGGGCGCGCAACACATGCTGCGCAACAAGATCAAGCTCAACATGGTCGACGAGCAGAACGTCCTGCGCCTGTCCCGGGAAGCGCTCGCTACCTCCGGAGTCGTGATCGCCGACGTCACCGCGCGGGCCAACCAGCCGGGGCCGAAGGGGCTGTCCGGGGTCAACATCCAGCTCGGTGGTGCGGGTGATCTCGCGCCCGCGTGCGACACGTCGAAGGATCCGCTCTGCGACGGCCGCGGCTACCAGAACTACACCGTCGAGGTCGTCGACCGGCAAGGCACCGACTCGTTCACCCCGGACTCCGGCGTTCTGCTGGCCAAAACCAAGAACCAGGATGCGGCACCGTTCGAGTGGGTGATCGACGCCAACCCGCAGGACATCAACATGACCGACTACGTCCTGCCGGACGGCAACAAGGTCCCGATCACGATCGGCGACTATCGCCAACTCTCCGACGCGCTCTTCCACGCAGGCACGAATTCGGGGAGCGAGTACGAGTACACCGACGCCGCCAACCGCCTGCACTTCTACATCACCAACGTACGGCGCGACCGCGCGGGCGTCCTCTCGTACACCGTCGCCATTCGCTCCCTCGACGGCTCCGGACCGCAGCAGCGCGGTGTCCGCGTGCTGCCGACTGTCGCCGTACCGGATCGTTCCGGTCTGCAGACCTGCAACTTCAAGCTCACCAACACCGGCAAGGCGGGTGCGGCATCACAGCACCCCGAGGACGTCTCGGCGTACCTGAAGGGTGACGTCTACCGCCTGTCCGCCAAGGTGAACGGCAAGGACTGGCAGGTCTCCCTCCCGAACGCCCTCACGACAGCAAACGCCGGCCAGCAGGTCAGCGTCCCCGTCTACACCAAGGCCGGCCACAGCCCGGTCGCGAAGGTCACGCTGACCGCAAAGTCGGAGAGCGATCCCTCAAAGACCGCCACCGCCACCTGCGTAGCCATCAAGCGCTAGCCCCCTTGATGCTCCGTCCCGGCGCTCATGCCGGGGCGGAGCATCAACAGCGTCTCTTCAGTCCAGCCCTCACTCACTCCAGCTGCGCCCATCAGGTAGTGCGCGATCTGTGGCGCGTCCCAGCCGTGCGCTTCGGCGAGGCCGGTTGCGATCCATTGCAGGTACGACGCTGTCGGGGCGACCGGTATCAGCTCGGCCGCGTCTCCGTGAGTCACCGTGAACATCGGCAGGCCGTCGTACTCGCCTAATCGGACGACCGTCTCGTAGCGCCCCGGGCCCATCGTGTGCAGCTCAGCAACGTCGGGAAGCAACGCGGAGAGATCTTGAGAGAACGCTCCCCCGGGTTCTCTCCACATCTCTTGCGCGGCGACATCACCCAGCTGATCCGGGGTCAGCAGGTCGGCGCGACCGGCGACGCGTCGTGGCGCCGTCGGGTCGAAGAAGGCGGAGCCGCCGCCCCAGACCTTCGACGCACCGGCGAAGAGCAGGCCGCCGGCGATCTCGACGCCCTCGATGCGGGCCGGCGCGGTGTGGTCCCGGCAGCCTGGGTAGGTGCGGGCGCCGCCGGTGGGGCGGCCGCCGTACAGGTAGCAGTTGAAGCGTTCGAGGGCGAGGTTGGAGCCGTACGCGACGTACCAGACGTGCTCCATCGGGAGTCTCCTTTCGCAAGGAAGTGATCAAAAGAGTCTGAAACTGACAACTTGGAAACAGGAAAGTTCATCTTCCGTCAGTTAATCGTTCAGGTTAGGGTGCCTGCGATGCAGTGCTGGTGGTTGACACTCCATCCGCCCCACCCGTCCGACAGGAGACACGCATGCCAGACCTCAATCGCCGCAGGTTCCTGCAACTGGCCGGCGCCTCGGCCGGTTTCGCCGCGATGGCGAACAGTATCGAGCAGGCCGCCGCGATCCCGGCGCACCACCGGTACGGCGACATCAACGACGTCGAGCACATCGTCGTCCTGATGCAGGAGAACCGGTCGTTCGACCACTACTTCGGGACGCTGAAGGGGGTTCGCGGGTTCGGCGATCCGCGGCCGGTGACGCAGCCGAACGGGCGGCCGGTGTTCTACCAGCGGGACAAGAACGGCAAGGAGGTTCCGCCGTTCCATCCGGATGCCGACGATCTCGGTCTGCAGTTCCTCACCGGGCTGCCGCACAGCTGGCCGGACGGGCACGCGGCGATCAACCGCGGCAACTACGACAACTGGATCCCGGGCAAGGGCCACGTCGCCACGATGGCATACCTGACCCGTGAGGACATGCCGTTCCACTACGCGCTCGCGGACAAGTTCACGCTCTGCGACTCCTACCACTGCTCGTTCATCGGTGCGACCGACCCCAACCGCTACTACCTGTGGAGCGGGTACGTCGGCAACGATGGCACCGGCGGCGGTCCGGTCCTGGGTAACGACGAGGCCGGCTACGGCTGGACGACGTACCCGGAGCGGCTCGAGCAGGCCGGGGTGTCGTGGAAGGTCTATCAGGACATCGGCGACGGCCTGGACGGGCCGGGCGGCTGGGGCTGGATCGACGACGCCTACCGCGGCAACTACGGCGACAACTCGTTGCTGTACTTCAACAACTACCGCAACGCGAAACCCGGGGAAGCGCTCTACGAGAAGGCCCGGACCGGCACGAACGCCAAGGCCGGCGAGGACTACTTCGGTCAGCTCCGCGCCGATGTGAAGGCCGACCGGCTCCCGAAGATCTCCTGGATCGCCGCCCCCGAGGCCTTCAGCGAACACTCCAACTGGCCGACCAACTACGGCGCCTGGTACATCTCCCGCGTCCTGGACGCCCTCACTTCGAACCCGAAGGTGTGGAGCAAGACCGCGCTCTTCATCACCTACGACGAGAACGACGGCTTCTTCGACCACGTCGTCCCGCCGTTCCCGCCCGCCAGTGCCGCTCAGGGTCTGTCCACGGTGGACGTTGCCTCGGACAACTTCCCTGGTAACAGCCGGTACGCCGCCGGTCCGTACGGACTGGGTCCGCGGGTCCCGATGTTCGTGATCTCGCCGTGGAGCACCGGCGGGTACACGTGTTCCGAGGTCTTCGACCACACCTCCGTCATCCGCTTCATGGAGAAGCGGTTCGGCGTCCACGAGCCGAACATCTCGCCGTGGCGGCGGGCGATCTGCGGCGACCTCACCTCCGCGTTCGACTTCGACACCGCGCACACCCAGAAGATCCCGCTCCCCGACACCGCGGACTACCAGCCGCCGGACAACGAGCGGCACCCGACCTACGTGCCGGCGTCGCCCCCGCTCGGTGAGCTCCCCGCCCAGGAACGCGGCTCCCGCCGTACCAGGCCGTTGCCTTATGCATCGACCATCGACGGCGCTTCGGCCGGCGGCCGTTACACCTTGACGTTCTCGTCCGGCGCACACGCCGGCGCGCAGTTCCTCGTCACCGCGTTCAACCGCACCGACGGCCCGTGGACGTACACCACCTCAGCCGGCAAGACGGTCTCGGACAGCTGGAACGCCACCGCGTACGGCGGCATCTACGACCTGACCGTCCACAGCGCGAACGGCTTCCTCCGCACGTTCAACGGCAAGCCGACGACGGGCCTCGAGGTCACCGCCCGCGACACGCGTTCCGGCGACATCGAGCTCACCCTCAGCACCGACATCGCGCGCAAGGTCACTATCACCAGCGGCTACGGCGGCCGTCCCAAGATCCTCAATCTCAAACCAGGCAAGACGAAACACCTCGTCACCACCACCCGACGCTGGTACGACGTCACCGTCACGACTCCGACCGACGCGTCGTACGAACGCCGCTTCGCCGGTCACGTCGAGACCGGCCAGCCGGGCCTCAGCGACCCGGCCATCCGCACGGTCTAGATCGTCGGGGTCAGAGGATGGGGGCTTCCGGCGCCGGGGCTGCGGCCTTGGCGTCGGCTCGCTCCTGGTCGGCGAGTTCGTCGACCGTGATGCGGTTCGTCCAGCGGTTGTCGGGATCGGGTTGCGGGATCGAGTCGAGCAGGAGCTTGGTGTACGGGTGCGAGGGCTCGTGCATGACTGTCGAGACCGGTCCGCGTTCGACGATCTCGCCTTTGGTGATCACCATGACCTCGCCGCCGAGGTAGTAGACGGTGGACAGGTCGTGGGTGATGAAGAGGGTAGTCATGCCGTGCTCGCGCTGGAAGTCGAGCAGGATGTCCAGGAAGTGCTTGCGGACCTGGGCATCCAGCATCGAGACGGGTTCGTCGGCGATGATGAACGACGGCCGCAGCATGTGGACGCGGGCCAGCATGATGCGTTGGCGCTGACCACCGGAGAGCTGGTGCGGGTAACGCCCGAGAACGTTCTCCGGCTCGAGCCGCACGGCTCTCAAGGACTCCTCGATCAGTTCGAGTCCCTTGGACCGGCTCTTGGTCAGCCCGAACTTCTTGAGCGCCTTCCACAGCACGCGATCGACCCGGTAGAACGGGTTGAAGATCGCGTACGGGTCCTGGAACACGGGCTGCACATCGCGC
Organism: Kribbella sp. NPDC058245; assembly: GCF_042882005.1. NCBI lineage: Bacteria > Bacillati > Actinomycetota > Actinomycetes > Propionibacteriales > Kribbellaceae > Kribbella > Kribbella sp. NPDC058245. The sequence continues at coordinate 43,848 of NZ_JBHVWY010000009.1, forward strand.
CGGTACTCGTCGTACTCGGTGCGGTTGAGCTTGAAGATGTCCTTGCCACCGTAGAGAACGCTTCCCGCGGTCGGCTTCTGCAGACCGAGCACGTTGCGCGCGATCGTGCTCTTGCCGCTGCCGCTCTGGCCGACCAGGCTGACCACCTGGGGCGGCTGGGCGGCGAGCGTGAAGCTCACGTCGTCGACGGCCGTGATGTAGCCGGAGGCGACCCCGCGGGCGTGGAATCGTTGCTGCACGCCCCTAAGTTCGAGCTCCGACTTCATGCTGGTCTCCTTCCGACGCGCGGGATCGACTCGATCAGCTGCTGGGTGTAGGGATCCTGCGGATCCTTGAACACCTGCCGTACGTCGCCGATCTCGACGAGCCGGCCTTCGTACATCACCGCGACCCGGTCGGCCAGCTGCGCGTGCACGCCCATGTCGTGCGAGATCACCATCAGGGTGACACCGAAGTCGGTACGCAGATCGGCCAGCGACTGCAGGATCACCCGCTGGATCGTCACGTCGAGCGCGGTGGTCGGTTCGTCCGCGATCACCAGGTCGGGTTCCAGCGCGACCGCGATCGCCATCAGGACGCGCTGCTTCATCCCGCCGGACAGTTCGTGCGGGTACATCCGGGCGACCCGCGGTTCCAGGCCGACCTGGCTGAGCAGCCGCGGGATCAACGTGTCCAGCTCGCTCTTGCGTGCGGGCGCGTGTTCCAGGATCACGTCCTTGAACTGGTCCTGCACCCGCATCACCGGGTTCAGCGAACTCATGGATCCCTGCGGGAGATACGAGAGAGCGCTCCATCGCAGGACCCGGAGCTCCTCGCCGTTCACCTTCAGCAGGTCGACCGGCGACCGCCCGGCCGGGTGGAACATCACCGAGCCGGCCGTCACCTTGCCCGGCGGTTTGAGCAGCCGCAGCAGCGCCACCGCGAGCGTGCTCTTCCCGCTGCCCGACTCCCCCGCGATGCCCAGGATCTCGCCCCGGCGGACGGCGAGATCCAGCCCCCGTACGGCCTGTACGTCGCCACGGCTGGTCGAATAGGTGACATCCAGCCCCTTGATCTCCAGCACCGTCCCGGAGTCCGTCGAGGCGCCCTTGTGCTTGGCGGATTCCTTCACCGACTCACTCACCGGCCACTCCCCTCAGCCGTGGGTTGTAGACCTCTTCCAGCCCGATGTTCACCATGTTCAGCGCGGCGAACAGCAAGGTCAGCAAGACGATCGGTACGACGAACATCGGCCAGGCGCCGAGCGTCAGCGCGCCGGTGTTGATCGCGTTGAAGATGATCTGCCCGAGGTCGATCACGCCACCCGGCCCGAGCCCGATCACCTCGAGCCCGACCAGCCCGAAGATCGCGCCCAGCGCCGACGACGCGAACCCGACCCCGATGAACGGCAGCAGGTTCGGCAGCAGCTCGGTTGTGATGATCTCCAGGTCGCGGGCCTTCGTGACCCGGGCCAGATCGACGTACGGGCGGGACCGCAGACTCAGCACCTGCGAGCGGATCGTCTTGGCCGCGAACGGCCAGGAGAAGATCGAGATCATCACGCCGACCTGGAAAAGACTCACGTTCTTCGCATACGCGGAGAGCGCGATCAGCAACGGGAACGTCGGGATCACCAGCAGGATCCCGGTGAACGTCGACAGGACCCCGTCGACCCAGCCGCCCTTGTAGCCCGCGACGAACGCCACGATCACACCCACCACGGTCGAGATCACGCCGGCGATCGCGCCGATCTGCAGAGAAACCGAGAGAGCGCTCACCACCATCGCCAGCACATCGCGCCCGAACTGATCCGTGCCGAGCAGATGCCCCGGCCCCGGTACCAGCCAGCGCTCGTACGCCGCCAGCTCCAACGGATCCGTCGACCCACCGATCCCCTTCACGATCAGCGGACTGAAGACCGCGATCAGCACCATCACCAGCAGAACCACCAGCCCGATCGCCAACCGCCGGCTGTTCCGGATCGTTCGTAGTACAGCTGTCAGGATTCGCATCGGCACCTACTTCCAGTACTTGACGCGTGGATCGAGCAGCGGCAAGAGGAGATCGAGCAGGAGGACGGCGGTCAGGACGGAGAAGATCGCGATATCCGTGACGCCGAGGATCGTGTTGAAGTCGAGCTGCTGGATCGCGGTGACCAGCGTCGTACCGAGACCTGGATAGTTGAACAGCTGCTCGACCAGGACGTTGCCGTTGAAGATGAAGCCGAGCGAGATACCGAACGCGGTGACCTGCGGCAGGTAGCAGTTGCGCAGCGCGTACCGGGTCAGGATCCGCCACGGCTTCAGACCCTTGGCCTCGGCGTACACCAGGTAGTCCTCGCCGAGAACAGGCACCATCAGCATCCGGGTCGAGAGGATCCAGCTGAACGTCCCGATCACGACGATCGACAACCCTGGCAGCAATCCGTACTTGAGCAGACTGCCGATGAAGGCAGGGCTGAACCCTGGATTGATGTTGGAGTCGTACGCCGATCGGGCCGGTAGCCAGCCCAGTGAGTACGCGAAGATGTAGACCAGGATCAGCGCCACGAAGAAGAACGGAACATGCGAGAGCGCGATCGACAGGTTCGTCATGATCCGGGAACCGAGCTTGCCGCGCCGCCAGCCCGCGACCGCACCGAGCACCAGGCCGAAGACCCAGGCCATCACCGCCGAGATCCCGAGCAGACCGATTGTCCACGGCAACGATCGCAGGATCACGTCCTGCGCCGGCGTCGGGTAGCTGATCAAGGACGGACCGAGATCGCCGTGCAGGATCAGCTTCTTCATGTACACCAGGTACTGCGACAGCAGGTTGCCGTCGAGACCGAACTCGTGCCGGTAGCGGGCGATGATCTCGGCCGAGGCCTGCTGGTTGTAGATGTAGTTCTGCTGCAGGCTCTGGATCAGGGTCTGGATCGGGTCACCGGGCATCAGCCGGAAGAAGAAGAACGCGATGGTGAGCGCTCCCCACAGTTCCACCAGGTAGAGCCCGAACCGGCGCACGGCGTACGCCGCCAGCGGGTGCCGCGACATCCAGGCCCGCACCCCCGAGGAGGGTGCGGACTCCGGCGTCGTACGGACAACTTCCTCCGGCGGCGCCTCAGCCGTCACGCCGGGCCCTTCGTACCGGTGGCCTTGATCTTGCCGAGGATGAAGATGAAGTGCTGCCACCAGTTCAGCGGCACTTCGTACAGGTCGTCATCGGTCGGCCACCCGGTCCAGAAGACGGTGTTGAAGTACGACGGGTAGCCCGTCTGGATCACCGACAGCAGCGGCAGGTTCTGCAAGTAGATCTCCAGCGCCTCGTCCATCAGCGGCTTGGCCTCCGGGGCGGAGGGGTCCATCGCGGCCAGTTGGTGCGACAACTCGTCGAACTTCGTGTTCCGGAAGCGCATCTTGTTCTTGCCGGCCGCGTTCTTGCCGATCGGCTGCGCCTTCGCGCTCTCCCAGTCGGAGTACATCTGCTCGGGGTCGTTGGCGAACCCGGCCCAGCTGGAGTCGATGTCGAACTCACCGCGCTCGAACTTCTCGCCGTGCACACTGCCCGACAGGCTGCGCAGCGTCGCCGGTACGCCGACCTTCGCGAGATCGGTCTTGAGCACGTTCGCGATCGCGTACTCGCCACCGTCGACCGGTGACGGCGTGATGATCTCGAGGTTGACCTCCTTGCCCTTGTACATCCGCTTGCCGGCGGCGTTCTTCGGGCAGATCTCGTCAAGGATCCCGGTGGCCTTGTCCAGGTTGAACTCGAACTTGTACTTGTTCGCGAGCTCGTCGTTCTTCCACTTGTCGTTGGTCGGGTAGTCCGCCCACGGATAGACCGCCGGCGGCACTTCGACCGGCCAGATCGACTTGCCGATCTTCGCCCGGTCCAGGCAGTAGTTGATCGCCCAGCGCATCTTCGGCTCCGAGATCACACCCCGCGCCGGGTCGCAGTTCAGCCACATCACCCGCGGGTTCGGGTCGTGGAACTGGGTCGTCACCAGATTCGGGTAACCGGTGTTGCGCAGCTGCTTGGCGTGCTGCTCGTCGATCGACCCGACGTCGAACTCGGCCCGCTCGAAGGCCAATGAGGCCTGGTCGGCCTGTTTCGAGACGCTCTGGAAGACGACGTACTGGGCGGCGACGTCGAGCTTGTCCTTGTTCCAGTAGTTCGGGTCCTTCTCCCAGACGAACATCTTCTGGTTCCGGATGGCGGTCTTCAGCTTGTACGGACCGCTGCGGACCGGCGGGTTGCTCTTGAACTTCGTCGGGTCCTGTCCCTGCCAGACATGCGCGGGCAGGATATCGAAACCGCCGGCGATCGCGGCGATGAAGTTGTAGTGGAAACGGGGCGTCGCCTTGGTCAGCTTGATGACGGCGGTGTGATCGTCGGGAAGAACGATCTCCTTGACGAACTCCTTCAGCTCGCCGCCACCACCGAACAGCTCCGGGCGGTCGCGCAGCAGCATCACGGTGAACTTGAAGTCGTTCGCGGTGAGCGGCTTCCCGTCACTCCACTTCGCCAACGGATCGAAGGTGATCGTCAGCTCGGTGTGGCCCGCGTTGTACTTGTACGCCGTGGCCAGCCAGGGCTTCAGCTCACCAGTGGCGAAGCTCAGGTAGAACATGGCTTCGCGGCAGATCTCGAACCCGGCGCCACTCGGCGCGCCGTTCGGGATCATCGTGTTGAAGCTGTCGAAGACCGTGAACTCGACCTGGCCGATGATGACGGACTGATCCCGCGGGACCGGGATGTTGGCCTTGCCGATCTGGACCGACTTCGTCGCCACGGGCTTGTTGTTGGCGGGTTTGTCGGAGTACGAGCCACCACCGGAGCAGGCGGCCAGCAGACCGGTCAGAGCGGCCGCGGCACCTCCCCCGACCAGACTGCGGCGACTGAGTTGGTAGCGGACGACCTCGGCGACGTCTTCGAACTGCGGGCGCGGCGCATTTTCGTTCATGACGAAAGTCACCTCCGTTTCCGTTGCGTTGACCACGGCATAACCGACCGAGAGGTGTCACGGACTATAAGTAGCGTTGACAACGTTGGCAAGAGTTCGTTGCCACGTTGCAAAACCGAGGCCAAACCCGCAGATCAGTCGATATATCAACCTCTGACAACGATGTCGCTCTCAGTGATCGATCAGCGGTTGCCGGATTCGGCCGCGTCGTAGCGCCCGCGGTTCGCGCGGATGGTCTCGTGGTGGTCGACCGACCACGACGCCATGGCGAGGACGTTGCTGAGCAGGCTCTCGCCCAGTGGGGTGAGCGTGTACTCCACGCGCGGCGGGACCTCTGGGTACGACGTACGGATGATCAGGCCGTCCCTCGTCAACTGGCGCAGGGTGCGGGTGAGCATCCGCTGCGAGATCCCGGGGATCGAGAGATGCAGGTCGGTGTAGCGCAAGGGGCCGTCCGACAACGTCGCGACGACCAGCATCGTCCATTTGTCGCCGATCCGATCCATGATCTCGCGGATGAAGTCCGGGTTGCCCGGCCACCGCGCACATGGGCCTGCCAGTGGTCGCATCCGATCCTCCAGGTGAGTCACGCACACCGATGTGCCTTTTGTAAGCCCTCCGATTCTAACCAATCATGTGGTTACGCACTAAACGTAAGAATCGACCTCTGCAAGGAGTTTTCATGTCACCGACCATTGCTGTCTTCGGCGCCGGCTCCGGCCTGGGTGCTGCTGTCGCCCGTCGTTTCGGGGCCGAGGGGTACGCCGTCGCACTCGTTGCCCGGCGCAAGGAACCGATCGAGGCGCTCGCCGCCGAACTGGGCCGGGAAGGTATCGAGGCCGCGGCCTTCAGCGCCGACCTGGCCGACTCGACCCAGGTACCGGACCTGATCGCTGCGATCACCAACCGCTTCGGCCAGATCGACGTGATCGAGTACGGCCCGGTCGGCACAACCGTGCTCTTCGTCCCGGCCGCCGACCTCGCGGCGGACCAGCTGCGCCCATTCGCCGAGCTCTACCTGTACAGCCCGATCGAGATCGTTCGCGCAGTCCTGCCGGGGATGCGGGCCGCTGGGTCCGGCGGCATCCTCCTCGGTCAGGGCGGCACCGCCGTCCAGAGTCCGCCAGGGATGAGCGGCGTCGGCCCGGTGATGGCGGCCGCTCGGCACTGGATCCACACCTTGCACGCCGAACTCGCCGGTACCGGTGTCTACGCCGGAACGCTGACCGTTGCGGCCGGCATCCGTGACACCCGGGCCTACGCGAACGCGATCGCAGCGAATCCCCGCTTCGCCGACATCCAGACCGTTGCGGCCGCCGACCTCGCCCAGCTGTACTGGGAGATGTTCAGCAAGGGCGACGAGCCCGAGCGTATCCACCCGCCGCAGGACGAGTGGGCCGACCTCCTCACCTGATGTCGCTGCTCCCCGGCCGGTCTTAGGCTCGGTCGATAGGTGGTTGGCGACCGGGCTGGAGGAGCTTGATGTACGGAGGACTCGCGCGATTCGTGGTGCGGCCGGGCAAGCGGGAGGAGTTTCTGGAGATCCTGCGCTGGAGTGCCCGGGTCGCTCGCGACGACGAGCCGGGCACACTGCGGCTGGATGTGTGGGAGGTGGAGGACCAGCCGGGCGTGATCTACGGGTACGAGGCATACACGAACCGTGAGGCCTTCGAGCTGCACATCAAGAACCCAGCGGTGCAGCGGTTCGGCGAGATCGCGGACACGCTAGTCGAGGGGTGGAGCTTCGTCATTCCGTTCACGGAAAGCCTGGGCTCCACCGCCGACTAGTCATCAGACGTGATGACGCGGTGGGTTCCGGTGGGGCCGACGTGGAAGACGAAGCCATGGGGTGTTCTCCATTCGAGGGTGGTGGGGTTGATGCGGTGTGCTGTCCATCCGTGGGCGTGGGTTTTCAGTCGGTGGCCGTAGCGGCTGAGTGGTGCGAGGTTGGTGGTGCTGGTTTGGCCTGGTGGGCCGAGGGGGTCGTAGGGGGTGATGTGGTCGAGGTCGATGGATTTGCTGGTTTCGCGGGTGCCGTAGGGGAACAGTTCGACGGGGTGGGTGAGTTTGACGCGTTCGCGGATCCGGTCGGTGGCTTCGTAGCAGTTGACCGAGACTGCCTGGTTGAGGTCGATGACCGGTTTGACGATGTAGGGCCCGTATCCGATCAGTTCGCCCAGCTGCGAGGCCAGTGCGGGCCCGTGTCCTTCGACCCGGAGTACGCCGTCGCCGGCGGCGAGGGTCCGGTCGGTGAGGTGGACGTAGATTTCGGTCTTACCTGGGCGTGCGACAGCACTTGGGCGCGCGGGAGCGCTTGGCGTCGTCGCGGGTGTGAGCCGGGTGTAGGCGTCGCGTTTGATCTGCGCGAGCCGGCTGGCGAGTGCGCGTTGTGCTGCGGCGTCCATCGGCTCGCCGGTGTCGCTGTCGGTTTCAGGGGCGGCGGCGGGATGGAACGATTCCACCGGCCAGCGGGACGGGTGATCTGCATGATCCAAGGGGTCGAGCAGGTTGCTGGTGCTCGGGTGCGGAGCATCCCGGTCAGCCTCATCATCCAGCCCTGGCTCGACGACGATCGCCGAGTACTCGTCGTCCCAGTCATCCTCGCCACCGCCGTAGCGCCGTCGCAGCTCCAGACCGATATCTCTGAGGGCTGTTGCATCATCCGAGGCATGAGCGTCCGCGGCGAGACCGCCCGGAGCGTGACCGTCCGAGGTGGGAGTCCGATCGGGAATCCCCGACGCGGTAAGGCTCGGGCCAGTGGAGCTTGGGGCCGTGGAGCTTGGGGTGGAGGGCTGCGGGGCCGAGGCACTGCGAGCGAGAGCACCCGAAGCGGCGCAGCTCGAAACCGCGGGAGTCTGCGTGGTTACAGGGCTCAAGACCGGGGCGCTTGGGACGAGAGACTGCGGGGCTGGTCCGTTGCGCGCGGGAACGCCTGACGTGGCAGAGCTTGAAGCCGCACAGGCCGAGGTCGGGACATCCGGGGTTGCGGGGCTTGGGGCCGGGGCGCTTCGGGTGGGGGCCTGCGGGGCTGGTCCGCTGTGTGCGGAGACATCTGACGTGGCAGGGCTCGAAGCCGCACAGGCCGAGGCGCTCCGGGTGGGAGCCTGCGGGGCCGGTCCGCTGTGCGCGGGAACACCTGACGTGACGGGGCTCGAAGCCGCACAGCCCGACGTGGGAGTGTGCTGGGTTGCAGGGCTCGGGGCCGAGGCGCCGCGCGCGGGAACACCTGACGTGGCAGGGCTCGAAGCCGCAGAGCCCGAGGTCAGGGCATCTCGGGTTGTGGGGCTTGGGGCCGAGGCGGTGCGGGTGGGGGGCTGCGGGTCTGGAGCGCCGCGAGCGGGAACGTCTGCACTGCGAGTGGGAACGCTCGAGGCAGCGGAGCTTGAGGCCGCGGACGCCTGGGTGGGGGTCTGCGACGTGGTCGGACTGGGGGCCGGCGGGGCCTGGGCTGGAGTGTCCGGGGCGCCTTGGGTGTCCGGGGTCGTCGCGGTGGCGGCGTGGCGGGTTTGGGCTAGGAGTTCTTGGGCGAAGACGGGATCGGCCAGAATGCCGACCGCCTCGGCACGACGGAACTGCAGCGAGCGGGTATCACCCAGGAACTGCTGAGCATCACCGAGCGCGTCAATGACAGCGTCGAAGCGGGTCGCCGCGCCGACCGACGTACGGATATAGATGGTTTTAGTGCCGTGCTCATCCGAACGACCTACGAACACTCCGCGCTCGCGGACCTTCGCAGCGGCCTCGGCACGCGCGGCGTCGGGGTCGGCGTGCATCTTCGCGGCCTTGACGATCTTGTCCAGCCGATACGGGGTAATGGAGTCGATCAAGTCCGCGACCCGGCCATCGACGTACAGGGCGGCTTCCTCGGACAGACCGACGCAGTCACGCACGATCTGGCACGCCTTCCATGGCGTCGCCTCACCGGACAAGACCTTGACCCAGGTCAAGGGGAACCGGTGACGCAATGCCAAGGAATCACCGATGATTCCGGCACCGACGCGATGGGAGACACCCATGACGACCGCGAACTCACCGATCGCGAACTCCAGGATCTCCGGGCAGCCCTCGCCACCCAGCACCACGCCACGTTCACGACCCTCGAACCCACGGCGACCAGACCGCGGCGCACACGAGTCGGGGTGGAAACGGTCGGCGTAGACCAGGGCGTGTTCGAGCGCCCGGGCATCGGCCCGGTTCGCCAACGCACGCTGCCCGACGGCCGACTCCAGCAGGTCGGCCGTCGACAGCAGCGTCAAATCATCATCGTCGAACATGCGTTCTAGTTTACGCACATCGATTGAACCCATGCAAATCGCTAGCTGGCCAGAATCCCTTATCCACAAGGGGAAACATCACAGCAAAGACGACCACGGATCCGTGTATACGTCCGCACTGATGGAGTGTGTGGAGTGACGGAAGCGGTAAGCGTCGTGCTGAACAGCAAGGTCGTTGCCGACGGCCAGCAGTCCTCGCTTTGGAGGACCGACGAGGTACGACCAGGAACTGGTGGCTGGGGATGGGTGGTACTGCGGACACCTAATGGGGGGCGGGGACATCTGGTCGGGTGTCCGCGGTCGCCAGTAGGTGTACGCGGTACGGCGCCCCCGGCGCTGGATTACTCGAGGAGGAGTTTGCCTAGGCGGCGGGAGGCGATGTACATGCCGGTGGCGCCCATGGCGGTGAGGTAGGCGGCGTTGATCAGGAGGGACCAGCCGACGGTGCCGGTGGTGAGGGCTCGCTCACGGGCTCGACGGCCGGCGCGCCCTCGAGCGGACCGGACAGAGTGAGGGCTACCTGTGGTTCGCACGCCGGCGAAGGCGGATCACACCGGTCGGTCGGGACTCGCCTAGTCGTAGGAGGCGTCGGTGAGGAGTTCGGAGGCTCGGTCAGGCTCGTTGAGGACGGCGCGGATGACGTGGCGGCGATCCCAACGGGAGCTGGCCCAGGCGAGGGCTTTGGCGAGGCCGTCGAAGGTCGCCGCGTGCGGTGCGCCCTCGGCGTCGACCCACCATGAGACCTCGACACCGTCGACGGTCAACTCTTCGTGCTCCCACCAGAGTGACGGCACCTCGGGCACGAGCTCCCGCACCAGGTCCGGTACGTCGGCCGCCGTACCGTCGCCGTCAATCTTGCCCTCGGCAACTTCTTGCGCGAGCGGTACGTCGAGGAGATCGCTCAACCCGTCGGCCGCAGCGCCGGAGGCGATGACGAAGCCGCCGAGATCGGAGCGCTGCAACCACATCGGGTTGTCCGCGACGACCGCCGCCTCGGCCTCGACCACCTCGGTCCAGCCGTCCTCCCCCAGCACCCGGACGTGATCGGGTGCGTCACCGGGGAACAACGGCAACGTCCCGAGCTGTCGCCAGAAACGCAAGAGATCGCTCTCTGCGATCTCTTGCTCCGGGTCTGCCAATCGCTCCAGGACCAGGCTGATTCCATCCGCGTCGAGATCACCGACCTCGCGTACCAGCCCGACGGCCGCACGGACCTCAGGATCGAGTTCGCGAGTCCACCCCGGCGCTTCGTCGAGGAACGCGGCGAGAACCGGATCCGCGTCGGGATCGGCTCGGCCGGCGAGCGGTTCGCCGTCCTCGAGGAGAACGCGCTCTCTGATCCACCAGGCCGAGTACGACGGCACGCCGAGCGGGCGGTCGTCCGGTCCGATCACGCGAACCTGGGTGACGAGCGCGCGGCGCAGGTCGGGTTCGGTACCGAGGATCCCGAGGACTCGCGGCCAGGCGTCGTCCTTGATCCAGTCGAGATCCCGGATCGCGGTCAGCTCGCCGACCGTTGCGCCGTACCGGGAACCGTCCGGTGCGACGTCGTACGCCCAGTCCTCGATCGCGTCGAGATCCTTGAGTGCCTCGGGCAACCGGTCCAACGCGACATCGGCGGAGGTGATGGTGCCGAGGGTCGCGAGTACGCCGACAGCCGCGAGCGCGGGCAGTCCATAACGCTCGAGGACTGCTGCGTCGACTGGAGCAACCTCTTCGTCGTCGAGCACCGCCTCAGCGTCGGATCCGGGAACCACGAGAGCGTTTGCTGGGACCAGCTCGCCGTCCGAATCACGCAGGAGCAGGTCCGACAACCACCACAGGCCCTCGGCCTGCGTGGGGTCGGTTGCAACCAGGCTGAGTACGGCGTGCGCGACCGCCTCCGGGTCATCTGCCTCGGCCGAGTGCTCGACAGCGGTCCGTACGGCGCTGTCTTCGAGGAGGGACCGCGGAGAGGCCGGGATCGCGCCGAGTCGTTCGAGCGCTGGGTCGACGGCGGCCGGATGGACGACGCGAACGCCGTACTCGCCGAACTCTTTGAGGACGTCGATGGGGAGTTCCGGGCCGGGCAGCAGCAATCCACGTGCGCCACGGATGAGCCGGCCGTCGGCGAGCGGAACCGGCAACGTACCAAGGGATTCGCGCAGGAGCGCGTCGGTCACCATGCTCGAGAGAGACGCATAGAGAGCGCTCCACCATTCGGGGCTCTCGTCGGCCGCAGCGGACCCGAGCTGGTCCACCACCTCGGCCAACTCCAACCGCCGAACGCCGAGCGCGTCCAACGCGAGCCGGTCCTGCCGCGCTGAACCGATCAATCCCGGAACGATCGGCGCCAGCACCCGATTGAACGCCTCATCGGATCCCTCAACAACCACCGCATCCCGCGGCCGAAGCAACGCACCGTCCTCAACCGCACGCACGATCGGCGTCGCCGGCAGCACCGCAAGAATCGCCTCCCGCAACGCCTGATCCAGCACCCCCGCCGCAAGCCCCGTCGGCACCAAATGCAGCACCCCACCCTGACCACCTGAGCCAACACGGGCGTCTGGGTAGGCGCCGCTCTCGAAGCCAGAAGGCACGCCGCCGGACGACCCACCGTCGGAACCGGCAGACACGCCGTAGGAGCCCGCGGCGAGGTCTGCGCCTTGTGGGTTGCTGGTGGCCTCGGCGCGTTGGTGGAGGAGGTTGGCGTAGGCGGTCGCTGCCTCCTGGACCAAGCGGTCGGTGAGTGGGCCCTTCGCTACGTGGCGTCGGGTTGGGTCCAGGGGGAATGTTGCCAGCAGCAGCGCGGGGAGGGAGAGCGCTTCCTCGGTGGGCGTCGGTGCTTGTACCACGTTCGGGAGCGCGGTACTGGGGTCGCGCGGGAGGGCCCAGAGAACTGAGTAGAACGGGCGAGAGCGCTCTTCGATCGGGCGATCCGCGAGCAGGTGCTCGCGTTCCTGGTGGTCGAAGGTGCCGGCGGTCCGGTGAATCCACCAGCGGGACTCGGCGTCTTCGAGGACGCGGGTCCCCTCCTCGGTCTCGATCTCGATGCGGGAGAGTCCGGGGAGAGCGAGCAGGAGCGGGTCGCCGGCTTCAGCGAGCAGGCGAGCGACGAGGGAGGCCGCGGCGTCGTCGCGCAGCGGGAGGATGACGGCGGTGTCGTAGCCCGTGGGCGGCTCGCCCTCGGCTTCGAAGGGGAGGCGCAGGACGGGAACTTTGCCATCACGACGTCGCACCTCGGTGTCGAGCGCGGTGGCACCGAGGGCCGCGATGGATGCGGCGGTGTCGGCCTTGGAGAACCGCACGCCGCCCGAGCGCGACAACACGACAGGCTCGTCCGAAACAGCCAGCACGGCCGAGAAGCCGACGCCGAATCGCCCGACCGCCCCCGCCGCTCCAGCCCCGGCTCCAGCTCCGTCCGCCGGCCCCGACTCGACCTCGTCGCGTTTGGCGGACGCTCGAAGCGTTGCCAGGGACTCGACGCCTTCCGCGGACAACGGCGTACCGGTGTTGGCGACGACTAGCGTGTTGCCGCGGAACTCGAACAGCACGCGGCCCGGGACTCCCGCCCGGAGGGCGGCATCGGCGGCGTTCTGCGCCAGCTCGATCACCAGGCGGTCGACGTACCCGCCGAGGGCGAGGTCTTCCTCCGCGTTCGCGTCCTCCCGGAACCGGACTGGTGCTGCCGACCAACCTGCCAGCACTCGTTCGCGAATCCCGGCCGTTCCGAACACATCGTCGCTCACGCGGTGCAGTATGCCGGGGCACGGGCCGACCGGTACGGCGAGGGTGCCCGCCGGGGCGTGGAGATCTGCCCCGGCGAGCGCTCTCTCACTGGAACGAACAGCCCGGGTTGGCCGCGTCTTCGGACAGCGGCGCGCCCTTCGGGTTGAAGTAGTAGACCAGGAGCACGATCGGCTTGCCGGTCAGGTTGCGCCCGATGTGGACCTGGTGGTCGGGCTCGCGGAAGACGGAACCCTTCGGGTAGTGACCGTCGGACTTGCAGTCGCTGCCGAAGTGGTCGAGGGTGCCTTCGGCCACCCGGGCGAGCAGGTTGCCGTCGTGGAAGTGCCAGCCGGTCGTCCCACCCGGCTGAATGGTGATCTTGCGGTAGATGATGTCCGTGTCGCCGACCGTCTGCTGCCACAGGATCTCGCCGGTGACGCCGGACGGCGGCGTCGCGTCCGCGGTGGCCGGGACGACGGCGAGCGTCGCCGCCGCCAGACCGGTGATCGAGAACGCGGTGAGCGCTCTCCGCGTGACTCCACGCATGAGCTGTTCCCTTCAGAGAGGTGTTGGTTTCCCAGCTGGAGACCGGCGAGCTGTCTGCCTTGTGACATCGCCGTCCACACTGCGGAACTTATGGTGCCAGCTCACAGCTATGGTTGGCCGGTGATCCCACCCGGCAGTCGGTATGTCGCCCTTGGCAGCTCGTTCGCAGCGGGCCCTGGTATCCGTCCGATCGTGCACAAGCCGGCGGGCCGATCGGGCCACAACTACGCGCACCTCGTCGCCGCGGAGCTCGGTCTCGACCTCACCGATGTCACGTACTCCGGCGCCACCACCGCCCATCTGCTCGACACCCGCCAGGACGACGCGCCACCTCAGCTCGATGCCGTCGGCCCCGATACCGCGCTCGTCACGATCACTGCCGGAGGCAACGACCTCGAGTACGTCGGTACGTTCCTGCGCGGGAGCGCCCTCAACACTCTCGCCAAGCCGGCCACCGTCCTCGGCCGCCGGGTCGCCAACCGGATCCGGGCGCGCGTCAGCTACCTCAAGGACGACGCCGAGTACCAAGCCTCCGCAGACTCACTGATCACGGTCGTCGAGAACATCAGAGAGCGCTCTCCGAACGCTCGCGTGGTGCTCGTCGACTACCTCACCCTCGTCGGTCCCAGCACCCGCCCGCGTCTCGACGTACCGCTGAACGAGGAACAACTGCCGAGCGTCGCGATGATGGCCGACGGCCTGGCCGCCGCGTTCGCCGAAGCAGCGGCCGCCACCGGCGCGGACCTGATCGCCGCGTCCGCGGCCAGTCGCGACCACGCCATCGGCTCCCCCGAGCCCTGGACGACCGGCTTCAGCCTGCAACCGTTCCAGATGCTCCGCGGCTTCGTCCCGTACCACCCGAACGCGGCCGGCATGCGCGCCGTCGCCGACCTGATCGTCGCCCGGCTCCGCACCTGAAACTGTCCGAAGCCGTTGATACGTTGCCGGGAGGACAACGGCAGGAGGAAGAACCATGGCTGACGTGGCTTTGCGCGAGGTCGAGGACAGCGATCTCGATGCGCTGTTCGAGCAGATGCGCGACCCGGAGTCGGTCCGGATGGCGGCCTTCACCCACAAGGATCCCAACGACCGCGCGGCGTTCGACGCCCACATTGCCAAGCTGAGATCAGATCCTGAGCTCACGCACCTCGCCGTCACTCGCGACGGCGAGCTGGTCGGGACCGTCGGCAGCTGGGAGATGGATGGCGAGCGGGAGGTGACCTACTGGATCGATCGTGCGTTCTGGGGACAGGGCATCGCGAGCCGAGCCCTCGCTCTCCTCATTCAGCGCCTGCCCGCGGGTCCGCTGCACGCGCGAGCAGCCAGTGACAACGCCGGCTCGATCCGGGTGCTGCAGAAGGCAGGTTTCGTCATCACCGGCACCGACGTCGGCCACGCCAACGCGCGCGGCGCCGAGATCGAGGAGACCATCCTCCGCCGCGACTAGCGTTCGGCGACTCCCAGCGACCGGCGCAGGAAGTCCAGCTCACGGTAGAGCAGGTTGGCAATGGTGTTCTCGTCGGTGACGCGGTGGCCTTCGCCGGGGAGCACGATCAGTTCGTGGTGTTTGCCTGCCGCGGAGAGGGCGCCGCTGAAACGGAGGGCGTGTGAACTCCAGACATTCGTGTCGGCCAGGCCCTGGATGATGAGCAGCGGCCGGGTCAGATTGGTTGCGTAGGGCAACAGGCTGGTCCGGTCGTAGGCGCCCGGGTGGTCGTCGGGGTGCCCGATGAAGCGCTCTTTCCAGTAGGTGTCGTACTGGCGCTGATCGGCGACCGCGGCGCCGGCGATTCCGGCGTGGAAGATCTCCGGGCGGTGGATCACCGCGGCCGCGGACAGGAAGCCGCTGAAACTCCAGCCGCGCATCGCGACCCGGCTCAGGTCCAGGTCGCCGTACTGGTCGGCAACAGCCTGCAGAGCCTCGACCTGGTCGTCGAGCACCGGGGTCACGAAGTCGCCATGGATGGCACGCTCGTATGCCGGTCCGCGGCCGGGCGTCCCGCGGCCGTCGGTGCTGATCACAACGAAACCCTGCTCGGCGAACCAGCGGGAGACGGCATAGTACGGCGCGCCATGAGCCATCACGAGCTGGAAGCCGGGGCCGGCGTACGGGTTGAGGAGGACGGGCAGGTTCGGCATGCCGGGGCGGTGCCAAGAGGGGTGGAAGACCGCGGTGCGCAGTTCGTCGGCGCCGGCACTCATGAACTTCACGTCGAGCTCGAGGAGGGGCCGCTCCGGACGTGAATGGATGCCGTGGCTGTTGACCGTGATCCGGCGGTCGTTCATTGTGCGGCGGTCCAGCGCCAAGGTGCCATCGGCAACGAATCCGTCGTTGACACCGGCGGTCTCGGTGAGTTGGCGCAGCTCTCCGTCGTAGAGGTACAGCTGGGTCTCGGTCGGCTCGGTCTGCGCCAGGAACGCGATCCCGGCTGAGTTGCTGGATCGGATCTCGGCCACCTGAAGACCCGGCGGCGTAACGAATTCCGCGCCGACGAGGAGCCGATTGGTGTCGCACCCGAGGTCACGTTCGATCCAGACCAGTTGTCCGTCGACAGCTCGCGACGGCGTACCCGGCCGGATGTCGACCCACTGCTCGTCGGTCACCTCCCGTACGACGGTTGTCTCCCCCGTCACCGGATCAGCCTCGAGCAGGTGCACGCGGCGCTGGTCGCGACTCTGCACCGCGAACAGCGGTCTCTCCGTGGTCCACGTGGCCTGAACCAAGTACTCGAACTCGACGTTGTCCCACTGGACCTCGACGCGACTGCCGTCCAAAGCAATCAGGCTGAGGGTCACCTGCGCATTGTCCGTACCGGCTCGTGGGTAGCGGATCTGCTGCGGCAGCGCATCCGGCTGGGTCGGATCTGCCAGGTAGCGCAGCTCGACCCTGCTCTCGTCGACACGGGCGGCCAGGACCTGATCGCCGCTCGGAGACCACCAGAAAGCGCTCTCTCGTTCCATCGACAGCGTGGCCGCGAACTCGGGAACGCCCCAGGTCACCGCGTCGCCGTCCGGCTTGGCGAGCGTACGGCGATCGGAGCCGTCGACGCCGATCACTTCGAGTGCCCCGGACTGAGCGAACACGATCAGTGTTGCGGTGGGATCGATTCGGGCCGCGTCGACGGCACCCACCGGGAGGTTGGTCCGCTCGCCGGTTTCGAGGTTGGTGACGGACATTCCCTCGGCGGTCTGCAGACAGAGCCGGCCGCGCGCTGTGCTGTGGCCGCCGGCCGGGCCAACGCGCTGTTCGCGACCGCGTTCAGCATCTATGACCCACAGCGATCCGTTGCGATTGAACGTCGCATAACGACCGGTGCTGTCGAGCGCGAGCCCGGTGACGGACCCGGCGCTGAAGCGCTGCGTCCGTGCGTACTGCCGGGGCAGATCTTCCACCACTACGGCGTGAAGACGTAGGGCGTCGTGGTCGTCACGGCGAGGAAGCCGAGCCGCTGCAGGATCGGCGAGCTGTCATCGGACGCGTCGACGTGGAGATATTTGTAGCCCTGGGCAACAGCTCGGGCAGCCCGGACGGCGACGAGTGCCTTGTAGATGCCCTTGCCACGCCACTCGGCCAGCGTCGAACCGCCCCACAGGCCGGTGAACTCGGTGTTCTCCTTGTAGACCGCCCAGGCTGCCGAGACCACCACGCCGTCAGCCTCAGCCACGTAGATATCGGTCAGGCCGGTCGCGTGCCGCCGTACCAGATCGTCGGTCAGCCAGGACCAGTCCTCGCCCCAGACCGTCGACTCCATCGCGGCGATCCGCTCGAAGTCGAAGCGGTCGGTGACGAGCCGGATCGTGACGCCGTCGACGGAGTCGCGGCCGGCCAGGCGGTCGACGATGTCCGCGCTCTCCGCGATCAGCACGGTCTCCTGGTCCTCCGGCTCGAACCCGGCCGCCCGCAGCCGATCCGGGAGATCCGCCGGCAGATCATGCCCGCGCAGCTTCCACTCGACCGGCTGACCCTTGGCCGCGAAGTAGTCCCGCTGCCGACCGATCAGCGCGTCCACCTCAGCACCATCGAGACCCTCGAGAGAGCGGTAACTCACGAAGCCCCGCTGCGGATACTCGACCCGGATCACCGGCCCGTCAGTACTCGTCGGAACATCGGCGCCCTCACTGCCGCCGCGCAGTTGCTCGTCGTACGCCGACAGTAGTCGCGCGACCTGGCCGGCCCTCTGATCATCAGTCACAGGAGGACTCTTTCATGCCCTCGGTCGCGCGCAGAAGGGCGCTGAGCAGGGTTTCGAGCTGCTCCTGGTCCGACTCGGGGAGAGCGCGCACCAGGGACTGCTCGACGTCCTGGATGTCACCGATGCCGCGTTGCCAGATGTCGAGGCCGGCTGGGGTGAGGCGGGCGAGGACTTTGCGGCGGTCGTCGCGGTCGTGGTGGCGTTCGACGTACTTGCGGCGTTCGAGAGCGTCGAGGCGGTTGGTGAGGGCGGCGGGTGACATGGAGAGGTGTTTGGCGAGTTCGCCGGGGGTCGCCTGGTACGGCGTTCCGTTGCGTCGCAGGAGGTGGAGGGTCTTGAACTCCCACCACTGCATGTCGTACTTCGCGAGAACGGCGTCACGACTGCGGTCGAGGTACTGACCGAGTGACTGCAGCCGGACCGCGATGCCCTCGACGCGGCGGTCGAAGCCCGGGATCTCGCGTTCCCACTGGTCGACGTGCCAGGTCACGAAGTCTTCTTTCACAGATCGGATTTTTCACCGACTGAAGCTTTGTTGTCAAACATTTCGATGTCGAAGTACCTTCAACGAACCAGTTCACGATCGGTGAGGAGACGTCGGATGGTGCAGGTCGAGGTGTCGGCGGTGGTGGCAGCGGCAGGGCAACTGGTGCTGGCTGGTCAGTGGGGTGTCGCGCGCACGCTGCTGGAGGCGGCCGAGCCGGAGGAAGCGGCGGACGTCCGGGCGGTGGCCCTGGCGCTCGCTGGAGTGTCAGTGGACGAGGACTTCGCCCGGCGGACACAGCACGGGGAGCGCTCTCTCGCGACGCTCGGGAAGGCGCTCGAACTGTTGCCCGATGCAACGGTTCGCTGGGATGCCGCGTTGCTGCAGTTGCGGTCGGACTACGCGCCGGCGTTGTTCGGCGGGCTGAGCGAGCGCGGCGGCTCGCTTCACGCACATGCTGTGGCGTTGCGGGATACCGCACCTGATGACGGGCGGTCCGGGATGGCGGCGTTCTATGCCGGCGCGATCGCCGACAACCTGCTGAGCGAGCCGGCGACGGCGTTCGCGCACTACACAGAGGCACTGAAACGGGGAGAGAGCGCTCTCGATGATCTCCTGATCTCTCTCGCGCTCCGGCACCTTGGCGATCACGCGCACACGGCCGGCGATCTGAAGCTTGCACGGGCACAGTGGGAGCGGTCGACGGAGCTACGCCAGAAGATCGGGCATCTGCTGGGATCGCTCGCTCAACAGGCGCTGCTGTGCGAACTACTCAAAACCGAAGGCGACGCAGCAGGGTCGCGGGCCTTGGCGACCGAAGTCAACCGCTGGGCCGGTCAGGCCGGAATCCCGTTCGTCGAGCAGCAGACGGCAGCAATGCTGGCTTGAGGGGCAGACCGAACTCCGCCGGTACGCCGGGGCTGTGCAGCACGTGGTCGGGTGGTCCCGCTGGCTCAGGGAGCCCGACTGAAGGGAACAGGCCCGGCATGTGCAGCTTGGTGACTGTTGCGGAGTGGAGTTCCCAGGTCGGGTGGTAGTTCGGCAGGTACCAGGTGCGGCCGGCTCGGTGGGTGTGCAGACCCCACCGGGCCGTGAGGAAGTCGGCCAACGGGTCGGTCGGGACGCGCGGACCGGTCTCGACAACGATCGTGCTGCTCGCGCGCACGCCGTACCAGCGAAGGGTCGAGGTGTACGTATGTGCGTCGCCCGAGGCTATGTGGGTCATGTGAGCCCAGCGGTACGGCAGGGCGAAGACGGTCCGAGCGGCCGCGACCACTGTCAGCCGATTCGCGTCGAGGCTGAGGAAGATGACGCCTCGGCGGCCGGTGGTGTCGATCGAGTACAGGCGGATGTTCGTTTCGAGGAAGGTGCCGACGTACGGGACGGACGGTCCGTGTGGGAGGCCGGTGTCGACCATGCGGAACGGGACCAGGCCGACGTACGTGCGTCCTTCGAAGACGTCCGGGCGAGTGCCGGGCGGGAACAGGTGCGCGACCGCGGCGGGATCGACCGCCCAGTGCAGGAAGGTCAGATCGAGCCACCGCTGCCGCAGGATCCGGGGACGCCGGAGCGCGGGCGCGTCCGGCCAGATGGCGGCCATATCAGCGAGCGTAGCGGTCACGTCCTGGCCGGTACCGTGCCTAGGCTCGAGAACATGCGAGAGAGCGCGTTCCGGGCCGAGATCCCGGCAGTCGAGTTGGAAGAGTTGCAGCGCCGGCTGGATGCGGTCCGCTGGCCCGATCAGTTGCCAGGCGTCGAGTGGTCATACGGCGTTGAGTTGGAGCGGCTGCGGTCACTGGTCGAGTACTGGCGGACGACGTACGACTGGCGTCGGTTCGAGCAGAGGCTCAACCAAGTACCGCAGTACCTGACCGAGATCGACGGACAGCGGATCCACTTCCTGCACCGGGCGGTCGAGGGGAAGACACCGCTGCTCCTGCTGCACGGCTGGCCCGGCTCAGGTGTCGACTTTCTCTGCCTGATGGACCTACTGCCGGAGTTCACGCTCGTGGTGCCGACGATGCCCGGATTCGGTTTCTCGGGACCGACCACCGCGACGGGCTGGGGTGCCGAGCGAATCGCGCAGGCCTACGTCGCGTTGATGGAACAGCTCGGCTACGACCGGTATGGCGTCCATGGGTTCGACTGGGGTGCTCGGATCGGACCGGCGATCGCGCGGCTGGTTCCGGAGCGGCTGATCGGCCTGCATCTCGACGGGTATCTTGCCTTCCCGAAGGACGACGACGAACTGAGTGAGAGCGAGAGAGAGCGCTTACTCGGGCTCTCTCGCTGGGAAAGCGAGCGGTCGGGATACGCCGCGATCCAGTCCACCCGCCCGCAGACGCTCGCGTACGCGCTGGTCGACTCCCCCGTCGGCCAGCTGGCCTGGAACCTCGAGTGGTACGACGACTACGGCCACCGGGAAGGTGCCATTGGCAACGATCAGATCCTGGATGCGGTCACCCTGACCTGGCTGACCGGCACGGCGGGTTCGTCCGGCCGGATCTACCGCGAGGCCGCGTCGAGTTGGGGCGCAGAGAGCGCTTTCTGCCCCGTTCCCACCGGCCTCGCCGTCTTCCCCGGCGACAGCACAGTCCGTCGCCTCGCCCAGCGCGAGTTCGACGTTACCCACTACACCGAGTTCGACCGCGGCGGCCACTTCGCCGTACTGGAGGTCCCCGACCTGGTCGCCGCAGACCTCCACTCGTTCTTCACCCTGCATCCCACCCCATAACGTCCGAAGACACGCGGGCCCTGGTGAGCAGACCTTCGGACGTTAACCACCGCCCCCGGCCAACGTCCGAAAACACGCAGGCCCCCGTCAGCAGACCTTCGGACGTTAACCGCCCCCCCAACCAACGTCCGAAAACACGCAGGCCCCCGTCAGCAGACCTTCGGACGTGAACCACCGCACGCATGACCATTCGCCATGCGGTGGGCCGACCACAACTCGGGGTGTGCACTCCCTGCGGGGGCCGTGAACAGGACATAGCTTGTTCAAGCCCACCACTTCTTGGTCAAGCCCACCACTTCTTGTTCACGCCCACCGGTTGTGGCTGGGCGGCTCGCCCACCGGTTGTGGCCGGGCGGTGAGCCACCGGTTGTGGCCGGGCGGTGAGCCACCGGTTGTGGCGAGGCGGTTAGGAGGAGAAGGCGGCGTCGAAGGAGGCGGTGGGTGGGTCGAAGGCGAGGGTGCGCACGAACTGGAGGGCTTCGGCGGCGCCGACGAGGCGGTCCATGCCGGCGTCTTCCCACTCGACGGAGATCGGGCCGGTGTAGCCGATCGTGTTGAGCATCCGGAAGCAGGCTTCCCAGGGGACGTCGCCGTGGCCGGTGGAGACGAAGTCCCAGCCGCGGCGGGGGTCGCCCCAGGCGAGGTGGGAGCCCATGCGGCCGTTGCGGCCGTTGCCTACTTGGCGCTTCGCGTCCTTGCAGTCGACGTGGTAGATGCGGTCCTTGAAGTCCCAGAGGAAGCCGACCGGGTCGAGGTCCTGCCAGACGAAGTGGGACGGATCCCAGTTCAGGCCGAAGGCCTCGCGGTGACCGATCGCCTCCAAAGCCAAGGTGGTCGTCCAGTAGTCATAGGCGATCTCGGACGGGTGCACCTCGTGGGCGAAGCGGACACCTACGGAGTCGAAGACGTCCAGGATCGGGTTCCAGCGGTCCGCGAAGTCGCGGTAGCCGGCCTCGATCATCGACGGCGGGACCGGCGGGAACATCGCCACGGTCTTCCAGATCGACGACCCGGTGAAGCCGACGACGGTGTCGACGCCGAGCGCGCGGGCGGCGCGAGCCGTGGTCTCCATCTCCGCGGCCGCGCGTTGCCGGACGCCTTCGGGAGATCCGTCGCCCCAGATGTGTGCGGGCAGGATCGCCTGGTGCCGCTCATCGATCGGGTCGTCGCAGATCGCCTGGCCGAGCAGGTGGTTCGAGATCGTCCAGACCTTCAGATTGTGCTTCTCCAGGATGTCCAGCCGGTCGCGGACGTACGCCGGGTCCTCGGCGGCACGGCGGACGTCGAGGTGATCACCCCAGCAGGCGATCTCCAGGCCCTCGTATCCCCACGACGACGCCAGCCGGGCGACTTCCTCGAACGGCAGGTCGGCCCACTGGCCGGTGAACAGGGTGATCGGTCGTGCCATCACAAACTCCTCAGCTCGCACACAACAGGGGGTGGTGCCCCCGGCGACACCGGAGCGCGAGGTGCCGCCGGGGACGAGGACCGGGTGGTCCCCCGCCGACCGCCGGAGAGCGCTCTACCCCGTTCCCGGGTGGGGCCGAACCACCCGGGTACGGAAGCGTTCTCCGACGGCGACGTCTTGGGGTCCCGCAACAACTGCGGGACGGCTAGCGGATCTTGCTCCTCAGGTCCTGGCCGACGGCGGTCAGGAGGGTTCGGGTCGGCACGTCCTTCACCGACTTGGCCTGCGCGAGGTACAGATCCATGGCGATCCGGGCGACCAGGGGCTGTTTGCGCTCGACCGCGCGCTGCGCCAGCCCAAGCTGCACCTTCATCACCGTGGCCTGCGCCGGCGAGAGCTTCCCGGAGACGCGAAAGCGCTCTACGAGTTTCAGCGCCTCCGGGTACGACGAGACCACCGTGAACGCCACCGTGGTCACCGACTTGTTGCCTGCCACATCGAGTGCGGTGGCGGTCAGCTTGTGTGCACCAAGACCGAGTACGGCGCCGTCAAGCTTCCCGCCGGCCGGTACCGCCTGACCGTCGATCGCCAGCGTCACTGCGCCCGGACCCGAACCGGCATCCGCTGCCTTGGCACTGACCGTCGCCGTCGAAGCGACCCCGAGCGAGTCCCCAGCGGCAAGACCGCTGACCGTCGCGGTCGGCGCCGTTCGATCGATCTTCACCGTCACCGACTGCGGTTCCGACACATTGCCGGCCGTGTCAGACGCACGCACCTGCAGCGTGTGCGTGCCGTCGGCCGAGAACGTCACCGGAGCGGTGTACTCGGACCAGTTGCCGTCGCCAACCTTCTGCTCCAGATACGTCTGACCACCCTGGTCATCCGTCCCGAGAGCGGTTGCCACGACCGGATCCGTCCACCACCCGGCCTGACCGGAAGGAGCCGACGGGTTCAGCGAGAGCGACACAGTCGGCGCCGTCGTGTCCCGCACCAGCTTGAAGTAGTCGAACTTGGCCGTCTTCGAAGCCGCCTGATCCACACCGAACGCGTAGACCCCGAACTTCGCCCCAGTGGCAAGCGCAGTGTTCGCCACCGAAGTCATCGCCGTCCAAGTCAGGCCGTCTGAGCTGTACGACCCGGTGAAGCTGGAACCCTTCTTGGCCAACCGGAACCACCAGACTCCCTGCGTTGCCCCAGCACCAGGCTGCGGCTCCTGCAGGACGTCGCCCACCTCGCTCCGCAACTCCAAACCGCGAGCAACCGGAGACCCAGACGGGTTCGTGGTCAGGTAGTCCAGCTTCACGTAGTTCGCATCATCCTTGTAGACAAGGAGGCCCGCCTGCTGGAACGCCTCATCGAAGGACGACGCATCGACCTTCGTCTCGATCGTCCAGTCGCCATCCGGTGCCGGCTGCAACATCAGGTTCTTCGGGTTCGTCGCCGTTCCCTGGTAGATGTCGCCCTTGCTCGTGTCGATCTGCAGCCCGTCACCAGTCACCCGGTACGCCGTTGGGTCCGGGCGCACGATCGACGACCAGCGGCACGCGTCGAGCGTCGTACCGGTGAACTCGTCGTCCGGTGCCGGCTGCTCGGCGGTGTCGTCCGGGGTCAACTGGAAGTAGTCGAACGACGCGGTGACCGGCAGCGCCTCGGTCCGGTTCGCCAGCCCGAAGACACCGATCCGCGGGTTGGAGATTCCGGCCAAAGCCTTGGTCTCCGGCATCTCGATGAATGTCGCGCCATCAGCGGAGTACGCCGCCTTCAGGTTCGACCCGTCGGAGGTGAACCGCACCCACACGGTGTCCGGGTAGTCCGCACCCAGGTTGGCCGTGTTCGACCCGGCGACCTCACTCGGTACGCCGGCCTCCTCGCGAATGAACTGGAAGATCCGGTCAGCCGCCGACGGTGCACCCGTCGATCGGCCTTGGATCACCATCTTCGCGTAGTTGTCGTCATCGCCGTACAGCAGCAATCCGGCCTGCTGATAGGCCAATCGAGCCGGCAGCGTGAGCTTGGTTGTTGCCTGCCAGGCACCCGCCGGCAACGGCTGCAGCACGAGGTTCGGCACGCCCGTGTTACCGGTCCCGTAGATGTCAGTAGCGGTCAGCGGGAGCGACAGCTTGCCATCAGCAACCGATAGCTCTTGGTTGCCCCGGACAACAGATGACCAGCGACCGGTGTTCAGAGCAGTCCCGTCGAACCCGTCGGACCGTCCGGTCAGGCAGGTCGGCAGCGACGGCGTATCCACCGTGATCACGACCTTCGCCGTACCGGCTGCTCCGCGCGAGTCCGTCACGGTCGCGATCGCGGTGTGCGTCCCGGCCGTGGTGTAGGTGTGACTGACCGATGCTCCGGTCGCCGTCCCACCATCGCCGAAGCTCCACGTGTACGACAGCGGCAGATCGCCTTCCGGATCCGTCGCGGCCGCCGTGAAGTCGACCTTCAGCGGCGCCTTGCCCTGCGTCGTCGACGCCTGGACCGTCACCGCCGGGCGCTCGTTCTCCGTGACGCCCTTGCCGATGAACTTCACCCAGTTGACGTTGAGCTGCCCCGTCGTCTTCACGAAGTACAACGGACCACTCGCGAGCGACGCACCACTCACCGGCGCGGTGAAGTCGCCGTACGTCTGCCAACCACCGGTCGGCGTCACCTGGATGGTGGCAACCACCGGCCCATCAGTCGGCGAACCTTGACGCACCTGCACGGTCGCACCCAGGTCAGGCGATGCCGCCCGCAACTGGATCTGGCCGATGTTCGTCAGGTTGGTGGGCTTCCAGCCCCACCAGTCGCCGTCCTCGATGAAGCCGATGTTCTTCCCGCCACCAGCAGTGTCGCCGGTGTCCTCAGTCTGTACGCCGGGAGTCGTGCCCGGGCCGCCGGTCTCGTTGAAGAACTCGGCCTCCCGCGTCTTCGGCTGCAGCTGGACGATCTTCTGGGTGGTGATCCGGCCGGTCCCCGGCGCGCCCTTGTCGGTGTAGGTCACCTTGACGATGCCGAAGATGTTCGCCCCGACATGCCCCTGGTCGCCGGGCAGCGGGAACGAGCCTTCACAACCGTGGTACTGCTCGTAATCGTGGGCGTGCTGGTCATGGCCGAGTGCGGGCTGGGTGATGACGTCGTTACAGTCGATCGTCCCGTCCTCGGGATCGGTCACCGTCACCTTGTAGTGGATCGTGTCCCCGAACTCGAAGAACCCACCGTCGACCGGCGCCTCGATCGAGATCGTCGGCGCGGTGTTGCCCACCGTGATCGTCTTGTTCGACACCGCGGTCCGGCCGTCCGGGTCGGTCACCGTCAATCGCGCGGTGAACACACCTGGCGTGCTGTAGGTGTACGACGGTTTGGGCTCTGTACTGTCGGTCGTCCCGTCCCCATCGAAGTCCCAGGCCAGCGTGATCGGCTGCCCGTCCGGATCTCGTGATCCAGTGGAGTCGAAGGCGACCGCCAGTGGTGTCGGACCGGACGTCTTGTCGGTCGTGAACTGGGCAATCGGTGCCCGGTTCCCTTGCACATAGTCGATCCGGTAGATCCCGGAGTCGGCGTTGTTGCCGCCGAACCCACTCCCCCACTCGATGACATAGAGGGCGCCGTCCGGTCCGAACTGCAACGCGTGCGGCCGGATGAAGTTCAGCTTCTCCAGCATCCGTGACACGTCGCTGACGCCAGTCCGGTCGTCGGTCAGCTGGACCGAGAACAGCCGGCTGTCGTTCCAGTCGGCGAACACGGCCTTGCCGTCGAAGTACGCCGGCCACTTGCGGTCCGACGTACTGGCTGCGTCGAACTGGTAGGCACCGCTCGTCATCGGCGCGCCACTGCCACCGATCTCCGGCGAACCGGTGGTCGACTTGCCCATCCAGAGCGAGGCGGGGATTGCCGCGGGCAACTGAGTGATGCCGGTGTTGTTCGGCGAGTCGTTGACCGGGGCGTTGCAGTTGAACGTCGCTCCCGACGTACCGGTGGCGAAGTCGAAGTCGTTGTACGGCGTGTTCGCGCCGACGCAGTACGGCCAGCCGTAGAAGCCCGGCTTGTCCAGGATGTCCCACTCGACCCGGCCGTCCGGGCCGCGCGTCGGCGAGACCTGGCCGGCGTCGGGGCCGTAGTCGGCGACGAACAGGTGGTTGGTGGTCGGGTCGATGCCGATCCGGAACGGGTTGCGGAAGCCCATCGCGTAGATCTCCGGGCGGGTCTTCGCTGTTCCGGGCGCGAACATGTTGCCGGAAGGGATTGTGTAGGTGCCGTCGGCCTCGGGGTGGATCCGCAGGATCTTGCCGTTCAGCGCATTGCTGTTCGCGGCGCTGCCCTGGGAGTCCCAGGCCGCGCGGCCCGCACGTTCGTCCAGCGGCGAGTAGCCGTCGGAGTCGAACGGGTTCCGGTTGTCGCCGGTGGCAACGAAAAGATTGCCGTTGCCATCGAACTCCAGCGCACCACCCGCGTGGCAACACTGATCGCGCTGGGTGTCGATCCGCAGAACCTTCTTCTCGCTGGCCAGGTCAAGAGTGTCACCAGTCACCTTGAACCGGGATACCTGGTCGTGCGGATCGGCCGCGGCCGGCGAGTAGTACAGGTACAGGAAGCCGTTGGTGTCGAAGGCCGGGTCGAGCGCGATCCCCAGCAGCCCGAACTCCTGACCGGTGTAGACGTCCAGGGTCGCCGCGGTCACGACGGAGCCGTCGGTCTTGACGATCTTCACCGCGCCGTTGCGGTCGATGTAGAAGACCCGGCCGTCCTTCGCGATCGTCAGTTCCATCGGGTTCGAGGTGTTGTCGTCGAGGGTGACCTTCTCGTAGCTGTCGCTCAGCGAAGCGCCACAGTCGGCGGGCTGCACACCAGCGGCGGTCTTGATGCCACCGAGCAACAGCTTCTGGAACGTCGGGTCGGCGTACGACTCGATGGTGTGTCCCATGCCCGTGTACCAGGCACGGCCGCCGTCGTAGTCCTGACACCACGTGATCGGGTGCTCGACGCCCATGTTGCCGCCGCTGTACGTCGATTCGTCCAGTGACTCGAGGACGTGCACGGTACCGCGGGGATTGGTGCGGTAGTTGTACCACTCGTCCGTGCGCTGCCACTTGGTCGGCGCCTCGGCGGTCGACGGGTGCGCGTGGTCCTCGGTCTTCACCGTGGCGGTCGGCGTACCGGCCGGGTGGCTGTCGAAGTAGCTGCCGACGAGCTTGCCGTACCACGGCCAGTCGTACTCGGTGTCCGAGGCCGCGTGGATACCGGCGTACCCGCCGCCGCCCTTGATGTAGCGCTCGAACGACGCCTGCTGGTCCGCGTTCAGTACGTCGCCGGTCGTGGAGAGCCAGATCACGACCTCGTACTTGGCCAGCTCGGTGTCGTTGAACATCGAGGCGTCCTCGGTCGCGGTGACCGTGAAGTTGTTGCCGGCGGCCAGATCCTTGATGGCCTGGATTCCCGCCGGGATCGAGTCGTGCCGGAAACCTGCGGTCTTGCTGAAGATCAGGGCGTTGAAGGTCTCGTCACCGTGCCCGGGATGTGCCCGGGCCGGTAACGGGGCCAGCAATGCCGCCACCAGGGCGAGCACGAGGGCAGCGGCAAATGTGCCGTGCCGGCGTAGCTGGATCATCGGAGCTCCTCATGGGTCGGATAAGGTGCGCGCTCCTGCTATTCCCGTGCTCTGCCCGGCGCGGGACGTGGTGTTGTCTTTACTGCAAAGGATCAGCGAACGCCGAGCAAGTGCTCCATCGCCAGCTGGTCCAGCTTCTCGAACCCGAGACCGCGCTCGGCCAGCGCTTCCCGGTCGTACGTCTGAGCACGGAGGTCGGCCAGCGACTCACCCTCGGCCAGGGTGGGTTCGGACAACTCCGCGACACGGGCCGCGGCCAGTGCTTCGGCCACCTCCGGGTCGGCCCGGAAGGCAGCCACCTTGTCCTTCAGGATCAGGTAGTTGCGCATACAGCCCCGCGCGGTCTCCCAGACGCCCTCCTCGTCCTCGGTGCGCGGCGGCTTGTAGTCGAAGTGCACGTACCCGTCGTAGCCGGGCCGGCCCTCCGATCCGTTCAGTACGTCGACGGTCCAGAACGCCTCGCGGAGGTTCCCGGCCCCGAACCGCAGGTCCTGGTCGAACCGCGGACCGTGCTGCCCGTTGAGGTCGATGTGGTAGAGCTTCCCGTGCCACAACGCCTGGGCGATCCCGTGCGCGTAGTTCAGGCCGGCCATCTGCTCGTGCCCGACCTCGGGGTTGATCCCGACCAGCTTCGGGTCCGCGAGATCGTTGATGAAGGCAATGGCATGCCCGATCGACGGCAGCAGGATGTCACCGCGCGGCTCGTTCGGCTTCGGCTCGATCGCGAAGCGGATGTTGTAGCCCTGCTCGCGTACGTACGCGCACAGGATGTCCATCGACTCCTTGTACCGGTCGAGCGCGGCCCGGACGTCCTTCGAGCCGCCGGACTCGGCGCCTTCGCGACCGCCCCACAGCACGTACGTCGACGCGCCCAGCTCGGCGGCCAGGTCGAGATTGCGCAGCACCTTGGCGAGCGCGTACCGCCGTACCTGACGGTCGTTGGCGGTGAGGCCGCCGTCCTTGAAGACCGGGTGGCTGAACAGGTTCGTGGTGGCCATCTCGACCACGATGCCGGTGTCGGCCAGGGCCTTGGTGAAGCGTTCCAGGGTCTGGGTCCGGGTCTTGTCGTCCGGTACCAGGTCGTCGTCGTGGAACGAGATGGCGGCGGCGCCGAGCTCGGCGAGTTTCTCCACGGCGTGGACCGGGTCCATCGCCGGGCGAACCGCCGTACCGAAGACGTCGACGCCTTCCCAGCCCACGGTCCACAGACCGAAGGAGAACTTGTCGTCTCTGCTGGGTGTGTATGAGTTCATGCGGGAATCTCCTGCCATTGTCGGGACGTCGAACTGGTCTCGATCGCGGCCAGCACACGCTGGACCCGCAGCCCGTCCGCGAACGACGGCGCCGGATCGGTGCCCTCGGCAATCGCAGTGACCAGGTCGACGACTTGGTGGGTGAATCCGTGCTCGTAGCCGAGCAGGTGACCCGGTGGCCACCACGCCTCGACGTACGGGTGGACGGCCTCGGTCGCGAGGATGCGGCGGAAGCCGGCCGTCCGGGAGTCTTCGGTCGCGTCGTAGTAGTGCAGGACGTTCATGTCCTCGAAGTCGAAGGCGAGACTGCCCGCACTGCCGTTGATCTCGATCCGGATCGCGTTCTTGCGGCCGGTCGCGAACCGGGTCGCCTCGAAGACACCGAGTGCGCCCGAGTCGAACTTCGCCAGGAACACGGCCGCGTCGTCGACGGTGACCGGGCCGCGCTCGGTGCCCGCCGTACCGGACAAGCCGGTGTGTTCCGAGGCGGCGACCGGGCGCTCCTTGACGAAGGTCTCGAGCTGGCCGCTCACCTCGGCGATGTTGTCACCGGTGATGTACTGCGTCAGGTCGATGATGTGCGCACCGATGTCGCCGAGCGCACCGGAGCCGGCCTTCTCCTTGTCGAGGCGCCACGACAGCGGCGCCTCCGGGTCGGCGATCCAGTCCTGCAGGTACTGCGCCCGGACGTGCCGGATGGTACCGAGCTTGCCCTCGGCAACCAGCTGCCGGGCGAGCCCGATCGCCGGGACCCGGCGATAGGTGAACCCGACCATCGAGCGGACGCCGTTTGCTTTCGCGGCCTCGGCGGCCGCAGTCATGGCCTCGGCCTCGGCGACCGTGTTGGCCAGCGGCTTCTCACACAGCACGTGTTTGCCGGCCTGCAGGGCCGCGATCGCGATCTCGGCATGACTGTCCCCCGGCGTACAGACATCAATGACCTGTACGTCGTCGCGGGTGAGCAGCTTGCGCCAGTCGGTCTCGGTCTCCTGCCAGCCGAGCTTGCCCGCAGCAGCCTGTACGGCGTCAGCGTTGCGGCCGCAGAGGACGGTCATCGTCGGGTTGAGCGGCAGGTCGAAGAAGCGCGGCGCGCTCCGCCAGGCCTGCGAGTGGGCCGCGCCCATGAACGCATACCCGATCAGGCCGATGCCGAGGTCGGTCATCTGAGGTTTCCTTAGCTTTCGAAGGCGGACGGCAGGTACTGGTCGACGTTGTCCTTGGTGACGACCGGTGCGAACAGCTGGACCTTGCGCGGGACCTCGACCTCCACCAGGTCGCCGAGGGCCTTCTTCTGCACCAGCAGCCGGGCCAGCTTGATGCCGTCGGCACCCTGCGTGGACGGGTAGACGACGGTTGCCTTGACCAACGACGTACCGGACTTGATGTCGCGCATGACGTTGGCCGAACCGGCGCCGCCGACCAGGAAGAAGTCCTTGCGGTTGGAGTTCTTGATCGCCGCCATCACGCCGACGCCCTGGTCGTCGTCGTGGTTCCAGATCGCGTCGATCTTCGGGGCCGCCTGCAACAGGTTGGCCGCTGCCTTCTCACCGGACTCGACGGTGAACTCGGCCGCGACCCGGTTGTTCACCTTGAGCCCACAGCCCGCGAGGGACTCCTTGAAGCCCTTGCTGCGGTCCTGGGTCAGCGGCAGCGAGTCGATGCCCGCGATCTCCGCGACGATCGCGTCCTTCTTGTCCTTGAGCTGCGAGCAGATGTAGCTGCCGGCCGACCGGCCCATGCCGTAGTTGTCGCCGAGTACCGTGGTGCGCGCGGCGGCCGGGTTGTCGAACTCCCGGTCGACGTTGACGACCGTGATCCCGGCCTCCATCGCCTTGGTCGCGACCGCGGTCAGGGCGGCGCCGTCGAAGGGCAGCAGCACGATAGCGTCGACCTTCTGGTTGATGAAGGTCTCCACCTGGCTGATCTGCAGGTTCACGTCGTTGGTGCCCTCGGCAACGATCAGCTCGACGTCGGAGTACTTCTTCGCCTCGGCCTGGGTGGCCTTGGTGATCGCACCCATCCAGCCGTGGTCGGCGGCGGGCGCGGAGAAGCCGATCTTGACCTTCTTGCCGGGTTCGTCGTTCTTCCCGGCGGACACGGCCGAGGTGTTGGCCGCGTCGTTGGTGGTCTCGGCCTTCGGGGTGTTGCTGGTACAGGCGGCCAGGGCGAGCACGCCAACGCCGGCAACGATGATGGTACGGGCGGAACGGGACATCGGTGTCTCCTATGAACTGGTGGTGCGACTGGCGAGGCGTTGCTGCAGCAGGACCGCGATCACGATGATCAGGCCCTTCGCGACGGACTGGGCGGAGATGCTCAGGTTGTTGAGGGTGAAGACGTTGTTGAGCGTGGTGAAGATCAGGACGCCGAACACCGTGCCGACGATCGTGCCGCGGCCACCGGACAGCAGCGTGCCGCCGATCACCACCGCCGCGATCGCGTCGAGTTCGTACAACTGACCGTGGGTCGAGCTCCCCGTTGTCGTCCGTGCCATCAGCATCACCGCGGCGATCCCGCAGCACAGCCCGGCCAGGACATACAGCGCCACTGTGTGCCGCTGCACCTTGATCCCCGCGAGGCGGGCCGCTTCCGCGTTGCCGCCGACGGCGAACGTCCGGCGGCCGAACGTGGTCCGGTTCAGGACCACCCAGCCGGCCGCGGCGACCAGCAGGAAGATCCAGACCAGCACCGGTACGCCGATCAGCGAGCCGCCGAAGAAGTCCACGAACGAGTTGTTCGCGACGATCTGGGTCCGGCGGTCCGAGATGATCTCGGCCAGACCGCGTGCCGCAGCCAGCATCGCCAGCGTTGCGATGAACGGCACGATCTTGCCGTAGGCAATCAGCAGTCCGTTCACCAGGCCACACGCGGCGCCTACCAGGAGCGCCGTACTGACCATGACGATCCAGCCGTAGCTGTCCGCCAACTGCTGGGTGGCCAGCGTCGTGGCCCAGACCGAGGACAGCGCGAGGATCGCTCCGACCGACAAGTCGATTCCGCCGCCGGTGATCACGAACGTCATTCCGATGCTGACCACACCGACCACTGCGGCCAGCCGCAGGATCGTCAGCACGTTGGGCCCGGTCGCGAACGTGTCGCCCGCGGTCACCGCCCCCACGATGCAGAGCACGACCAGCGCCACCACCAGACCGAGATTCCGGCCGATGCCAGTGCTGAGCAGACTCGTCGAACGTTGCGCTGTCGGCGGGGCGACCGTTGCCTGGGTCGAAGAAGTCGTTGTCTCCAAAGGTGCCTCACTCACACCGAGCTTCCCTCCATTACCAAGTCGAGCACCTGGTGCTCGTCGATGTCTTGTGCGGGTCCCGTGTGGACGGCTTGCCCCTCCCGCAGTACGACGACCCGGTCGGCCAGACCGAGCACTTCCTCGACCTCGCTGGAGACCAGCACGATCGCGACACCACTGGCGGCCAGCTTGCGAACCAGGGCGTAGATCTCGGAGCGGGCGCCGACGTCGACGCCCCGGGTGGGTTCGTCGAGCAGCAACACCCGGCAATCCCGCAGGAGCCAACGAGCCAGCACGACCTTCTGCTGGTTGCCGCCGGACAGGTTCCGGACCGGGCGGTCGACGCCAGGTGGGCGGACGTCGAGCGACTCGGCCAGCTTGGTGGCTGCTGCGCGCTCGGCGGTCCGGTTCAGGAAACCGCCGCTGGCGAAGCGATCCATCGTCGAGACCGTGATGTTCTTGAACACGGCCTCGTCCATCAGCAGTGCCTGACTCTTGCGTTCCTCGGGAGCCAGTCCGACACCAGCCTTCACGGCGGACTGCACCCGGCCGGGCCGCAGCTCGGACCCGTCGACCGTCACGCGGCCGGTTGCCGCTCGGCGCGCGCCGTACACGGTCTCCAGTACTTCGGAGCGGCCGGAACCGACCAGGCCGGCGAAGCCGACGATCTCGCCGGCCCGCACCTCGAACGAGATCTCCGCGAACTCACCCGGCCTGCTCAACCCCTCGACCGACAGCACCACAGGGGCGGTGCTCAGGATCTCGGCGCGGGGCGGGAAGACGTACTCGATCGAGCGGCCGGTCATCAGCCGGATGAGTTCCTGGGTCGGCGTCTCCCGCGCGTCCAAGCCGGTCGCTACGGTCGCGCCGTCCTTCAGCACGGTCACCCGGTCGCCGATCTCGCGGATCTCCTCGAGCCGGTGGCTGATGTAGACCACGGCCACCCCGCGAGCGGTCAGACCCTTGATCACCCGGAAGAGGTTCGCGACCTCTTCGGGATCCAG
Organism: Kribbella sp. NPDC058245; assembly: GCF_042882005.1. Lineage (NCBI taxonomy): Bacteria > Bacillati > Actinomycetota > Actinomycetes > Propionibacteriales > Kribbellaceae > Kribbella > Kribbella sp. NPDC058245. The sequence goes on from NZ_JBHVWY010000009.1 coordinate 77,207, forward strand.
TACGGCGGAGGGCTCGTCCATCACGATCAGGTGAGCGTCCCTGGAGAGCGCTCTCGCCATGCTCACGACCTGCTGCCCCGCGGCCGGCAGCGAGCCGACCTCACGCCGTACCGGGATCTCGCCGTGGCCGAGACCCTGGAGGATCTCGCGGGCCTTCGAGGCCGCTTCGTGACGGCGGCTGAAGCCGAAGCGGGACGGCTCGTGACCAAGGAAGATGTTCTCGGCCACGGACAGACCGGGGACAAGGTCGAGCTCCTGGTAGATCGCCGCGATGCCGCGGTCGATCGAGGCGGTCGGGCTGTTGAGCTGAACCTCTTCGCCGTTGATCCGGATCTCGCCCGCGTCGGGCTGGTGGGCACCGGTCAGCACCCGGATCAGCGTCGACTTGCCGGCACCGTTCTGGCCGAGCAGGCAGTGCACCTCCCCGGCGCGGACGTCGAGATCGACACCGTCGAGCGCCCGGACCCCGGGGAACTCCTTGACGATCCCGGTCATGGTGAGCAGTGCCGTCTCTGTCATAGGGGCGGTCTCACTCATTGCGCGACTCCTGATTCCGCCCGGCCGATCATGGTCGGGTCGACGAACACCTGGTCGAGCGCGATCTGTGCGCCGCCGCGGACGGCGGCAGCGAAACCGAGCTCGGAGCGGACCACGCGGCAGCCGCCGCCGTTCGGCGCGATCACGCGATCGCGGATGGCTTGTTCGAGCGGCTCCTTCAGCCACGGGCCGAGGGCCGCGAAGTATCCGCCGAGCACGAGGACGTCCGGGTTCAGGATGTTCACCAGGATCGCGCCGCCGATGCCCAGCCAGGCGCCGACGTCCTTGAGCGCCTGCAGGGTGCGCGCGTCGCCGTCCTCGGCGCGCTGGGTGATCCCGGCCAGCCGCTGCTCGACGTCCAGCGACGGATCGCGGACCGGGTCGTCGCTGTCGGTTGCCTGATGCAACAAAGCGCTGAGCCCGACCACGGTCTCCCAGCAACCGGTCCGGCCGCAGCCGCAGATCCGGCCGGGCGGCGCGACCGGCATGTGCCCGACCTCACCGCTGTAGCCGCGACCGCCGCGGAGCAGGTGCCCGTTCGACACGACACCGCCACCGACACCGACCGCACCGGTGAGCAGCACGAGGTCCTGCACCGGCCCGTCCTTGCGAAGCTCCGAGTACGCCGCGAGCGCCGCGAGGTTTGCCTCGTTGTCGATCAGCAGCGAGTACGACGGTTCGCCGAGCCGGGTGCGCATCTCCGCAGCGACCTCGAGCTCACCCCAACCGAGGTTCGGAGCGAGGCTCAGGGCGCCGGTATCGCCACGGACCAGACCAGGAACGGCCAAGGTGACACCGGCGAGCTGACCGGACCGCGCTTCCACGGCATCCAGGGCCTCCCGGATCAGGTCCGCGAGCCGGTCGAGCGTCGTACCGGGCTCGAGGTGGGCGACGTCGAGGGGGACGCGGCGCTCGATCACGGTGTCGCCGGCCAGGTCGAGTGCGGTGACGGCGAGGTAGTCGACGTTGACCTCGGCACCCACGCCGCAGACGCCGCTGCCGTCGAGCTCGACGAGCTGACCGGGGCGGCCGAGGGCGCGGGTGGAGTCGGCGGAGCCTTCGCGGAGCAGGCCGCGTTCGACCAGCTCGGCGACCAGGCTGCTGACGGTCGCCTTGTTCAGGCCGGTGTCGGCGGCGATCCGGGCGCGGGACTTCGGGCCTGATTCACGGACATGGCGCAGGACGACCGAGAGGTTGTTGCGGCGCAGCGAGACGTGGTCCGCCGCGACCGCGCGATCCCCGGGACGGCGGCCGTCGCTCAGCGTCATACGCTCACCCCCACCCTCTATGCTCTGTGAGCCCGATCACAGACTTTGTCTGTTGAGCCAACAAACTAAGTTTCGAACAGTTTCGCGTCAAGGGGTTGTCACGATCGATTTCTTGCAACACTCTGTTCACAATTTGCTACTCTCCCGCCCCCAGGAGAACCGCCATGAAGCTTTCTCGTCGTACCCTGCTCGCCTCCGCTGCCGCTGCCACAGCGGCCGGATCCCTTCCACAGTTGAGTTATGCGGCCAGTCCCCCAGGCGACGTCGTCGGCAAAGTGACCGTCGGCTACCAAGGCTGGTTCGCGGCCCCCGGTGATGGCTCCCCCATCAACGCCTGGTGGCACTGGAGCAGCAACTGGGGTCAGCCGCCGGCCCCGAACAACACCGCGATCGTGAGCTGGCCGGATGTGCGCGAGTACACCTCGACGTACCAGACGGCGTACTCGAACCTCGGAAACGGACAGCCGGCAAAGCTTTTCTCGTCGTACACGCAGCAGACCGTGAACACGCACTTCCAGCGGATGCAGCAGAACGGCTGCGACACGGCTGCGCTGCAACGGTTCAACCCGACCGGCGGCGAAGGCCCGACCCGCGACGCGATGGCGGCGAAGGTGCGCCAGGCCGCGGAGCAGTACGGGCGGAAGTTCTACATCATGTACGACGCCACCGACTGGACGAACATGCAGTCGGAGATGAAGACCGACTGGACCAACAAGATGCGTGCGTACACGTCGTCCTCGGCGTACGCGTACCAGAACGGCAAGCCGGTCGTGTGCATCTGGGGCTTCGGTTTCAACGAGGCCAACAAGGCGTTCCCGGCCTCGGTCTGCCTGGATGTCGTGAACTGGTTCAAGGCGCAGGGCTGCTACGTGATCGGCGGCGTACCGACGCATTGGCTTCCTGGTAACGAGGATTCACGGCCCGGGTATCTCGAGGTCTACCACGCGTTCAACATGATCTCGCCCTGGATGGTCGGCCGGATCAGCGACATCGCCGGAGCGGATCACTACTACAACAACGTGAATCAGCAGGACCAGGCCGACTGCAACGCTCATGGCATCGACTACCAGCCCTGCGTGATTCCGGGCGACCTGTCGTCCGGGCACCGGCAGCACGGCGAGCTGATGTGGCGGCAGTTCTACAACCTGACGCGGGTCGGCGTCCAAGGGTTCTACATCTCGATGTTCGACGAGTACAACGAGGGCAACCAGATCGCGAAGACCGCGGAGAGCGCTGCCTGGATTCCTTCTGGGTCTGGGATCCGCGCCCTCGACGAGGACGGTACGGCGTGCACGTCGGACTACTACCTGCGGTTGACGAACGACGGCGGGCGGATGCTCAAAGGCCAGATACCGTTGACGGCAACGCGGCCTACGGTGCCGTGGCCCGCGCAGGGCAGCAGCGGCGTGATCTTCTACCAGCACATCGACTACGGCGGCACCGCGGGCGCAGTTCTTGCTAAGGGCAACTACACCCGGGCGCAACTGGTGGCCGCCGGGGTGCAGGACAACTGGGCATCGTCGGTGAAGGTGCCCGCGGGCTGGACCGTGACGATCTATGCCGAGGACAACTTCACCGGACAGACCTGGGTCCGGACCGCGGATACGCCGAACTTCGTGAACCTTTCCCCCAACGCCAACGACCAGCTGACGTCGGTCCGGATCACCTAGAAGAGTTCCATGCTGTCGCCTGCCGCGGTGATGACAGGGTTCTCCAGGTAGAGGCGACAGGCGATCGCGTGCCCGGCGCAGGTAAGCAGCGCCGGGCCCGCGGCGTCGACGACGCGGTAGGCCACCGGGTGCTCACAGCGCTCGACCGCGCCCTCGTTCTGCCGGTGGCAGCCGAGGATGTGGCACGTGACCGTCTCACCGACGTTCATCAAGGTGAGATTGTGCTCAGGGCAAACACCCCAGCCGACCCCACAGGTTTCGCCGTCGTTGGCAGCCAGCCTGACGAGGCTGCCGGCAGTCGCTTCGAGCTTGCCGGCGAGAGTACGGAAGGTGCTCGCGGCCTGGTCGAGTTCGCGACGGAACTCACGCAGGGCAACGGATTCCGGCATTCCACGGGTCGCTGCGTCGAGGTTCTCGGACAGCGCCATCGCGGCGACCGCGATCTCGTCGACCCGGACCGGCGTACTGAACTCCCCCAGCGCTGGAACCTCCACGCGCCCGATCGGCCGCTCGGACCAGTGCTCCTCGGTGACCGGTACGTCGGTCGTCGTGCTCACGTTGCTCACCTTGCCGTTGGATGCTGCTTCGGTCAGCTTTGCCTCCACCGGAGGACTGCTGTCCTGTTGCCTGGCTCGCGCCATCCCCGCCCCCTGATAGTGCCCCTGGATGTGTGCACCGGGGCTGATCGTCCCACGACATTGCTGGTTCAACCAGAGGTAATCACCGAGCGTCACCCACCGCTCTTCCTCCTTTGCACACCGCAACAAAAGCGGTGGCCCCAGGCCCCGTTGGTTCCCCGGCTGGGGCGTGGGCAATCACAGCCCGGGAATTCCTCAACGCTGCTTTAACATTTCCGCACGCAGCGTTATGGAGAACGATCAGTCCGGTAACCCCGGGTGTCGTTTCAGCTCGTCGGGCTCAACCGCTCGCGGAAGAATTCGACCGTCCGGGCGCGGGCGTGGAAAGCCGAGTTCGGCGGGTTCTCACGGACCTCGCGGGTCAGGACGGAGTGCGCGGACTTGGGGTAGCCGTCAGGGTTGCCGGGCCCCGAGTCGAGCTCGATGACCTCGAAGGCATCGCCCAGCTCGGAGCGCAGTGTCGCGAACCGGTCGGCCGGTGCCATCGAGTCCTTGCTGAAGCGCACTCCGAGGACGCACAACCCGTCCGTCCGGGTGCGCTCCTTGATCACGTCGAGCTCCTGGCGGGACAGCCCCGGATCGCGGCGCATCTTGGCGGTCAGCGGCAGTGGGACCGATGGCTGACTCAGTACGGGCGCCTTCACCACGTCCTCGACCGCGGTGGCCAGGCCGAAGCCGCCGGTGAAGCACATCCCGATCACGCCAACGCCCCGACCGGGCGTCCGCGCGGCGAGATCCACAGCAACCGCTCTCAGGTACTGGGTGATCGGCCGCTGGGCGTTCGTGGCGAACGCGCGGAACTCCTTGGAGACGCACAGCCGGGCAACGACGCCGAGAACGTAGAGAGCGCTCTCCGGCTTTCCCGGCGTACCGAAGGGTGAGGCGATGACGACGGTGAAGCCCTCGCTGACGAGATGTTCGGCGTACCCGAGGACGTCCGGGGTGAGGCCGGGGATCTCCGGGATCATCACGATGCCAGGGCCTTCGCCCTTCTCGAAGCAGTCGTAGGTCTGCCCGGCCCCGGTGAACGGCGCACGCCGCCAACCGGCCGCCTCAGGAATCACTGCCGCTTCAGCCACGTCTTACTCCTTGCTGTCACCTGAATCACTGAAACCTCAATCGAAGGGGTTGAGGTGTTGGCGGCCGGTCCAGTCCACTAGGACGACTACGCCCGCCCCTCCCCGAGGAAGTGCTCATGCTCCGTCCTCTCACCCTACTCACCGGCGTCGCGCTGACACTCACCGCAGCCACCGCCGTCGGACCGGCCCAGGCCGCGCCGGACGAACGGACCGTCAGCTACCACGGGTACCAGGTCGCCGTACCGAAGTCGTGGCAGGTCGTCGACCTGACCAAGGACCCGTCGGCCTGCGTGCGCTTCGACCGCCCAGCGGTCTACGTCGGCCGGCCGGCCGCACAGCAGAACTGCCCCGCCCATCTGACCGGACGCACCGCGGGCCTGATCCTGGAACCGCTCTCCGGCTCCGCTCCCCGACCCGCCGCGGTCGCAGCCTCAGCCAGTACGGCGGCCGCCGCGGCACCGTCGTCGGACAACGAGATCCAGGTCGGGGTCGAGGATGCCGGCGTCCTGGTCACCGCAGTCCACGGCGCATCGTCGGATGAGGCCGCCGTACGGCAGATCCTCGGCCGGGCGCGCGTCACCTCGAAGGCCGCCGCAGCTCAACTGGTGCGGCCGAAGGCGGCCGCGATGGCGCCCGCGGACACGATTGTTGCCCCAGGCACCATGATCAACCAGCAGGCCTTCGACCAGTGCACCGCGCCGTCGCTGGGTGCCATGAACGCCTGGAAAGCCTCACCGTTCAAGGCCGTCGGCATCTACATCAGTGGCGCATCCCGCTCCTGCAGCCAGGCCAACCTGACCGCCTCGTGGGTCTCGTCGAACGCCGCCAACGGCTGGTCGTTCATGCCGATCGACGTCGGCTACCAGGCACCGTGCGGCAGCCGGAACCCGAAGATGTCCTTCGACCTCGGCACCGCGCGCAGCCAGGGCGCCAGCTCGGCAACCGCCTCCGCCAACGCGGCCGCCGCCCTCGGGATCGGCGCGGGGAGCGCTCTCTACTCCGACATCGAGGCGTACACGAGCACCGTCGCCTGCCGCGACGCGATCATGTCCTACATCTCCGGCTGGACCGAGACCCTGCACGCCCGCGGCTACCTGAGCGGCGTCTACAGCAGCGCCGGTTCCGGCGGCCGCGACCTGGCCAACTCCGCCGGCGACAGCCGCTGGCTGATGCCCGACCACCTCTGGTTCGCCTGGTGGAACAGCGCCGCCGACACCAACGGCGGTCAGTACATCCCGGCCGGCCTCTGGGCCAACCACCAGCGTCTCCACCAGTACAAGGGTGACCACAACGAGACCTGGGGCGGCGTCACGATCAACATCGACAGCAACTTCCTCGATGTCGCCGGCAATCCCCCGCCGCCGATGGAGGACGGCATCTACCGGATCAAGGCCGAGGTCGGCGGTTTCGACCTCGACGTCCAGGACTGCCAGTCCCAGAACGGCGCCAACGTCCGGATGTGGGACCGCATCCTGACCAGCCCCTGCCAGCAGTGGCACATCGTCCGCACCACCGGCAACACCTTCAAGATCCTCGACGGCAACACCGGCAAGGCCCTCGAGGTCAGCGGCTGCTCCACCGCCGACGCCACCCCCGTCGACCTCTTCGACGACCAGGGCACCGACTGCCAGACCTGGACCATCACCCCCATCATCGGCGGCGCCTACCAGATCCTCGGCACCGGCTCCGGCAAGTCCCTCGACGTAGCCGGCTGCTCCGCCGCCCGCGGCGCCGACGTCATCGTCTGGCCCTTCCACGGCGGCTCCTGCCAACGCTGGTACTTCACAGCCGTCTAGCCACCGAGCGATGCCACGGTCCCGGCCACCTACCGGGACCGTGGCAGTCCTGTCTCAACGCACTGCACGCCCGTCCCGCGCCACGAGTGCCATCACCAATCCGATCGGCCCCAGCACGAAGTACTGCGGGTGGTAGATCTCCTTCCGCCGAGCCACTCGCTCGGCCCACACCGCGCTCCGCCAGTAGAAGCCCACCAGCAAACCGGGCCTGAGCACGCCTATTGCCACACCCACCACCGTTGGCACGATGTCCTCCACAGGCCGGAGGGCGAGGCTCGCCCCCAGCAGGCCGGCTGTCTCGAGCCACATCCTTGCGCGCCACGGTTCCTTGTCACCATCCCCGCGTGCGGGCGTTTCCTCGGTGTTCATCGACCGCTCCATCGCGGAACGCGACCACCGCGTTACGTCCTTTGCGGTAAAGCGTGAAACTTTTCCCCGATCCGGCGGCGCTTACACGTGATTGCACGTTTTGTCATCGGAATCACAAAGCGGAGTGGACCGAAATTCTGCGATACTCCGCTCACTATCACTCTGAGACCCTTGGGGGGGTCCCTTTGAAGTTCCGCCCTGCCCATTTGCTGCGTGCGGCTGTTCCAGCCGCGCTGGTCGCGGGCGCCTTGGTCGTGCTGAACGGCTCGTCCGGTGCTGCCGCTGAAGACCGGACGCCAGTCGTACCGAAGTTCGAGAACCGGCACACGCCGCCGGGTAAGCCGACGTACGAGCCGAACGCCGTCGTCGTCAAGTTCAAGCCGGGCGCGACCGCTTCCGCCCGCAAGGCCGTGCTGTCCAAGTTCCGGACGAAGACCGAGGACTCGGTCTCTTCCACCACGGTCAAGATCACCGGTACGACGCCCGCGCCGGAGCTGCTGAAGAAGGTCAAGGCCGACCCGACGGTCGAGATGGCCTCGCTCAACTACGTCCGCTACGCCACCGCCGTACCGAACGATCTCTACTACCCGATGTACGACAGCGGCCGATGGGGCCAGGCCAGCTCGATGAACACGATCCGGATGCCGCAGGCCTGGGACCTGTCCAAGACGAACGGCAGCCAGATCGTCGCGGTCCTGGACACGGGTGCCGACCTCACCCATCCCGATCTCAAGGGTCACCTCGTCCAGGGCTTCAACGCCGTCTCGAGTGCGCGGCCGACCAACCCGACCGACGACCACTACCACGGCACCATGACGACGGGCATCATCGCCGCCGCCGCCAACAACGGGATCGGTACCGCGGGCATCGCCTGGAACGGCAAGGCGATGCCGGTCAAGGTCCTGAACAGCAAGGGCCAGGGCTACGACTCCGACATCATCGAGGGTCTCGACTGGGCGGTCGCGCACGGCGCCAAGGTCGCGAACATGTCCTTCGGCAGCGACGAAGAAGACGGCCCGCTGCTGCACGACGCGATCAAGCGCGCCGTCGCCAAGGGTGTTGTGATCGTGGCTTCGGCCGGTAACGACGGAGACGGCCGGCTGCAGTACCCGGCGTCGTACCCGGAGGTCATTGCCGTCGGCGCGACCGATTACTCCGGCGCGGTGACCAGCTTCAGCAGCCACGGCGACTGGGTGGACATCGCAGCGCCCGGCTGGCGGACGCTGACGTCTGGTCCGGTGCGGCTGACCGACCCGGGCGACGACCCGGTCTTCTCGTGCACCGGCACGTCCTGCTCGGCGCCGATGGTGGCCGGGGTCGCGGCGATGATGAAGAACAAGTGGCCGTCGTACACGCCGGCCCAGATCGCGGCGCGGCTGAAGAGCACCGCCCGTGACGCCGGCCCGCGTGGCACCGACCCGTACTACGGTGCGGGCATCCTCGACGCGTACGCCGCACTCGGCGGCAAGTGGACGGGCGACTTCGCGACCGCGGCAGCCGACGGCAACGACCAGCCGGCCCGCGCGACCGTCATCACCGGGACCCCGGTCCATGGAGCGATCGCCGTCGAAGGCGACGTCGACTGGTACAAGGTCAGCGTTCCGGCCGCACGCAACATCACTGTCTCGCTGTCCGGCCCGCTCTTCGACGAAGACAACCGAGGGCCGAACTTCGCACCGGAGTTCGAGGTGTACGACGCTCAACTGCAGCGGGTCGGCGGAGCGGTCACTCCGTTCCCGACCGAGACCGACCCTGACGGCTTCCCGGTCTGGGGACCGTTGAACGCGACCGCCAATGTCAGCACTCCGCCTGGAGATGCCTACATCGCGGTACGGAACGCCAACGGCTCGCGGGACACCCGGCAGTACTCGCTCGATGTCGTCGAGCAGGGTGCCGGCGGAACCACCGCCGGTGTTGCCTACCCAGTGCTGAATGCGACTCCGGCTGATCTGTCGGCCGGCGCGGCCGTCACCACGAAGCCGGCTGTGACGTTTGCGCGGACGGTTGATGCGGCCACGGTGACTGCTGACACCGTTCGGCTGGTGAACGGGAAGACCGGGGCGGTCGTGGCGACCACGCCGGAGTACACCGCGGACACCCGGACGGTCGTGCTGACTCCGACGACTCCGTTGCTCGACAACTCGCCGTACCAGATTCAGGTGACCGGGGTTCAGGAGACCGGTGGGGCGGCGCTGGCGCCGTTCAGCAGCGTGTTCTCGACTGTTGACCTCGCTCCGGCGCCGGTCGGGAGCTTCGACGCGACGGGGGCGTTCCAGAAGGCGAACCTGTCGTGGAAGATCCCGGCGCTCGGGGACCTCGACCAGATCATCGTGCGGCGCTTCAACGGGACCTCGGTTCCGACGTTGACGAGCGGCACCTTGGTCTACTCCGGGACGGCATCGAGCTTCCAGAACGTCGGGCTCCCCGCGGGAACGACGTTCACCTACGCCGCCTGGGCCAAGGACCGGACCGGCAACGTCAGCGCGCGGAACTCCACCCAGCTGAAGGGCATGAAGTCGGGGATCTCGACGACGGCGACGAAGCTGAACATCGGCGGGACCATCACGCTGAAGGGCAGCACGGTCGGGATCGACGGCAAGGCGTACCCGGCGTTGCCGATGAGCATCTACTCGCGGCCCGCGAACGGGACGACGTTCAAGTTGCTGACGACGCTGGGCGCTTCGTCGACGGGAACCGTGAGCTACACCTTCAAGCCGGGGTACTCGGCCGTCTATATGCTGACGTTCGCCGGTAACGGTGATCTGATGGGAACGCGGACCAACGACATCACTGTCTCGGTCACGCCGACCATCTCGTCAACGCTGGCGCCGTCGTCGGTCAAGCTGGGCTCGAGCACGAAGCTCAGCGGTGTGGTGAACCCGGCGCACTCGGGTAAGTCGGTGCAGTTGCAGCGACTGGTCGGCAAGACGTGGACGGCGGCCGGTTCGGCGAAGCTGAGCACCACTGGTGCCTACGCCTTCGGGATCAAGCCGCCGTACAAGGGCAAGATCGCCTACCGGGTCTACTTCCCGAGCGACGGCGACCACACCCTGGCCTACAGCGCGATCCGGACCCTGACGATCACCTGATCGTCGGGTTCTAGCTGAGTGAGGTGTGCCCCGGTCGGTAGCGGCCGGGGCACACGTCTGTCTGCGGTGCTTGGATGGGTGGGTGGCTGACTTCGCGATCTTTCTGAATGGTGGTTATGGGGTTGGCAAGTCGTCGACGCTTGATCATGTCGGGGACCTGCTGGCACAGGCCGGTACGCCGTTCAGTCTGATGGACGTGGACTGGTTTCACCGGTCGTGGCCGCCGGCGGATGGGGACAACGCGGTGGTGGAGGCTCGGAACATTGCGGCGGTGTGGGCGAACTATCGGTCGGTGGGGCCGCGGCAGTTGGTGATGTGCGGGGTGATCTCGACAGTGGCGGCTCGGGAGAGGTATGAGGCTGCGGTTGGGGTTCCGGTGCGGATGGTTCGGCTGACTGCCAACAGTGAGGTCACCAGGCTGCGGTTGCGGGGGCGGTACCGCGCTAGCCAGGACTCGGCTTTGGAGTGGCACTTGGAGCGGTACGACGAGGTCGCCAAGCGCCTCGAGGCCGCGGATCTCGACGAACTGGTCATCGATACCAGCGCGGTCGGACCGCACGAGGTCGCCGAGCAGGTGCTGCGACATTTCAGCGTTTAGGGCGCGTAGTGCTGGACGGCGCCGCCTTGGGAGAGGTCTACGAGGGTGTGGGCCAGGGCTTTCGCGTCGGCGAGGACCTCGGCCAGGTCCAGCTTGGTGAGTTGGCGGTTGCGGACTACTACCTCGCCGGCGACCAGGACGGTGTGGACGTCAGAGGCGCGGACCGAGTAGACGAGGGCTGCTCTCGGGTCGTGGAGAGGTTGGTTGTGGGGAGCTGAGAGGTCGACCAGGGTGATGTCGGCTTGGCGGCCTGGCTCGAGTGCGCCAAGGGTGTCGGAGTGGCCGGCCGCGGCGGCGCTGCCTCGGGTGGCGAGGCGGAGGGTGTCGGAGACGGTCATCCATTCGGCGTTGTTTTGCTGGTGTTTCTGGGTGAGGGCCAGCAGGCGGAGGGATTCCCAGACGTCCAAGGTGTTGTGAACGGCGGCGCCGTCGGTACCAATGCCGATGGGGATGCCGAGCTCGTGGAGTTGCTTGATCGGGGTTCCGTTGCCCATGGCAAGTTTCAGGTAGACCTTGGGGCACGTGGCGATCGTCGTACGGTCCGCGTAGCGCTCCAGGATCGGGAGGTCTGCGTCGCGGATGCCGCAGCCGTGGGCGATCAGGGCGCCGGCGTCGAGGACGCCGGTGCGTTCGAGAACCTGGATCGGGGTGACGCCGTGTTTGTCCAAGGAGGCTTGGGTTTGGTCGTCGGTTTCGGCGGCGTGCAGGTGGATGCGGAAGCCTTCGGCGCGGGCGACATCCGCCGTACGGCGAAGGTCCTCGTCCGAGACCGTGTACGTCGCGTGTGGGCCGAGGCTGGCGGAGATGCGCGGGTGCAGCGTGGCGAGGTCGCGGGTGGCGGCGATCGCGGCGTCGATGGCTTCGGGGCCGGCTGAGGAAAAGTAGGTGGGGGCGAGGTCGGCGCGGATACCGGATTCGATGGCGGCCTGGGCGATCTGGTCGGCGTGGAAGTAGTGGTCGACGAACGTGGTCACGCCAGCGAGGAGCATCTCGGCGCAGGCCAGCTGGGCGCCGACTCGAACGCGCTCGGGGGTGAGGTTGACCTCCATCGGCCAGATGCGCTGGTTGAACCAGTCGTCGATGGCCAGGTCCTCGGCCGCGCCGCGCATCATCACCATTGGACTGTGGGTGTGCGAGTTGATCAGGCCCGGTACGGCGAGCAGACCGGTGCCGTCGATCACCTCGCCGGGCTCGGATGACGTGGTACCGGTGGGGACGATCGCGGTGATCACGGAGTCGGCGAGGTGGATGTCCTGGGCCTTGTCCACCCGGCACTCCCCCACCTCGGGGACGATCAGGACATCGACGTTGCGGATCAGCGCCATACCGGAGCCTTTCACGGTCAGGGGTGACGGCCGGCGAGGACGCAGAACTCGTTGCCCTCGGGGTCGACGAGGACGACCCAGGTGGCATCGGCGCCTTGCCCCACATCGGCGGGGCGGGCGCCCAGGTCGAGGAGGCGGCGGACTTCTGCGGCCTGGTCGCGGTCGGTGGGGTTGATGTCGAGGTGGATCCGGTTCTTGACGGTCTTGCCCTCGGGGACGTGCACGAAGGTCAGGGTTGGCGGGAGTGGGCCGGGGCGGTTCCTGCCTTCGGGGACGGTTGGAGAGCCGATGGTGACGAGGTCCTCCTCGATGAGCTGCACCTCGTAGTCGAGAACCGCACACCAGAACCTGGACAGGACACCGGGATCGGCGCAGTCGATCGCCAGCTCGGTGAGCTTGCTGGCCATGTCGGGACCTCCCGGTGTGATGGAACGGATGAGCGGCCATCTTCGCATCGGGGGCCTCGACGCCGACGGAAGAAACCAGCGAGTGGGTGTCGGATCGGGGCGCCGGAGTTCGTAGCAGGGGTGAGAATGCCTTCACCTTCAGCCGAGAGGATCTTCCGATGCGGTATCTGGTTTCTGTGGTCGACGACAAGGACAACCCCGGCAGCACGGACGGGCGGCCCGACGTCGGCGAGTTCAACGAGCGGCTGATCGCGGCGGGTTACTGGGTACTCGCTGGCGGGCTCGCCGACCCGGCCGCGGCAACGGTCATCGACGCCCGGGGCGAGGTGCCCGTGGTCAGCGACGGGCCGTTCGTCGAGTCGAAGGAGTACCTCGGCGGTGTCTGGATCTGGGACGTGCCCGACCTGGATGTCGCGCTCAAGCTCGCGGCCGAGGCGTCGAAGGTCTGTCGTCGCAAGCTCGAGGTACGCCCGTTCCAGGAACCCGTCGAGTAGGGCGCATCAGAGTGTCAGAGGCCGATGAGGAACAGTGCGCCGGCGGCGAGTAGGCCGACTTCGACCAGCAAGACGAAGAGTCGGTCGCTGATCCGGCCGACAACGTGCTTTCCCGCCCATGCGCCGAGCAGGGTTGCGGGGGTGAGCGCGAGGCCGTAGAGCAGGACCTGACGGGTGAGAAGGTCACCGGCTCCGTAGGTGGCGATCTTGGTGAGGTGCATGGTGAGCGCGCTGACGGCCTCGGTACCGATGTAGGCGGCGCGGGTGAGGCCGTAGGCCAGGAAGAACGGCGCGGTCAACGGGCCGACAGAGCCGAGCAGTGCTGAGCCGAGACCAGACGCGGCGCCGACCGCGGCAAAGGCTGGGTCAGCGGGCTTGCGCGGATGCGGCTTGAGCCGTCGCCAGACCACGACACCGGCCAGGAACACGCCAAGCAGCCTCTTCAGGGGCGCGAGTGGCGCGTGAGCGAGCAGGAGTCCGCCTGCGACCGCACAGGGCACCGCTCCGAGGGCGAACCAACCGATCAGCGGCCAGCGGAGGTCGCGCCGATTCAGCCATGCTCGGGAGCCGTTGCTGGACAACTGGGTCAGGGTCAGCATCGGCACCGCGACTCGCAAGCCGAAGAGGGCAGTGAAGACCGGCAGGAGCAGCACGCCGCCGCCGAAGCCGGCGACCGCTGACAACGCCGCGAGACCGAACGCGGCCGCCGAGGCGGCCAGAAGCGTGGGCAGGAAGTCGGTCAGCATGTCTCAGCAACCCGCAGGGAGCCCGACGAGGCGGCGAACCGCCGCGAGACCATCCGGCGAGCCAGGCCAGTGCCGATCGAGTGCGGCAGGTCCGGCCCGGCGGGTGACCGACCTGAGCGCGAACGCAACGATCACCGCGTCGTCGGCGTAGCCGATCACCGGGATGAAGTCAGGCACCACGTCGAACGGCAACGCGAGGTAGGCCAGCAGAAGCCACAACCGGATTCGCACCCCACGAGGCAGCGCCCGGTCCCCGGCCAGCCGACGCAGGAGCCGTACCAGGTCAGGCAGCAGCCGCAGCGTGTCCCGGATCCGCAGCTCGTCAGGCCGGACGCGCCACAGCGCGGCGATCAGCGCTGCCCACAACAGCAGAACGCCACCCGCGACGCTCGCCACCACCGACCACCACGACACCGTCACCCGGCCCATTCTGTCCGAGGACGTTGTGTCCGAGGACACCGCCACCGAATCCTATGGGAACAAATGTTCGAATCTCGGGTAGAGTGCGTCGCATGGGTGCTGATCTTCAGGGCTCGTTGCTGGATGCGTTCGAGGATCCGGGGTTGGGATCGCTCGACCGCATCACACGGGCGGAGCTTGGGCAGGGCGCTTGGGTCGACGTGCTGCCGGGGTGGTTGACCGGGGCGGACCAGGTGTTCGAGCGGTTGGTGCGGGATGTGCCGTGGTACGCGGAGAAGCGGCAGATGTACGACCGGGTGGTGGACGTGCCGCGGTTGCTGTGCTTCTACGAGGAGAGCCAGGACCTCCCGGTGCCGATTCTGGACGAGGCTCGCGACGCCTTGAGCGAGCACTATCGCGAGGAGCTGGGCGAACCGTTCCGGACGGCGGGGTTGTGCTTCTACCGCGACGGCCGGGACAGCGTGGCCTGGCACGGTGATCGAATCGGTCGCGGGAATCACGAGGACACCATGGTCGCGATCCTCTCGGTCGGCGAACCACGCATGCTCGCTCTTCGGCCACGGCCGGGTGGGTTGAGCGGTCCGGTGGGTTCGGCCATTCGGTATCCGCTCGGGCACGGCGATCTGATCGTGATGGGCGGTTCCTGCCAACGCACCTGGGAGCACGCCATCCCCAAGGCCAGCGGTCGCGTTGGCCCCCGCATCAGCATCCAGTTCCGCCCCCGCGGCGTCCGCTGAACCCTTATTGGCGGGCGAGCGCGGCCGGATCCAGCCGGATCGGGAACGGCTCGTCAATCGTGGAAACCACTCCACCGAAGGCGGTCAATGCCCGGCCGAACTTGCCGTTGCTGAGCTTGGAGACAACCAGGTGCGGGCGCCCCTCAGGCTCCAGCCGCCAATAGAAGTCAATGCCGGCTTCGGCGTAGAGCTCGGGCTTGATGATCCGGTCCTGCGGATGCGTATTGGGCGAGACGATCTCGACGACGAGCAGGACGGCGGCACCTTGATAACGCGACGGGGCGGTGGCGGAGACGGTGCGATCGACCACGACGATGTCCGGCTCCGTCAACCGGCCGCCGGGGATCTCGACGTTGACCGTCTCAAGCACCTCATAAGGCGCCTTCGCGGCCGCGACGGCTGCTTCCAGCAGGTTGGCGAGGCGGCGCGAAGCGCGCTGGTGAACGGTTCCTGGCGCCGGGGTCACAGTGAGAACACCGGAGGTGAGCAGTTCGTAGCGACTGTGGTCGCCATTGTCGGGGAGCCTTTCAACATCTTCGATCGTCCAAGGCCCGACGTGACCAGCGGGGGCGATGCTCATCGCGTGGTCTCCTTTCTGCCGAACGGTCGCAGTCATCAGTGTTCCATAGCAAGGACGAGTCAGGCGGCTTCTGCGTTGAGCTCCAGGGGTTGGTAGAGGTGGCCGGGGGTGGCGATGTAGAAGCCGAGGAGGGGGACTTGGGCGGCGCGGCAGAGGTGGGTGGCGGCGGTGGACCATTCGTGGTCGAGGTCGGGCCAGGTGGGCGGGCCAGGGCGGCCCAGGGCCAGGAGGAGGGCGGCGCCGGGCTCGGTGCGGAGGGCGGGGACGATGGGGTGCAGGGCGGTGGCGCAGAGGCCGGGGGTGTCGAGGCCGGGGAGATCGAGGTTGGGGGTGTCGAGGCGCGTGGCCTCGGCGGCGAAGTACGCAGGCAGGTCGATGGCGACGACGGCGCGGAAGCGGGCGTCGGGGCCGCAGAGGATGGCGGTGAAGGTGCCTCGGTACCGGTCGCCCATGCTGACCATGAGGTCGACGACGTCGGCGGCCAGGGTGGGGTCGGTGAGGGGGTAGTCGGACCAGCTGGGGGCGAGATCAAGGAAGCTCATACCTAGAAGGTGCCGTGATCTCGGCACCGGATGTGAGTTATCCACAGACCAATTTCCGGAATTGGCCCAGCCGACTCCAGGTGAAGTGGATCTGCTGCGTGGGCCGCCAGGGCCATAGGCTCATCCCATGATGACGAACAAGTTCTTGCCGCCGGCGGGTGCGCCGCGCGATCTGGCGATGGCGCAGCTGGCGAACGCGGTGGGCGACGGGGCGTTCGTCGTCACGTCGGCGCTGTTCTTCACCCGCGTGGTCGGGCTGTCGGAGGCGCAGG
Source organism: Kribbella sp. NPDC058245 (assembly GCF_042882005.1). Lineage (NCBI taxonomy): Bacteria > Bacillati > Actinomycetota > Actinomycetes > Propionibacteriales > Kribbellaceae > Kribbella > Kribbella sp. NPDC058245. The sequence continues at coordinate 93,774 of NZ_JBHVWY010000009.1, forward strand.
TCGGCCTCGGGCTGACGATCGCGTGGCTGGTCGGGTTCCTGACCGGCGTACCGCTGGGCAATCTGGCCGACCGCAAGGGACCGCGGATGGTCGCCATCCTGCTGGCACTCAGTACGGCGGTCTCGGTCTCGGCGTTCCTGTTCGTCCGGAGCTTCCCGCTCTTCCTGGTGGCCGCGATCGCCTACGCCTGCAGCCAGACCGGTCTCACGGCGGCGCGGCAGGCACTCCTCGCCGGACTGATCGCGCCTGCCGAGCGCACCAAGATCCGGGCCTTCCTGCAAGCCACGGTGAACGGTGGGCTGGCGGTCGGGGCGCTGCTCGGCGGGATCGCGCTCCGCTTCGACACAGAGGCGGCGTACCTGACGGTCTTTGCAGTGGACGCGCTGAGCTTCCTGATCGCCGCCGCGCTGATCCGACGCGTGCCGTCGATCGCAGCGACCGTCCGGGTCCAGGGTGAGCCGCGGCTCGCCGTACTGCGGGATCGCCCGTACGCCGTCCTCGCGCTGCTGAACTCGATCATGCTGCTGTTCATGCCGCTGATCAGCCTGATCGGCCCGCTGTGGATCGTGACCCGCACTGACGCCCCGAGCTGGGCGGTCGCCTCGCTGATGATCGTGAACACGCTCGGCGTGATGGTCTTCCAGGTGCGGGTGGCGCGCAAGGTTCGCGATCTGCGCACGGCGACGAAGTCGATCCGGTACGCCGGGATCGCGATGCTGGCCGCGTGTGGTGTGTTCGCCTTCACCGCGATGAAGCTGCACCCGGCGGTCGCTGCCGGAGTGCTTGTGGTGGCTGCAGCACTGCTGACACTGGGCGAGATGAAGCTTGCCTCGGGCGCCTGGGAGATCAGCTTCGGACTGGCACCGGCCGACAAGCAGGGTCAGTACCAAGGCTTCTTCGGCACCGGCCCCGCGATCGCCAGAATGCTGGGTCCGGCGCTGCTGACCACAGTGGTCCTGGGCTGGGGCCCGATCGGCTGGATCATCGTCGGAGCGTTGTTCCTAGGGACCAGTGTGTTGACTGGTCCCGCCGTAAAATGGGCAGCGCGGACGCGGGCCGTCAGTGTGGACGGTTCGGCCGTGGTCGCCTGAGGAGCCTGATGGATATCCCCGGTCTGGTCGAGGTCACGACGTACGAGGAACTGCGCGAGATTGTGCCGCAGCCGCTGGGCGCAGCGGTCGACAAGGAGCGCAAGGAGCTGCACCCGCTGGACCGGGACTGGCTGGCCGCCTCGCCGTTTGTGCTGATGGCGACATCGGCCGCTGATGGCACTTGTGATGTCTCGCCGAAGGGCGATCCGGCCGGGTTCACGCTGATTCTGGACGACACCACGATCGCGATCCCGGACCGGGCCGGCAACCGCCGGGTGGACAGCTTCGCGAACATCATCAGCAATCCGCATGTCGGGCTGATCTACTTCCTGCCGGGCCGGACGGACACGCTGCGGATCAACGGGCGGGCCCGGATCGTGCGGGAGGCGCCGTTCTTCGACCAGATGATCGTGAAGGGGAACCGGCCGCAGCTCGCTCTGCTGGTCGAGATCGAGGAGGTCTACCACCACTGCTCGAAGGCGTTCCTGCGTTCGAAGCTGTGGAAGCCGGAGACCTGGGACGTCGACGCGGCGCCGAGCCGGGCGGAGATCTCACAGGCGCTGGAGCGCAAGGACGCCTCGCTGGCCGAGCTGCAGAAGTACTACGGCCAGGAGTACGAGGACAAGATCTACGACGTCAAGTACTAACTACTGCAACGGAAGTAGATCCAACTACTCCGTGGCGACGATGACATCGAGCACCGCGCCGCCGTACCGTTCCGTACTGTGAGCTTCGACCACTGGCCCCAGGTACGGCGGATAGCTCTGCCTCTGGTGCTGTCCGTGATCGGAGTGGTCGGGTCGATCGGGGCGTCGCGGAACGTTCATTTCGACCATCGGGCCGCGGACTGGTTCATGGTGCTGCTCGTCCTGAAAGGGACGCTGGCGCTGTACTGGCTGCGGACCCATCCCATCCCGGTGCTGTGGGCAACGGTCGCCTCGACGCTGATCTACATGCTGATGCAGTACCCGTACGGCCCGGTGATCATCCCGTTCATCATCGCGGTGTTCTCGAACATCCGGCGCGGGAATCGCCTGGTCGGGTGGTCGGCCCTGGCCGCGCTGTATCTCGGCCATGTCGGTGGGCGGCTGTTGCTCGGCATCAATGAGCAGGGCGTCTACCAGATCTTGCTGGTCGGCTTCTTCTTCGTCTTGCTGGGCTGCATCTCGGAGCTGTTCCGAGCGCACCGCGACCGGGTGACTGCGTCGGAGCGGACACGACGCGAGGCTGAGCTGCGGCAGGCCAGTGAGGAGCGGCTCCGGATCGCACAGGAGCTGCATGACGTGGTGGCGCACCACATCTCGCTGATCAACGTGCAGGCGTCCGCTGCGCTCCACCTGGCGGATCGTCAGCCCGAGCAGGCCGCTCCGGCGCTTTCGGCGATCAAAGACGCCAGCAAGGAGGCGCTGGTCGAGCTGCGCTCGATCGTGGGCATCCTGCGCCAGAACGACGAGTCAGCACCACGGCAACCGGTCGCCGGGCTGGACCGGCTGGAGCACCTGGTCAGTCGGACCTCCATGGCGGGTCTAGAGGTGCACACCGCCATCCATGGCGAGTCACGACCGCTGCCGACCGGACTGGACCGTGCTGCGTTCCGCATCATCCAGGAGTCGCTGACAAACGTCGTACGGCATGCCAAGGCGACAGCCGCGACCGTCCGGATCCAGTACGGCGAGGAGTCGCTCGTGATCCAGGTGGACGACAACGGGCGGTCGCTGGCCGGTCCCCCGACCGAAGGCAATGGGATCGTCGGCATGCGTGAGCGAGCCACTGCGCTCGGCGGGACGCTGGCGACGACCCGCACCCCCGTGGGTGGCCTGCGGGTCGTCGCAACGTTGCCGTTAGGCGGGTAGACGCACGTGTGACGGGTTGAGTTCGGCGATGCTGGAGACGCCGAGCAGAGCCATCGTGCGGCGGACCTCCTTGGTGAGGATGTCGGCAGCACGGGCGACGCCGCGTTGACCGCCGGCCATCAGGCCGTAGAGGTAGGCGCGGCCGACCAGGCAGGCGTCGGCGCCCAGAGCGATTGCGGCGACGATGTCGGCGCCGGACATGATGCCGGTGTCCAGGTAGATCTCGGTCTCGGTACCGATCGCCTTGCGGACCTCGGGCAGGATGCGCAGCGGGGTTGGGGCGCGGTCGAGCTGGCGGCCGCCGTGGTTGGAGAGCACGATCGCGTCCGCGCCGGCCTCGACCACGCGGCGGGCGTCCTCGACGGTCTGGATGCCCTTGACGATCAGCGGGCCGTCCCAGATCGAGCGCAGCCAGTTCAGGTCGTCGATCGTCATGGTGGGGTCGAACAGCTTGTCCAGCAGCTCGGCAACAGTGCCGTCCCAGCTGGACAGCGAGGCGAAGGTCAGCGGTTGGGTGGTGAGCAGGTTGGCCCACCAGGCCGGGTGCATCGACGCGTCCAGGACGGTCTTGGCCGTCAGCGACGGCGGGATGGTGAAGCCGTTGCGTACGTCGCGCAGGCGGGCGCCGGCGACCGGTACGTCGACAGTCAGCATCAGAGCCTCATAGCCCGACGCGGCGGACCGCTTGACCAGGTCCTCACCGAAGTCGCGGTCCTTCCAGACGTACAGCTGGAACCACTTGCGCGCGTCGGGAGCTGCGGCCGCGACGTCCTCGATCGAGGTGGTCCCCATGGTGGACAGCGCGTACGGGATGCCGACCTGCTGCGCGACCTTGACGACCGCGCTCTCCCCCTCGTGGTTCATCATCCGGGTGAAGCCGGTCGGCGCGAACGCGAACGGCAGTTCCGAGCGGGTGCCGAGGATCGACGTACCGAGGTCGATGTCGGAGACGTTGCGCAGGATCGACGGCTGCAGCTCCATCTCGGCGAACAGCCGGCGGGCCCGGCTGAGACTGATCTCGGCCTCGGCGGCACCGTCGGTGTAGTCGAAGACCGAGCGCGGCGTCCGGCGCTTGGCGATCGTCCGGAGATCCGCGATGGTGAGCGCTTTCTCGAGGCGGCGCTCGGTCGCGTTCACGGTGACCGGCTTCGCCCGCAGCAGGGGCTTCAGCTCGGACCATTTGGGGAGTTGTCGATCGGTCATCAGAGGCTCCGGAACAGGCGGATGTCGTGTGGTCGGACCACAGCCTACCGTGTGGTCCGACCACACGGGTAGAGTCATCGCGTGAAGAACTACGAACTGGTGCTGCATCGGGTCGAGGCCGACCTGGGGGCCGGGCGGCTGCGGATCGGTGGGCGCCTGCCCGGAGAGCGCGTTCTCGCGGAGCAGCTCGGGATCAGCCGGCCGTCGGTGCGGGAGGCCGTTCGGGTGCTGGAGGCGATGGGCGTCGTACGGACAGCGACCGGTTCTGGGCCGGAGGCGGGCGCGGTGATCGTGGCCGAGCCGGTGTCGCCGCTGACCGCCGTACTGAGGTTGCATCTGGCAACGAATCATCTGCCGATGGGTGATGTGGTGCAGACACGCATCCTGCTCGAGTCGTGGGCGGCTCGGGAGGCGGCTGGGCGGTCGGTGGATCTGGATTCGGTGGTTGAGCTGCTGGATCGGATGGATGCGCCGGGGTTGTCGCCGGAGGCGTTTCATCTGCTCGACGCCGAGTTCCATGTGGCGCTGGCGGGGTTGGCCGGGAACGTGCTGATCGCCGCGGTGATGGAGTCGTTGCGGTCGGCAATTCATGGGTACGTGCTGGCCGCCGTACCGAATCTGCCGGATTGGGAGGCGACGGCGGTGGGGTTGCGAGGTGAGCACCGAGCGATCGTGTCGGCGCTTGCGGCCGGGGACGCGGACGGCGCGGCCGGGTTGGTGGCCGCGCACATCCAGGGGTTCTATCAGGCTGCTCAGTTGCCTTCGTAGCAACGGTCCTGGGCAGAGAGCGCGGTGCGGTGGAGGCCGAAGATGACGATCGCGCCGACGAGCAGGTGGAACGACGCGAGGCCGAGCTTGGCGCCGACGCCGATGCCGCCGGTGAGGGGACTGCCGAGCGACATCAGGCAGGAGATCACCGCGACGATCGTCCAGGCCTTGCGGGCGCCGATCGCGTAGTGCTCCAGGATCGCCAGGAGCGCCCAGCCGGCCAGGGCAATCAGGGCTGTGGAGATCGCGACGGCGGGGGCACCGACATGCTGCAGTACGCCGCCTTGGCGCGCGTCCAGCGTGAGCCCGCCGACGGGGACGAGGACCGCCCACCACGCTGCGGACGCGATCGTCGCGACACCGACGACCAGCAACCTGCTTCGATCGGTACGGCGCTTGGCCGGCTGAGCGATCGGGACGGACGAGGTGATGGTCTGCATTTCGGCCTCCGGAGACTGGTTGGTGGGATCACGGTGGCTGAGAACACGACGTTCGGGCATCGGTCCGACGGCTGCGGGGCTTCTACTTTGGTCGGTGGTGGGCGGGCGCCTGGCGGCTTAGGGTTTTGGGCATGGAGCTACAGGACTGTCCGCCGACGGGGCGGCGGTGGGTCTGGGATGTTTGGGTCGTGCTCGCGGTCGGAGGGCTTACGGCCTTGACGATCGTGGGACGACTGGCGGATGCCAGTCATCCACGGTGGGTCGGGCTGGATGTGACGATCGGGATCGTCAGCACCGCGCTGATGGTGCTGGTGCCGCGACGGCCGGTGCCAGCCGCGGTGGCGCTCGCCGTACTGGCGGTGTTCTCGCCTGCTGCGACGCCGGCCTCGACGGCGACGACGATGGGGATCGCGCTGCGGTTGCCGCAGCGGACGGCGATCATCGTGACGGCGATCCAGATCGGGGCGCACCTGGTTCAGGGGGCCTGGCGGCCGATCGGGAATCTGCCGTTCCTCTGGTTTGCGGTGCTTGATGTCGCGGTGCATGTGGCGATGCTGGGGTGGGGGCAGTGGATCCAGGCGCGCCAGCAACTGCTCGGCAACCTGCTGGAGCGAGCGCAGCGGGCAGAGGCTGAGCAGGGGCGGCGGGTCGCCGAGGCACGGACGGCCGAGCGGACGCAGATGGCTCGCGAGATGCACGACGTACTGGCGCATCGATTGTCCTTGCTGGCAACGTATGCGGGTGCACTGGAGTACCGGCCGGACTCGTCACCGGAGAAGCTGGCGCAGGCCGCGGGCGTGATCCGCACCGGCGTGCATCAGGCGCTGGAGGAACTGCGTGAGGTGATCAGCGTGCTGCGCGACACCGAGATCGAGGAGGGACCGGGCGGGCGGCCGCAACCGACGTTCGGGGATGTGGAAGGGCTGGTGGCCGAGTCGCGGGCAGCCGGTACGACGGTCGCGTACGACGAACGGGTGGACGAGGCCACGTCGTTGCCGCCGGCAACCGGGCGGACGGCGTACCGGGTTGTGCAGGAAGGGCTCACGAACGCACGGAAGCACGCGGCCGGGCATCCGGTGACGGTCACCGTGACCGGACGCCCGGGTACCGGGTTGCGGATCGCGCTGACCAATCCGGGATCGAACGGCGTACCGCTGGCTCCCGGGAGTGGAACCGGGCTGGTCGGATTGACTGAGCGGGTGCAGCTGGCCGGTGGGACGCTCGATCATCAGCGGGAGCCCGGCGGTGGTTTCCGGCTCGAGGCCTCGCTACCGTGGCCGGCATGACCGGGCCTGAACCAACCATCCGCGTACTGGTGGTGGACGACGACGCGCTCGTGCGGGCGAGCCTGGAGATGATGCTCGACGGCGCGAATGGGATCGCGGTGGTCGGGCAGGCGGCCGACGGCGACGAGGTACCCGCGGCGGTCGACGCGCATTTCCCGGATCTCGTACTGATGGATCTGCGGATGCCGCGCGTCGACGGGATCGTCGCGACCCGGCGGGTGCGCGCCCGGCCGAATCCGCCGGAGGTCGTCGTACTGACGACGTTCGACACCGATGAGAACGTGCTGCACGCGCTGCGCGCCGGGGCGAGCGGGTTCCTGTTGAAGGACACGCCACCGGCTCAGATCGTCGAGGCGGTACGGCGGGTCGCGGCCGGGGATCCGATCCTCTCCCCCGCGATTACCCGGCGACTGATGGACCGGGCAGCGACGCAGGCGGATGCGCATACGATCGCGCAGGAGTCGCTGAAGCGGTTGTCGCCCCGCGAGTACGACGTGATGCTGGCGGTGGCGCAGGGAAAGGCGAATGCGCAGATCGCTGGTGAGCTCTATATGAGCCTGGCGACGGTGAAGGCGCACATCTCGCACATCCTGACGAAGCTCGAGCTGGGGAATCGCACGCAGATTGCACTGCTCGCTCATGACGCTGGTTTGGCCTAGGTTGTCCGCATGATCAGGGTTCTGCTGGCGGATGACCAGGCGTTGGTGCGGGCCGGATTCCGGGCGCTGCTGAACGCCGAGGACGACATCACGGTCATCGGCGAGGTGGCCGATGGGGCCGAGGCCGTCGCGGTGGCGCGGGCGGAGAAGCCTGATGTCGTGCTGATGGACATCCGGATGCCGGGGACCGATGGGCTGACGGCGACCAAGATGATCGGTGCGGATGAGGCGCTGGCCGACGTACATGTGGTGATCCTGACGACGTTCGATCTCGATGAATACGTGTTCGAGGCGTTGCGGGTCGGGGCCAGTGGGTTCCTGGTGAAGGACACCGAGCCGGTGGAGTTGCTGCAAGCGGTTCGCGTTGTAGCGCGCGGGGATGCGCTGCTGTCGCCGGGGGTGACCCGGCGGTTGGTGGCAGAGTTCGCCAGCCGCAGCCGGCAGCCCCATGCGAGCAAGGAGCTCGACGTACTGACCGAGCGCGAGAAGGAGATCGTCGCGCTGGTTGGCGAGGGGTTGTCGAACGACGAGATCGCCGAGCGGCTGGTGCTGAGCCCGGCGACCGCGAAGACACACGTGAGCCGGGCGATGATCAAACTCGGTGCCCGCGATCGTGCCCAGTTGGTGGTCGTCGCCTACCAGACCGGCCTCGTCCGCCCCGGCTGGCTCGGCTGACCCCGTTCCCTATTTGATGGGCTGACCCACCGCGTTGTGGGTGAGCGAACGGCATGCGGGTGGCCCACCCACCGTTTGATGGGCTGACCCACCAAACGGGCCTTGGGTACTCCGAGGGACGTACCTGGGTTCACTCCCGGTGGACGACGCGGGCGAGGGTGGTTCACCGGCAGTCTCGGGGTATGAACGAGACAGGGGTTCCACTGGTCGAGGTGATCGGCCTGACGAAGAGGTACGGCGACACGCTCGCGGTCGACGGGGTCGACCTGACGGTTCTGCCGGGTGAGGTGTACGGGTTCCTCGGGCCGAACGGGGCGGGGAAGACCACGACGCTGCGGATTCTGACCGGGTTGATCGCGCCGACGAGCGGGACGATCAAGGTACTCGGTGGGCGGCCGGGGAGCCCTGACATCCTCGGGAAGACGGGGTCGATGATCGAGTCGCCCGCGTTCTATCCCTACCTTTCCGGGCTCGACAACCTGCGCCTCCTGGCCGAGTACGCCGAGGTGCCGCGGCTGCGGGTCGACGAGGTGCTGGAGTTGGTGGACCTCAAGGACCGGGCCCGCGACCGGTTCTCGACGTACTCCCTGGGGATGAAGCAGCGGCTCGGCGTCGCGGCGGCGTTGCTGAAGGATCCGGAGCTGGTGATCCTGGACGAGCCGACCAACGGCCTCGACCCGGCAGGCATGCGCGACATGCGCCGGCTGATCCGCGAGCTCGGATCGGACGGCAAGACGGTGCTGCTGTCCAGCCATCTGCTGGGTGAGGTGCAGCAGATCTGCGACCGGGTCGGCATCATCGACTCGGGCCGGATGGTTGCCGAGCACAACGTCGAGGATCTGCGCGGTGAGCAGGAACTGATCGTCCGCGCCGAACCGCAGCAGACCGCGCACGCCGTACTGACCAGGTTGCTCGGCCCGAACACCGTCCACCTGTACGACGAAACGCTCCGTGTGCAAGTGGATCCGGAGCGCGCGGCGGAGGTGAACCGGGTACTCGTCGAGGCCGGGGTTGCCGTGTCCGAGTTGCACAGCACTGAACGAGCTCTCGAGGATCTGTTCTTCGAACTGACGACGGAGAAGGCCGATGTTGGGTAGCTATCGCGCGGAGCTCCTGAAGCTCCGCAAACGTTCCGCCGTCTGGGTACTGTTCGGCGCCGGTCTGATCCTGAGCCTGATCTTCGGCTACCTCCTCCCCTACCTCGGGTACATCACCGGCGACGACAATCCAGAGACGACCGGTGTCCCACGCGACACAGTGCTGGCCGGCATGCTTCCGGCGAGAGTCATCGACAACACGATCGGCGGCTACCCGATCTTCGCCGGGGCGCTCGCCCTGGTGCTCGGCGCGATCGTGATCGGCGGCGAGCACACCTGGGGCACGCTGAAGACGATCTTCACCCAGCGCCCGGGCCGCGCGACGATCCTCGGCGCGCAGTTCCTCGGCCTCGCCACGATGATCGCCCTGTGGGTGCTCGGGATCTTCATCGCCTGCTCCCTGTGCAGCATCGGGATCGCAGCTGCCGAGAACGCAACAACCGACTGGCCGAGCGCGCTAGACCTCGCCCAGGGGCTGGCGGGCGGCTGGCTGGTGTTGATGACGTGGTGCTTGGCCGGAGCAGCCCTGGCCGTTGCCTTCCGCAACGTTGCGCTGCCGATCGGACTCGGCGTCGTGTGGATCCTCGGCATCGAGACCTTGCTGGCCGGAGTCGTCAACAGCTTGCTGCCCGACCTCAAGTTCCTGTCCAACGCGCTGCCCGGCGCCAACGCCGGCTCGCTGGTGTTTGCCGTGACCGGGATGGCCACCGGCGACGCACCTCCCGGCGTACGGGATGCGGTCGGCGGCGGCCGTGCCCTGCTGACGCTCGTTGGCTACTGCCTGGCCTTCGCTGCGGTGGCCGCGTGGACGACCAGCCGGCGTGACGTCACCTGACGCCGGCGTGGACCAGGGCGAGCTCGCAGAACATCGCGTTCGCCCAGGAGAACCACTCGCGAGTGAACTGCGAAGGGTCGTCGACGTCGAACCCTTCGTGCATGAGCCCGGTACCGCCGGTCGTGTCGCGGAGGAGCTCCAGCAGTTGCTGGCGTTCCTCCGCGGATGTGCTCGAAATCCCTTGCACAGCAAGGGCGATGTGCCAGATGTACCGCGGCGGAGTATGCGGGCTACCGATGCCGGAGGCAACCGTACCGCTGTAGTAGTACGGGTTCTCCGGGCTCAGCAACAGCTTCCGCGTCGCCAGGTACGTCGGGTCGTCGGCTGCGGCGAAGCCGGACAAAGGGGCGCTCAGCAACGAAGGCATGTTGGCGTCGTCCATCAGCAACGCCTCCCCCATCCCGTCCACCTCATAGGCGTAGACGCGACCATGAACAGGGTGATCGACCGTCCCGTGCCGAGCGATGCCGTCCTCGATCGACGACTTCAGCTCCTTCGCCCGAGCCGCCAGCGACTCGTCACCGAAGACCTCGACCGCGATCTCCTGCAGATACCCGAGCACCACGGACGCGAACATGTTGCCCGGCACATTGAAGCCGAGATCCGTAGCGTCGTCACTCGGCCGGAACGCGCTCCACGACATCCCCGTCGGCTGGGTCAACCGCCCCAGCCCGTCGCGCACGAGTGAGTCCGACGGTCGGTCGTCATGACGCTGGAACCGGTACGGCGACCGCGCCTCGTGATCCTGCTCGACCGTCCACAACTCGAGGATCGCCTCGGCCGCCGGCCGGAACCGCGCGTCGATCACATCGGCCCGGCCCGTTGCCTTCCACAACTTGTAGGCGAGGTCGAGCGGGAAGCACAGCGAGTCGATCTCGTACTTGCGTTCCCACACCCACGGCGACATCTCGGTCTCGTCGGACGTGTGCCCGGCACCGTTGGCTTCCTTGTTGAAGGCGTTCGCATACGGATCCAGTACGACGTACTCCAGCTGCCGGTGCAGGACCCCGATCAGCACGTCCTGCAGACCCGGGTCGTCCTGGCACAGCAGCAGGTACGGGCGGAGCTGAGCCGCGGAGTCGCGCAACCACATCGCCGGGATGTCGCCGGTCAGCACGAACGTCGTACCGTCCGGCATCCGCTCGGCCACGGCCGGGAGGTTCTCGGCCATCGACCGCCGGAACATCTCCGCGATCACGTCGTCCCCACTGGCCGCGCGGACCTTCTCGGTGGCGCGGGCCAGCACGTCGGGATCGATCATCAGACTCCACTACCTTTCGACAACGGGGCTACCTTTCAGCAACGAGTTCGCGCTCCGGCGAGAACGTGTGGTCCAGCACCAGGCTGCCGGCTCCGATCGCCCCGGCGTCCGCGCCGAGCGCCGTACCGGTGACTTGTACGCCGTGGATCGTGCGGACCGTGAAGCGGCTCTGCAGCGCGGTCCGGACACTGTCGATCAGCAGCGGGGCGAGCTGCTCGTAGTACGGTCCGCCGAAGACCACGCGGTCCAGGTCGAGCAGGTTCGCCACGTCCTCGACCACCTTGGCGATCCGCTCGGCCAGTGCCGTGATGATCTCAGCCGCGGCGCCAGGCCCGGCGGCGGCCAGCGTACACAGCTGGACGAAGGCCGCATCCACCGCCTGCCGGTCGTCCAGGTCGATGCTCTGGGCAAGCACTCCGGCGTGGACCGCCTGGTGAACCAGGTAGCGCGGCCGGCTGGACTCGCCGACGCAGCCCCGCCGGCCGCAGAAGCAGACCGGCCCGTCCGGGTCGGCGATCAGATGGCCGATCTCGCCGGCATTGCTGGACGAGCCGCGAACGACCTCGTCGCCAAGGACCAGACCGGCGCCGACTCCGGTCCCGAGGTAGAAGAACACGAAGTTGCCCGGTCCGCTGACCCATTTCTCGGCAGCGGCCGCCGCGGTGACGTCCTTGTCGAGCAGCACCGGCAGCCCGGTCCGCTCGCGCAGTTCGTCGCGCAACGGCACCAAGTGCCAGGTGGAGAGGTTCGGCGGGTCGACGACCACGCCACGCTCGACGTCGATCGGGCCGGGCGCGGCGATCCCGACGCCGATCACTCGACTGCGGAGTGCCGCGGACTCCGCGATGACGGCCTCGACGGTGTCTGCGATCGCGTCGATCAGGACGTCTGGATCGTCATCCAGAGGTGGAGCAAGCTGGCGCCGGGCGACCACAGCGCCGGTCAGATCGAGCAGTACGACGGTGACGACCGCCGGGTCGAGATGGACGCCAACGGCGTACTGGCCGGCGGGCTCGAGCTCCAGCAGTGTGCGGGGTTTGCCGAGGCCGGTGCTCTTCTGCCGACCGGCCTCGCGGACCAGGCCCGCGTCGAGGAGTCGACGGATGATGTTCGAGATGGCCTGGCCGGACAGGCCGGTAGCCGTGGCGAGCTCGACACGGCTGAGCTGCTCACTCCGGCGGATGGCATCCAGGACCACCGCGTCGTTGTACCCACCGACGCGATCGAGATTCGTCCCGCGACGGATACTCATCCGGAGATGGGATCCGCTCCCCAGGGTCGGGACCAGTCGTAGTGGATCGTGCCTCCCCCGCTGCGCCACTCCGTCGGGGTGGTGTTAACCAACCAGTCGGTTGGTTCGATCCCGCCGGCGTCACCGCCGTCGAGCGCCAGCCGGATACCGGCCCTCAGCGCCCGGTCGGTACGTTCGGTGCGGGCTAACGGATCGATAGACAAGAACAGCGCCGTACCGGACCGGGCGATCAGGTCGAGGAAGCGTTCGTTCAGCTCCCAGGGCGTCTGCGGGGTACACGGCACGCAGTCCGCGTCGACGGTGAAGAACCGCCCGTGCTGCGGCAGCCGGAACGCGAGCGTGTTCACGCCCATCTTGCGAGTCCGCTCCCAGTCCCGCCCGGACGTGTCGTCCCCGGTCCGCTGTACGTCGACCAGCCCGGCGGCGAGATGCCCGACCGTGTTGCACCCGATCAGTACGACGTCCTGTGCCGCGTCCCGGATCTCGCGGTAGAACGCGAGCACGATCTCGGCCGTCGTCCGGCTCGGATCGTGCAGCTGCCAACCGCTCTCGGTCAGCCGTGATCCCATCGCCGGCCCGAAGGCGCCGAACACGTCGTACGTGCTGAAGTCGTGCTTGACCAGCTCGAAACCCCAGTCCTTGAACCGGGTCAGGTCCGCACGGACCAGGTCGAGCACCTCCGGGTACGACGGATCGAGCGCGCGGCCCGGCTTGTCGTGCGGACCGGATCTGGCCTGCGGGCTCGACGAGCGGACCAGGAGCGGCCGGAACCACAGTCCCGGTCGAGCGCCGAGCGCCCGGATCGAGGCCGCCGTACCGGCGAGGTCGTCGAAGACGCCGGGGATGCCTCGGTCCCATGGTCCGCCCGACGCGATGCCGCCCGGGTACCAGCCGTCGTCGACCACGCTGAATGGTTTGACCGGGTGCCCGTCGGCGAGCTCGACGATGGTGGCGGCGTCGGTGAGGACAGCCTTCTCGTCAAAGTTCTCGCCGTACGCGTAGTACCAGTTGTTGGCCCCGACCACCGGCGCGGGCTCAGGTCGCGCCGGCAGTCGGGAGCTCATGGTGGCGACCGCTGCCTCGAGGGTCAGCCACGGGGTTCCTGCATCGTCGAACAGTCGGACGGTAGCTGCTCGGAGGGTCCGTCCGTCGAGCTTCGTCGGGCCGCCGCCGTTGCGGAGGTCGAGCCAGAGCGTGGCGCCGTACGTATCGACGGTCCAGGCTGCGAACGCGTTCGGTTGCACCTCGACCCCGAGGCCGGTCGTGCGGCCGGTGGCAGGATCGTGGATGAGGAAGTACCACGGGAGCAGGCGCTCGGGTTGCTGATGCCGCCACTGCAGATCGCCGTACGAGCGTTCCCAGGCGTCGCCAAGGATCAGCGCGTCGGCCGGCAGCGGATACGACCAGCGGAGGGCGACTCGGGTGACGGTGTCCGCGGTGACGTCGATCGGCCCGTCCAGCCAGCTGACGTCGACGCCGGCCGCCGACCACGTGGCGTCGCGGCGGGTGGCCGTGATCAGGTCGTCGCCGCTCTGGACGAAGACCGCGCTGGGTTCCCTCACCTGACCCCCCTCGACTTTCCCCATTGACTTTAGTTAGTGCTGTTGGCGAGCGTCAAGACAGCCTCCGCTAGGCGGTCGACGTCGGATTGGTCCGTGTACGGCGCTAGTCCGGCGCGGACTGCACCTTCGGTGAGACCGAGGTGGCGGGCGGGTTCGTAGGCGTAGAAGGTGCCGGCCGGGGCGTTCACCCCGGCCTGCGCGAGGTGTTCGGCGACCGCGCTCGGCGCGTGACCGTCCAGCGTGAACAACAACGTCGGCGTACGGCGGGCCGCGTGGCCGTAGAGCGTGATCCCGGGGATCGCCTTGAGGCGGGCCTCGAGATCGTCCCGGAGCGCGTCCTCGTGAGCCTCGACCAGGCGCAGGGAGTCGTTCAACTGCTCCCGCCGGGTCGCGCCCTCGCCACCCAAAGCAGCGATGAAGGCGACAGCGGCCGTCGTACCGGCGAGCAATTCATACGGCAGGGTGCCCAGCTCGAACCGCTCCGGTACGGCGTCTGTCGCGGGCAGCAGCTTGTCCGGCCGCAGCGTCTCGAGCAGTTCCGGACGCGCGGTCAGCACGCCGAGATGCGGCCCGAAGAACTTGTACGGCGAGCAGGCGTAGAAGTCGGCGTACGACGTGTCGGCCGGGGCGTGCGCGGTCAGGTGCACACCGTCGACGTACAGGAGCGCGCCGACCGCGTGGACCTGCGCGGCGATCTGCTCAACGTCGGGCCGAGTGCCGAGCAGATTGGAGGCACCGGTGACCGCGACCAGCTTCGTCCGGTCGGACAGCAGCGGCGCGAGATCGTCGAGCTCCGAGGTATCCCGATCGAACGACAGCCAGCGGACGGTCGCGCCGACAGCCTCGGCGGCCTGCACCCACGGACGGACGTTCGCGTCGTGGTCGAGGCGGCTGACAACGATCTCATCGCCAGGCCCCCAGGACTTGGCCAGCGTGCGGGAGAAGTCGTACGTCAGCTGGGTCATGCTGCGGCCGAACACGATCCCCTCGGGCGTCGACCCGAGCAGGTCGGCCATCGCCGTACGGGCGTCCCGGACGATGCCGTCGGCCCGGCGCTCGGCCGGTGTGAGCCGGCCGCGATTCGCGAGGGCCGAGGTCATGGTGCTCGCGACAACGTCGGCCACGGCTTGTGGAGTCTGCGATCCACCGGGTCCGTCGAAGTGCGCGGCCCCCTCGGCGAGTGCCGGGAACTGCTTGCGGACGGCGATGACATCGAAGGCACCCATGCCCGCCATCCTCTCCCGCCGAACCGGTTCTGAGCCAGGCCCTGCCCGCGGCCGGACAAAGCTCTGCCCGGATCCAGAAATCGCAGTACGAATTGTCGGCGGCGTGGTGCAGGATGTCAGGAGTGAGCACCCCTGCGACTACTGACACGATTCCGACGCGCGCGTGGCTTCCGACCATGCTGACCCTGGCCGCCATCTGGGGTTGCAGTTTCCTGTTCATCTCGGTCGGCGTGCGCGAACTACCGCCGCTGTATCTGGCGTTGGGGCGGGTGATGGCCGGCGCGATCGTGCTGCTGCTGTTCCTCGCGTTCAAGCGCGAAGCGCTCCCCCGCGATCCGCGACTGTGGGCGCACTCGTTCGTGGTCGGCGCGGTCGGATCGGCGATCCCCTGGACCCTGTTCGGGTACGGCGAGGAGCGCATCCCCTCGCTGCTCGCCGGCATCTGGAACGGCATCACCCCACTGGTCGTGCTGCCGATCGCCGTACTGATCTTCCGGACCGAGCTCTTCTCGCTGCAGCGCGGACTCGGCCTGGTGATCGGATTCGTGGGCATGCTCGTCGTACTGGGTGCGTGGAATGTCAGCGGCGGCGCGGATCTGACCGGTCAGCTCCTGTGCATGTTCGCCGCGATCAGCTACGGAATCGCCGTTCCGTACCAGAAGCGCTTCCTGGCCGGGACCAAGGTCTCCGGGACAGCCCTGTCGGCGACCTTGTTGCTCTGCGCAATGGTTCAGCTCGCGATCGTGGCCCCGATCGTCACCCGCCAACTCCCGCCGGCACCATGGTCGCTGTCGATCGAGGTCCTCGGCAGCGTGCTGGCCCTGGGCGCACTCGGCAGCGGCATCGCGTTCGTCCTCAACATGCGCAACATCCGCCTGATCGGCGCGAGCCGGTCCTCGATGGTCACTTACCTGATGCCGGTCTTCTCGATCCTGGTCGGCGTCATCATCCTGCGCGAACACATCACCTGGTACCAACCCGTCGGCGGCCTCGTCGTCCTCCTCGGCGTAGCCATCTCCCAAGGCGTCTTCACGGTCAAGCGCAAGCCGGTAGTCGTCGCGCCGAATCTGGTTGCTAAGAACGGGTAGTGGTCCACGAGTCAGCGTTGCTACGGCAGAGCTCAGGCGTGCGGGACCGTATACGTAGATACCTACTACATGTTCTTAGGTACGGCGCAGGTTCGGGACGGCTGCGACGACGACGGCAACCAGGGCGAGGAGGGTGCCGGCTACGACGGGAAGGGTGATGGCTTTGTCGGAGGCGGGGGCGACGAGGTCGACGACGAGGCTGCCGATCAGTTGGCCGGCGATCGTGCCCAGGCCCAGGACGAAGACGCCCACCACCCGGACAACGGCCGCGGCCACGCTCATGAAGATCACGCCGCAGGCGCCGCCGAGGTAGAGCCACGGGTTGCCCGGCAAGGCGTTCGGCGCGCCTCGCAGGACGAGATCGATTCCGAACACGACCACCAGTGCGGCGAAGCCGACGCCGAAGTTGACCGCACCGGCCGCGACCGCGCCGTACCGGCCGCCGGCTGCGGTCTGTGCGACCCGGCCGTTGATCGCCTGCTGCACCGCTGTCGCGACGCCGCCGAGAGCTGGGAGGATCGCGAGCAGCAGCCCAGTCGAGTGCCCGAGCTGGTCGGAGACTGCGAGGACGACGGCCACCAAGGCGACTCCGGCGCCGACGATTCGCAGCGTGCTGAACTCCTGCCGGCCGGCCGGGCCGAACCCGAGCCGATCGACGATCAGGCTGCTGCCTGCCTGCCCGGCGACCGCCGCGACAATGAAGACCGCGACCCCGAGCACATGCACGGTGATCGACTGAACCGTAACCATCCAGGCCCCGCACAGGCCGCCGATGCACTGCCACCAGCGCAGGCCGCCGGCATTCAGCGGGTCACGGATGGCGCGCCAGACGTTGCCGAGCGAACGGCGGATCCCCGGAACAAGCGCGGCCGTGATCGCCAGGATCACTGTGCCGGTGCCGAAGGAGATCAGCGCGGCCGCGATCCCGTCGCCGAGCAGCTCGCCCAGTCCGCCGTTCAGCCGGGACTGGATCGCGAACAAGGACCCGATACCGAAGGCGGCGGCCAGCCCGGCAAGCTGCTGCCGGCGGACGGATGTCTCAGGACGAACGGCGGTGACAGTCACCCCTCAATCATGACCGTTCCACTTAATGCACCTGACAGCAGGTCCAGCTGGTGAGCCTCAGTTCCGCCGGATCAGCGCCAGGTACATCGCGTCTGTGCCCTGCCGGTGCGGCCACAACTGGACGTCGGGTCCGGCGCCGAGCTCGGGTACATTCGGGAACAGCTCCCGAGCGTCCTCGAGAGTGGCGTCGTCCCGCTTCGCCAGGACGGCGTCGACGACGGCGCGCGTCTCGTCGGGGTGCGGCGAGCACGTCACGTAGGCGACGACTCCGCCCGGGCGAACCGAGGTGATCGCCGAGTCGAGCAGGTCCTCCTGCAGCGGCCGCAGCTCCTCGATGTCCTCCGGCGTACGACGCCAGCGTGCTTCCGGCCGACGACGCAGCGCACCGAGCCCGCTACACGGAACATCGGCGAGGACCCGGTCGAACGAGCCTTCCGCCCAGGTCGGCTTCGTACCGTCTTCCACCAGCACCTTGTGATCACCCGGGATCGCCCGCAGGTTGGCGCGAACGAGCTCAGCGCGGTGCTCAAGCGGCTCAACCGCAGTCAGCGCGCCTGCGCGCTTCTCCACCAGAGCCGCCAGCAGCGCCGACTTCCCACCGGGCCCCGCGCACAGGTCGAGCCACTCGGTGTCCGAACCCTCGATCGGCGCGTTCGCTAGCGCGAGCGCGACGAGCTGCGAACCCTCGTCCTGGACTCCGGCCCGGCCGGTTGCCACGGCCGCGATCCGGCCCGGATCACCGCCGCTCTGCAGGATGGCGGCGTACGGCGAAAACTTCGCGCGACTCGCGCCGGCCTCGATCAACTCGTCGACCGTGGCGAGCCCGGGGCGGGCGACCAGTGTCACGCGCGCGGGTTCGTTGTCGGCGTCGAGCAGGTCTTCCAGCTCGTCGCCGTCGCCCAGCAACTGCGCGAACGCCTCGACCTCCCAGGTCGGATGCGCCTTCGCGACCGCGAGGTGCAGCAGCCGGTTCTCCTCGATCGGCGGCGCGACCGTCTCGATCCACTGGTCGAACGTACGCTGACTGATCTTGCGCAGTACGGCGTTCACCAGGCCGCTGCGCTTGTGACCGATCTCGGCCCGGGTCAGCGTGACCATCTCGTTCACCGCGGCGTACGAGTCGACGCGCATCCGGAGCAGTTGGTGAGTGCCGAGGGTGAGGATGTCGAGCAGCTCGGGGTCCAGCTCGTTCAGCGGGCGATCGACGCAGCGCGCGAGGAAGGCGTCGTACGTGCCCTGCCAGCGCAGCGTGCCGTGCACGAGCTCGGTGCAGAACGCCGCGTCCCGGCCGGCCAGGCGTGCGTCGCGCAGCGCCTTGTTCAGCACGAGGTTCGCGTAACCGGCCTCGGAGGTGACCTGGCGGATCACCCGATAGGCGACCTGCCGCACCTTGTCCGGCCGCTTCTGCGGCTCACGATTCCTCGGTGACCGGTCACTCACCGAGCTTGTCCTCAGGAGTGATGCGGATACCGCGGGCCCAGTCGGCCGCGGCCATCGGCTTCTTGCCCTGCGGCTGGACGGTCAGCAGCTCGACCGCCTTGCTGCCGGTACCGATCACGACACTGGACTTGGTCGCCTGTAGCTCACCTGGCTTCCGCTCCTCGTCGGTCAACCGGACCGCGAGCACCTTCAGCCGCTCACCACGGAACGTCGTCCACGCACCGGGCGCCGGGTTGCAGCCGCGGACCAGCCGGTCCACGCGCAGCGCCGGCGCGGTCAGGTCCAGCTCGGCGTCCTCGACGTTGATCTTCGGCGCCAGCGAGACACCATCGGCCGGCTGCTCCTGCGGCTGCAGGATCCCGTCCTCGATGCCGTCCAACGTGTCGACCAGCAGCCTCGACCCCGACTCGGCCAGCCGGCCAAGCAGGTCACCCGCGGTGTCGGTCGGCCCGATCGGTTCAGTCAGTACGCCGAACACCGGGCCGGCGTCCAGCGCCTTCACGATCCGGAACGTGCTGGCCCCGGTCACGTCGTCGCCCGCGATGATCGAGTGCTGCACCGGCGCGGCACCTCGCCACGCAGGGAGCACCGAGAAGTGCAGGTTCACCCACCCGTGCTCGGGGATGTCCAACGCTGCCTGAGGCAACAAACCGCCGTACGCGACGACCGGGCAACAATCCGGCGCGATCTCCGCCAGCCGGGCCAGGAAGTCCGGATCACTGGGCTTGACCGGCTTCAGGATCTCGATGCCGCCCAGCTCCTCGGCGTACTGGGCAACAGGCGACGCAACCAGCTTGCGACCGCGCCCGGCCGGAGCGTCAGGTCGGGTGACCACGGCAACCAGTTCGTGGCGGCTGGCAACGATCGCGCGCAGCGCCGTGACGGCGGGTTCCGGCGTACCGGCAAAAACAACTCTCACAAGCCGAATCCGTTCGTGGGGTGGGGCGAGACCTTGAGCTGCGGCGGGCCGGAGAGGCCGGACCACTCGGCTTCGCGGATCGCCTTCATCGCCTGTTTGCGGGTCGCGGTGTCGAGGCGGTCGACGAACAGGATGCCGTCCAGGTGGTCGGTCTCGTGCTGGATCGCGCGGGCCAGGTACTCGGAACCCTCGATGACGACGGGATCGCCGTACATGTTGAAGCCACGGGCGACCACGGACTGGGCGCGGCGGCAGTCGAAGGTCAGGCCGGGGATGGACAGGCACCCCTCGGGGCCGAACTGCTCGTCGGCGGACAGGGTGAGCTCCGGGTTGACCAGGTGGCCCAGTTCGCCGTCGACGTGCCAGGTGAAGACGCGCAGTCCGACGCCGATCTGCGGCGCGGCCAGGCCGGAGCCGGGCGCTGCCTGCATGGTGTCCGCGAGGTCCGCGACCAGGCGGCGCAGCTCGGCGTCGAAGTCGACGACCGGCACCGCCTTCGTGGTCAGTACGGGGTCGCCGAACAGGCGGATGGGTTGGACCGACACAGACTCTCCACAACGTTCCACTGACCAGGACCGAGCAAGTCTAGTCGGCCCGAAGCGGGCCGCCGGGACCGGAGGGGGCTGCCATTTGTTGCCTCAGACACGTACTGTGTTCCCAGGCGTACCTACAGTCACTGTCGTCCCACGCCTAACGGGAGCCACAATGCCCACAGCAGCACGGGGGGCCACTCTGATCGTCCTGGGAGCACTTCTGGCCCAGGCGCCCCTGACCGCATTCGCGTACCAGCCCCGCGATCCGGAGCTGATCCGGCCGGCCACACCGGCCCCAGCTGCCGAACCGACCATCACACCCTCTGCTGCTCCCACTTCGGAACCGACAGTTGCCAGTACGGCGGTTGCCACGCCACCGGCCGCGGAGTCGTGGAGCGAGCTGAGCCAGCAGGTGGTCGACACCTCGCCGGATGATCTGCAGGCTGAGGACTCGGCTACGCAGGCCGCTTCGATGCTGCGGTGCTTCAAGCTCCAGGAGGAGAACTACTGCCTCGGGCTCGGGTTCGTGGACAAGCTGCCGACCGGCGCGCAGGTCCAGGAGACGGTGACCGCGCCGGATGTCTCGGCCGACGAGACCGACGGGGTCGAGCAGGACATCGACACCGGCGACCAGACTCCGCAGGCCTTCGTGGCCGAGCGGGCGGCGTTGCCGAAGGATGAGCGGGTGAGCGTCGAGCTCGACGAGACGCAGGCCGCGTGGGAAGGCCGGGAGAAGGCGCGTGCGCTCCGGCTGCTGGATGCGGGCTCTGACTCTGAGCGTTCATCCACCGAGGCCACCCCGACACCGACGCCCTCCCCGACTGCGACTCCGACGCGGACCACGCCGACGACCGGGCCGACCACACCGACCCCGGCTCCGCAGCCACCGGTGCAGGTCGTGAAGCTGCCGGCGTCGTCGTACATCATGAAGGGCTTCCAGACCTCGCAGGACAAGGGCTACTGGTGTGGTCCGGCGACGTTCCAGTCGATCGACTGGGCCGACGACAACCAGAAGGACACCCAGGGGTCGTGGGCCAAGGACCTCGGCTCGACCACCTCCGGGACCGGGATCTCCGCGATGGTGCAGCAGACCAACGTGAAGACCAACTGGGACCTCGCGGCCGGGACGTACGTCGTCCAGAACGTCTCGCACTGGAACACGCAGAAGTTCTTCACCGTCCACCAGAACCACCTCGGTGACGGCAAGCCGGCGCCGGTGATCGAGCACGTGCAGCTGCTGAAGCGGTACTTCCCGTACCTGGCGTTCAACCACAGCGGTCACTACCAGGTCGGCCGCGGGTACGACCGGGCCAAGGGCACCATCGGGATCTTCGAGGTGTTCAACGAGCGCCGGTTCAACAGCCGCGGCAACGTCACCGACGGCCCGAAGAACATCCCGGCCTCGGCCCTGTTCAACGCGACGCTGGCCAACTCCTTCCAGAACATCGGACTGTGACCTGAATGCGTCGTACCACCGTTGCCGTAGGCATCTTGCTGGTTCTCGGTGTGGCCGGCTGCTCGTCCTCGGACACTTCGTCTCCGGAGCCGCAGCCGTCTACGCCTTCGTCGGGGAGCACTCCCCCGCCGTCGACCACTCCGCCGGCACAGACGAATACCGCCGTACCGGTGTGGGCGAAGGTGTTGCGGCAGCCGGTCGATGGGCAGCACCTCGTCACGCAGCAACGCAAGTACGTCGTGACGCGGAGCAGCGACGAGGCCGGCACCACCACGATTGCCGACAAGTCGAGTAAGAAGGTGCTCGTGCGGCACATCCCTGCCAAAGGGTTCGTGGCGCAGTCGCCGGTCGTGATCGACGACCACTGGGCGCTGGTCGAGGACATCCGGTCCGAGGGCGCTGACCCCAAGATCAACGTCGTCCGGTACGACTTGAGCACCGGCAGCGCCAGTGGGCTCGGCAAGCTGCCGCCCGTCTCGGAGCCGGAGATCGGCGCGTACGACGGAACGTTCGCCTACAGCACGACTGATGCGAGGAACCGGTCGTGCCTGATCGTTGCTTCCCTTGCCTCGTTGACGTCGCGGGAGGTGGGCTGCGTGGCCGCGCCGGGATACATCGCGGATCCGGTGGTGTCGTCAGACACGGTGACCTTCAGCGAGATCACCGCACCCGAGACCGCCGGCCGATGCAAGCAAGTCCTGACCGCCTCGCTGTCCGGCGGCCCGGCCCGGCCGGTGCCCGCGGCAACCAAGTGCATCCAGTGGAGTGGCGCTTCGGTGGGTGGGGCAACGGTTTGGTCCGAGGTAGCCGCCTCGGATCCGGATCAGTACCAGAGCAAGGCGTATCTGCGCGAGTCCGCGGACGCGCCGTCGCGCGCACTCGGCGTCGTCGCGACCGACACGATCCTTGCCTGTGGCAACTGGATCCTCTGGGAGACGCGCGCGGTCGGCAGCAGCGGCGAGGAGTCGTTCCAGATCAACCGGTGGACGGCCGGACTTGCGAAACCGCAGCGGATCTACAGCGGCAAACCCGGGATCGCACTCACGCCGATGACGTGCCAGGACAACATGGTGTACGTCGAAGCCGCCGACCTGAACGGAAGTCCGGCGTACACCGAAGCCATCTCCGCTACTGCAAGTTGAGCCCGCGGTCACGCAGGTGGGCGCGGAGATCGGCCGCGCCGGTGAACAACTCGGCGTCGATCCCGACCGCGCGAGCGCCGTCGACGTTGTACTGCATGTCGTCGGTGTAGAACGTCCGCGCCGGGTCGAGGTCGAAACGCTCGAGCAGGATCCGGTAGATCTTCTCGCCCGGCTTCATCGTTTGCTCGGCCCCCGACACGACCTCGCCGTCGAACACGGTCAAGATCGGGAACGCCTCCTGCGCCACCTCCCATTTCTCCTGGGAGAAGTTCGTCAACGCGTACGTCGGCAGGCCGAGCGCGCGGATCTCGTTGAGCAGTTCAGCGGTGTCCTCGAAGACGCCCTTGACCATCTTGAGCCAGCCGGTGTCGTACGCCTCGATCCACTCGCGGTGCTGCGGATGCTGCCCCACCAGCTCGGCCACCGCCTCCGACCACGCCCGCCCCGCATCCTGCTGCGCATTCCACGCCGGCGTCGCCACCTCGGTCAGGAACCGGCTTCGCTGATCCACGTCCGGGATCAGGTCGGCGTACAGGTAGTCCGGACTCCAGTCCAGCAGCACGCCACCGATGTCGAACACCACCGCGTCGATCGTCATGCACGCAACCCTACGTGGACCGGCGCTGCGGACTTCACGGTGCGCAGGATGGGGGCGGTCTCGAGGGCGGTGATCTGGGAGATCGCGCCGACCCGTTCGGTCAGATAGGTGTGGAGGGCGTCGGGGCTCGGGCAGAGGGCGTGGGCGGCGAGGTTCGTGCGGCCGGTGGTTGCGGCCACGAAGGCGAGCTCTTCGTGTTCGGCGAGAGCGCGTGCTACCGCGTCCGTGTGGGCGGGCGGGACTGACAGCCAGAGCATCGCGGCGGTGGTCGCGCCGAGGGCCTGCGGGGCGACGTCCACGTCGAAGAAGATCGCGCCGCTGCCCTCCAGGTCGGCCAGGCGCCGCGTGACCGTGGCCGGCGCCCAGCCGGTCTGGACGGCGAGGTCGGCGATCGTGGCGCGGCCGTCGACCCCGAGAGCTGTCAGCAGCTTCTGGTCGGTCGGGAGCACCTCCGCGGAGGTACCTGAGAACTGCCCGGAGAACTGCCCTGAGAGCGGCCCAGAGAGCGGCACGGAGAGCGCTCCCTCCTGTTCCGGGGTGAGGGTCGTTGCGCGCGCACCCCAGGCGGTCGGGCCGCCGACGTACAGGTGGAGGAGGTAGTGGGCGGAGACCGAGGTGATGCCCGCGGTCCGCGGGATGTCGTGCAGGAGGAGGGTATTGCCGTCGGCCGGGGTGGTGTGGACGATTGCCACGATCTCGGTACCGCCGGAGGCCAGCTTGATCCAGCTGGTGTCGGAACGGCGGGAGAGCGCTCCCGCGAGATCTTGCGCCGCTCGCGGGGTCGCGGTCAGCCGGATCAGCCATTGGGATCGTCCGGCCCGGTGCGGGTCAGGCAGTCCGATCACGCGGAGGCCGGCGTCGGCGCGCAGCCGCTGATAGCGCCTCGCGACGGTCTGCGTCGATACCCCGAGTACCGCACCGATCCGGCTGTACGGCGCCCGCCCGGCGACCTGCAGCGCGTGGATCAGGGCCCGGTCAATCTCGTCCAGCATGGAAAGATCATCACCTAGAGCGCTCTCTGAGGGAAGATCTCTGCAGGCCAGGCCGTCCAGCTGGAATGTCGGAGGCCGCCCAGGCGACCGTACTGCCACCGACACAGTGGAGGCAGTGATGCGGAAGTGGATAGGGCTGGTCGCCTTGCTGACGGCCGAGGCGATGAACCTTCTCGACGCCACGATCGTCCAGGTCGCCGCGCCGGTGATCCACACCGAACTCGGCGGACCAACGACCGACATCCAGTGGTTCAGCGCGGCGTACACGCTGCCGTTCGCGGCTTTGCTGATCACCGGTGGGCGGCTCGGCGACAGCTACGGGCGGCGCCGGCTGTTCCGGCTCGGGGTGGTCGGCTTCGTGCTGGCGTCGACCGCATGTGCCCTGGCGACCCAGTCCGGCGTACTGATCGGGGCACGGGCTGTCCAGGGCCTGACCGCGGCGGCGATCATCCCGCAGACGATCGGGCTGATCCGCTCCTCGTTCGATGGTCCGGAACTACCGAAGGCGCTCGGACTCATCGGGCCGGTCATGGGGCTGGCCGGGATCTCGGGACCGTTGCTCGGCGGAGTGATCACTGAGGCGAGCTCTTGGCGGGTGGTGTTCCTGGTCAACGTCCCACTAGGGCTCGGTGTCCTCGGACTCGCCCATTTGCTGCCCGAATCGCGAACGCCGCTACGGCCGTCGCCGGATGTGCTCGGAACGACATTGCTGATCGCAGGGAGCGCTCTCCTGGTGTTCCCGATCCTCCAGTCGCGCGACTGGTTCCTGCTCCCGGCAGGGCTCGCCGTACTCGGCGGTTGCGTGCTGCAGCAGCGCCGCAGCCGCGGTCGTCTGATCGAGCTGAGTCTGTTCAGGCGGAGCGGATTCGGAGCGGCGCTCGTGACGTCGGCCTTGTTCTTCGCCGTACTGAGCGGCCTGACGTTGGTCGTCGTACTGCATCAGCAACTCACGCTGCACCGCAGCGTGATGCAGGCGAGTCTGGTCCTCCTGCCGTGGTCAGCCGCCTCCGGCATTGCGTCTCTGTGCGCAGGCCAGTGGCTGATCCAGCGTTTCGGATCACGCCTCATGTACGTCGGCCTCGGCGTCCTGCTGATCGGGTTGGTCGGGACACGCCACTGGCTGGTACCGGCCTTGGGAATCTGCGGCGCCGGCGCCGGGCTCTTCACCACGGCGTTCTTCACCGAGGCATTGCACCGCGTGCAGCCGCAGGAGACCGGCTCCGCGGCGGGTTTGCTCAACGCGGTTCAGCAGTTCGGCGGCACGCTGGGCGTCGCCGTACTGGGCTCGATCTTTCTGCGACACCCAGCGACACCGCAGGGAGCGTTCCTGGTCGCGACCTTGGTCATCCTCGCCACGGTCGCATCCGTTCACTTCATGCGGTCGCCGCGTTCTGAGCAGATCGGGCGTGGATCGCGGGAGAGAGCGCGTACTGGGCAATGAACACGACTACGCCGAGGAGGGCGACGCCGATCCAGGTGGTGGTGGCGCCGAGGTGCTGGAGGGCGTTGGGGCCGGCCAGGGGACCGATGACGGTACCGAGGCCGAAGGCCATGCCGGAGACACCCATGTAGCCGCCGCGGAGGTCGGCCGGGGCGAGGTCGGCGAAGACAGCGCCGATCACCGCGGCGAAGCCGATCTCGCCGATCGACCAGACCGCAACAGACAATGCGTAGCCCCAGACGGAATGCACGATCGCACCGAGGCCGAAGCCGAGACCGACGACGAGCATCGAGACCGCCAGCAGCTTGGGGCGGTCGAACCTTGTGAGCCACTTGTTGAGCAGGGGCTGCAGGAGGACGATCACGATGCCGTTCAAGGCGATCACCGTGCCGTACCACGAGGCTCTGAGACCGTCGTGGGCCATCGCGAGCGGGAGCGTCGAGTAGCCCTGGAAGTAGATCGTGGCGTAGCCGACCTCGATCAGCGCCATGGTGAGGAAGACGCGGTCCCGCAGTACGACGGGCAGCAGGGGCCGGCGGGTGGTGCCCTCCTCGAGCTTTGGACGGCTCTCCGGGACCATTGTCCAGATGACGATGCCGGCGACGACGGAGGTGGCGGCGTTCAGCCAGAAGAGCAGGCCGTAGCCGAGCGAGGCGAGTACGCCGGCGCTGACGGTCGAGACCGAGAAGCCGAGGTTGATCGCCCAGAACAGCAGGCCGTACGCGCGAACGCGCTCTCCCGGTTGCAGGAGATCGGCCACGGTCGCCTGGACAGCGGGGCGGAAGAGATCACCGAGGAGGCCGACTGCGAAGGCCGCGGCCCAGATCATCGGCATCGATCGGGCGGAGCCGAGCAGGATCAGGGCGGCCGCCGTACCGAAGAAGCAGACCAGCATGGTGGCGCGGCGGCCGACGCGGTCGGAGAGCCAGCCGCCGACGAGCTGCGAGACCACGCTTCCGGCGCCGACCGCGGCGGCCACGGCGCCCGCCGTACCGGCTGAGAGGTGGCGGTCCTGGGTCAGGTAGAGGACGAGGAACGGTTGCACGAAGCTGCCGAGCCGGTTGACCAGTTGGCAGACCCAGAGCGCCCAAAACGCGCGGGGCAGGGTTCGCGGCGGGGCCGTGACTGTACTCATGGATCTACTGTCGGGACCACCTAGGGTCACTGTCGATGATTAGTCTCAGGGCTAATCCTGTCGGCCGGCCCGAGAGCGCTCTACGATGATCTCGTGATCACGCTGAGGCTGAACGCGGGCGACGTGGGCCGGATCCGGTTCGCGCTCTCGCCGATCTGGGAAGCGGTCACGAGCGTCCGGGCGCTGAGCAACAACACGGCACGCAGTGTGCACGGACCGTGGCTGCAAAAGGTCCGGCCGATCATCGAGGGTCCGGACCTGACGTTGCTCAGGGCCCTCATTCCGCCGGTCGGCTACATCCCCGACTTCATGACGCCCGCTCCCCCGCGCCGCTCCACCAGCCTCGAGTCCGGCCTCGCCGCGATCGCGGCGACGCCGCATGATCTGGTGGCGCGCGAGCTCCACACCCTGTACGTCGACAACCCGCATCCGCTGGTGCTGCCGCTGATCAGAGATCCGGAGAGAGCGGTCTCCGAGATCACGGCGGCGCTCTCGTCGTACTTCCGGCGCGCAATCGAGCCCGACTGGCGACGGATGCGGGCGCTGCTGCAGGAGGATCTCGCGTTCCGCCTGGACGAGCTGGCCAGCGGCGGGATCGAGCGGCTGTTCCGCAATCTGCATCCGGCGGTCCGGTTCCACGGGGACACGATCGAGATCGACCGGCCGTACTGCTGCGACGGCGAACCCCTTGCCGGGCAAGGCGTTCTGCTGGTGCCGTGCGTCTTTACCTGGCCGGCTGCGTTGCCAGTGACCGGGGCGCCGCACGTCCCGACGATCACCTACCCGCCGCGCGGCCTCGGCCGGCTGTGGGAGGACCGCCAGGACACCACCGACTCCCCGCTCGCCGACCTCGTCGGACGTACCCGAGCCGCCATCGTCAGCCACCTGGACCTGCCGATGTCGACCACCCACCTGGCCCACCAGCTAGGCGTCTCCGCCCCCACCCTCAGCGTCCACCTGAGCATCCTCCGCAACGCCGGCCTGGTCGACTCGCGCCGCGACGGCCGAGCCGTCCTCTACCACCGCACGCGCCTAGGCACCCAACTCCTCGCCGCCGCCAGCCCCCTGGCCGCCACCGCGTGACCTTGGTCGAGAACGATTGCCACCCCTTCGAGCTGCCGGTACAGCGCCTCCAACCGCGGTGCCCTTGTCCCAGCCACAACTGGTGGCCGGAGGCAGCAAGTGACGGCCGGAACCCCGATACACCAGGTCTCACGCCACCACTTCTCGTCTCCAGCGACCACAACCACCGCCAAGCCACATGTGGTGGCCGGAGACAGCAAATGACGGCCGGAACCCCGATACACCAGGTCTCACGCCACCACTTCTCGTCTCCAGCGACCACAACCACCGCCAAGCCACAACTGGTGGCCGGAGACAGCAAGTGACGGCCGGAACCCTGATACACCAGGTCTCAGGCCACCACTTCTGGTCTCCGGGATGCACAAGTGCATCTGCCGGGGGGAGGCTGGGTTAGCCGAAGCTTGGGGGATCGACCTGGATGCGGACGGAGCCGGGGTTTTTCTTGGTGGTGCGGGCGGCTTGGGCTTCCTTGAGGGCCCTGGCCAGTTGAGGG
Organism: Kribbella sp. NPDC058245; assembly: GCF_042882005.1. NCBI lineage: Bacteria > Bacillati > Actinomycetota > Actinomycetes > Propionibacteriales > Kribbellaceae > Kribbella > Kribbella sp. NPDC058245. The sequence continues at coordinate 122,367 of NZ_JBHVWY010000009.1, forward strand.
CCCGCAACTCGAGGGGTGCGGACGATCGCTCGGACGGTCTCGTCGTCGACCTCGACCGGGCCCAGGACTTCGAGTCCGGCAGTGGCGGGCAGCAGGGGGCGAAGGCGGTCGATGAGGTCGGTGACCGCTGCTGAGGGTCCCGTGAGTTCCGCGAGTTTGGCGGCGGGCGCGAGGCGCGCCGTACGGCGTTCTTCGATCTCGCGGGTAGCGAACCCTTCGGGGCTCCAGCGGACGATCGCCTGGAGAGGGATGTCGGACGGATCGCCGACCAGGATGACCTGGCCGCCGTCGCGCGCCGGACGGACGAGGGCGGCTGCGTTGAGCCAGCGGCGGACGGCTTCCTCCGGGGCGCGGAGATCGGGGCGCGACAGCATCAGCCAGGTGTCCATCAGGAGCGCCGCGGTGTAGCCGCCTTCGGCAACTGGTTCGGCGCCTGGCGTGGTGACGATCAGAGCTGGCTGGCCCGAGATGTGGTCGAGCATGTGCTCGCTGCCCGACGTCCGTACGACGATGCCGGGAAACGCGCGGCCCAGCTCCTCCGCCGTGCGGAGTGCGCCGACGACGGCGGCGCGCATCCGGGTGTCGCCGCACTCCGGGCAGCGGTGGTCTGCGGCGGGGCGGCCGCAGATGCTGCAGCTCGGTGGGCCCGAACCACCGGTACGACGCAGTGTCCCGGCACACGTCGCACAGCGAGACGGCGCACGACACGTCTGGCAGACCAGGCTCGGCAGATACCCGGCGCGGGGCACCTGGATCAGCACCGGCCCCGTCTTCAGCCCTTCACGCGCGATCTCGAAGGCCCGGTGTGGGATTCGCGCCGCCCGGGCGGCTGGGTCGCGGGCTAGTTCGTGATCCGACTCCCCGGTGATGTGCACCTCTGGGGCCGCGGCCCGGATCGCCGTGCGGTCCGCGATCAGCTCCGCCGCGAACCCCGACTCGATCACCGCCGCCGCTTCGGCCGACCGCGCGAACCCGCCGAACAACGCCGCACAGCTCTGCTTGAACGCCCGCAACAACAGCACTTCACGAGCATGCGGGTACGGTGCGCGCTGCTCGGCGTACGAGTCGTCACCGTCGTCCCACATTGCCACGAGCCCCAGGTTCGCGACCGGCGCGAAGGCCGCGGCCCGCGTCCCGATCACCACCCGCGCATTCCCTCGCAGTGCAGCCAGGAACGCCCGGTATCGCGCGGTCGGCCCGAGATCGGCCGACAACACGACGAACCCGCCCTCCCCGAGCACCGCCGTACAGGCTGCTGCGAGCCGCTCAAGATCACGCGCATCGGGCGCCAGCAGCAACGCACCCCGGCCGGCCGCCGAACACACCGCGGCAGCTTGGGCGAAGGCGAGCGGCCAGTCAGCCCCCGGTACAGCGGTCCAGACCGCGCGCGGCGTCTCCGCACGGGCGAGCGCGTCGAGAAAGCCCGGCGGGTACGGCGACCATTCCGAACGCGACGTGGACGCGGGCGGCCGCGGGGGCTGGTCGCAGCGCAACGGCTCGGCCTCGACCTTGGCGTGCCGGGGCGGGACCGCCAGACGGGTGACGTCAGCCAGGACACCGGCGTACCGGTCGGCGACCGCACGGCACAGGTCGGCGACCTCAGGCGTCAGCACCTGCTCGGGTGAGACGACCTTGCGGATCCGGGAGAGCTTGCCGTCGTGGTCGGACTCGGCCAGTCGCTCCAGGACGAACCCGTCCAGGTCCTTGCCGGCGAACCGCACCTTCACCCGGGCGCCAGGCTGAGCCGCGTCGGCCAGGTCGTCGGCGACGAGGTAGTCGAACGGCCGGTCCAGATGCGGGAGCGAGAGGTCGACCGCGATCCGGGCCACCGGCAACGACGACGTGATCCCGGCGGGTTCCTTCGTCCGGGATTTGCGCACAGTGTCCCGCAGCAGCGTCAGTTGCTCCGGCGGGTCCGATGTCACCGGCAAATGCTAGTCGGCCCGACCGACACTCCGTCGCACGCCGCCCCCAGCCTGTGGATAAACCAACGGCCCGGCTCCCCCGAAGGGCAGCCGGGCCGAGCGGTACGTCGTACCTACTTGCTGACCGCGGCCTTGAGGGCCTCGACGCGGTCGGTGCGCTCCCAGGTGAAGTCCTCGCCGGTGCGGCCGAAGTGGCCGTTCGCGGCGGTCTGGGCGTAGATCGGGCGGAGCAGGTCCAGGTCGCGGATGATCGCGGCCGGGCGCAGGTCGAAGACCTCGGCCACGGCGGCGGCGATCTGCTCGACCGGGATCTTCTCGGTCCCGAACGTGTCGACGTAGAAGCCGACCGGCGCGGCCTTGCCGATCGCGTACGCGACCTGGCACTCGACACGGTCGGCCAGCCCGGCCGCGACGATGTTCTTGGCCACCCAGCGCATCGCGTACGCCGCGGAACGGTCGACCTTCGACGGGTCCTTGCCGGAGAACGCGCCACCGCCGTGACGGGCCATGCCGCCGTAGGTGTCGATGATGATCTTGCGGCCGGTCAGGCCGGCGTCACCCATCGGGCCGCCGACCTCGAAGCGGCCGGTCGGGTTCACCAGCAGCTTGTAGTTGGTCGCGTCGATGTCGAACTGCTCGAGCACCGGGTCGACGACGTGCTTCTTGATGTCCGGCGACAGCATCGACTCGAGGTTGATGTCGGCGGCGTGCTGGCTGGAGACCACCACGGTGTCGATCCGGACCGCCTTGTCACCGTCGTACTCGACCGTGACCTGGGTCTTGCCGTCCGGGCGCAGGTAGGCCAGCGTGCCGTCCTTGCGGACCTCGGTCAGCCGTGCGGACAGCCGGTGCGCGATGGTGATCGGCAGCGGCATCAGCTCCGGCGTCTCGTTGGACGCGTAGCCGAACATCAAACCCTGGTCGCCTGCCCCCTGCAGGTCCAGCTCGTCCTTCGACGCGTCCGAGCGCGTCTCGTACGCCGTGTCGACCCCCTGCGCGATGTCCGGCGACTGGCTGCCGATCGCGACCGACACCCCACAGGACGCGCCGTCGAACCCCTTCAGCGACGAGTCGTAGCCGATCTCCAGGATGCGCTTGCGCACGATCCCGGGGATGTCGACGTACGCCGACGTGGTCACCTCGCCGGCCACCACGACCAGACCGGTCGTGACGAGTGTCTCGACCGCGACGCGGCTCTTCGGGTCCGCCGTCAGCAGCGCGTCGAGAATGGAGTCGCTGATCTGGTCAGCGATCTTGTCCGGATGACCTTCGGTCACCGACTCGGACGTGAAAAGGCGGCTCGCCACAGTTCTCCCTCGGTTCCTTTGTGCCACGCGGCCGCTCCCGCGGCCCCGCGATCCCCCCATGCACCGACGGTTGGCGATGCATCTTCGGCGAGTATGCCAGCCAATCCGCGCAGAGTCCCGGGGACGCTCCGAATCTGTCCAAATCCCGGGATCGATGTCCATATATCAGACGACCGCGCGGTCTCAGGCGTGCGGTCCGACCGTGATCTCGCCCACTGTAAGGGTGGCCTTACTGCCATGGATCGTCGCTGTTCGGGCCGCTGCGGCGGCCAGCGCGGCCCGTCGCGAGCGGTTCAGCCGGACCAGCGGCTCGACGGTGATCTGTAGGGTGCGGCCGCTCTTCTTCTGGTGCCAGACACCGGCGACCGAACCGTCGATCAGCAGCAGCGGGTAGTTGCCCGCCTGCCCTCGATTGGTGGCACGCCCGAACACCTTCCCGGGGAAGACGAGCTCACGCGGGAAGCAGCCGACGCCGTACGCGTCGAAGTACGGCAGCAGGTGCACGCTCTCTCCCGGCTCCTCGGCGAACTCCTCGTCGCCGGGCGCGACGAAGCCGAACTCGGTCTCCGGGAGTCCCTCGAAGTACGGCTTCACCACGGTCGGCGTGGTCCTGATCCAGCGCGCGAACTGCTGCGGGGTGGCGGGCCCGTAGGCGAACAGATAGCTGTGGAGCAACGCAGTGAGCGCTCTCTCGCCGTTCATCGGCACGAAGGGACCACGCCGCTGCGGAGTCGTGTACGTCGTCGCCCGGCCGCGGTTCGTGCCGTAGCAGAGCACGCCCGCGTTGGCCGCCGCCGGGATCATCTGCCGCCAGCGCGGCCACCACGTCTGGAACGCGGGCATCACCAGGTCTCCTGCCCACGATCCGGTACGGCGGACCACCTCGACCGACAGTTCCTCGACCGTGAGCTCTGTGTCAGAGAGCGCTTCCCCGATTGCTGCGATCACCTCGGACTGCTGGCTGAGCGTCATCCGCATGATCTCCGGCGGCTGCTGCCCGGCGGGTAACGCGGAGAGCGCTCCCGTCCACATCGGCAGATCCTCGACCGGCAGCAGGTGCACGGTTCCGCGCGGACCGAAGGTCTTCACCAGACCGGCGTCGTTCTGTACGGTCTCGCGAGTAGCGCCCGCCACCCGCAGCGCCACCGAGGTCTCACCGGCCGCGAGAACCTGAGCGTGCGCTCCACACATAGCTCGTACGGCGTCGACCGGACTCGCCGCGGGTTCGGTCAGACAGTGCCGTCGCATCCGCCGTGCCACCACCGCCGGCCAGGAGATCTCCATGGCCGAAACCCTAGGTGGAGTAGCGGTCAGGAATCGTCCTCTGCCTGCTTCTCCAGTTCGCGTTGCGCTTTGCGCTCGTCCTTGAGCCTGCGGCGCTCGGCCTTGGTCACCTTGCGCTCGACCTCGACACCGCCCCAGAACGAGAACCCGGTCACCACGACGCGCGGAGCGCCCGGCGTACCGATGCCTGTCGCACTGTGGTCGAAGCCGCCCATGATGCCGACGCCGCGCACCTCCAGGTCGACCTCCGGCGGCACGATCACGCTGATCCCGCCCATCACCGCGAACGCCCGGATCACGGTCACCGGCGCCTCGAAGTTCGCCTCCCGCAGGTCGATCTTGCCGCCGCCCCAGAACGCTGTGGCGGTGAACTGACGGGCGATCGTCCAGGCACCCTTGCGCTCGAAGCCGCCCATGATCGCGATCCCGGTCCCCGAGGTCGGCCGGCCACCGATCCGGTCATCGGCCGGTACGACGGCCGCCGCCGGCTGGACGTGGACCGGCAGATCGTAGACGAGCTGCTCGAGTTCGGCGTGCGTGCGAGCCGAGTGCGCATCCTCGAGCCGCGACTCGAACTCGACCAGCTGGAGCCGGCCTTCGGCCAACGCGTCCCGCAGGATGTCGGCGATCCGCTCTCGATCAGCATCCGACGCGCGCAGTTCCACCGGCGCGGGGACAGCGGGCGGTTCAGGGAGTGGCGGCTCAGAAACCATGGTGCAAGCCTAGATCGTCGAGCCGGGCAGAAGGCCTCGTTCAGGACCAGTGGGTGGCGACGAGATTCCAGATCACGCCGGCCAACGCGTCCTTGCTGCCGGAGGGCACGGGGAGAGCGCTCCCCGAGCGATCCAGGATGACCGCTTCGTTGTTGTCGCTGCCGAAGACCTTGCCGCCGGAGACGTCGTTCACGACCAGCAGGTCGCAGCCCTTGCGCTCGAGCTTGGCCCGGCCGAGCTCAAGCACCGAGTGCTCCGCGTCGCCGGTCTCGGCGGCGAACCCGACGATCACCTGGCCGGTACGGCGGCGGTCGTGCGCGACTGTCGCCAGGATGTCCGGGTTCTGTACCAGCGTGACCGCAGGGACTGAACCGTCCGCGGTCTTCTTGATCTTGTGCTCGGCCACATCTGCCGGGCGGAAGTCAGCCGGCGCGGCCGCCATCACGATCGCGTCGGCATCAGCGGCGCGGCCGATGATCTCGTCGTACAAGTCGCGGGTGCTGGTGACGGGGACGACCTGGACGCCGGCGGGGTCGGCGAGCTCGGAGTTGGCCGCGACCAGAGTGACCTTGGCGCCGCGGGCGGCCGCGATCCGGGCCAGCGCGTAACCCTGCTTGCCGGATGACGAGTTGCCGAGGTAGCGGACCGGGTCGAGGTGCTCACGGGTGCCGCCGGCGCTGATCAGGACGTGCTTGCCGGTCAGATCGGCGACCGACTGGCCTGCCGCACGGGCCGCTTCGTCGGCGAGCATCAGCTGGCTGATCGCGAAGATCTCCGAGGGTTCGGGCAGCCGGCCGCGGCCGGTGTCGGCACCGGTGAGCCGGCCGACCGCCGGTTCGAGCACGGTGATGCCGCGCGAACGCAGAGTCGCGACGTTGGCCTGGGTGGCCGGGTGCTCCCACATCTCGGTGTGCATCGCGGCCGCGAACAGGATCGGGCAGCGCGCCGTCAGCAGCGTGTTGGTGAGCAGGTCGTCGGCCAGACCGTGCGCGGCCTTGGCGATCAGGTTGGCCGTGGCCGGCGCGACGACGACCAGCTCGGCCGCCTTCCCGATCCGCACATGCGGCACTTCCTGCACGTTGTCGAACGGATCCGCGGTGACCGGCTGCCCGGACAGCGCGGCCCAGGTCGCGGCCCCGACGAACTCCAGCGCGGCCGCGGTCGGCACCACCCGGACGCTGTGGCCCGACTCGGTCAGCCGTCGCAGCAGATCGCAGACCTTGTACGCCGCGATCCCGCCGCCGACGCCGAGGACGACATTCGGCTTGACCTTGGGCACGCCTGAAACCCCCGGGGCGGTAGCCTCGCCGGGGGTCAAGGGGTGCATGTCACCGGAAACGGACATGGTCGGCTCCGATCACCGGTGTCATCGCGTAGTGAGTTAGGCGGTCTTCTCCGCGGCCGCGGCTTCCGCCTCGGCCTCGGGGTCGATGTCCGTGCAGGTCAGGACGCCCTCGTTGATCTCGCGCATCGCGATCGAGAGCGGCTTCTCCTGGACGTGGGTCTCGACCAGCGGACCGACGTACTCCAGCAGGCCCTCGCCGAGCTGGGAGTAGTAGGCGTTGATCTGCCGCGCACGCTTGGCCGAGTACAGAACCAGCTTGTACTTGGAGTCGGTGTGGGTGAGCAGGTCGTCGATCGGCGGAGAGGTGATACCGATGGCAACGACAGGCTGGGTGCCAGACAAGTTCAGCTCTTTCCAGAGATATGGGGTGATCGAATCAACTTTACCAAGTGATCGGAGGCTTCCCGAACCGAGGCGTTCACGATCGTGACGTCGAACTCCTTCTCGGCGGCCAGTTCCAGCGTCGCCGTCTCCAGCCTACGCTCCCGCTCCTCAGCCGTTTCGGTCCCGCGACCGACCAGGCGCCGTACCAACTCGTCCCACGACGGCGGGGCCAGGAAGACGAAGTGCGCCTCCGGCATCGTTTCCCGCACCTGCCGCGCGCCCTGCAGGTCGATCTCGAGCAGCGCCGGGCGGCCCTCGGCCAGCTTGTCCAGCACCGGCTGCTTGGGCGTCCCGTACCGGGCGGCCTTGTGCACGACCGCCCATTCGAGCAGCTCACCGGCGGCGATCATCCGGTCGAACTCCGCGTCGGAGACGAACAGGTAGTGCACGCCGTGCACCTCGTTCGGGCGCGGCTTGCGGGTGGTCGCCGAGACCGAGATCCAGATGTCGGGGAACCGCTCCCGGATGTCGGTCGCGACCGTGCCCTTGCCGACCGCGGTCGGTCCGGCCAGCACGGTCAGCCGCGCCGGGCCGGGCCCGTCACCGGCGGGGGTCGGGTCCTGGCTCAGGTTCTCGGAGTCCATGGTCATCGTCACACCAGTGTCCAACGAGCCGGCCAGGGTTTCGGTGCGGCTCACTCGGCGAATTCGCGCATCAGCGCGGCGATCTGGTTCGACCCGAGGCCGCGGACCCGCCGCGTCTCGGAGATTCCGGCGCGCTCCATGATCTGCTGGGCGCGCACCTTGCCCACGCCGGGGACGCACTGCAGCAGGGCGCTGACCCGCATCTTGCCGATCACGTCGTTGGTCTGCCCCTCGTGGAGCACCTCCGTCGGAGACGCTCCCGAGTGCCGGATCCGGTTCTTGATCTCGGCTCGCTCGCGCCGCGCCGCCGCGGCCTTGTCCAGAGCCGCCGCTCGCTGCTCCGGGGTCAAAGAAGGAAGTGGCACCGTTTCACCTGTCCCGTTGTATGGCTTCGCAAGGGAACCTAACACGGCTCCGGCCACCCACAGGACCCGATCACGGCACGCCGTCAGTTGAGCGCCGGAAGGTCGACCTTGCAGGCGTCCTTCGCGTGCGTGGTGATCGCCTTGTACGCCGTCAGCACGGTGCCCGTCTGCTTGCTCAGCCGGGCCAGCTCGACCCGGTCCGAACCGGCCTTCTGCGCCTTCTCGGCGAACGTCACGACGACTCCCCAGTCGTCCTTCACATCGGCCGGCGCGGACTCCTGGAGCTTCTTGGCGTCGTCCAGGATCTTCACGTAGTCGGCCGCCTTGGTCGGGTCGACGCCAGTGGCGCTGGCGGCGTACCCGGCGAGGTCCACGCAGTACGCCTGCTCCTCGGTGCACGAGGTCAGCAGGGCGGTCGTTGCGAGCAGGGTCACGGCCGTGGCGATGGTTCGCATACCCAGAAGCTACCGGCCGTGACCAAACGATCGGAAACGAATACTTTCCGACACCGTTACGGGTTCTCGAGGTCCAGCTTGCAGGTGTCCTTGGCCTGCTGGGAGATCGCGGTGGAGGCGGTGCCCATCTTGCTGCCCTCGGACTTGGCGAGCTCGGACAGCTTGGCGGTGTCGCCCTTGGCCTCCTCGGCCTTCTTGGCGTAGTTCAGCAGCACGGCCCAGTCGTCCTTCAGGTCCGACGGCGCCGACTTCGCGACCTTCTCGGCGTTCTTGCGTGCCTTGGCGACCTGATCAGGGTTCTTGACGTCGAGCCCCTTCGCCGACTGGGCATACGCCTTCAGATCGCCGCAGTAGTCACCGCCCGAACACGCCGTCAACGCGACCGCGCTCATCGTCACTGCCGCCGCGAGGGCTCCCAGCTTCCGCATCGCAATCCTTCGCTGTTCCGTGCGGAGAACCCATCGCTCCCCGTCACCACCACCCTCCCGAACCGCGGGGTCAGCCCACCCCCACGGCGCGCCGTGAAGAAGGTCGCAGTCCCGAGTCGGAACCGGGCCGTGCGGTGGTGCGTCGTCGCCCGGCCGAGACGGCGACGACATTCGTGGCGACGATCACCGCGATCGCGATCCAGTCCGGTACGGCGAGCTGCTGGTGCAGGACGACGTACCCGACGAAGGCAGCGAGCACGGGGTTGATGCTCATGAAGACCCCGAAGAACTGTGCGGGGACCCTCCGCAGCGCGAGGACGTCGACCAGGAACGGGACGGCCGAGGACAGGACGCCGGCTGTGAGGGCGTACGCGACGGCTGCGAGCGTCGGCGGGTGGTGGTAGAGGACGACTGCCCCGACCGGCACGTAGGCCAGTCCGGACACGGCTGCCGCGGCCGCCGAGCCGGTCGCACCGGGGAGCTCACGGCCCACCGTGCGGTTCAGCAGGATGTAGCAGGCCCAGCAGACGGCAGCGAGTAGTCCGAACGCGACGCCGAGGTAGTCGGTGGTCGCCTGCGGACGAGTCAGCACCAGTACGGCGGGAGCCGCGGCCAGCGCGCACACCAGATCGATCACCCGCCGTGAACCGAGCAGCGCGACCGCGAGCGGGCCGAGGAACTCCAGCGTGACAGCGAGGCCGAGACCAACCCGATCGATCGCGGTGTAGAGCGAGACGTTCATGACCGCGAAGACGAGAGCCAGCGCGAGGACGGGTCGCCATTGGCGCGCGGTGATCTGCCGGAGTCGCGGCCGTCCGACCGCGAGCAGTACGACCCCGGCCATCCACTGCCGGATCGCCACGACGCCGACCGGGCCGATCACGGGGAAGGCCTGGGCAGCCACCGAGGCGCCGACCTGGCTCGACAGGCCACTGGTCAGCATCAGCAGGACTCCGGACAGGCGGGAGTCGGATTCGGTCGGGGTGTTCGACCCGGGCGGGGTACGCATGCTGCGAGCGTGCGCTCAGCACAGCGATCCGCAAAATGCGGCGGCCCGTGGATCTATACGCTGTGGTTATGGATGTGGAGCTGCGACAACTGCGGTGCCTGGTCGCCGTGGTCGACGCGGGCACGTTCACCGACGCGGGGATCGAGTTGGGGATCAGCCAGGCGGCGGTCTCGCGGAATGTGCTCTCGCTGGAAGAGCGGCTCGGGGTCCGGCTCCTTCATCGCACCAGCCGCTCGGTGACGCCCACGAGCGCCGGCATCCGCGTGCTGGCGCGAGCCCGGCAACTGCTCACCGACGTCGAGGAATTAGTGCGCGAGGCAACAAGTGGGCACACCCGGTTGCGGCTGGGTCACGCCTGGTCGGCGCTGGGGCGGCACACGGCCGAGTTCCAGCGCCGGTGGGCGGCTGAGCACCCCGGCATCGAACTCCAACTCGTCCGCACCAACACCGCCACCGGCGGACTGGCCGAAGGGCTCTGCGACCTCGCCGTTGTCCGGGCCCATCTCGACCTGCGCCGCTTCGCCCACATCACCATCGCGCAAGAGGACCGGTACGCCGTCCTCCCCGCCGACGACCCGTTGACCCGCAAACGCACGGTCACCCTCGACCAGCTACGTGACCGGGTCCTCGTCATCGACCGCCGTACCGGCAGCACGACGATCGACCTGTGGCCCGAAAACGCCCGCCCGCGGATCGAACACATCCAGGAAGTGGACGACTGGCTCACGGCGATCGCATCCGGCCGCTGCATCGGCGTGACCGCCCAAGCCACCACCACGCAGTACCGCCGCGACGGCATCGTCTACCGCCGCGTCCGCGACGCTCCCCCGGTCGACGTCCACCTCATCTGGCACCGCCACGACCCCCACCCCGCCACCCAAGCAGCCGTCGATCTCCTCACCTCCCTGTACGCCTAACGTCCCCTCGGCCTGGCGAGCACCCCTGATGCGGCCGGGCTGGTACGGCGGGGTGGTTGCTCGCCGATCCGACTGCGGCCGGGGGCGTGCGTTTGTGGTTGCTCGCCGCTGCGGCCGATTTACAGTGGCGGGTGGCTCGCGTGGGTGCCTGGCTGAGGGGGATGGTTCGGTCGGTGACCACGGTGGCCGTTGTTTGGGCTTCCGGGTTGTGGCTGGGGTCCAAGATCTGCGCCGAGTAGACGGTTCTGGTCGCCATGTGGACACAACGTTCCACCCAGCGAACTGGACGACCGGCGCGGGGCATGTTTCGCGTTATCGGTGAACTTTTCGGGTCCATGCGCCGAAAAAGTCACTGATAACGCGCAGCCGGACCGAATTGTGGGGTCGGTCGCGTTAGTTGGTGAGTTTTGGGGACTCGGTGACGAAGATCCACCAATTAGCGAGGGGTCGCGAGGGTTAGCCGGCGCGGGAGCACCTCAGGCAACCTCGGCCCCGGCCATCTGATGGGTTAACCCATGAGGTTGTGGGTTTTGGACTCGCATGCGGGTGCAGAACCCACAAGCTCGTGGGTGAACCCATCAGATGCGGAGGGGGGCGAGGGCCTGGGCGGGAGCGTTCGCCACGATGGGTCACTTTTCAGGCCTCGTTGTTACCGGCGGCAACCGAAGCCCGGAAGCTCAGGCAACGGCCACCGTGGTCGCCGACGGAACCATCCCCCTCAGCCACGCGCCGGGCCCAGCCACCCGTCACTGTCAATCGGCCGCAGCGGCGCGCAACCGAACGCCCACGTGGCCGGCCGCATTCGGATCGGCGAGCAACCACCCCGCCGTACCGGACCGGCCGCATCGGAGCGAACCCGGGTGGTTAACCGAAGAAGGCAGCAACCTTGAGGCGATCGGCCGGCTTCCAGAACTGGTCGCGGACGCGCTCGATCCCACCGACCGGCCAGCGGTCGGCGATGGCGCGCACCTCGGGATCCGAGATCCGGTCGGAGAGCGCTCTCGGGAAATCTCCCCAGACGACTTTGAACGGCCGGTTCCACATCTGCTCGATGCCCAGCTCGACCGGCGCCGTGATGCCGCGCTCGTTGTGGAGCGTGCCGACCGCCTCGTAGGCAGCCATCAGCGCCTTCTCCCGGTCCTGCCAACCGTCGGCCTGGACCACGGCGCACAGGATCGGGAGAAGTTCGGGTCCACACGCGAGCCGGGCGAACGCCGTACCGAACCATTTCGCGTACGGCGCGTACTGGCGCTCGATCAGGAAACACACGCGCATCAGCCCGTCGACGAGGTGTGCTCCGATCAGCGCCGATCCGAGTTCGTCACCGACGTATCCGGCGCGGCCGGCCAGGTTCATCTCCGGATGCACGCGCCACCAGGCCGCGATCATCAGATAGCGCCAGACGTCGTCGGGGTAATACGCCAACCGGTCCCGCACAGCCTGCAGACCGAGGTCATCATGAAAGACCTCACCCGCGGTCAGGATCAGTAAATGCTGCTCCGGAATGGTGAACCAATCCTGGACGGCGAGCCCCGCCGACGGATCGAATCCGAGCTGCTGGGTGAAGAACGCTTCCAGCGTGTGCACCTCGAGCAGTGTCGTGCGGCCGAGGAACTCCCCCGGCACCTCAGGCGGCGACCAGGCGGCGTCCTCGACGAACAGCACGACCCGCGCCTCGCAGTTGTGGTCCGGCGACATGTCGTCGTCGAACCCGAGCACCTCCGACCCGCGCCCGATCAACGCCGCACTGTGCGGTACGTCGATCAGCGGGCCGACCACCTCGGCGTAGAACCGCCGGCACAATTCCAGTCCCGAAATCCCCATGCCGAGAAAGATCGCATGCCCGGGCCGGGGAATTCAAGAGAAATACAGAAAGGGCGCGAAATTCATCGCGCCCTTTCCACAAAGGAAATTCTACCGTGAATTACGGCGTTCTGTCAGTAGCCCAGGCCGGTTCGGTACGAGTCGTTGGCCCGATCGGCTGCCTCCTGCAGACCGGCCGCGCTCGGCCCGGCCGACAGGATCTCCCGGGTGCTCGACGGTACGACGTTGCGCGCGGCCGCACCGAAGATCGCGGCCAGCCCCTCGACCGTGCCGCCCTGCGCGCCGAGACCCGGCGCGAGCAGCGGACCGCGAATGTCCAGGTCCTCGTCGGTCTGCCCGATCGTCGCGCCGACCACTGCACCGAACGACCCGAACGAGGAACCGTCGGCATCGTTCAGCCCACGCAGCCCGTCCAGCACCGCACCCGCCACCGTCGGCCCGTCAACAGTCCGCGCCGACTGGAACTGCGGTCCCTCCGGGTTCGAGGTGAGCGCGAGCACGAACAGGCCCGCACCCGCGGCCCGGGCCTCGTCGATCGCCGGCTGCAACGAACCGAAGCCGAGGTAGGGGCTGACCGTCAGCGCGTCACACGCCAGCGGCCCCTTCTCGGCCAGGTACGCCGCCGCGTAGCCGGCCATCGTCGTACCGATGTCGCCGCGCTTGGCGTCGATGATCACCAGCGCGCCGGCCTCACGCAGCCGGATCGTCGCCTGCTCGAGGACGGCGATCCCGGCCGACCCGAACCGCTCGAAGAACGCCGACTGCGGCTTGAACACCGCGACCCGGTCGGCTAGTGCGTCGACGATGCCGTAGGTGAAGGACGCAAGGCCCTCAGCGGTGTCCGGCAGGCCCCACAGGTCGAGCAGGTGCTGGTGCGGGTCGATGCCGAGGCAGAGCGGTCCGCGCGCGTCCATGGCAGCCCGGAGCCGGGTGCCGAAGGGTTCGTTCCTCATGTCCGTCTCCAAGTTCATGGCAGTCTCCGATTGATCTGGCTCCTGTTGATCTGGCGAATCAAGCCAGGACCGCGGTAGATCAGGCCCGAGTAGACCTGCACCAAGCTGGCCCCGGCATCCAGCAGCCGTACGGCGTCGTCCGGGTCCACGATTCCGCCGACCCCGATCACGGGGAGCGCTCCCCCGGTTTCCGCGTGGATGTGCGCGACCGTCTTGGCCGCGATCTCGGTCAGTGGCCGTCCGGACAACCCACCGGCCTCGCTAGCCAGCGGATGTGACTCGACCCCCGGCCGGCCGATGGTGGTGTTGGTGGCGATGATCCCCGCGACGCCGACGTCCGTGCAGACCTGCAGCAGTTCGTCGATCGCCGAGGGAGTGAGGTCCGGCGCGATCTTCACCAGCACCGGCTTGGCGGTTCCATTGCCTAGGGCAACCGCTTCGTCGGACAGCGCGGTGAGGAGTTCACGGAGCTGTCCGGAGTCCTGGAGAGAGCGCAATCCCGGCGTGTTCGGCGACGACACATTGACCGCGAAGTAGTCGCCGTACTGGTAGAGCCGGCGCAGCGACATCACGTAGTCGTCGACCGCCTGGTCCAGTGGCGTCACCTTCGACTTGCCGATCGAGACACCCAGCGGGTACCCGAGCGGCCCGTACGCCGACAACCGCTCGGCCAGCGCCGCCGAACCGAGGTTGTTGAACCCCATCCGGTTGATGACGGCCTCGTCCTCGACCAGCCGGAACAGCCGCGGTTTCTCGTTCCCCGGCTGCGGCTGCGCGGTCACCGTGCCGACCTCGACGAACCCGAACCCGAGCGCCCGCCAGGCCGGCAACGCGATCCCGTTCTTGTCCATCCCCGCCGCCAGCCCGACCGGCCCCGGGAACCGAATCCCGAAGACCGTCCGTGCCGCCGAGGCCGGGATCGCCCCGAAAGATCGCGAGAGAGCGCTCACCGCGCCGGGAACGCGCCCGAGCCGACGCAGGCCGTGCAGCGTCTGCTCGTGCGCGATCTCCGCATCACCCTTGCCCAGCCGGTACAGCACCGGGCGCAGGACCTTGCCGTAAAGACTAGCCACGGTCGGTGGCCCGCTCACCGCGGATCCGCGGCACCCAGTCCTGCAGAGAGCGCACTCCGATGTTCCCGGTCCGCTGCGCCTCGATCCCCTGTACGGCGGCCGCGAGCCCCTGCACCGTGGTGATGCACGGGATGTTGCGCGCCACCGCCGCCGAGCGGATCTCGTACCCGTCCAGCCGTGGCGAGCCACCCTGCGTGATCCCGATCGGCGTGTTGACGATCAGGTTCAGCTCACCGTCCTGGACCATCTGCACGATCGTCGGTTCACCGTTCGGCCCCGGCCCCTGGCTGCTCTTGCGAACCGTCACGGCGTCGACCCCGTTGCGGCGCAGCACATCCGCCGTACCTTCGGTCGCGTAGATCTGGAAGCCCAGATCGGCCAGCCGCTTCACCGGGAAGATCATGTGCCGTTTGTCCCGGTTGGCCACCGACACGAACACCTTGCCCGAGCCCGGCAGCGGCTGCGACGCCCCGGCCTGCGACTTGGCGAAGGCGATCCCGAAGGTGTCGTCGAAGCCCATCACCTCACCGGTCGAGCGCATCTCCGGCCCGAGCACGGTGTCCACCGACCGGCCGTCGATGGTGCGGAACCGGTTGAACGGCATCACGGCTTCCTTCACCGCGATCGGCGCGTTCGGCGGCAACGTCCCGCCGTCGCCAACGGCCGGCAGCATGCCCTCGGCCCGCAACTCGGCGATCGTTGCTCCGAGCATCACCCGGGCCGCGGCCTTGGCCAGCGGTGTGGCCGTCGCCTTCGACACGAACGGCACCGTCCGCGAGGCCCGCGGGTTCGCCTCCAGCACGTAGAGCACGTCGCCGGCGAGCGCGTACTGCACGTTCAGCAGACCCCGTACGCCGACGCCGCGCGCGATCGCCTCGGTCGACTGCCGGATCTTCTCGATGTCGGCGTTCCCGAGCGTGATCGGCGGCAGCGCGCAGGACGAGTCGCCCGAGTGCACCCCGGCCTCCTCGATGTGCTCCATCACGCCGCCCAGGAATAGCTCGGTCCCGTCGAAGAGTCCGTCGACGTCGATCTCGACCGCGTCGTCGAGGAATCGGTCGACCAGCACCGGGTGCTCGAAGGCCTCACCGCCACCCAACCGCTCCAGCGCGGCCGAAAGCTCGTCGCGGCTGTAGACGATCTCCATCCCGCGCCCGCCGAGCACGTACGACGGCCGGACGAGCACCGGGAACCCGATCTCCTCGGCAACCCCGTGCGCCTCCTCCGCAGAGAGCGCGATCCCGTGCTTCGGCGCGGGCAACCCGGCGGCCGCGAGGACCTTGCCGAACGCACCCCGCTCCTCGGCCAGGTGGATCGCAGCCGGCGACGTCCCGACGATCGGTACCCCGGCGTCCGCGAGCCGCTGCGCCAGCCCCAGCGGGGTCTGACCACCCAACTGGACGATCACTCCGGCGACCGGGCCGGCCTGCATCTCGGCGTACACGATCTCGAGGACGTCCTCGCAGGTGAGCGGCTCGAAGTACAGCCGGTCGGAGGTGTCGTAGTCGGTCGAGACCGTCTCCGGGTTGCAGTTGACCATGATCGTGCAGTACCCGGCGTCGCGTAGCGCCATCGACGCGTGCACACACGAGTAGTCGAACTCGATGCCCTGCCCGATCCGGTTCGGCCCGGAGCCGAGGATCAGGACGGCGGGTTCGGTGCGCGGCGCGACCTCGCTCTCCTCGTCGTACGACGAGTAGTGGTACGGCGTCGTGGCCGCGAACTCGGCCGCACACGTGTCGACCGTCTTGTAGACCGGCCGGATCCCGAGTGCCTGCCGGACACCCCGTACGACGTCCTCCGTCAGCCCGCGGATCTCGGCCAGCTGCAGGTCGGAGAACCCGTGCCGCTTCGCGAGCTTGATCACGTCGGGCGTCAGCCGCGGCGCGGCGGCAACCTGGAGAGCGGTCTCGTGGATCAGGTACATCTGGTCCACGAACCACGGGTCGATCTTCGTCGCGTCGAAGATCTGCTCCGGCGTCGCACCGGCGCGGATCGCGTCCATGATGATCCGCAGCCGGCCGTCCTGCGGCGTCCTGATCGCTTCGAGGAGCGGTTGAAGGTCGCTGGCGGGTTCGCCGGCCCAGGTGAACCTGGCCTCCGGCTTCTCCAGCGACCGCAGCGCCTTCTGCAGCGCCTCGGTGTAGTTGCGGCCGATCGCCATCGCCTCGCCGACGCTCTTCATGTGCGTGGTCAGCGTGGCGTCCGCGGCCGGGAACTTCTCGAACGCGAACCGCGGCACCTTCACCACCACGTAGTCCAGCACCGGCTCGAAGCTCGCCGGGGTCTGCTGGGTGATGTCGTTCGGGATCTCGTCGAGGGTGTAGCCGATGGCGACCTTGGCGGCGATCTTCGCGATCGGGAAGCCGGTCGCCTTCGAGGCCAGCGCCGACGAGCGGGACACCCGCGGGTTCATCTCGATCACGATCAGCCGGCCGTCGGCCGGGTTCACCGCGAACTGGATGTTGCAGCCGCCGGTGTCGACGCCGACCTCGCGGATGATGCCGATCGAGAGGTCGCGCATGATCTGGTACTCGCGGTCCGTCAGCGTCATCGCCGGCGCGACCGTGACCGAGTCACCAGTGTGCACACCCATCGGGTCGACGTTCTCGATCGAGCAGATGATCACGACGTTGTCGGCCTTGTCGCGCATCACCTCCAGCTCGTACTCCTTCCACCCGAGGATCGACTCCTCGATCAGCACCTCGGTGGTCGGCGACGCGTGCAGGCCGGCCCCGGCGATCTGCCGCAGGCCGGACTCGTCGTAGGCCATCCCGGAGCCGACGCCGCCCATCGTGAACGAGGGCCGCACCACCAGCGGGTAGCCGAGTTCGTCGGCCGCACCCATCACGTCGTCGAGCGTGTGGCAGATGACCGAGCGCGCGGTCTCGGCGCCGAGCTTCTCGACGATGTGCTTGAACGACTCCCGGTTCTCACCGCGCTGGATCGCGTCGACGCTCGCGCCGATCAGCTCCACGCCGTACTTCTCCAGAACGCCGTTGTCGTGCAGCGCGATCGCCGCGTTCAGCGCGGTCTGGCCGCCCAGGGTGGCGAGCAGCGCGTTCGGGCGCTCCTTCTCGATCACCTTCTCGACGTACTCGGGGGTGATCGGCTCGACGTACGTGGCGTCGGCGAACTCCGGGTCCGTCATGATCGTGGCCGGGTTGGAGTTCACCAGGATGACCCGGAACCCCTCCTCCCGCAGTACCCGGCAGGCCTGGGTACCGGAGTAGTCGAACTCGCAGGCCTGGCCGATCACGATCGGGCCGGAGCCGATGACGAGGACCGACTCGATATCTGTACGACGTGGCATCAGGCCCGCCCCTCCATCAACTCTACGAACCGATCGAACAGGTACGCCGAATCGTGCGGCCCTGCTGCGGCTTCGGGGTGGTACTGCACAGAGAACGCGAGCACCCGGCCGTCATGACCGGTGAGCTTGAGTCCTTCGACGACGTTGTCGTTCAGCGAGACGTGGCTGACCTCGGCCAGCCCGTACGGCGTTTCGATCGTCCCCTCAAGGGGTGCGTCCACAGCGAAGCCGTGGTTCTGCGCGGTGATCTCGACCTTGCCGGTGGCGCGATCGAGCACCGGCTGGTTGATCCCGCGGTGCCCGTACTTGAGCTTGAAGGTCCCCAGCCCGAGCGCGCGCCCGAACACCTGGTTGCCGAAGCAGATCCCGAAGTACGGCGTACCGCGCTCCAGTAGCGCCTTCAGCAGCGTGGTCGGATGCTCGGTGGTCTCGGGGTCGCCGGGGCCGTTGCTCATGAAGATGCCGTCCGGGTTCACCGCCAGCACCTCCTCGAGCGTCGCCGTGGCCGGCAGCACGTGCACCTCGATGCCGCGCTCGGCCATCCGCTTCGGTGTCATCGCCTTGATCCCGAGGTCGAGGGCGACCACGGTGAACCGCTTCTCCCCTTCGGCAGCAACGACGTACGGCTCGAAGGTGGTGACCTCCGAGGCCAGATCGGCGCCGGCCATCGCGGGCTGCTCGAGCACCTTCGCCAGGAGCTCCGCGGGGTCGAGCACCGAGGTGGAGATCCCGGCCCGCATCGCGCCGCGTTCGCGCAGGTGCCGGGTCAGCGCGCGGGTGTCGATCCCCGAGATGCCGACGATGCCCTGCGACTTCAGCTGGTCGTCGAGCGAGCGGGTGGCGCGCCAGTTGGACGGCACGCGGGCAGGGTCGCGGACGACGTACCCGGCGACCCAGATCTTGTGCGACTCGTCGTCCTCGTCGTTCACCCCGGTGTTGCCGATGTGCGGCGCCGTCTGGGTGACGATCTGACGGTGGTAGGACGGGTCGGTCAGCGTCTCCTGGTAGCCGGTCATCCCGGTGGTGAACACCGCCTCGCCGAAGGTCTCGCCAGTAGCCCCGTACGACGTACCGGCGAACGACCGGCCGTCCTCAAGGACCAGGAGTGCGGGCTGGCTCATGATTGCTCGGCTCCGATCAAGGTCGCGATGGATTCGGTCAGGGGTGCGGTGTCGGCCTTGCGACGGGGGCGGAAGCCGGTGTCCAGCTCCTTGCCGTCGTGGCTCCAGGTGACCACCACCAGACCGGACTTCTCCGCGGTCACCTTGCCGGCGATGCCACGGTCGGTCCGGACGGCGGTCAGGTGGCCGGCGGGGATGAAGACATCCGCCGCGCCCTGCCGGTGGAAGATCAGGCCGGCCTCGCTGACGGCCAGGTCCGCGGTACTGCGGACGCCCAGTTCGTGCACGGCGATCCGGTCCATCCAGTCGCCGGCCGACGTGGTGGCGACGTACACGCCTTCCACGCCGCGGGTCTTGTCCCCCGAAGTTTGCACGGGCACCTCGGGCAGCGGCGCCAGCTCGGACTGCCGGGCCTGGCGGTTCCGCCAGCCCCGGTACATCCCGTAGTACGCGGCAGCGATCACCAAGACCGTGCCGGCAATGCCGAAGAAGGTCTTCACTTGGCAGCCTCTTTATTGACTGCGCTGCCGTTCAGGACGGTCGGTTCGCCGCGGAGGAACGTCGCGACCACCTTGCCCGGCAGCGTCATCCCGTGGAACGGCGTGTTCCGCGACAGCGACGCGGACTCGGCCGACTTGATCTCGCGCTGCGCGGCCGGATCCACCAGTACGACGTTCGCCGGGGCGCCCGCCGTGAGCGGCTGACCGTGGTCGCTGATCTGGCCGATCGCGGCCGGGCGGTAGCTCATCCGGTCGGCGACGTCGGCCCAGGTCAGCAGCTTGGTGTCGACCATCGCGTGCTGAACGACCGAGAGAGCGGTCTCCAGGCCGAGCATGCCGAACGCGGCCGCGCTCCACTCGCAGTCCTTGTCCTCGACCGGGTGCGGCGCGTGGTCGGTGGCGACGATGTCGATGGTGCCGTCGGCCAGGCCCTCGCGAACCGCCTCCACGTCCTCCTTGGTGCGCAGCGGCGGGTTCACCTTGAAGACCGGGTTGTAGGTGCTGGCCAGGTCCTCGGTCAGCAGCAGGTGGTGCGGGGTGACCTCGGCGGTCACCTCGAGCCCGCGCTTCTTGGCGGCCCGGACGATGTCGACCGAACCCTTGGTGGACAGGTGGCAGATGTGCAGCTTGGAGCCGACGTGGTGGTTGAGCAGGATGTCGCGGGCGATGATCGCCTCTTCGGCGACACTCGGCCAGCCCTGCAGCCCGAGAACGCCGGAGAGCGCTCCCTCGTTCATCTGCGCGCCCTTGGTCAGGCGCGGCTCCTGCGCGTGCTGGGCGATGGTGCCGCCGAAGGCCTTCACGTACTCGAGGGCGCGCCGCATCAGCGCCGCGTCCCAGACGCAGTCGCCGTCGTCGGAGAAGACCCGGACCCGAGCCGCCGAGTCCGCCATCGCGCCGAGCTCGGCCAGCTGCGTGCCCTGGCGGCCGACGGTGACCGCGCCGATCGGGAACACGTCGGCGTACCCGGCCTCGCGCCCGAGGCGCCAGACCTGCTCGACGACACCGGCGGTGTCGGCGACCGGGTCGGTGTTGGCCATCGCGAAGACCGCGGTGAATCCACCGAGCGCGGCGGCGCGAGTACCGGTGAGAACGGTCTCCGCGTCCTCGCGGCCCGGCTCCCGCAGGTGCGTGTGCAGGTCGACCAGCCCCGGCAGCGCGATCAAACCCTTCGCGTCGATCGTCTCCGCATCGGCCGGCGCGTCAAGCCCGGTGCCGACAGCAACGATCTCCCCGTTGTCGATCAGCAGATCCGCCACCTCACCGCCCACAATGCCGGCGCCGGTGATCAAGTACGCGGTCATGCAGTCTGCTCCTCTGAAGAAGATTCGTTGCTTCCTGACAACAGCAGATAAAGGACGGCCATCCGGATGGCCACGCCGTTGGTGACCTGTTCGACGATCACCGAGCGGGTGGAGTCGGCGACCTCGGCGCTGATCTCCATGCCGCGGTTCATCGGGCCGGGGTGCAGCACGATCGCCTCGTCGGGCAGTTGCGCCATCCGGTGCACATCGAGTCCGTAGCGGCGGGTGTACTCCCGGGCGCTCGGGAAGAACGCCTCCCCCATCCGCTCGCGCTGGACGCGCAGCATCATCACCGCGTCGCTCTTGGCCAAGACCGAGTCGAAGTCATAGGACGTCGTACAGGGCCACAGCGACATGTCGACCGGCAGCAGCGTCGGCGGGGCGACCACGGTGACCTCGGCGCCGAGCGTTGCCAGCAGCAACACGTTGGACCGGGCGACCCGCGAGTGCAGTACGTCGCCGACGATCGTGATCCGGCGGCCGTCCAGCGAGCCGAGGTGGCGGCGCATCGTGAAGGCGTCCAGCAGGGCCTGCGTCGGGTGCTCGTGCGTCCCGTCGCCCGCATTGACGACCGAGCCGGTCATCCAGCCCGAGGTCGCGAGCAGGTGCGGCGCCCCGGAGGAGCCGTGCCGGCAGACGACGCCGTCGGCGCCCATCGCCTGCAGGGTCAGCGCGGTGTCCTTCAGGCTCTCGCCCTTGCTGACGCTCGAGCCCTTGGCGGAGAAGTTGATCACATCGGCCGACAGCCGCTTGGCCGCCGCCTCGAACGAGATCCGGGTCCGGGTGGAGTCCTCGAAGAAGAGGTTCACCACGGTCCGGCCGCGCAGGGCCGGCAGCTTCTTGATCGGCCGGTCCGCCAGCGAGCGCATCTCCTCGGCGGTGTCCAGGATCAGCTGAGCCTCATCCAGACTCAGGTCACCCGCGCTCAGCAAATGCCGCATCAGGACCTCACCCCATCTCTGACGTCCGAAGGACTCGCGGTCGTGGTCGGCGTGTTTTCGGACGTTGCGGGGGTTTTGTCAGCGATCAGTACGGCGTCGGTGCCGTCGTACTCGGTCAGGTGCACGGTCACCCGCTCGACCAGGGAGGTGGGCAGGTTCTTGCCCACATAGTCGGCGCGGATCGGCAGTTCGCGGTGACCGCGGTCGACCAGGACGGCCAACTGGACCGCCTTCGGACGGCCGATGTCGCCGATCGCGTCCAGGGCGGCGCGGATCGTCCGACCGGAGAACAGCACGTCGTCCACCAGGACCACGACCTTGCCGTCGATTCCGCCAGGCGGAATGTCGGTGTGCTCGAGAGCACGGGCCGGTTTGAGGCCGATGTCGTCGCGGTACATGGTCACATCGAGTGACCCCGTGGGCACGCTCTGCCCCTCCACCGCGGCGATCCGCTCGGAGATGCGGGCGGCCAGCCCCACCCCGCGGGTGGGGATACCGAGGAGCACGACAGGGTCGGCACCACGGTTGCGCTCGAGAATCTCGTGCGCGATCCGGGTCAGTGCCCGGGAAATGTCGGAAGCATCCAGCACTGTGCGCGGTACGGGTACCGGGGCAGGGCTCATCGCTACCGTTCCTCCTTTCCTGCCTCTCGGGACAGGTCTTTAAAGGACGTTCGGACCGCTTGACATGGTATCGGATGTGACACGCCGTCTTGACTCTGGCCTCTGACCCAGAATATTGTTACTCTGTGTAACCGAGCGGGGTTTCACCGACCGGCCCGTTTCCAGCGGTCCGGACCACAAGAAAGAGTTCGGAGGGAAGAACCAAGTGCCGAGCGAATACGCGAAGACACTGGGTGGCAAGCTACGCGCCATCCGCCAGCAGCAAGGTCTCTCGCTGCATGGCGTGGAAGAGAAGTCCAAGGGTCGCTGGAAGGCAGTGGTGGTCGGCTCGTACGAGCGTGGCGACCGTGCTGTCACCGTCCAGAAGCTTGCCGAGCTCGCCGATTTCTACGGCGTCCCGGTCGGCGAGCTGCTCCCGGGTTCGGCCAAGGCCGCAGCGGCTGCCGCTGCTCCGCCGCGACTGATCCTCGACCTGGAGGCTCTGCACCACCTCGACGCCGGCGACGCCGGACCGTTGACGCGGTACGCAGCCACCATCCAGGCCCAGCGGGGCGACTACAACGGCAAGGTGCTGTCGATCCGTCAGGACGACATGCGCACCCTGGCGGTCATCTACGACGAGTCGCCGACGACTCTGACCGAGCGCTTCATCTCCTGGGGAGTCCTGAACCCCGAGGCGAAGGGTGACGTCGAAGACACCACCGAGGCTGCCGGCGCCTGAGCGGCGATGACGGTCGGGGCTCGTAGCAGCTTGCCCACGGCCGCCCAGCCCGCTCAACCCCAGCAGTAACGCAGTACCAGCACCACCATCGGCAGGATTCACACCTCACCTGCTGAAACGAGGCCGGGGCCGTTCCCCCCGCGCCAGCACCACGGGGACGCAAGCGCCGGCCCGGGACCGTACCGAGACGGTCACCGGGCCACCGAAGAGGAGTGCCAGAGGGCTCGCCCCCCTCAACCCTGCAGGTCAGATGCCGAGCGTCGGCTTCAGCTGCAGCAGCCGGGCCAGCAGCCCGTTCACGAACGCCGGGGACTCGTCGGTCGACAGGTCCCGCGCCAGCGCCACTGCCTCGCTCACCGCGACCACGTCCGGGACCTGGTCGTCGTACAGCAGCTCGTAGGCACCGATCCGCAGGACGTTGCGGTCCACGGCCGGCATCCGGTCCAGCGACCAACCCACCGAGTGGGCCGACAGCAGGTCGTCGATCGCGTGGATGTTCTTGGCGACGCCCTCGACCAGTGCGACGGTGAACTCGTTCACCGGCGGGTCGTTGTCCTCGATCCGGTCGGACAGGGTGCCGCCGACCGGCAGCCCCCTGACCTCGGACTCGAACAGGACGTCCAGTGCCCGTTTACGGGCCTTGCTCCGGGCAGACATCGCCGATCAGGACGTGACGCGGCCGAGGTAGTCCCCGGTCCGGGTGTCCACCTTGACCTTTTCGCCGGTGGTCAGGAACAGCGGGACCTGGATCGTGAACCCGGTCTCGAGCTTGGCCGGCTTGGTGCCACCGGTCGAGCGGTCGCCCTGCAGGCCGGGCTCGGTGTACTCCACCAGCAGCTCGACCGAGGCCGGGAGCTCGACGTACAGCGGGAGCTCCTCGTGGACGGCCACGATGGCGTCCTGGTTCTCCAGCAGGAAGTGCGAGGCGTCGCCGACGACCTCGGGGGTGATGCTCACCTGCTCGTAGGTGGAGCTGTCCATGAAGACGTAGGAGCCGCCGTCGTTGTACAGGTACGTCATGTCGCGCTTGTCGACGTTGGCCACGTCGACCTTGACGTCGGCGTTGAAGGTCTTGTCGACGACCTTGCCGCTCAGCACGTTCTTGAGCTTGGTGCGCATGACCGCACCGCCCTTACCGGGCTTGTGGTGCTGGAACCAGACGACAGACCACAGCTGCCCATCCAGGTTGAGCACCATGCCGTTCTTGAGGTCGTTCGTCGAAGCCACGCGGGTATACCCTTCGAAATCGATCAGCGGTAAGAGTGCGTCAGAGGACTCAGCGCCGTAGCGAGCAGGTGCTCGGTGCGGTGGATCGGCGTGCTGGGGCGAAGGGTTAGATGTGGAGCATCTTGCCCTTTGCACCAGTGCGGCGAGGTGCCGTGCCGAGTGCCGCGCAGTAGGCGCTGGGTTCTCTGACGCGCTCTAACACCGGATTGTAGCGGTCGGAGGCCTGTTCCTCCGACTCGCGCCACTCGCAGCGCCTACGCTGGCCTCACGGGCAGGACCGCTGGGAGGCCGGGCATGGAATTCGCGATCTTCGTCATCATCTTCGTCGTCGTCTCGATCATCGGCGCGGTGAAGAAGCAGAGCACCTCGAAGGGGCAGCCCTCGCCGCGGGTGCAGAAGCTCATCGAGCGCATCCAGGCCCAGCAGGGCGGCAACCAGCCGCTGCAGTTCCAGGGCCAGTTCACGCAGCCGACCGGCCCGCAGGGACAGCTCGCGGGCAGTCAGCAGGCCGGCGCCGCACTGCAGGCGCTGATGCAGGCAGGCCGCCAGCACGCACACCCCGGTGAGCGGATGACCCCGGGTCAGCCGGCGCTACCGCAGCAGTACCAGCCGGCGCCGTACCAGCCTGGTCCTTACCAGCCGCCCGCCACCTGGCAGCCGACAATCCCGCAGCACAACTACCAGCAGCGCGGACCGCAGCCGAAGCCGAACCTGGACGCCCGGGTGCGCGAACTGATGAAGAGCGGTAACGAGGTCACCGCCGTCCGGGTGCTGTCGGACGAGCTGGACCTCGGTCTGCTCGAAGCCCAGAAGTACGCGCGCAACCTCGTCGCCCCGGCCGCCGCGGCAAAGCAGGCTCCCGCCGCCGAGGTGGTCGAGGACGAGACCAGGTACGTCGGTTCGGCCGCGATCGCGGAGTCGATGTTCGCCGTCGACCGGGACGAGGACACCTGGGCCAGCGGCTGGGTGGACACTCCCGAGCCCGACGACCGCTCCGACATCGACGAGCTGTGGGAGACCGTCAGGAACCCGCCGCGGCCAACCGGCGCACAGTAAAGGTGTGGTGCCGCCGGACCAGATGAACCCCCGGCGGCAGCTCGGCACCAGGCCGATGCGCCTGCACCGACAGCTCAGCTGTCTCCCAAGCTCTTAGGTCCGGTACGTCGTCCTCCGGGTGCGCCCCGACGCCCTGCATGTTCACGAAGCCGCATCTGACCGCAGACAAGCTCTCCAGGTGCCCGGCGACCTCTTCGAACGCGACAGACCGCGTCTGCTCCCCCAACCGCAGCGGTACGACGATGCGGCCGCCTGGCGTGAGCTGGTCGACCCAGGCCGTCGGAACGTCCCAGGCGCTCACCGTCACCACGATGCGGTCGTACGGCGCGTCGTCGGGCACACCGAACTCACCATCTGCCTGTACGACGCGGACATCGTCGTACCCGGCCCTTCTGAGTCCTGCATGGGCTCGTCCGACCACGTCCGGGTCGATGTCGACCGTGGTGACTCGTCCGGCCAGCTCCCGCAGAAGGGCGGCGTTGTAGCCACCGGAGCCGATCTCCAGCACGTGATCGTCCGGCCGGATCGCCGCCTGTTCCAGCATGACCGCGACGATGCTCGGCTGTGACACCGAGCTGATGACCATGCCGTCCGCGTCGCGCTTCATCGGCACCACGTCATCGGCGTACGCGACCCGGAGTGGTACCCGCGGGACGAACAGGTGCCGCGGGACGGCTTGGAACGCGGCAGCCACTCGCTCGCTCCGGATGGTTCCTTCGGCGACCAGCCGGCGAGTGAGCCGAGCGCGCAGCGAGACAGCCCGGGCTGGGTCGTCTCCGCGCGCTGGCATGGTCAGTCCGTTTTGTCGCCGAGGGACTCGAGCAGTGCCCGCAGGGTGTCCGCGAGCCGCACACGCTCGCTCTTGGACAGTGCGGCGAGCAGGCGCTCTTCGGTCTCGAGGTGGGTCGGTAGGACGGCGTCGATGAGCCGGAGCCCCTCAGCGGTCAGTGTGACCTGCACACCACGCCCGTCGGTATCACTGGGCTTGCGGCTGACCAGACCGCGCGCCTCCAACCGGTCCAGCCGCTGCGTGATGGCCCCCGAGGTCACCATCGACGACCGCATCAGCCCGGCCGGAGTGAGGGTGTGCTCGGAGTTGCTCCGCCGCAGCGTGGCCAGTACGTCGAAGGAGGCCGAGTCCAGGTCGTGCCGTGCGTAGTTGCGGCGGAGCTCGTTGTCGGTGAGCTGCGCCAGGCGCTTGAGCCGGCCGATCACAGCCATCGGCGAGGCGTCCACGTCCGGACGCTGCTCGGCCCACTGCTCGAGGATCTGGTCGACGTGATCGGGCATGGCTTCACAGTAGTCCAGATTGCTTAGCGCTGAGGTATTGAAAAGTATCTTAGCGCTGAGGTACTTTATCTTAGTGCTAAACAATCGACTGGCTCTCCTCCTCGTCACGGCGATCACGCCGATGCTCTGGGGAACGACGTACCTCGTCACGACGGAACTGCTTCCGCCCCACCGCCCGCTGCTCGCCGCCGTGATCCGCGCCCTGCCGGCCGGTCTGCTGCTGATCGCGATCACCCGGAAACTGCCGCACGGCCACTGGTGGTGGCGCTCGCTCGTGCTGGGCACGCTGAACATCGGCGCGTTCTTCGCCCTGCTCTTCGTCGGCGCCTACCGGTTGCCGGGTGGGGTCGCTGCCACGGTCGGCGCGATTCAGCCGCTCGTGGTGATGATGCTGTCGACCGGTCTGCTCAAGGAGCGGCTGTCGACCCGCAAGGTGCTGGCTGCGGTCGCCGGTGTGTTCGGGGTGAGCCTGCTGGTACTGCGGGCCGACGCGCGGCTCGACATGTGGGGTGTTCTCGCCGCTCTCGGGGGTGCGGTCGTGATGGCGGCCGGCGTCGTACTGAGTAAGCGCTGGGCCTCCCCTGCTCCCCTACTGGCCACCACCGGCTGGCAGCTCGTGGCCGGTGGCCTGGTGCTGCTCCCAGTCGCCTACCTGGTCGAAGGCGCGCCCCCGGCTCACCTGACGCTGGCCAACGTCGGCGGCTACGCGTACCTGACCATCATCGGCTCCGCACTCGCCTACGCCCTCTGGTTCCGCGGTCTGCGCGCGCTAGGCCCCACCGACGTCACCTTCCTCGGTCTACTCAGCCCAGTGGTCGCCACCCTCCTCGGCTGGCTAGTACTCGACCAGCGTCTCTCCACTGCCCAGCTGATCGGCGGCCTGATCGTCCTGGTCGCCCTAGTCACCGCCCAGCTCCGCAGGCGCTCGCCCAAGCCTCAGACGGCGACTCCGGCTCTCATTCCTGCTACTGCTGGAAGGTGCTGAGCATGCGCATCCTCGTCTTCGGCGCCACCGGCGCGGTCGGCAGCCGTGTCTCCCAAGAAGCCCTCAACCGCGGCCACCACGTCACTGCCGTCAGCAGGGCAGGCACGGTGCAGGGTGATGCTTCTGACGCTGCCGACGTGGCAGAGCTGTCCCAAGGGCACGACGTGGTGATCAGTGCGACCAGACCGCATGCCGGCCAGGAAGCCGAGCTGACACTCGCCGCGAAAGGTCTCCTGAACGGACTCCGCTTCAGCCGCGTCCGTCTGATCCTGGTCGGCGGTGCAGCAAGTCTGACCGTCCCCGGGACCGGCCGGACGCTGGCTGAGCAGCCTGACTTCCCTGCGGAGCTCAGGCCGATCGCTGAGGCCTGCAACGAGCAACTGGACCTGGTGCGCACCGCCACTGACGTGGACTGGACCTATGTCAGTCCCCCGGCACTCCTTGAACCAGGCATCCGCACAGGCAACTATCGACTGGGTACTGACGAGCTGGTGGTCGCCGCGGACGGCACGTCGTCCCTCTCGATGGAGGACTTCGCCATGGCGCTCGTCGACGAGGCAGAGCGGGCACAGCACCGTGGCCGGCGGTTCACGGTGGGCTACTAGGGCTACTAGGGCTATTCGGGCTGCCCGATCGGCTGTACGGCGGCTCGCTGTGCTGGAACGCGTCTGACTCGATCCTTGATGCGTGTCTACTTCAGCGCGGTTGGATGTTGCGGAACTCGTCGTGGTGCCAGGTGTCGCGGCTCAGTGCCGGGTCACGGTGGCGAACCGGGGCTCGGTGGTCGAGGCCTACACGCTGACGCCGGTCGGGGATCTGGCCGCGTACGCGGTGATCGAACCGGCCGTGCTGTCGCTGTACCCGGACGCCGAGGGCAGTGCCACGGTGACGATCACGGTCCCCCAGGAGGCCGTCGTACAGGCTGGTGACGTGCCGTTCGGCGTACTGGTCGAGCCGAAGGAGCATCCGGCCGACACGGCGGTACCGGAGGCCATGGTTCATGTGCAGCCGTTCAGCGACCTGACGGCGGAGCTCACACCGCGTACGTCGCATGGCTCGCGCGTCGGCCGGCACACGGTGTCCATCGACAACCGGGGCAATCAGCCGGTGACGGTGGAGCTGTCCGGCAAGGACCCGGACGCTGTGGTCGAGTTCCGCTTCTCCCCCAGCACCATTGAGGTCCAGCCCGGTGCAGCTGCGTTCGCCAAGGTGAAGGCGCGGCCGCTGGATCGCATCTGGCGCGGTACGCCGAAGACGCGGCAATTCAGCATCGTCGTCACACAGGTCGCGCGGGGCGGTCAGCCCGGCGCCACCATCACCAAGGTCGACGGCATGATGGTCCAGGACCCGATCCTGCCGTCGTGGACCGGCAAAGCGATCGCCGGCGTACTGGCCGCCGCTGCGCTGCTGACCGGCCTCTGGTTCGCCGTACTGCGTCCGTCGGTGGAGTCCGCCGCCCAGCACGCGGTGGAGAAGCCGCTGGCCGCCATCAAGAAGGACACTGCCGCAGCGAAGGACACGGCGGTCAAGGCGCAGGAGACGGCCCAGGTCGCGCAGCAGCAGTCCAACAACACCCAGAAGGGCCAGAACACCCAGAACCAGGCCCAGACCGAGCGGGACAAGCAGATCGCCGCTCAGGCCGCCGCAGCCGTCGGTACGCCGTTCGCGCAGCGCTGGCCGCTGAGTGCGAAGCCGGGCGGGTCCGATCAGTCAACCTACACAGTCCCTGCGGGCAAGATGCTCCGGATCACCGACGTGAACTTCGAGTCCCAGGGCAGCACCGGCTTCCTCGACCTGCGCCGGGACAAGGAGTCGCTGGGCGGCGTCCAGCCGCAGTACTTCCGCAACATCCAGGACTACCGCTACATCGCGCCGCTGGCGGTTCTGCAGCCCGGCCAGAAGGTCGTCGTCCACCTGGACTGCACCGCTCCGGCGCCGGGGGCAACCATCTGCCAGAACGCGATCATGGTCGGCGGCAACCTGGTCGACGTACCGCCGCCCGCCAAGCCCGCTGCCACCAGCTGAACCTCTCCCTCCCCACAAGAGAAGCCCGGGACCTCCCCCACGAGGTCCCGGGCTTCTTGCTGTACTGGTGTTCTCAGGGCTGGTGTTCTCAGGGCTGGTGTTCTCAGGGCTGGTGTTCTCAGGGCTTGCCGAAGAGGTCGATCTCGGCGATCGCGGTCAGCGTCGCGCGGCTCGGGTTGGTGCTGCGGACGACGGCGATCTGGACGCCGCGGGCGTCGGAGACCTTCAGCGTGAACTTCTGGTACTTCGAGCTGTCCGCAAGGCGCAGCCGCTTGATCACCGGCTTGCCACCGGTGAACACGGTGATCTCCAGCTCGGCCGGCCGCGGCCCCGCGACGAACTTCGGGGTCTGGTCGGAGACGCCGGCCCAGACTCCGATGTTGGTGAGCCGGACCGGCTGCTGGAACGTCCCGGTCAGGTAGGGACCGGCCTTCGCGTCCTTGCCGACCCGGGGCGCTCCCCAGTAGGTGTTGTTCGCGCCGTCGAAGGCCAGCGCCGGGACTTGCTTGCCGACGGCCCCACTGCCCTTGATGTTCGTCAGGTGCACCGGCTGCGGCTTGCTCACCATGTCCTGCACGGCATGGACGCCCTTCATCACCAGCGGACGCTGGGGAAACGCCAGGATGCCACCTCCGGCCAGCAACGCCAGTACGACGCCAACCCGCGTCGCGCCACGGAACCGCCGTCGGGCGTTGCCCGGCCGGAAGCGCGTGCCGGCGGCGTAGATGCGTTCACGGCCGAGCAGGCGGCGCCACCAGGCGGTCTTCCGCATCACCTTCGCGTCGACCAGGCTGAAGCCGCACTTGGCGCAGAACCGCCGGGTGCTCTCGTTGGGCATCCCACAGCCACCGCAGATCCGGGATCCGGTCGGAATGATCACCGGCGACTTGGACCGGCGGGGCATCTTCCGCTTGACCGTCTGCGGTTGCCGCGACCCCGGCTGCCGCGCAGGCTGCTGCTGCACCTCTGGCTGCCGAGCAGTCTGCTCCGGTGCCGGCAGCGGAACAGGCCGCTGCGGTGGAGCGCTCTCCGCAGCCGGTGCCGCAGTCTCTTGCGCCACCGCGGCCGCTGCTACTGGTACCTCCTCTGGAGGTTGGGGCGCCTCCTGCGGTTGCACCACGACCTGCGTGGTTGCCGCACCCGGTGCCTCGACCTTCTCGCCTTCCCACTCGAGGAAGACGCCGCACCGCGCGCAGAAGACCGTACCGTCCTCGTTCTGCTCACCACAGTCACTGCACAGGATCATCGCTGGCCTCCACGACCTCGATCCGGGCCGGCAGGTTCGCCGGCCGTAGCGCTTCGACGATGCGGCGGACTACCGCCTCATCTGCTTGTGCCGGCACCCGTACGACGAGTCGCGGCAGATCTGAGCCCGGTGGGGTGGACTGCGCTTGCGCGGACCACGCCGTACCGCCGGACTCTGTGACGTCGGCATCGATCCCACAGGCCAGCCGCAGCGTCTCGCGCAGTGCGGCTGCTGCGCCGCGGGAGCGATGCAGCTCGACCGCGGCCGCGACCAGCAACCGCTGCCGGTCAGCAGGGATGCGTGGATCAGTGAACGCCGCCACCCAGGACCCCAGCACCTCAACGAAGTCCTCTGGTGCCAGTGCGGGATCCAGGTACGCCGGGAAGTTGTCCAGCGTGGACACGATCGGCGCCAGCGCGTCATCGAAGACTGTGGTCAGTCGCGCCGCCAGATCGTCCTCACCGTAGATGCCGGGCAGGATCGCGAGCAGTGGATGGGGATTGTGCAGACCGTCGACCAGACCACGCATCGGCGCTACCTCCGCACCAGGATCTGGTGCTCGAACGAGAACACCAGCTCCGTCCGGGCCAGGTCGATCCGCTCGACCGGAGTCTCACTGCGCGTCCCGAGGACCGGGTCCGCCAGGTACAGCCGCACGTCCTCCACCGACTCGACACCGCGCACCCGCTGCAGTGCCGCATGAATGTCACCGGTCTGTACGGCGCGGCCGAGCGGCCAGCCGTCTTCGCGCGGACCACCGACCTGCGGGTGCAGCAGGCGGTAGACAGCAGCGAGCGCTTCCGGGCGTACTCGCTCCGACGACGCATCCGCTGCGGCTGTCAGCCGCGCGACGACCGTCACCGCGCGGTAGTACGGCGGTTCGATCAGCAGGCGGGCGCCAAGCATCCGGCGCGGCTCCAGGTGATCGGCCAGTCGCTGCAGCACCTCATCGGAAGGCCGGAGCGCACCGAAGTCCGTCTGGGCCTGTGGGTCGCCGGCTAGGCGCGGAATCACCAGCAGGCGAACGACATTGGGGTCACTCTCGTCACCGGGCACGCAGTGCACGCGGCCGAGCTCGGGCGTCGCCTCACGCGCGAGCAGCTCGTAGTCCTCGGCCGTCACCGCGCGCGACGCTGTACGGAGGGAGAGCGGTCCGCGCTGCATCGCATCGGACACCTGCTCGCCGTCGACGCCGCCGATCGCGGGCCTGCGGTTGTCGACCTCGGACACGAACGGGAGCGAACTCTTCAGAACGCGGAGAGCGTGTGCTGCCACGTTTCCCGCGCCGCCACCACCGATCCGGTACCGGTCGAGCCGCAGTACGGCGCCCTTCGGCGGCACCGCCCCGTACGACGTCAACGCGCCATCGGGCTGCCGAACCGCCGGGCCGAACAACACCTGGCCGGTCTGTCGATCGAGGGCGAAGTGGTGATCCTCGGCCGTGGAGGCGGCGAAGCTGTCGACGAGGGTCCAGTCGTGCCAGCCGTCATCGGTGCCGACCCGGAGAACTTCGGGATCCGCAGAGAGCGCTATCGGGCGACGCTCGAGGAGGAACCGCTGACCGGCGCTGCCGTCGCTGCGACCGATCTCCTCGAACAGGACTGCCTCGGCGTGCTCCGCGATCGCCGTACCGCCGATCGTCGAAGCCTCGATCGAGCGAACCTTCGGGGACTCGCTGTAGAAGGGCTGGTCGACATCCGGCTCGGTCAGGACGCAGCGCAGCCAGCCGGCGCGCTGCTGCGCGACCACCGAGGGCACGTGGTCGCGGGGAATGTGCAGGACGATGTCGCCGGCCCGGTTGAGGCCGCCGGTACCATCGCGGTCGACCTCGCAGGGCACCCAGTCCTCGCCGTTCCAGGCTTCCCAGCGCAGCGGCGGATCCAGCGGATCGACACCGATACCTTCGACCTCGCAGTCGATCCGGAGCAGCACCGCGTTGGACGGCGCGGCCTCGGTGAGACCCACGTAGAGAGCGCTCCCCGGCGCCGGCGGCTCAGGGAAACACTCGAACCCGATCTTGTCCTGCAGCTCGACGGTCCGGTCCATCGCCCCGCCACCAACGTTGCCAGTGGCAACGGTTTGCAGTGCGGTGGCGACGATCGGCAGGTCCTCGACGGTACTGAAACCGACCGCCTCGTCGTGCTCGGTGCGCAACGTGGCGACCTCGGTCCCGGCCCGGACGGTGATCGTCTCGGGCTGGGCCGCGGACAGCCAGAACGTCACGTCGGCGCGGGCCGCGGCCGGCGCGAACAGCTTGACACCGATCAGGTCGAGGAAGCGCAGGTAGTTGCGCTCCGGTACGCGGTTCAGCCGGTACATCAGCTGATCGACCATCGTGGCGAACGCCTCCACCAACGTGACACCGGGGTCGGACACGTTGTGGTCGGTCCACTCCGGGCAGCGCTGCTGGATCATCCGCTTGGCGTCGTCCACCAACTGCTGGAACCGGCGGTCGTCGAGATTCGGCGCGGTCAGTGTCATTGGGAGGCTCCGGCGTCGAGCTCGATGTGTTCGGGGATCAGGTAGAACGGGAAGACCAGGTTCCGCGGGCTGTTGCTGCCCCGGATCGTGTAGTGAAGATCGATATAGAGCGCTCCCTCGTCGACCTGGTCGAAGTGCACCCGCACGTCGAGCAGGTCGATCCGCGGCTCCCAGCGGTCCAGCGCGATCCGGACGTCGGCGACGATCTTGCCTGCCGTGGTCGCGTTCGCCGGCGCGAAGATGTGGTCCTGGATCCCGCAGCCGAACTCCGGCCGCATCGGCCGCTCACCCGGCGACGTCCCGAGGATGAGCCGGATGCTCTCCTCGATCTCCCGGTCGGCCCGGACCAGCGCGACCCGCCCGGTGGCGTCCGTACGCAACGGGAACGCCCAGCCGGCGCCGACGAACTCCGAACTCACCTCATCCTCCGATCAGCACAGTGGGTGCGCCCATCGCGATGGGCGCACCGCAGGCGGTCATGTCCCCGAGCCGGGCGGCGGGCAGGCCGCCGATCAGCACCGTCATCGAACCCGGCGGGATCACCGCCGACGGCGGATGCAGCGGGATCGCGCAGATGTGCGGGGTCCCGACCGTCGCGGCCGGCATCCCGCCGATCAGTACCGTCGGCACACCCGGTGGTCCGAGCGCACCGCCGTGTCCGGTCGGGTCCCCCACCCGCGCCGCTGGTCCTGGCATGGCAGTCCCCTCAGTTGATTTTCACGAGTGCGGCCTGGAGCGTGAGGGCCGCGCCACCGGTGACCTCGGTCGCGGCCTGGCCGCTGACCGCGACCTTGGCTGCCGACAGAGTCGCCTCCGCGGTCCCCTGCAGGGCGACCTTGACGCCCTTGACGTTCACATCGCCGGTCCCGCCGTCGAGCGTGATCCCGGCCCGTGCGGAGAGCGCTATCTTGTCTCCGCCGGTGATCTTGACGCTGCCGTTCTCGGCCGTGATGTCGACGCTGTCCTTGGCCTCCACCACGACCCGGCCATCACTGTGCACGGTGATCACCGGACCCTTGCCGGCGTCCATCGAGACCTTCAGCTTGCCGTCGCCGGTCTGCAGCCAGATGCCGTTCTGCGCCGCGGCCTCCAGCAGTTCGAGCGAATGCCCGGTCCGGCTGACCACCGCGCGCCGGCTCACCTGGCCCGCGCCCGAGTCCACGCTCTCCGACTGACCGGCGTACGGGAGGTTCTTGGCGCTGTAAAGTCCACCGAGCACGTACGGCGCGTCGATGGAGCCGTGGTCGAGCGCGACCAGGACCTCGTCGTTCACCTCGGGGATGATCATCGACCCGCGGTTGCTGCCGGCGCCGGCCTGGAGAACCCGCGACCAGGTGGTGGCGAAGTCGTCGTGCATCCACGGCAGCCGGATCTTCACCCGGCCGAGCTTGTCGGGATCCTTGATGTCGGTGACGACCCCGGTGACGATGCTCTGCCGCTCCGAACCGGACCCGCCGCTCAGGCCGAGCATCGAGCGGTCCTGCTGCCCGGTGACCGCGATGTGCGTGGTGTACCCGCTGTCGTTGTCGAAGACGTGCCGGACCCGGGAGAGCGTGTACTTGCCGTCGAACGGCGCACCAAGGTTGCTGAGGGCAACGGCTGATCCGGCGTGCAGGTTGGGGTTGCCGCGGCAAACACCTTCCAGCTCCGCGAAGGTCCCGGCCACACGCTCGGCCAGAGCCTTGGCAGCCGCCTCAGCGGTCGCCTGCGTGCGGTGCGGGACATGCGTGACCACCCACGGCTGCGCGCCGAACGAACTGGCCAGCTCCGCGGGCTTCGCACCGATCTGCGCGGTCTTCGTCTGCACCGGCGCGGTCGCAGAAACCGCTCTCTGGCTGACGTCGTCCCAGCCCCGAACCTCCACCGAGGGCACCTGCCCGGCCGCGGTCACCGCGGTACGCAACCGGAGCAGATCCGCGCCGAGTTCAAGCATCTGCGGCTGCGTGCCGTCGGTACCGCTCGGGGCCGTCGACGCGTCGACCGGCTTGGTGAACGTGAGCGTCTTGTTCTCGATCGCGAGGTGGTAGCCGACGTTGTCGGCGAGCGCGCGCAGGAAGTCCCAGTCGGTCTGGTTCGCCTGGCTGACCAGGTCGTGCACGGTGCTGGTCGCGTCGATCTTGGCCGTCCGAATGTTATTGCGCTGAGCAACCTTCTTGACGATGTCGCTGATCGTCGACTGCTGGTAGGTCATGCTCCGGGTCCCGCGCAGCATCCGGTGCGCGGCGTCGTACCCGCGCACGACCGTGAACGTCCCGGTGCTGTCCACCTCGACCTCGAGCGCGGTCACCTCGGCGGTCAGGAGATCACAGGGAGCGCTCTCCTGCAGCGCGTGCACGGACAGCTTGATCTCTACGCCCATCGCGAGGTGCGACTTGGCCAGCACCAGCCGGTCCGGGTCGCGGAAGCGCAGCGTGAACATGTCCGGCAGGTGCAGGTTGTCGTCCACCCAGACCCCGGCGACGAGCGCCAGGAGATCATCGGGGAGCGCTCTCCCGGCGACGCTGATCCCGAGCGTGCTGGTGATGTTGGCGTTGGCCATCTCAGCCCGCCAGCAGTTCGTCCGGGGACGGCAGCAGCAACGTGCTGCCGGGGGCGACCCGGTGCGGGTCGTCGATCTCGTTCGCCGCGGCCAGCGGCCGCCACATCGCCGGGTCGCCGTACTCGGCGTACGCGACGGCGGCCAGGGTCTCGCCCTCCAGCAACACATGGGTACGGCGTGCGGTCAGGCTGCCCGAGGTCGGGTTCTGCTTGGGCGTGATCGTCGGCATCTCCTGCAGATCGACCGTGCAGGTCGCCCGGACCGGCGTTCCCTCGGGGGTGAAGAGCGTGTACTTCGCAGTGACCGAGGTGATGAAACTGGGGAAGAAGTCGAGCGCGCCCCAGTGGAAGACCACCAGCGGCGGGACCGGCTTGTTCTTGCCCAGGCTGTTGTCGGTCGGGGCGCAGCACTCGAAGAGCGCTTTCACCGCTTTCACCACCGAGTCGTTCATGGTGTCGGTGGCGTCGAAGAACATCTCCACGGTCAGCTTGCCGGGATCCGGCCCCTGGAACTCCGGCGGCGCGGCCTTCTTCGATCCACGGGCCGGCTCGCTCTTCCACTGGGCGCTCTTCTTGACGGTGAGCTCGTTGGGGTTGAACTGGAACGCGATCGTGCCCTGGGACGCCCCCAGCGCCGCACCGGCGCCCTTGACCGGTTTCGCCTCGTGGATCTCCAGGTAGGCCTTCGCCAGATTTCCACGTGCCACCGCCCGCACCACCCCTCGTCACCGCCCGGCTCTCCAACCGGACGCTGCTTCCGAGGCTAGGGATCCGGCCACCGCCCGGGCAGGTGCACCAGCGCCGCACCGAGGGACCTCCCCTCTTCCCGAAAGGGCAGACGAATTAGGATGCCCTTACGACGTTCTCCTCTGGGGGTGAGAGCGACGGGGCAACCGCTCCTGCACATCAACGTTCTCGGCCCCGCCGAGTTGGTGACGCATGCCCACGAGCCGGTGCAGGTCCGGCAACCGCTCACCCGGGCGCTCGCCGTCCGGCTGGGACTGGCCCGCGGCAAGCCTGTTGCCGACGACATCTTGATCCGGGATCTCTGGGGTGATGACGACGCAGCCCGGCCGCTCGCCCGGTTGCGCGTGCTGGCCTCCCGGCTGCGCAGCGCCCTCGGGGACCATTCCGGTGCACTGGAACGAACGCCGGCAGGGTTCAGTCTGCAGGCGACACCGGCCGACCTGGACGCGGTTGAGAAAGCGCTCTCTGCCCTGGCCCCCTTTCGCCGCAGCGGCGACCAGGCCAAGGTCTTCAGTACGACGGCTGCCGCGCTTGCGCACTGGCGCGGCGATCCGCTCGCCGATCTCGACGGCATCCCGTTCGTCGTCGCGGAACGGCAGCATCTGGAATCCCTCCGACTGGAACTCCACCTGGCCTGGGCCGAGTCCGGTCTCGCGCTCGGCAAATACGTCGAACCAGAGCTCGAACGGCTGGTCGGTATCCATCCGCTGCACGAACGCCTGGTCGGCTTCTTCGCCCAAGCCCTCTTCCGGGCGGGCCGCCACGCCGCTGCCATCGACCAGTTGCACGCGCTGCGGGTGCGCCTGGCCGACGAACTGGGCATCGACCCGGCCCCCGAGACAGTGGCACTCGAGGAAGGGCTGCGCGCCGAACTGACCGCTCCCCCGAAGCTCCGTACGTCGTTGCCCTCAGCAACGCGGACCTTCGTCGGCCGTCGGAAGGAACAGGCGGAGCTGCTGCAACTGATCCGGCGGCCGGGCCTGATCACGCTCCTCGGCGGACCCGGCGCCGGCAAGACCCGGCTCGCCCGCGAGATCGCCGGCCGCACCACTGAGGCCGAGCGCCGTGTCGCCTGGCTGGACCTGGCCCCCGCCCAGCCGGGAGACGACCTGGAGAGCGCTCTCGCTGGTGCTGCCGGAGCAACCAGCGGTGACCACTCGATCGGGCACTCCGCCGAACTGCTGTCCGGCGCACTCCTCGTCGTCGACAACGCCGAGCACCTGGTCGAGCAGCTCGCCCCGATCATCGACGTACTGCGCTTCAAAGCGACCGGCCTATCGATCCTGGTCACCTCACAACGCCCTCTCCGCCTGACCGACGAGCAGCTCCACCGCGTCGCCGCCCTCACCGCCGCCGAGGCCTCCCAACTCTTCTGCGACCGCAGCGGCGCCGACCCGAGCCCCGCCGTCGAACGAATCTGTACGGCGGTCGACCGCCTCCCGCTCGGTATCGAACTAGCCGCCGGCCTCACCCGAACCCTGTCGGTAGAACAGATCGCCCAACGCATCGATCACCGCCTCCGCCTCCTGGTCCGGGGCCTCCGCGACGCCGGTCCCCGCCACGTCAGCCTCCGCTCAGCCCTCAACTGGAGCTACGAGCTCCTCAGCCCCCAGGAACAAGTCGCTCTCCGCCGCCTCGCCGTCTTCGCCGCCGGCTGTACCCCCGAAGCCGCCACCTTCGTCCTGGCCGCCCCCTCCGCAGGGGACCCGATCGGGCCTGATGAAGTTGAGCGGGTGCTTGCCGAGCTGGCTGATCGGAGCCTGATCACCAGCGACGGCGAGCGAATCGGGTTGCTGGAAACAGTTCGCGAATACGCGCTCGACCAACTGCGCGACTCCGGAGAAGAGAGCGCGCTCCGGGACCGGCACGCCGCCTGGTGTGTAGAGCTCGCCAAGTTCGGCGGAGCCTACGGTCCGCAGGATCAGCGCCAGCTCTTGGGCGAACCAGAGCTCGCCCGGCGGGTCCGGCTGGAAGAACCCAACATGCTCGCCGCCATCGACTGGTGCATGGGCGACGGCAACGACCCCGGCCGGGTCAGCGAGTTCGTCGCGCCGCTGGGCTGGCACTGGATGTCACGCGGAATGATGGCGCAGGCGAGCGAATGGCTGTGGGCCTCACTTCCGGCTCTCCCGGCCGGCACGGTCGAGCGCGGCGACGCCCTTCGCGGATTCGCCTTCCAGGCCCGCAGCGTCGGCCGGTACGACGAAGCTCTCCACGCCGGACTGGAATGTGCCGAGATCCAACAGGCCCTGGGCAACGATCGCGGCCTCGCTCGGACCTATCACGTGCTGACGCTGACCAGTCTCGGACTTGACGACGTGTACGGCGCCCTCGACTACGCCGACCGCGCCGGGAAGATGGCCCGCACTCTCGACCTGTCCATCGTGCTCGGCGCCTCCCTCAACTGCAGCGGTGTGGCGCTTCGTATGCTCGGCTACCCGGCCGAGGCGAAGCAACTGTTCGAGGAGGCGTACGACATCTGGGGCGGGGTCCGGGACGACGAGGGACTCGTGCTCGCCTCCAACCACCTCGGCGTACTGGCAGTCCAGGCCGGCGACACTGCGGAAGGACGACGCCGCGCGCTGTTCTGCCTTCGGATGGCGCGAGGCATCGGCGGCCTGCTCGGAATCCTGGACGGCTTGGCATTGCTGGCCACGGTCGAGGCCGCCGAGGGCAACCACGCAGAGGCCGTCCGGCTGCTCGCGGTCGTCGAGCATCAGCGTGAGGAACTGAGCAGCCCGATCCAGGTTGCCGACGAAGTAAGCGCTCTCTCCGTTGCTTGGACAACGTGCCGCGAAGCCCTAGGCCCTGAAGCCGATCGCCTGGCCGACCAAACCCGGCGCCAGTCGCCGGAAACCCTCACCGCCGAGATCCTGGCCGCCCCCGCATGAGTACGCTCGAGGTGCTCGTCCTCGGTCCGGCCGAGATCGTCGCCGTACCCCAGGAGCCCTTACCCATAAGGCAACCGCTCGCGCGGGCACTCGCCGTACGGCTTGCGCTTGCACGTGGTGAGGCTGTTGCCGATGAGATCTTGATCCGCGATCTCTGGGCCGACGAGGAAGCCGCCCGGCCCGCTGCCCGATTGCGGGTACTGGCCTCGCGATTGCGCAGCGCGCTCGGCGACCATTCCGCCGCACTGCGCCGTACTCCGGCCGGCTTCAGTTTGCTGGCCGAGCCTGCCGACCTGAGCGCCGCCGAGAGAGCGCTCACCACAGTTGACGCCGTACGACGTTCAGCTGGCCTGGGCCGAGGCCGGGCTCGCTCTCGGGCGCCCGGTCGGTACGGAGCTCGAGCGGATGATCGCGGTCCATCCCCTGCACGAACGGCTGGTCGGGCTGTCCGCCCTCGCACTGGCTCGCGCGGGCCAGCAAGCGGATGCGCTCGATCGCTTGCGGAGCTTGCGATCTCGCCTCGCGGACGAGCTCGGCATCGACCCCACACCGGAGACGGTCGCGCTCGAAGCCGACCTACGCGGCCACCGTCCACCGGCGCCACGAATTCCGTTGCCTACGGCAGCGAAGAACTTCGTCGGCCGCGACCGCGAGCAGGCCGCGCTCCTGCGCGAGCTGCGCCAACCGACACTGATCACGCTGCTCGGTGGACCGGGGGCCGGCAAGACCAGACTGGCCCGGGAAGTGGCGGCGCAGGCAGCCGAGCAAGGCCGTTCGGTGGCGTGGCTGGACCTCGCCCCGCTGCGCCAAGGTGACAACCTCGTCGCAGCCTTGGCCGGTGCCGTCGGGGCCGATGGCGGTGGCGAATCGCTCGGTCATTCGGCTGAGCTGCTGACCGGCGCCCTGCTCGTCGTCGACAACGCCGAGCACCTCGCGAAGGCCGTCGTACCGACGATCGATGCGTTGCGGTTCAAGGCAGTCGACCTGTCGATTCTGGTCACGTCGCAGCATCCACTGGGGATCTCCGATGAGCAGGTTCGGCGGGTCGGACCGTTGCCGGCTGCGGCCGCTGCTCAGCTGTTCTGCGATCGCAGCGGCATCGAGCAAAGCCCAGCAGTACAACGGATTTGCGATGCGGTCGATCGGCTGCCGCTGGGGATCGAGCTGGCCGCGGGTCTTACTCGAACGCTGTCGGTGGAGCAACTCGCGGCCCGGATCGACGACCGGCTCCGGCTGCTGGTCCGCGGGTTCCGTGACGCCGGACCTCGCCATTCGAGTCTG
The DNA here is from genome assembly GCF_042882005.1 of Kribbella sp. NPDC058245. NCBI lineage: Bacteria > Bacillati > Actinomycetota > Actinomycetes > Propionibacteriales > Kribbellaceae > Kribbella > Kribbella sp. NPDC058245. The sequence goes on from NZ_JBHVWY010000009.1 coordinate 163,223, forward strand.
CGTGCAGCGTTGGACTGGAGCCACGAACTGCTCGAGCCGCCCGTACGCACGGTGCTGCGGAGGATGGCGGTGTTCGCCGGTGGCTGTGCGCTGGACGCAGCAGAGCAGGTACTCGCTGGTGACGGCATCGAGACCGACGAGGTGGCCGAACTGCTCGCGATCCTGGTCGACCGCAGCCTGGTCACGATGGACGCCGACGAACGGTTCAGCCTGCTGGAGATCGTGCGCGAGTACGGCCTCGAACAATTGCGCGCGGCCGGCGAGGAGACCGCCGTACGGAATCGGCATGTTCGCTGGTGTGTGGAGCTGGCACGGTTCAGCAGGCACGCTGCGACGCTGCATCAGCGGTTCGCCTTGCGCCAGCAGGTGACTGGGCGCGTACTGCGGCTGGAGGAACCGAACCTCGTTGCGGCGATCGACTGGTGTCTTGCCGAGGGCAACGATCCTGCACGGGTCGGTGAGATCGTCGCGCCGTTGTCGTGGCATTGGCTGTTCCGCGGGCTGATGGGTCAGGCGCGGGCGTGGCTGCGAGCCTCGCTGGCCGGGCTGACGGAACCGACCCTCGAGCGGGCAGCGGCTCTGGCCGGGCTGGCTGCACAGACCCGGTTCGCCGGCGGGTTCGCCGAGGCGCTCGAGATAGGGCTGGAGAGCGCGACCATCTACAGCTCTCTCGACGACAAGCGCGGTCTCGCGATCGCTTCCCAAGGAATGACGCTGACCAGTCTCGCGCTCGACGACGTGTACGGCGCTTTGCAGTTCGGGCGTGAAGCGGAAGCGCTCACTCGCGAGCTCCAGATGGGCGTCGTACTGGGAGCCGCGCTGAACTGCAACGGGATGGCGTTGCGCCAGCTCGGCTATCCGGCCGAGGCCCGGGCCTACTTCGACGAGGCGTACGACGTCTGGGCCGAGGTGAACGACGAGCAGGGCAAGGTGCTGGCCATGGGCAGTCTCGGCCTGCTCGACTTCCAGGCCGGCGATCTCACACAAGCCCGCATCCGGGCAATCGAGGCGCTCCGGATCGCGCGCGGGATCGGCTATTCGACCGGCGTACTGGATTGCTTCGGTCTCCTCGCCATCTTGGCCGCCGCAGAGGGCTCGTACGAGTTCGCCGTCCGGCTGCTCGCGGTCTGCGACCGTCAGCGCGAAGAGATCGGCGCCCCCGTCTTCATCGCCGACCGTCTCCACGCCGAAGCCACCGCCTGGACCCAATGCCGAGCAGCCCTAGGCCCCGAAACCGACCGGATCGCCACCCTCGCCCGCCACCAGTCCCCCGAGCCCCTCGCTGCCGAGCTCCTCGCCCTTTGACCTACCGGCGAGCGCCCCTAGCGATTACTCAAGAACTCTTGTGCAAGATTGATTGCAAGGTGCGGGGCTGCAGCCAGGCCGCGGGTCGAGCTACCGCCGTACCGCATCTGATGGGTTGACCCATGCGGTTGCGGGTTCTGTACTCCCATGCGGGTGCAGAACCCACAATCTGCCTGGGTAACCCATCAGATGGCGAGTGCTGGCGTGCAGGTTGGCGCCGACCTTGAGGTCCCACCGACCACATTTGCCGCCGACGGGCGGTCGACCCGTGCACAAGGTCGATGGGGACTAGGCGCCGGTGTCGATGAAGCCGTGGTGGGCTATCTCGATGGTTTCGGTGAGGACGTCGGCGGGGCCTTTGGCGAAGGTGGGGCCGGTCCAGCGGACGGGGATGACGTCGATCAGGCCCCAGCGGGCGACGACGGTGCCGTCGGTGGTCATGGCGGTGATTTGGCCGGTACGGCGCCGGACGCCGGCGGCCAGCCCGGAGATCCATTTGGCGACGCGCTCGGTCTCTTTGGTGAGCGGACGCGTCAGTTTGATGTTCGGGAACTTGAGGCGGGACGGGATCTGCATCATGTAGGCGTTGTTACCGCCTTCGTTGCGTTGCTCGATCACGACCTCGACGCCGAGTCCTTCGCAACTGGTGAACAGGCCGAGGTCGACCTCATCCACCTGCACCATGAAGCGGACGCCGACCGCCGGCATCACGTCGGTTCCACTCATTGCTTCACCACATCCGATCCATCAGGGTGCCGGTTCGGTCCCGGTCGACGACCAGTTCGGCCTTCAGGCGGCGGGCGATCGGCTCGTACAGGCGACGGGCGAGACCGTCGACGTCTGCGGCAGAGAGCGCTCCCCCGTTTCCCGCCGGCGTTCCCGCGGCGGCCGCCGTACTGGCTGCTGCTGTTGCGGGGGATGCGGCGGGGGCCTCGGGTGCGGCGGGTGGGATTGCGATCGAGGTGGCGCTGTCGTCGGCGCTCACGCTCTGGACCACGCTGCCTTCGACCAGACCGCCCGCCGCGGCAGACCCCGCAGCGGGCGGCCGGGCCACCGCCAGCGGACGCCCGGCGTCACCGGCCGGGGTACCGGCGGTGGTCATACTCCCCTGGGCCGCCGCGGCCGTTGGCATGCTGCCGCCTGGGGATGCGGTGCGGCCAACTCCGGGTGCAGCCGGGCCTCCGAAGCCTGTGGCGCCGGATGGGCCTGCGTTGTCGACCGAGTGGGGTGGGAGGTACGTGATCGGCTGGGCCGGTGTGGAGGTGTCGTTGCCGGCCGCAGGTGGGAGCATCTCGGTGACGTCGGAGCTGAGTGCGCGCTCTCCGAGCAGCGGCACGGTTGCGCCGGCCGCGCCGGCGACGTCTTGGAAGGCGCCGGTCACGACGGGCGGTACCGGAAGCATTTGGTTGCTGCTAGCAACAGATCGAGCGAGTGCCAGAGGTAGTGCAGCACCCGGTACGGCGGACGCAGCGGCACCGCCGGAGCCCCCAGAACCGGCGGTGGAACCGGGGATCGCTACCTCAGTGGCACCGGCGGCGGCGAGGTCTGCGGCTGAAGGGATACCGGAGAGGGCCGGTGCGGAGGCGACCGGGAGTGCTTGGGATGGGAGTGGTCCGGCTAGTGGGGCCCCGAGGCCGGCCCGGCGACGGGAGAGACCGGCAGGCGCCCCTGCCGGAGCCGCCGGGCCGGCCGACTGAGAGGCCACCGGTAGACCGGCAGCGGTCGTATCGGGAGCAATCGCCTCGAGAGCCTGAGCCACGTCGGCCGAACCGGACCCAGCGTCGGATCCGGTGCTGGTGATCGGCGCGAGGGTCGGCAGCAGGTTCTGGAGGGTTGGGACGGTGAGTGCGCGCCGGGCGTCGTTGGGGAGTGCTGCGGTGACCTGACTCAGTCCGGGAGCAGCGAGTCGCGCCAACGGCATCGAGCCCGGCGAACCGGGAGTGCCGAGCAGCGCCGCAACACCAGCGCCTGCATCCGATGCCCCTGGGCTGGAACCTAACGGGGCCGCGCCGCCCGAGAGCGCCGTACCGGAATCTGCCGACGCAAGCGGCAATGAGCCGGCCGCACCCGAAGTGCCCAGAAGTGCGGCAGCCGAGTCGGACGCGGAGGTTGATCCGATCGCGGAAGCGAGAGACGAGGCGAGCGCAGGGGCTGCGCCGAGCGATGGTGCAGACCCTGCTGTTACGGCGCGGCCACCGGCGAGCACTTCGGCGAAGGTCGGCTCACTCCCGCGTGCCGCATCGGACACGGCGGAGCCGGCCGACCCCGAGTTTGTCGGAGGCCTTGCCAGTCCAAGCGCAGACGTAGCTGAGCCTAGGAGTCCCGACGCACCACCACCGGCGCCACCACCAGCCGAGCTGGGTGCACCGAGGAGCGCAGACGCAGCGCCATCGGCGCCTGAGGCAGCCATACCAGGTGCGCCGAGAAGGGCAGCGACAGCACCACCTGCACCGGAGCCGGGTGCACCGAGAAGTCCCGAGGTAGCACCCGCGCTAGAACCGCTCGAGCCGGTTGTGCCGAGAAGTGCAGCCACAGCGCCACCGGCGCCTGAGGCGGTCGCGCCACGTGCGCCGAGAAGGGCAGACGCAGCAGCACCTGCAGCGGAACCGGGCGAGGCGGGTGCGCCGAGAAGGGCAGCGGCACCGGCACCAGTTGAGCCGGGTGCGCCGAGGAGCGCAGACGCAGCACCACCTCCAGCGGAACCGGGCGAGCCGGGTAGGGCACCGGCACCGGCTGCGGCGGGTGCGCCGACGAGTGCAGACGCGGCTCCGCCAGCGGTTGGGCTCCGGGTGCCGGTGAGGGCGTTGCGGACTGCTTGGATGACGCGGCCGATGGGACCTGCGGGTGCCGGGGTCTCGGCGGGACTCGCGGCCTCACCAGTGGGGGCACCCGGGAACGAGCTGTGGGGACGTACGTCGAGAGCCGACTCAGCGCCGTACAGGCTGGGCTGTCCGGTGCTGATCAGGTCGGAGAGGAGGCCGCTGGGCGCGGCCGGGTCCAGCTGATGGGCCATGTCGCCGGTGAAGGCGGGTGAGCGCCAGGACGAGATCCAGTCACCGCTGGGCGGGCGCAGGGTCGACGGAGCGCCCTCGGCTAGCTGGCCGATCATCAGTCCCCCTCGGTGATGCGGCGGTTGATCTTGGAGATCTCAGCGACGAAGGACTGCCGCTGCGGGTGTTCGAGGTCGAGGATGTCGTCCAGGCGCCAGTGGAAGTGATAGGCGACGTACGCGATCTCCTCCTGCAGGCGGCCGGTCGCGTACGTCAGGATTCCCCCAGGCGGCCACCGGCGATGTCGACGGCGAAGGACTGTTCGCACGACGGGCAGGTGACGGCGGCGCGGGTGTGGCCCTCGGAGTTGATGCGGCGGTAGAGGTCCTGCAGGAACGCGACGTCGGAGGCGAACATGTTCTCGACCAACTGCGCGTCGATCCGCGGCAGGTCGCCCAGGCGGGTGATGACCCGGGCCAGCAGAACGACTGTCGTGAAGGCCGGGTTCTCCTGGACACGAGCGTCGTACAGGGGAATCAGTTCGTCGCGAGCTGTTGCCAGCCGCATCGTTCCCGACTTGTGTACGACGCCGTCCGCGTCGACGTACCCGCGCGGCAGTTCGAAGTCGAACTCGGTGCGCAGGGTGGGCGCCGCCGCCGGGGCGGGCGCGGGCTCCGGAGTGGGAGCCGCGTCCGCCACCAGCGTCGTGTTGTGGGCGCGACGCATCACGCGTACTCCATCTCGTCCCAGCACACGGTGAACTTCTCGGTCAGCGCTTCGGTCGAACCGGCCTTCAGCGTGCCGCCGAGCTCGACGTCCTTGATCCAGCAGTTGCGGAAGTTCAGCCGCTTCAGGGGCTCGCCGTTCGAGGTGTAGATGCAGACCTCGGCGGTCTTCCGGGCGCCCTTGATGTCACCTTGCATGACCGACTTCAGCCAATCGGTGACGGTCTTGGAATCGGTCAGGCCCCGCGTCACGGTGAACGACGACGGCTTGGCCCGGCCCATGACCTGGCGGGACACGAACTTGCCGTCCATGGCCTGTTCGGAGTACGTGATCATGTCGACCTCGGCCTTCAGGCCGGAGACCTCCATGACGTAGGGCACCTGGACCCCGTCGATCGAGACGCTGAACGAATACGCGGTCGCCATGTCCATGGCGTCAGCGAGTGGCATCGGAATCTCCCTTTCCTAGAAGCTCTGGTTACTCGTTGACGAGGCTGGTGCCGCCGGAGAACTGCGACAGCTGGAAGACGACGAACTCGGCCGGCTTCACCGGCGCGATGCCGATCTGGCAGACCACCTGGCCGGCGTCGATCGCCTCGGCCGGGTTGGTCTCGCGGTCGCACTTCACGTAGAACGCCTCGTCCGGGGTGAGCCCGAAGAGCGCGCCCTTGCGCCACTCGTTCACCAGGAAGGCGCTGATGGTACGGCGGATGCGCGCCCACAACGCGTCGTCGTTCGGCTCGAACACCACCCACTGGGTGCCGTTGAGGATCGACTCCTCCATGTAGTTGAAGAGCCGGCGGACGTTGATGTAGCGCCATGCCGGGTCCGACGAGAGCGTGCGAGCGCCCCAGATCCGGATGCCGCGACCCGGGAACGCCCGGAGCGCGTTGACACCGACCGGGTTCAGCAGATCGTGCTCGGCCTTGGTGATCGTGGTCTCGAGCGCGATCGCGCCGCGGACGACCTCGTTGGCCGGAGCCTTGTGGACCCCGCGGGACTCGTCGGTACGCGCCCAGATGCCGGCCGCGTGACCCGATGGCGGAACCAGGATGTTGCGGCCGGTCGCCGGGTCGAAGGTCTTGGCCCAGGGCCAGTACAGAGCGGCGTACCGGCTGTCGTAACCGGCCTGGTTCATCCGCCAGTCCTTGATCTGCTGGGCGTTCAGCCCGGGCGGCGGGTCGATGATCGCCATCCGGTTGCCCATCAGCTCGCAGTGCGTGATGACGGCCTGCTGGACCGAGTGCACGGTCTCCAGGTCGATCGCGCCGCGCTGGTAGGCGCTCATCAGATCCGGTACGGCGACGATCGTCACGTCGTCGATCGCTTCCAGGCTGGAGAATCCGGTCCGGTCGGCGACGTCACCGACGTAGTCGGCGGCACCGACACCCTCGCCGGTCGCGGCCGCGGACGGCGGCGCCACCAGCGACTTCTTGCCCTTGGCAACGGGCTCGAGCGCGGCCGACTGGGCCAGCTCCTCGACCTTGACCAGCTTGGACTTGGCGTTGACCACGGTCGCGACGTTGCTCGCCTTGTCCGAACGCCGGTCCGGGACGACCGGGTCGTACTCCTCGGTCGGGCGGCCGTTCGCACGCACCGTCAGCTTGATCGCGCCCTCGGGAGCGTTCTCCGTACCGCTGTCGGCGACCTCGACGGTGACATCGGGACTCTTGCCGTTGGCGCTCTCGATCGCGGTCACCTTGTAGTGGCCGAGCGTGGTCTGCGGCGCACCGGCCGGCAACTCCTTGGGCGCCTCGCCGTTGCCGGCCGACTCGCCACCGATCCGGATGATGTACGCCGCCGAGCCGCCGTTCTGGATGTAGCCGAAGACGGCGTGCGCCAGGTACGACCCCTCGACGAAATCACCGAACGTCTGGGTGAACTGCGTCCAGTTGGTGATCAGCGTCGGGGTGTTCAGCGGGCCCTTCTCGGCGAAGCCGACGAACGCGGCAACCGCGGTACCGACGCCTTCGATCGGCCGCTGCCCGGCCTCCACCTCCTCGACGTAGACACCGGGCGACAGGTAGGTCGGCATTTTCACTCCTTCGAGCTGGTCTGGGTCTCGCCCTCAAGGGTTCCCTTCGACGGTCGGCATGGGTACGTCCGCGCGGACGAGGCCAGGGGCAGTCCGCAGTGCACATTCGGGCACTACCGGCGCGATGCGCTCGAATCCGAGGTTGATCAGCTCGGTGGTCCCGTCGGTACAGGAGCCGCCCAGTGTCTCGCCGTTCACCCGCCAGTCCAGCACCGACACCATCCGCAGCACACCGTCATCTGCCAGTCGAAAGTGCGCGTCAACAGCATCATCGTCATCGGCCCTCGCTGCCGTACCGCTGCGGCCTGACCTTGATGCTCTCCCCCGACCTGAAGTCCTCCGACCGCGCTCGTTCACCGGTCGGCGTCAGGTCGGCGAGGTCGACCGTGTAGACCAGTTCGTCAACCACGACCCCGAACACCTGCGGGGTGGAGATCCCGCGCACTACACCCGTACGACCGGCGATGCCCAGTCTGATCGTGGTCGCGGAACGGCCGATTCGGACGATGTCGTAAGAATTCAGGGGCAGCTTCGTTTTCAGCGCAAGGAGATCGAGTTGCTCCTGGGCGAACGAGGCAACTTCCTCGTCTGACACGGCCGCGGCGAGCACGAGGAGGTCGAAGTCAGAGTCGGCACGCCGGGCAGCCGCCGCGGCAGCGAAGAGGCGGACCTCGGCGTCAGTGTCCCGGAGACCGACGGCGACGCCGATTCCATCACCTGACCGGAGCCACTCGAGGCGGCTCCGCAATCGTCCCTCGGCCAGATGGTCCACCGCGGCGGCGAGCTGCCCGTCACCGACTCGCGCCAGGAACTTCACTGCCTTCCACCGCACCGCCGTGTCCTGATCACCAGTCAACGCAACAGCTTTGACGACAGCCGGTCCGTCGTTGGCACCTGCCGTAGCCAGGACAGTGTCGATGGCGAACAACCGTACGTAGCGCAACGGGTGGTCAAGGAGCACCGTCATCTCGCCGAGCAGCGGCGCCGCACGCTCGCCGAGCTCGGAAGCAATCCACGCACCTGCCTTCACCACGGCAGGTATCCCACTGCGAAGCATCGGCACAAGCCGCTCCAGCGAATCGCCTCTGGAGAACTCGGTCAGTAGCTCACCGGCCGCCGACTCCCACTGCGCCTCATCGATCAGGCGACCGATCAGCTCATCTATGCGGTCCACACTGCGACCCTTCCTCTGCGAGCGAGATCACGCAACTGTTGTCGACGGGGATCGGCCCCGATGGGGATTTGGTGATGCGGTGGGTGCCGGTGGGGCTGACGTGGAAGACGAAGCCATGGGGTGTTCTCCATTCGAGGGTGGTGGGGTTGATCCGGTGTACCTTCCATCCGGACGCGTGGGTCTTCACCCGGTGGCCGTAGCGGCTCAGCGGCGCGAGGTTGGCGGTACTGGTTTGACCTGGCGGACCAAGAGGGTCGTACGGCGTGATGTGGTCGAGGTCGATGGACTTACTGGTTTCGCGGGTGCCATAAGGGAACAGTTCGACCGGGTGAGTGAGTTTGACGCGTTCCCGGATCCGGTCGGTGGCTTCATAGCAATTGACCGAGACCGCCTCATTGAGATCGATGACCGGCTTCACCACGTAAGGCTCGTACCCGATCAGCTCACCCAATTGCGAGGCCAGTAAGGGCCCGTGCCCTTCGACCCGGATCACGCCGTCGCGATCGCCAGCAGCGGCGGCTGTGAGGGTTTGGGCGGTGAGGTGGACGTAGATTTCGGTCTTAGCCGGGCGCGTGGCGGTATTTGGGCGTGCGGGAGCGCCTGGCGTCGCAACAGATGTGAGCCGGTCGTGGGCGTCGCGTTTGATCTGCGCGAGCCGGCTGGCGAGTGCGCGTTGTGCTGTGGCGTCCATGGGCTCGCCGGTGTCGCTGTCGGTTTCAGGGGTCGAGGCGGCATCGAACGGTTCCACTGGCCAGCGGTTCGGGTGATCGGGGCGGTCCAAGGGGTCCGGCAGGTTGCTGGTGCTTGGGTGCGGAGCATCCCGGTCGGCCTCATCATCCAGCTCAGGCTCGACCATGCTCGCCGAGTACCCGTCGTCCCAGTCATCCTCGCCACCGGCGTAGCGCCGTCGTGACTCCGGACTGACATCCTGCAGGGCCGCTGCACTGTCCGAGGTGGGCGTCGGACAGGGAGCCCCCGAAGCGGTGGAGTTCGGGGTTGGAGGGCTCGAGGCCGCGGCGCTTCGGTGACTAGCACGCGGGGCCGGGACGCTGCGGGAGCCCGGAGCGGTGGAGCTCGAAGGCTCGGGGCCCGTGGTGGGCGGCTGCGGGGTTGCCGGACTTGGGGCCGGCGTGCCCCTGGTGTCCGGCGTGCCTGCGGTGTCCGGCGCGTCTTGGGTGTCCGGCGCGTCTTGGGTGTCCGGAGTGGTGGCGCTGCCAGCGGCGTGGCGGGTTTGGGCTAGGAGTTCTTGGGCGAAGACGGGGTCGGCCAGAATGCCTACCGCCTCAGCACGGCGGAACTGTGCCGAGCGGGTATCGCCCAGGGTCTGCTGGGCGTCGCCGAGCGCGTCGATGACGGCGTCGAACCGGGTGGCCGCGCCGACCGACGTACGGATATAGATGGTTTTGGTTCCGTGCTCATCGGAACGGCCGACGAACACTCCGCGTTCGCGGACCTTCGCGGCCGCCGCGGCACGAGCGCCATCAGGGTCTGCGTGCATCTTCGCGGCCTTGACGATCTTATCCAGGCGGTACGGGGTGATCGTGTCGATCAAGTCCGCGACCCGGCCATCGACAAACCCGGCAGCCTCCTCGGACAAGCCGACGCAGTCACGCACGATCTGGCACGCCTTCCACGGCGTCGCCTCACCCGACAAAACCTTCACCCACATCAACGGGAACCGGTGACGCAACGCCAAGGCGTCACCGATGATCCCGCGCCCGACCCCGGGTGAGACACCCATCACGACCGCGAACTCACCGATCGCGAACTCCAGGATCTCCGGGCAGCCTTCACCACCCAGCACCACACCACGCTCACGACCCTCGAACGAACGGCGACCAGCCCGCGACGTACAGGAAGCGGGGTGGAAACGGTCGGCGTAAACCAGTGCGTGTTCGAGCGCCCGGGCGTCGGCCCGGTTCGACAACGCACGCTGCTCGGCGGCCGACTCCAGCAGGTCGGTCGTCGTGAGCAGCGTCAGATCATCGTCGAACATGCGTTCTAGTTTACGCACACCGTACGAGCCCGCGCAAATCGCCATCGGGCCCTAATCCCTTATCCACAAGGGGAAACGTCACAGCCGCACCGACCACGGATTCGTGTATGCGCCTAACCAAGTCCAGGCACCCTCTGCGGGTCTCGTCCTTGGGTCAGCCCTCGACTGCGGCTGCGGGCAGCCGGCCAGGCGGCGCGACGTAGACCCAGTTCGGGCACCAGGCGTTGGCCTCCAGCAACCGTTCCTCGAGGACTTCGTAAGCCGGGCCGGTCACCTGCGCGACGAAGGACGCAGCAGTGGAGTGCGGGCGGTGCAGCCTGAAGCCCTTCATCCGCTCGTGGTTCAGGTTGGCGACGAAGATGCCGGGCCGGATGATCTCGGTCGTCCCATCGCTGCAGGCGCCCCACTGATCGTCATCGGTCCACCAGGACGTGATGGACACCATCCGTACAAGGTGGTTCGGTACCGCGACCTGACGGTCGATGCGGTCCAGCAAAGAGAGAGCGGCGCTGATCAGTTCCCGGTTGATCTCGGCAACAGGCAGGTCCGCCGGAAAGTCGAGCTGGCCGTGGCGGGTGAACAGCGGCTCGTTCTCATACACGGCGACGTCGGCGAACCTCCCCAGATCCGTGTCCGACAACTGCTCCGCCGCCGCGATGGCACGCCACTGGTCACCCATCACGGACTGAAGCGGTGGCACGATCTGCCCGATCTCTTCAGGTGCCTCCCCACGCTCCACCGCCCGCTGAGCCCGTCGCCCGTTCCGATGAGCCTCTTGCTCCGAAGAAGCCGCAGTCACAGCTCTCCTCCTGTGAAAATCCGCTGACAGCCGGCGTCCGAGCGTTCAGTCGCGTCCGTCCTAGGACGCCATTGTGGCCAACTCGGCCGTCGCGTCGAGCCGAGCGGCCTTCGCCTCCGGTAGTTCTCGAAATGGTGACGGGAACCAGCTGCGTCGCAGTAGAACGTGAACGAATTGTGCGACCACCACTCGCCGGTGATCAACCGGGTGGGAGGCGGCCGAGTTTTGTGTATTCGTGGTCGATGGCGGTGAGGAGGTCTTGGGTGATGACTGGGCGGGCGTTGGCGGCGGCGTAGTAGGCGGCGGTGACGGCGGCGGAGCGGATGTCGCCGCCGGAGAGTTCGAAGCGGGCTGCGGCGTTCAGGTCGAGGGTGACGTCGCGAGGGACGGTGCGGCCGAGGCAGCGGTCCCACAGCAGGAGGCGTTCGGGCGCTTCGGGCTGGGGGAAGTGGATGATGAGGTCGAGGCGGCGGCTGAAGGCCTCGTCGAGGTTGGCGCGGAGGTTGGTGGTGAGGATGGCGAGGCCGTCGAAGGACTCCATGCGCTGGAGGAGGTACGCGACTTCGACGTTGGCGTAGCGGTCGCGGGCGTCGGAGACCTCGGAGCGTTTGCCGAAGATGGCGTCGGCTTCGTCGAAGAGGAGGACGCCGTTGACGCCGGTGGCTTCGGTGAAGACGCGTTCGAGGTTCTTCTCGGTCTCGCCGATGTACTTGTCGATGACGGTGGCGAGGTCGACGACGTACAGGTCGACGCCCAGTTCGGCGGCGATGACTTCTGCGGAGAGGGTTTTGCCGGTACCGGATTCGCCGGTGAACAGGGCGGAGACGCCGGCGCCGCGGCCGCCGCCGGGGCGCATGCCCCAGCCGCGGATGACTTGTTCGCGGTACCGGGCGCGAATCGCCAGCTCGTGCAGGCGTGCGAGCTGCTCGGAGGGGAGGACGAGGTCGTTCCAGGAGACGGCGGGCTGGATGCGGCGGGCCAGGCGTTCGAGGCCGGCGCCGTTCTGGGAGCGGGCGCCGGCTCGCAGTACGTCGCCGGTGACGAGGACGCCGTCGACCTCGGCGCGGGTGGTCGCGGCCTCGGCGGTGCGGACGATCTGGTCGACGCCCAGCCGGAACGTGCTGGTCTCCCCCGCGGCGTCCAGGTCGGCTGATGCCGTGGGCAACAAAGCGTGCCAGAGCGTGGTGCGCTGCGATTCGGTGAGGACGGGGGGCTCGAGCGTTGCCGGTACGACGTTTGCCCAGTTCGGATCCCAGGTCGGTACGCCGGTGAGGACAACCTGCACGGGTGCCGCAGCGAGTGCCCGGAGCACGTCGAGGGGTGTGGATTCGACTGGCCCGGCAAGGATTCCGGACGACCGCAGTCGCGCTTGGCGGGCCGCCGTACGGGCGAAGACGATGGGGTCGGTGTCCTTGGGCAGCTTGGTGAGGTCGAGGGCGAGGACGCCTAGGTCGAGTTTGGAGAAGGCTGCCGCGGCGAGGCCGGGGCCTGCGCTGCCGGGGCGATCGCGGAGGTAGACCGGGCGGCCGGGTTGCAGGCCGCGGACGATGCGCTCCTCGAGTTCGCCGTACACGATGAGTGGTGGCGGGACGGTGACGTCGAGCAGGAGCGGTTCGGTGGCGTAGCCGCCGACCAGGTACGCCGTGACTGGGTCGGGGACGCGGAGAGCACGACCGAGGAAGGGACGGGTTGGCGACTCGATCTCGATGAGGCCGCCTGCCATCAGGGGCGCGGAGACGTCGAATCGCCCACGGGCCAAGGGATCTGCAGCCGGTACGCCGAGGAGGTCGAACACCAGACGGGCGGTCGCGCGGCGTTGGGAGACGTCGTCGTTCAGGTAGCCGTAGAGCTGTTCGAAGCGCGCATCGAGATCAGGTGCGAGGACGGTCAGCAAGATCTCGGTGTCGAGCTCGGTCAGGCCGAAGGCGTGGACGAGGCGGCGAAGTCGCGGTGTCGACCCGTCGACTTCGGCGGTATCGGCTTCCGCCTCCACGGCGGCCAGACGGTCGGTCAGGTCTGGGGGCGATGTAGGGCGGCCGGCCAGGATGCCGTCGATCACGGCCGGGCTGAGGTAGAGGCCGCGGAACGCGTCGTCGGGTGCGGCATCGGTACGGCGACGCAGCTCGACCAGCACGCGGACCCGGTCCTCGACCAGGCTGAGCCGTCCGAGCAGGTGCCGCAGGTGCGCGCTCATCCGCGCGCGGCCCGCTTGCGGCCGACCCGCTTGGGAGCGACGGGAACGGACTGGGGAGCGCTCTCTCCGGCGTTCTCAGGCGCGTCCCGATCGGACAGTGCGACGTGCAGCGGCTCCACGATCGCGGGCGCGGTCTCCTTCGAGCGCCCGGCCTCGATCGGCAGCGACAGCACGACATCGATCGACGGTCGCAGCTCACCACCGAGCGCGGACCAGACATCGGCGAACGACCGGTCGTCCTCCGGCGGCAGCCCGACCGACAGCCCCACCGGAGAAGGGGCCTCCGGCAACAGATCGGCCGGAACCAGGTCGTGCACGAGCAACGTGTCCAGCAGCTGTCCGAGCAGGCGGTGCTCGTCCTCGGCCCGCTGCCCCCACACGCTGAGCAGGTAGAACAGCCGGAAGATCCGCGGCGGCGTTTGCCGCGCGACCACGCGACCGTCGTCACCGAAGCGCGGTACCAGTCCGCTCGACCGGCGCCGGGTGTCCTCGCGGATGTCGTACAGGAACAGGTTCACCGCCGGGCCGTTGCGCTTGGCCGCCCACTCCTTGGTCGGCGGGTCGAACACGACCTGGACCCGGGAGGCGTCGAGCAGCTCGCGGCGCAGCAACGCGGCGAGGGCGGCATCGGCTTCGGAGATCACCGTGCCACGGTAAAGTCGGCAACCACACCGGCGGCAGGTGCGCACGCGCCGTACCGAGGGCCCTTGGGGCTGCCCGTTCAGGCAGGTTGCGCGGTCGGGCAGGACGCACTGCCCCGCAAGCCGCACGCGACGCTCTGCCGCTCCCCCGCCACAACCAGTTTGCTGGACGGCGTGAGCCGTATCCCGCGTGTCCCGACCGCCCTCATCACCACCGCCGCCCTGCTCGCGGCGGTGATCGCCGTTGTCACCATCACCCGTGGAGCGGAAGCCGCCGACCAGGACCCACCGATCATCCACACCGTATCGGCGCCGGCAAGTCAGAGCCCGGCCTATCGGTCGACTGTCAGCAGCGACGGGCGCTACGTCATCTTCGAGGCTGCGGCCGGTGAGACGCCGAGTCTGTGGTTCCACGATCTGCAGGATCCGAAGGAGCCCGAGAAGACCACGGTGCTGCCCGGTCTCGAGAACCTGACGGCAGTGATGCCGTCGATGTCGGGCGACGCCGGTCTGGTCGCGTTCGCGGGCGGCCGCTTCGGCAGCAACGGGCAGGAGCCGGTGCGCGAAGCGCAGCTCTACGCGCTCAATCGCCGGACGCCGGACAACACCAAGCTCACCCAGGTCACGGGGAACGCGAACGATCTGCCGTATCAGCGCCTCCTCGCCTGCCCGATCGACCCCGGCCAGACAGTCTGCGCACCCAAGCTGTCCCGCGACGGTACGACGCTGGCCGCGCCGATCCGGCAGTCGATTGCCTCGGACGAGCTCGAACTGACCATCAACGGCCTGCCCGCCAACAGCGGTAACGGGCTCTACCCCGTGATGGACTTCTGGGCGTTCGATCGGTCGGGCGAGCAGACCGTGACGCTGAAGAACACCAGCGTGCTGCCCATCGTGTACCCGGACACAGGCCCCGTGATCGAGGGCGACCCCGAGTTCACCATCGGCTCCAGCACCTGCGCCGCGGTACTGCAACCGGACGCCACCTGCTCGGTGACGATCAAGTACACCGGCGGCGCCGACTGCAGCGTCGAGTCGACGGGTGTCCTGCGCTTCGCGTCAACCGCTGCGAGCGGGCAGACCGCGATCGCCATGACCGCCGGGGGCGAGTGCCCGCGACTGGCTGCCTTCCCGCCACCGGCTGCAGGTGCCACCGCGGCCGACGCCGCAGCTGCGACGCCCAACTGCACCGGCCCGGCCCAGCAGGGTCAGTCCCAGCATCGCGATCCGCAGCCGGCCGACAGCGCCCATCCGCATCCCTGGTTCCCGCTCGGTGCGGTCACCGCGGGCGAGCCCGGTGCGGCAGGCTTCACCATCAGCAACTCGATGTCCACGCCGCAGATCCCCAACCTCACCTCCAAGGGTTGCGAGATGAAGCTCGTGCTGCCCGAGGGCACCTCCGAGTTCGCCTGCCACCCGGGCGAGCCGATCCCCGCGCAGTCGAGCTGCACGGCCTACGTCGAGTACAAGTACTCCGAGATCGCCCCGTTCTCGGCCAGCCTCCACGTCGGTGACACCGTCTACCGGATCGGTGGGCACGCCGCCCGTCGCGTCATCGCCGCCTGGCACGACCCCAGTGCCTCCGGCGCCTTCGGGCCCGGTCAGGTGGTCAGCGTGACCGGTGCGAACGGCGTACCGATGGACGGAACCCAGGTGACCGTGTCGGCCACCGGGCGCTGGGTCGGGTACACCTCCACGTCGCCGTACGGACGGCCTTCGAACGACCCCAGCCCGAAGGGCTCGGCGCAGATCTATCTGCACGACACCGACAGCGCCGGCGACCGCACCTACAAGCCGGGCGAGACCACCCTTGTCTCGCTGACCACGCGGGGCACCCCGGAGTACAACGCGACCGAATCCTCGCTGTCCGACGACGGCACCCGCATCGCGTTCCGCGGAGCATCGCTCAACGACATCTCCGATCAGGTCTGGGTCCGCGACGTCGTGGCGAAGCAGAGCGTCCTCGCCTCGGCCGACACCAACGGGCAGACCGCCAACAGCGAATCCACCGATCCCCAACTGTCCGGCGACGGCCACACGGTCGTCTATCTGTCCAGTGCCAGCGACCTCGGTCCCGGCGCACTGGCGGGCAAGCGGCTCATCGCCCGCGATCTCACCAGGGACTTCGCGGGCGGCCGCGGCGTCAACGAGCTGATCTCACCACGCTCGAGCGGACCTGGCAGCGGCACCGACGATCACTTCGTCTCGGTCAACCAGAACGGGACGCTGGCCACCTTCGCCAGCGACGACCGGGTCGACCAGTACACCGACGCCGACGACGAGTCGGACGTGTTCTTCGCGCAGCGCCGTGGCGCGATGACCGTCGCGCCGGACCCGGTCGACTTCGGTACCGCCAAGGTCGGTACGACGGCCGGGCCGGTGCCGTACACGGTCACCAACACCGGGATCACGGCACTGCGGTTCACCAAGCCGCGGATCAACGGGGACGAGTTCGCGATGGCCTCCGACCAGTGCGTCGGCGTCACGATCCACCCCGGGCAGACCTGCTCGTTCCTGCTGAATTTCACGCCGCGGGCGATCGGTGACCGCAAGGGCCTCGTCGAGCTGTTCGACGACAGTGGCTCGGTGATCATTCCGCCTTACACCGATCTGGTCGGGCACGGCAGTAGTGACGTCAAGATGCCGGGTGACACCAAGCATGTGTCCACCAACAGCGCGGAACACCGCGACCCGGCGATCAGTGACAACGGCCAGTACGTCGCCTATCGCACCCGGACGAGCACCGGCGACTCGCCGTACAACCAGATCAACGTCCGCAACCAGGCCAACTCCGATGTCACGTTGTTCGGGCAACACAGCGAGGTCGGGCCGCCGGCCATCTCGGCGGACGGCACCCGGGTCGCCTACGATTCGCGCGACGGCCGCGCCGAGCACATGGTGGTCGCCGGCGCGGCGGCCAAACACGAGGTCACCGGCACCACCACCGACCTGCGGTACCAGCGGCCCTGCAGCTACGGGTTCCTCCTCAACGAGTGCAAGCCCGACCTCTCCGGCGATGGCAAGACCGTTGCCTTCGGCGCCAAACTCGATCCGCGGTCCGATGAGCAGCTCTCGCTGAACCTCCAGGAGTTCGACGGTTCCACGCACCAGATCCGGTCGCTGATCGACCTGGGGGCCGGCGGCACCAAGACCCTGACCGTCGGTACCGAGCGGCCGATCCACTTCGCCGCCAAACCTGAGGTCGATGCCGCCCTCGGCTCCGGCTTCTGGGTGACCGGGACCACCTGCGAAGGCGACCTGGCCGCCAACGCGACCTGCACGATCGACGTGCACTTCGACTCCTGCGCGGGCGCTGGCAACGGCATCCTCCGGATCAACGGAGCGACGCCGGAGGGCCAGGCCGCGATCGCCCTGGTCGCGAACAACAACTGCGTCCACATCAGAAGTCAGCCGAAGGTACGGGCGGCGGCCTGTACGCCGATCGCGGTGCCGGGCACGATGCCATCAGCCTCGACCGGAACCACCTCGGCGGGCAACGTGGTGGCCGATGCGGACCAGGTTCCGGTCGGCGCGACGGCGTACCTGGCGGTCACGGTGCCGGCGCAGAACCGCATCCAGGACATCGTTCTGAAGTCCGGCTGCGACTTCGCGCTCCTCACCCCGACCACGACCGATCCCAACCGGCCAAGGCCCTGTGTGGACGGTGAGCGTCTGCCGGCCGACACCGCATGTACGGCGGTCGTCGGGTACCGCCCGAGCGCGGTCGACGCGGGGTCGGCGTACCTGACCACGGAAGGCGAAGGGACCGCCAAGCCGTTCCGCTTCACCGGCACCGGCTATCAGCAGGTCGTGCTGACCCGGACCGACACTGCCGGTGACGGCACCTTTGCCGGTGCGCCGGAGATCGTCACCAAGGACGCCAACGGCGCAGTGACGTTCGGCTACGAGCCGTCCTTGTCGGCCAACGGCCGGTACGTCGCGTTCACCGGGGACTACGGCACCGACGCGCAGTCGGCCAGCCTGCAGGTGTACCGACGGGACCGCACCGCGGGGACGACGATCCTGGCCTCGAAGCTTGCCGATGGCAACGTCGGGACCGACGACGCGCAGGATCCGTCGCTGTCGGCTTCCGGGGACCGGGTCGCCTTCCAGACCGACGGCGTCAGCCAGCCGGGCGAGGCCGCCCGCAAGGCGAAAGCGAAGGCAGCCGACGAGCCCGCGCCGCACCCGAGCCGGATCTGGGTCCGGGACCTGACCACTGACAAGGCCGTGCTGGCCTCGGCCGCGGCCGGCAAGCCGACCGAGGACAGCGACGGCTGGAGCAGCGACCCGTCGCTCTCGGACGACGGGTCGACGGTCGGGTTCTCCTCGCTTGCCACCGACCTCGTCGAGCAGCCCGGCAATGACAAGCAAGGCGTGTACGTGCGGTACCTCGAGCCGGACTTCGCCGGAGCAGCTGCGAGTGAGCGCTTCACCGAACGGGTGTCGTTGAACGAGGAAGGCGCCGTGGTCGAGGAGGGCATCAGCAGGCTGCCCTCGCTCAGCGCCGACGGAGCGTTCACGGCCTTCGAGTCGACGTCCGACCTGGTCGCCGGCACGGCCGACGAAGGCCAGTACGACATCTTTACCCGGCGGCGGACCGCGCAGTTGGTGGCGACGCCGGCGGCGGCCGACTTCGGCGCCGTACAGATCGGTCAGTCGTCGAGTGCGCGCGAGATGGTCGTGAAGAACATCGGGTACGGCCCGGCAGCGGCCGGGCCGGCCACAGCGGCGGCGCCGTTTGTTGCTGGGAGCAACGTCTGTGCGCAGACACTGCACCGGGGTCAGAGCTGCACGATCGACGCGCGGTTCGCGCCGACCGCGGTGGGTCCGGCGACCGGGACGCTGACGTTGCCGAGCAAGTCCGGCTACCTGGCCGGGCCTTCGGTCGCGGTCGGGCTGACCGGTAGCGGAACTCCGCTGCCCCCAGGCGCCCGCTTTGCGGTGGCACCGCTCTCTCTGGCGTTCCCCGCGGTCGAGGTCGGCAAGGCATCCTCGCCGCAGCCGCTCAAGCTGCAGAACACCGGCGACGTGGCGCTGAACGTGGCTGCCACCGTGAAGGGCGCTGACTTCGGCATCAAGCTGGGCGCGTGTACGACGGTCATGCCGGGCGCGACGTGCGACGTACCGACGACGTTCGCGCCGCGGGCTGCCGGAAACCGAACGGGGAGCGTGGCCTTCACGCCGACCTCCGCGGATCCGGCAGTGAAGAGTCCGGCGGCGGTGACGGTCGGGCTGAGCGGATCCGGTACGCCGGGAACCGCGGTGGCCTCGATGACCGTGGCACCGCAGGCCCTGGTGTTCGGCCCGCAGGTGCTCACGGTGCCGAGTGCACCGAAGTCGATCGTCGTCACGAATACGGGCACGGTGCCGCTGACACTCAGCGGGGTCTCGTCGCTGCCCGACTTCCGGCCGGCTGTGACCTGCGCTCCGCTACAACCAGGCAAGACCTGCGTGATCGCCGTCCGGTTCGCTCCGCAGCTCGTGGGCGCACGGGCCGGGGTGGTGCAGGTGAGCGCGACGGCGACCGGCGCGGTGGCGCCGTTCCCGGTGCCGGTCAAGGTCTCCGGTACGGCGTTGACGCCGACCCTGCTCGCCGAGCCGCCGGTGGCGCGGCCGGGGCAGATCGTTCTCGCGACGGGGACCAACTTCCCGCCGAACCGGCCCGCCGTACTGGGGTGGGATGTCGGTCTCGGGGGCCAGCCTGCGGTGGCCGACAAGACCGGGAAGTTCGCCGTACCGGTGCTCGTCTACCGGCGGGACGTGCTCGGCCAGCGGGTGCTGACGGCGACTGTGCCGGGGCTCGTCGACGCCGCCGGGAAACCGCTCCCGGTGAAGAGCCAGCCGGTGCTGGTGATGCCACTCACCTACCAGCCGCCGAACTTCGTACTCCGCTGGTGATGGCAAAAAGAACCGGCCCTCGCTTGTGCGAGGGCCGGCGGATAGAAGGTTGGTCAGATCAGGCCCTCACGCAGCGCGTAAGCGACAGCGTGCGAGCGGTTCTTCAGCTGCAGACGGCTGGTGACGTCGTGCAGGACGTTCTTCACCGTCCGCTCCGAGTACGAAAGCTCCCGGGCGATCTCCTGGGTGTCCTTGCCGTCGGCCACGAGGCGCAGGACCTGCGTCTCGCGGTCGGACAGACCGGTGTGGGACAACCCGCGCGGTGCCAGTACGTGCCGCTGCATGCGCGACACCTGACCGAGCAACCGGCCCAGCAGGTCCGGCGGCAGGCTTCCGTCGCCGGCGGCGGCGGCCTGCAGCAGGTGCACGATGCGGTCGGCCGTCGCCTCGGTCCGCCTCAGGACCCCGGACACCCCCAGCTCGACCGCGGTCATCAGCGCGTCGTCGTCGATCGTGCTGCCGATCAGCACGGTCCGGCGGCAGCCGCGCTGCGTTGCGGCCCGGAGAACCTGGACCGCACCGGCGTCCAGAGCGTCAACTGCGACCAACGCGACCACTGGCGGGGCGGTGCGCTGGTCCTGCTGCTGCGCCATCAGTGCCGTCAGCTCGGCGTCACTGATCAGAGCGATCTCCGGACGCTGCCTGAGTGCGTGCACCAGCCCGAACTGCGACAGCGGGTCCAGCGCCTTCACCCAAACAGGAATACGTTGCTGCGTCGTCATGCTTGTCACTCCCCCAGAGCGTTGTTGAACGGAACGGATCGAATCCGTAGTCACACGAACCCCCAAAATCGTCGATTCCGATCGTGCCCTTGCACCTTCAGCCAGCCTTAAGAGCCGGTGACGGCCGGTATCACGACCCAACGCCTAGCGTGAAGCACCGGCGTTTCACCGGCGTCTCACCCCGATCTCTTGGCCCTGCACGCCCTGAAACACCCCCGATCAGGCCGCGCAAAACTGCCCTTCACCCTCCACGATGCACGAAAGGGCAGATTGGTTGTGCCGGATCAGTCGCTGAGGTTGGTGAGCGCGCGCAAGGCGAGGCGGTAGGAGTCCACGCCGAACCCGGCGATCGTGCCGGTGGCGACGCCGGCCACGACACTGGTGTGCCGGAACTCCTCGCGCGTCGCGGGGTTGGTGAGGTGGATCTCGATCAGCGGGGCGGTCCGCTGGGCGATCGCGTCGCGCAGCGAGTACGAGTAGTGCGTGAACGCGGCCGGGTTCAGGACGACGGGGATCCGGCCGTCGGCGGCCTCGTGCAGCCAGCCGACCAACTCGGCCTCGTCGTCGGTCTGCCGCACCTCGACCTCGAACCCGAGCTCGGCACCGAGCTTCTCGCACTCGGCGGCCACGTCGGCCAGCGTCGCCGACCCGTACTTCTCCGGCTCGCGGGAGCCCAGGCGTCCGAGGTTCGGTCCGTTCAGCACCAGCACTCTCTTGCTCACGGCATTCACCTTAGTGGCCGGATCCGCGAGAAAGCGCTCTCTGCTTCTCTCAGCGCGGCTGGGTATCGCTTGCTGGCCGACTGGCCGCCGGAGATCGCGCTCCAGTTGCGGTAGCTCAGGATGCGCTGGGTCGAGAGAAGCTGGGCCGCAAGCAGTTCGGCATCAAGGTCACCGCCCAGTACGACGGCCAGCGCGTGCTCGTCGTCGTCCATGAACTTCCGGAGCCGGGTCGCGAGCGCCGCCGTACTGAAGACGAGCTTGTAGTAGGCCAGGACCTGCGGGTGGTCGTTCAGGCCGGTGGTCGGCTGCCGGTCGTTGAGGCCGCTGCGGAAGTGTTCGGCGAGGGTCTCGACCGCTGATTCGGGCGCCGCCTGGACCAGGCGCGCCGCCTCGTGGCGGTGGTCGGCGATGCGGTGCATGACGAGGTCCTGCTTGGTCGCGAAGTACTTGAACAGGGTCGGTTTGGAGACATCGACGGCGGCCGCGATGTCGGCGACCGAGACCTCGTCGAAGCCGCGGTCGAGGAAGAGCGCGATCGCCGCCTCGGACAGGGCGTCGTACGTCTGCTGCTTCTTGCGCTCTCGGAGTCCGGTCACAGAGCTATGTTAACCTAGGCAAAAGATTGACCGGGTTAATCTTTTGAGACTGAGTTGGTTTCTGAGGGAGGGCGATGCGGGGTCTGGCGGAGGAGCAGGAGTACGCCGAGGAGTGCCGGGAGGCGCTGCGGCGGATGGTGAGCGGGGCACGGGAGAACGTGGTCGTCGGCGAGGACACCTGGGGCGACCGGTACACGGCCGAGCGGCTGGGCTACTACCTCAAGACGCTGGCGCGGGACCTGGCCGAGGAGGGTGACAACCCGCCGTACTTCGGCCTCGTCCGGTACGGCGTTTCCTCCGCCGCCGGCGAGCATCGGGGCCAGACCTACTATCTCGGCCGACGGCACATCTCGGACGCGATCGGCCGGCCGCCGATGGTGATCGACTGGCGGGCGCCGGTCTCGACGACCTTCTACCAGGCCTCCCCCACCGAGCCCCGCGGCCTGGCCACGCGCCGCCGGTTCGGCTGGGCCGGGAACACGCTCACCAGCTTCGAGGACGAGCAACTGGACTCGACGCAGTCTGGGGAGTCTGGGTTCGGAAGCGAGCTGGTACGGCGGGAAATCGAGCGCGCGCGGGTGGGGCCGATGCGAGACATCGTGGCGACGATCCAGCCGGAGCAGGACGACGTCGTCCGGACCTCGTTGGAGGTGTCGGTGTGTGTGCAGGGTGCGCCGGGGACGGGGAAGACCGCGGTCGGGCTGCATCGGGCGGCGTACCTGCTGTATGCGCATCGGGGGCGGTTGCAGCGGAATGGCGTGTTGGTGCTCGGGCCGAACCGGGCGTTTCTGCACTACATCTCTGCGGTGCTGCCGACGTTGGGTGAGGTCGATGTCGACCAGACCACGGTCTCGGAGATGCTCGCCGGGCGGATTGCCGCTTCAGCTGGCGATGAGCCGGCTGCTGAGGTGGTGAAGCATGACGTGCGGATGGCCGAGATCCTCCGTAGAGCGCTCTATGAGCGGATCTCGGTACCGGCGGAGGCGGTGGTGGTACCGGACTCGTCGTACAAGTGGCGGGTTAATCAGTACGAGTTCGCGGCGATGGTGGCGGAGGCGCGGGCGGACGCGACGACGTACCTGATCGGGCGGGAGCGCGTGATCGCGCGCGTGGTGGCGTCGCTGCAGCGGCAGGCCGAGGCACGGGGACAGAACTGCAACGGGATCTGGCTGCGGAAGATGGCGCGGGCGGTGACGCCGGCGGTCGATGCGGTCTGGCCGGCGGTGAAGGCCGACGAGTTCCTGGCCGAGACCCTCGGAGAGCGCTCTCTGCTCTCCCGGGCCGCCGCCGGGATCCTGAACGCCGAGGAGCAGGACGCGATCGCGTGGCCGCGGCCACGGAAGGCGAAGACCGCGCGCTGGACGGTGGCGGACGCCGTACTGCTGGACGAGGTGAGCGCTCTCCTGGAGCGCGGCGAGACGTACGGGCACGTGATCGTGGACGAGGCGCAGGACCTCTCCCCGATGGAATGCCGCGCGATCGCCCGGCGGAGTGAGCACGGTTCGATCACCGTGCTCGGGGATCTCGCCCAAGGGACGACCTCGTGGGCGGCGCGGACCTGGTCCGAACAACTCGCCCACCTAGGCAAACCCCAGGCCGAGGTGGTCGCACTGACCACCGGCTACCGCGTACCGGCCTCCGTGGTCGAGTTGGCCAACCGCCTCCTGAAGGCGTTGCCGGTCGAGGTCCCGCAGACCACGTCCTTCCGCACCGACGGCCAACTCACGATCACCCAGAACCTCGACGTCGTAGCGGCAGTCCGGAGAGCGCTCCCCCACGAAGGCTCGATCGGCATCATCGCCGCCGACCGCCGCGTCCCCGAGCTGACGGACACCTTGAAGGCTGCCGGGATCGACACCGTCGCCCCGGACGGCGATGGCCGGGTCGCCGTCGTACCGGCAAGCCTGGCGAAGGGCCTCGAGTACGACCACGTGATCGCCGTCGAACCCGCCGAGATCGTCGAAGCCGAACCCCGCGGCCTCAACCGCCTCTATGTCATCCTCACCCGAGCCGTCTCAAGGCTGGACGTGCTCCACGCGCGTCCACTCCCCAAGGAGCTCAGCTGATTTCGCCGTACGCGGCGATCAGGAGACTGGGGTCGGGGGCTTCGAGGATGGTGGGCTTGGCCAGGCCGTCGAGGATGACGAAGCGGAGGCGGTCGGCTCGGGTCTTCTTGTCGAGCTTCATGGCGTCCTGGAGGTGCGGCCAGGCGTCGGCTCGGTAGGAGACGGGGAGGCCGAGGGACTCCAGTACGGCGCGGTGGCGGTCGGCCGTCGCGTCGTCGAGCCGGCCGGCAGCTCGGGCCAGTTCGGCGACGAAGACCATGCCGATGCTGATCGCGGCGCCGTGGCGCCACTTGTAGCGTTCGGTGCGCTCGATGGCGTGGCCGAGGGTGTGGCCGTAGTTGAGGGCCTCGCGACCGATGGCGCCGCCGGCTGTCGTGGTGCGCTCGCGGAGGTCGGCACCAACGGAGTCGGCCTTGACCTGGATGGAGCGGGCGATCAGTTCGGAGGTGGCATCGTACGCCGGGGTCGAAGCGCCGGCCGGGTCCTTCTCGACGAGGTCGAGGATGACGGGGTCGGCGATGAAGCCGCACTTCACGACCTCGGCGAGACCGCTCACATAATCGTTGCGTGGAAGGGTTTCCAGCGCGGCGAGGTCGCACAGCACACCGGCAGGTTCCCAGAAGGCGCCGACCAGGTTCTTGCCCTCGGCGGTGTTGATGCCGGTCTTGCCACCGACGGCCGCGTCGACCATACCGAGCAGCGTCGTCGGGATGTGCACGACCTTGACCCCGCGGAGCCACGTCGCGGCAACGAATCCGGCCAGGTCGGTCGTCGTCCCGCCGCCGATCGACACGATCGCGTCCGACCGGGTGAACCCGGCCTGCCCGAGCACCGACCAGCAGTAGGCCAGCACCTCGGCGGACTTCGCCTCTTCGGCGTCCGGGATCTCGATCGCGTGCGCGGTGAAACCGGAACCGGTCAGATCGTCGCGGATCGCGTCACCGCTGGTCCGCAGCGCGCGCGGGTGGATGATCGCGACCCGCTGCACACCCTCCCCCAGCAGCCCGGGCAGTTCACCCAGCAGATTGTTGCCGATGACAACGTCGTACGGCGCCGCCGCGGCCACCCGAATCCGGGTCGCACCGTCAGCGCTCATCCGAGGTGCTCCTGGATCTCGTCGGCGATCGCGGCCGGGGTTTTGTTGTCGGTCACGACGGTCAGCTTCGCCACTTCGGCGTACAGGGGGCGACGGGCTTCCATCAGCGTGCGCAGCTGCGTGCGGACGTTGCCGAGCAGCAGCGGCCGGGCGACACTCATGCCGACGCGCTTGGCAGCCTCGGTGAGAGAGACATCCAGATAGACCACGGTGTGCCCGGCCAGATCAGCGCGGGTGGCCGGGTCGAGAATCGCGCCGCCACCAAGGGAAAGCACGACGCCGGAGTCGGCCAGCGCGGCGACAATCGCGGCGCGCTCCAACGCACGGAAGTGCTCCTCGCCGGCATCGACGAAGATGTCCGAGATCGGCTTGCCGGCACCGGCTTCGACGTCGGCATCCGTATCGCGATGCGGAACCTGCAGCCGCTCGGCGAGCAGGGCGGCAATGGTCGACTTGCCTGAACCAGGCGGGCCGACGAGAACGACGACAGGGCTCACTGCTCGGTCCACTCCCGCGGCGTGATCGTGGTCGGCAGCGCCGCCAGGTACGACTTGTGGTTGCGCGCGGTCTCAACGACCGAGTCCCCACCGAACTTCTCCAGCGCGACCTCGGCCAGCACCAGGGCCACCATCGCCTCGGCGACGATCCCGGCAGCCGGTACGGCGCAGACGTCGGAGCGTTGGTGATGCGCGGCCGCGGCCTCACCCGTGCTGGTGTCGATCGTGCGCAGTGCGCGCGGCACGGTCGCGATCGGCTTCATCGCGGCGCGGACGCGCAGCGTCTCACCGGTGCTCATCCCGCCCTCGGTCCCGCCAGAGCGGCCGCTGGTACGGCGAACGGTCCCGTCCTCGGCGACGATCTCGTCGTGCGCCTTCGAACCCGGCGTCCGGGCCAGCTCGAACCCGTCGCCGAGCTCGACGCCCTTGATCGCCTGGATGCCCATCAACGCACCAGCCAGCTTCGAGTCCAGCCGCCGGTCCCAGTGCACGTAGCTGCCAAGACCCGGCGGGAGGCCGTCCACGACGACCTCGACCACCCCGCCAAGGGTGTCACCGGCCTTCTGGGCGGCGTCGATCTCGGCGACCATCTGCTTGCTCGCGTCCGCGTCCAGGCAGCGCACCGGATCCTCGTCCAGCTTGGCGACATCGGCGTACGATGGAAGCGACCCGTACGGCGCTTTGACCGTGCCGAGCTCGACCACGTGGCTGACGATGGTCACTCCGTAGGCCTGCCGCAGGAATCTCGCGGCGACCTCTCCGAGCGCGACGCGAGCAGCTGTTTCGCGGGCGCTGGCGCGCTCGAGAACCGGCCGGGCCTCGTCGAATCCGTACTTCTGCATGCCCGCCAGGTCGGCGTGACCGGGCCGCGGCCGGGTCAGCGGCGCGTTCCGCGCGAGCTCGGCGAGAGTTGCCGGATCCACCGGATCGGCGCTCATCACCTGCTGCCACTTCGGCCACTCGGTGTTCCCGACCTGGATCGCGACCGGGCTGCCCATGGACAGCCCGTGCCGGAATCCGCCGAGGAACGTGACTTCGTCCCGTTCGAACTTCATCCGGGCACCACGCCCATAACCCAGCCGACGACGGGCCAGAGCATCGGCCACATCGTCCGTGGTGACCTGGACTCCAGCGGGAAGACCTTCGAGTACGGCGACGAGCGCTTGTCCGTGCGACTCGCCGGCGGTGAGCCAGCGCAGCATGCCGCCATCCTCCCACGCCCGCCCCGCCTCCCGGACGCCGGTCTCAGCTCCGCGAGGAGAACGGATCCAGCAGCTTGACACCGGTACCGGTGTGCGCCGCCGAGTCGCGGGTGACGAGAGTCCAGTCGTGGACGATGGCCGTCGCCGCCAGCAGACTGTCGATCACCGGCAGCGGACGCACCGCGTTCAGCCGGCCCCAGGTCTCCGCCACCTCGCGGGACACCGGCACGATCCGATCGCCGTACCCGTTGATCAGACGATCGCGCCACTGAGCGATCGCCTGCGCCTGCGGTGCATCCCTCAGCGCAAGACGCTCGATCCCCTGGCTGATCTCACCGACGGTCAGCACGCTCAGGCGCAGGTCACTCGACCGCACCGCGTCGATCCAGTCGATCACCCCGGGATCGGGCCGCGGACGGCGCAGCTCCGACACGACGTTCGTGTCGAGGAGGAAGCAACTCATTCGAAGTCGACCTGCCGCGCCGGAGCGTCGGAGCGGTCGATCTCGAGCGCGCTCAGATCGGGCCCTGCCATCAGAAAGTCCTTGAAACTCATGTGATCCTCCCCCATCAACCGCCGGTACTCGGCGATGTCCAGCACCACGGCAACCTCCTCGCCGTGCTTCGTCACGAACTGTGGGCCAACGGCCTGGACAGCCCGGATCAACTCACTGAGCTGTTGTTTCGCTTCCTGCAATTGCCAATGACTCTGGCGCAGTCTCCCGGTCCCCATCACCCATCACCTCGAGACCTCAGTCTAGACAGACTGGACGGACCTCGGCAAGTCAGCGGCAGGTGGTGGTGGCATCCGGGTTGAAGCCGTTGCGGAACTTGAGGACGGTGTCGAAGGCCTTCACAACCGACGACGGCACGATCGGCGACTGCGAGCAGGTGGTGGATGCGGTGGCGGCGGAGGCACCGGCCAGCGCGGCACCGGTGAGCGCGGTGGTAGCCAGGGCCGCCGCGGCCACGCGGGCGGCGTTCCGACGGAATCTGGTGGTCATCGTGCGCTCCTTGCGGGTCGTTGTTCTTGTACTACGACCGTAGAAGTCCGTGAATGGTTGCACCCTGGCGCTGAATCCCGTCTTGGGGGTAGCGCTGGCACCACCATGGATAGGGTCTTGGCATGAGTCTGGAGTGGCAGAGCCGGGTGCGCGGGTCCTTGCTGGGCGGGGCGATCGGGGACGCGCTGGGGGCTCCGGTGGAGTTCGAGCAGGGGCGGGCGATCGTGGCGGCGCATCCGGAGCGGCTGCGCTCGTTTGTGAGTGGGCAGGCCGGATGGCCGCCGGGGACGATCACCGACGACACCCAGATGACGCTGTTCACGGTGGAGGGGCTGATCCGCGCGGGTGTGCGAACGGAGCGCGGGATCGGGTTCACGGTGGCCGTGGTGCACCGGGCGTACGACCGGTGGCTCGATACCCAACTGCTACCGGGTCCCAGTGGTGAGCGTGACGGGTGGTTGCAGGGTGAGCAGTGGCTGTACGCACGCCGCGCCCCCGGCAACACCTGCCTGAGTGCTCTCACCGGCTCTCGGAACACACAGTTCGGTCTGCAAGCAGTTAACGACTCCAAGGGCTGTGGCGGGGTGATGCGAGTCGCGCCGGTCGGTTTGCTACCGGAGAGGTTCAGTACCGAGTGGGTGTTCGACACGGCGGCCGAAGTGGCGGGGTACACCCACGGTCATCCGACCGGAAAGCTGGCGTCGGGAGCCCTCGCGGCATTGATCCATGAGCTGTGTCGGGGAGCCGAGCTCGATGCGGCACTCGACACGACTGCCGCGTTGCTTGCTGCACGCGAGGGGCACGAGGAGACCAGTACGGCGCTCGCCGCGGCACGTCATCAGGCGGCAACCGCTCCTGGACACGGACCGGTGCGGGTGGAGGAGCTGGGCGGAGGCTGGGTCGCGGAGGAGGCGTTGGCGATCGGCGTCTATGCGGCACTCGCCTACCGGGAGCCGGAGCAGTTCTTGGATGCGCTGGCGTTGGCGGTGACGCACAGCGGGGACAGCGACTCCACGGGCTCCATCTGCGGGAACATCCTGGGTGCCCTCCACGGCGAAGCCGCGCTCCCCCCAGAGCTCGTCTTCGCCGTCGAGGGCCGTCCAGTGATCCTCCAACTGGCAGACGACTTCGTGCTGGAGTTCTCCCAGCCGCAACGCCTGCACAGTGAGGCCGGCTGGCGGGCGCGCTACCCGCCCAGCTAGCAACTACTTCGGGTCGATACAGCGCCAGCTGATGCTGCCCGACAGGCTGCCTGAACCACCGACCAGCCGGGGCAGGTCCAGCTTGCCGGAGCCGTCGCGGTTGAGGTCGAGCTTCGCCTCACCGTCCTCGGCCTCGTACGTCACGTCGTCGACCACGAGCGACCCGCTGGCCTCGGCACCGGCGATCCCGGCACCGTCGCCGGCCTTGTCCGCCGCGAACGACGCTTCGACCGACTGACTGCCGATCACCTTGGTGACCTTCGGCAACCCCGGGGTGTCCGACTCGAGCGTGCTGGCGCCGTACTCGGGGCAGGTCGAGTCCGGCAGATCCGCATCCGGGATCTCGGCGTACACCCAGTTCGACCCTGTCACGCTGGTCGCCCCTGTCAGGTTGAAGGTCACGCACAACGCCGGTACCGACTGCGCCGCACACACCGCCGGCAGCGGCCCGGTCCCCTGTGACGGGCCGCTGGTCTCCGGCGTACCGGAGGTCGTACTGGTGGTCGGGGTGGTCGGGGTGGTCGAGGTGAGCGGCGCCGTGACCGGCGGGCCGGCCGGCGTCTCCGCGCAGCTCGTCAGCAGGGTGATCAGCAGGCCGAGCTCGAAACCGGCGGCCAGCAGTGCCTTGATCCGCATGCTCAGCCGCCTGCGGGGGTCGACGGCTTGAAGTCCGCGCAGTTGGCCACGATCCACGTGTTCACCGTCTGGAGGGCGCCGGCGTACTTCGTGATCGTCGCCTCGTCGTCCTCCTTCACCTGGCCCGACTGGATCTTCTCGTAGGCGTCGGCGATGACCTGCATCGGCGCTGTCAGCTCGCTCGGCGCCTTGTCGGCCAGGTCCTGGAACTGCTTGACCAGCTTGGCCCGGTACTCCGGGTCGCTCTGGGGCTCGTTCCATTTGCGGATGGCATCGCTGCCGGCCGCGAACGCCGTACAGAAGTCCTTGCTGTCACCGCCCTGATCGCTGGCCTTGTCCGCACCGTCGTCCGACGGCGCCGAGGTCGGAGCTGTCGGAGCGGTCGGCGCGGACTGCTGGGTGGTGGGCTGCTTGCCGGCGTCGGTCGAACCGGAATCCGAGCAGCCGCTGAGTGTCAGAGCGAGGCCGGCCAGTACAACGCCGGCGGCCAGCTGAACGCGTCGAAAAGTCATGATGAGAGTTGTCTCCCCCGAAGTGGTGGTGTTCGCGTCCTTCCACTCTCGGGGCGAGGCATCTCACCGCGCTCTCACCGTCATTTCACGGTGCTGGATTCCTTCCCCACCCCACCCCGGTCACAGAGGCTCGATCGACATCTTGTGGTGGAACACGTTGCGCGGATCCCAGGTGGACTTGATCTGCTGGAGCCGCGGGTAGTTGCCCAGGTAGTACAGGTCGTGCCACGGCACCCCGGACTTGTTGTACGCCGGATCGGCCAGATCGGTGTCGGGGTAGTTGATGTACGACCCGGCGTTGATCGCGTTCGGCACCGGCGCGCCGCCGGTCTCGCGGTAGATGCTGGCGTAGACCTTGCGCACCCAGGCGAGGTTCTTCGCGTCGTCGGCAGCGGCGGTCCAACTCGCACACATCACCAGCTTGGCCATGACGTCGCGCTGCGCCGACGCGGTCGCGGTCGACGCGACCGAGTTCACCTTGCCGCCGTACGGGACCAGGATCAGGACCGAGCCAGGCTCCTGGTACGACGCGTCGGTCATGCCGTCGTAGATCGCGTCGAGCTGCGCGGGGCGGTAGCTCTTGCGCAGGTACGCCGCCTTGTACTTCTGGCGATTCCCCGCCGGCGACTCCGCGATCGAGCGCTGGATCGTCATCCGCAGGAACGGTCCCTCACCCGCGTCGATCACCTGCGGTTTCGGGTCGACGCCCTCGACCATAGCCGCGTTGAACGCCTTCATCAGCTCGGCCGCGTTCGGAGCCCCGGCGTCGATCTGGGTGGAGAGCAGGAAGTTCCCGGCCGAGGAGTGCGACACCAGGAGTGGCGCGTAGAGACTCGCGTACGGCGAGTCCGCGGTGTTGTGCGTGGCGAAGAAGTCCAGCCAGTTCTGCAGCGTCCGGATGAACGAGGCCCGGGTCATCTTCGTCCAGTCGTAGATGATGACGCTGGACAGCAGCGCAGAAGGTGCCTTGGGCAACGACTCCGCCGGGACCCGGCCGGTCGCCCCGGCCGAGCGCATCAGGTAGCGGGTGACCACGCCGAAGTTGCCGCCGCCACCACCGGTGTGGGCCCACCACAGGTCGCGGTGCTCGTTGTCCCTGGTCGCGACCACGGCCCGGGCCCGACCCCGAGCGTCCACGATGACGATCTCAACGCCGTACAGGTAGTCGACGACGGAGCCGTACTTGCGCGACAGCGGCCCGTACCCACCGCCGCTGAAGTGGCCGCCGACGCCGACACCGAGGCAGCCGCCGGCCGGCAGCGTCACACCCCAGCCGTAGAACAGTTCCTTGTAGACGGTCTCGAGGATCGCACCCGCCCCGATCGAGAACGCCCGGTACCGCTGGTCGAACGTGACTTCGTTGTACGTCGACATGTCGAGCAGCACCTCGACCTCGGAATTGTCGACGAAGTCCTCGAAGCAGTGCCCGCCGCCGCGGGCGGCGATCCGCTTGCCGGCCCGGACCGCCTCCTGAACCGCCTGGACGGCGTCCTCGGTCGACGTGATCACCCGGGCGTATTCGGGCCGCGCGACGAACCGCAGGTTCTGCCCGCGCTGGACAAGGTCTTGGTAGCGCACGTCACCGGACCGGATCTTCTCGCTGACAGCCCCAGCGGTGGCGGCCGTCGCTGTGGCGCGCGCTGTCCCCGGTACGGCGAGGGCGGCGCCGGCGACGGCGGTTCCGGCCAACAGGCCGCGACGACTGACTGGCATCACTTACCTCCAGAGATCGAATACTTCGACCCTAGAAAAGTCAGCGCCTGGCCCACATCAACCATCTGGCGGAGCGGGGCCATCCCCTATCCGGTGTAGAGCCGCTCCAACGGAGAGCCGACGAACACCCCGGCGAGCGCACCGATCAGCATGTACGGGCCGAACGGGACCAGCTGCTTGCGCGTCATCACCCGCGCCACGATCAGCACGACCCCGACCACGGCACCGAGGAAGAACCCGCCGTACAGGCCGCTCGCGAACTCTCCCCAGCCCAGCCAACCGAGCGCGAGCCCCAGCAACCCGGACAACCGCACATCGCCGAAGCCCACTCCGCGCGGGAACACCCACCACAGCAGGAAGAACACCCCGAACCCGATCAACCCCGCGATCGCCGCCCGCCGCAGCGACCCCCACTCCCCCGACACCAGTGCCGCGCCGACGAGCGCCAGCGCAACAACGCCGTACGTCGGCCAGATGATCGCCGAGGGCAGGAACCGCGTCCGCGCGTCGATGTACCCAAGCACCGCTCCGGCCACCGCGAGCAGCAGCCAAGCCACCAGCGCAGCGTCCGTGCCGAGCTCCCAGCCGAGCAGTCCACCGGCGACCGCAGCGAGCCCACCACACCAGTACGCCGCCCGCGGACCGGCCAGGTCGGCGTACAGGATCTTGGTGTCGCCTTCCTCCAGCACCGGCTCAGGGATCCGCC
Source organism: Kribbella sp. NPDC058245 (assembly GCF_042882005.1). NCBI lineage: Bacteria > Bacillati > Actinomycetota > Actinomycetes > Propionibacteriales > Kribbellaceae > Kribbella > Kribbella sp. NPDC058245. Next base: position 195,656 of record NZ_JBHVWY010000009.1, read on the forward strand.
GCATCAGCCACGGGCCGAGCACGAACGCCGCCGGCCCGCAGAGGACCACTCCGGCCCCTGCGGCGAGCAATGCGTTGTCAGCCGGCACGATCCTGGAGCCTAGACCGCCTGCGGAACAGGACAAAACCGCCGACGATCAGGAGGACCACGACGACCAGTGCGGCGATGGTGCTCCAACCGGCTTCGTTGCGGGTGATGTACTCGACCCGCTGGTAGGGGTCATCGGTTGCGGACTTGGCGAAGGCGAAGTCGGAGGTGATCTGGCTCGGCTGGCGGTAGATGACCTCGAACGCGGTCAGGAAGTCGGCCGGCGCGGACATCGCGGGGTCGCTGGCACGACCGGCGTACAGGAGGGTCGGCTGGATGTTGGCGACCGGCAGGGCGGTCGGGTCGACGCGGTGTGGGGCGGCGACGTACACGGTCACGGCTTGTGGGGTGGTCGCGCCTTTGCTGAGCCGCATCGGGTAGACGATCTTGTCCGACGCGAACCGCAGTCGCAGCGGCGGAGTCGACCCGGCGAGGCTCTCATCCGCCGACTTCGGGGCCAGCTTCGCGGCCACGATCTCCCAACCCTCGGTGAGGTACGGCGTCAGGTTCGTCGCGAGGCTGTCCGGTACGACGTAGCCGTTCGCGGCGAGCCACTTCGTCACCCCCGTCGGACCACCAGTGAGGCGAGCGATCTCGAACGGGCCGAGCGTCATCTGCTCGCGCACGTTCACGCCGCCTGGCGCGGCGCCGGCCGAACCACCGTCGTTCTCGAACAGCTTGAGGCCACGGAACGGCCAGTACGTCGTACGCTCGACGACCTTCGGCTCCGTCACCTCCTCGAGCCGCGGGAACAGGTTCGCGTCTCCCAGTTCGAGCTTGGCCGGGTTCGGCACCGGCATGATCCAGGCCGCCTTCTTCGATGAGCCGTTGATCGCCATCGAGAGCGTGATCTCCTCGGACCCGCTCTCGTCGTACCGGACCAAGGCCTTCTCACCCGACGCCCGGGCCCGCGACTCCAAGCTCGGTAGGTAGCCGCCGCAGGCACACGCCCACGCAGGCGTCACCCCGGCCGCCACGAACCCGAGCGCGATCACTCCTGCTGTCCCCCGCCAAAACCTCATGGCGGGAGACTAGCTACACGAAGGTGTACGGGGTGTGGAAGAAGCCGGTCGGGTCGTACTTCTTCTTGACCTCGCGCAGGCGGGCCAGGCTGGCGCCGTAGTACGTCGCGACGCCGCGGCGGGCCTCGGGGTAGTTGGCGTAGCCGCCGGCCGAGAACGAGCGGACGGCGCCGTGGCCCTGGTCGATGAAGGTCTGCGCGGCCTTGAGCTGCGCGGACGACGGGTGCGCGGCCGTGCCGACGTACCACTGGATGACGCCGAGCGCGGAACGCCACGGCCAGGCCGCGCCACCGGCGGGCTGCTTGGCAGCCTGGCCGCCGAGCGGGTCGATGATCGCGGCGGCCGGGAGCTTGGCGCGCGCAGCGGACTTGACCGTGCTGATCAGTGCGTTGATCGAGGACGCGTTCATCGGGGCGCGCAGCACGTCGGAGCCGGCCAGGAAGCCGGTCCGCGGGCTGGTGGTGCCACCGCCGACGTACTTCACGGCCTCCATGTGCGTCTTCACCGTGATCGATCGGACGGTCGCCTTCGAGCCGACGAACGACTCCAGCTGCGCGGCCGCGGCGGCCGCGTTGCCCGTGGTGGAAACACCGAGGACGTGGACCGAGACGGTTCCGTTGCTCTTGGCATCGAGGTGCAGGTTGCCCCACGACGTACTGGGCGCCTTCTCGATGAACTTCTGCCAGCCGGCCACAACCGCGGCGGCCTTGGCCTCCGGCCAGGTCAGCCGGAAGAAGCCGAGCTTCGGGCCGGGGATCGTCGCGAACTGGAACGACGTGACGACGGCGAGGTTCCCGCCACCGCCACCGCGCAGCGCCCAGAACAGATCCGGGTCGGACTTGGTGTTGATCACGCGCGCCTTGCCGTCGGCGGTGACCACGCTCATGCCGACCAGGCGGTCACAGGTCAGGCCCCAGGCGCGGGTGTGGATCCCCATCCCGCCGCCGAGGGTGAGGCCGGCGACGCCGACGGTCGGGCAGGTCCCCGTCGGTAGCGATCGCCCGTGCTTGTCGAGGAACGCGTGAACGTCGTACAGGCGGGCTCCCGCACCGACCGTCAGGACGCCGTTGCCGGCATACGTCATGCCGCGCAGCGCACCGACATCGAGCTGAATTCCCTTGCTGATCACGGATGCGCCGACGTACGAGTGCCCGCCGCCCTTCGGCACCAGCACCAGCTTGTTGTCACGCGCGAAGTTGATCGTGCTGATCACGTCGGCGGTCTTGGCGGCGCGCACGACCGCGGCCGGCTGGACCGAATCCCAGCGTGGGTTGAAGAGTTGGTGGGCAGCGGCATATCCGGGCGTGGAGGGCATGAACAGCTTGCCGCCCTGCAACGATCTGGACAGCCGGTTCCAGTTCGGCGCGGCGGTCGTTGCCGCCATCGCCTCCGGTGCGGCGGTCAGCGCGACAGCCGCGACGGCGCCTGCCTTCAGAACGGTACGGCGGTCAAGCTGGCTCACGATCGTTGAGCTCCTCACGGGCAGCGGCCCTCATGGCCGCCAGCGGTGCCGGCGACCTACCAGTCATCATCTCCACTTGCAGAGTTGCCTGGTGCACAAGGAGATCAAGCCCGTTCAACAGCTCTGTACCGATCCGATGTGCCGCGATGGCGAGCTGGGTCGGCCACGGGTGGTAGGCCACGTCGAACACCACCGGAGCGACGTTCGCGAAGTGGTCCGCCCATTGATCGATTGCTCCACCAGGCACTGTTGAGACGCACAGATCGAACCCTCCGGTTCGATCGATCTGGGAAAAATCTGCAACCGAAGTCCGGACTCCCAGTTCGGCGGCGAGATCGAGCAGCCGCTCCGCTCGCGACGGGTCGCGGACGACGAGGGTCACCTCGCTGACTTTCATGCTCCGCAGGGCGGCGAGCGTCGACGCTGCCGTCGCTCCCCCGCCCACCACGATGGCCGTGTCCGCGACCGTGATGCCACGCTCGGCGAACGCGTTCACGAGCCCCGGTACGTCGGTGTTGTGCGCGGACCGTGATCCGTCGGCCTCGAAGATCATCGTGTTCGCGGCACCGATCAGCTCCGCGATCGGGTCGACAGTGTCGACGAGCTCGAGCGCGACCCGCTTCAACGGCATCGTCAGCGACAACCCGCGGACGTCGTCATCGAGCGACGCGACGAACCCGCGCAGCTCGTCCTCGGCCACCTCGAAGGCGTCGTACCGCCAGTCGAGCCCGAGCTCGGCGTACGCGGCCCGATGCATCGCCGGGGACAACGAGTGCGCGATCGGCGACCCGAGCACGGCGCAACGCGTCACCTAGCACCGGCCCTTGTTGGCGGCACACCACGCTTGCAGCTTCGCGACGTTCGCCTGGTGCTCGGACGGCGTGGTCGCGAAGGCGGTCTCGCCGGTGTCCAGATTGACCAGGGTGAAGTACATCCACGGGCCCTTCGCCGGGTTGATCGCGGCCCGCATCGTGTCCTTCGTCGGCGAGCTGATCGGCGTCGGCGGCAGGTCCTTGAACTTGTACGTGTTGTACGGCGAATCGGAGTTCCGCTGCTCGTCGGTGGTGAAGACGCCACCACCACGACCGACCGCGTAGTGCACGGTCGAGTCCATCTGCAGCTTCATCCCGGCCTGGAGCCGGTTGTAGATCACCCGGGCGACCTTGGCGTAGTCCTGTTTGCGGTTGGACTCACCCTGGACGATGCTCGCCACGATCAGCGCCCGGTACGGGTCGATGTCCTTGGCCTGCGCGGTCTTGACGAAGTTCAGCGCCGCCGCGTTCTTCGCGTACTCCGCGGTCATCTGCTTGATCATCGAGTACGCGGTCGCGCCCTTCGGCACGTCGTACGTGCCCGGGAACAGGAAGCCCTCGGCGTTGCCGTTCGAGTACGCCGGCAGTCCGAGCGAGGCCGGTTTGCCCATCGCGGCGGCCGCGGCACCCGCCGGCAGCTTCAGCTTCGGCGCCTCGAGGATCTTGATCACCTCGGCCTTGGTCTTTCCGGCCGGGACGCTGAACCGCAGGACCTTGATCGACTCCTCGGTGTTCAGCATCAGCTCGAGGGCGGCCTTGGCCGACATGTGCTTGCGCAGCGTGTACGTCGCGGCCTGGATCTGCAGAGAGCGGCTGTCGTTGCGGGCGACCCGCTCGAACGCCTTGGCGCTCTTCACGACCTCCTTCTTCTCCAGCGTGTCCGCGATCGAGGAGTTGCTCTGGCCCTTGGTGATCTCGACCGTCACCACGCCGGTGCCTTCGCCGTCGTAGTCCGGGGCGGCGAAGACCTTCTCCAGCGCGTCCTTGCCCTTGCCGAAGCCGACCACGGCACCGCCCACCAGGGCGCCCACGACCAGCAGCGAGATGATCACCGCGAAACAGCCGAAGCCGCGCCGGGCGCGCTGCCTGCGCCGGTTCGCGCGCCGCTCGAGCCGGCTCTCCGGCCGCAGCCCGAGGTCCAGGTCGTCGTCGTTGTCCACCGTCGGTCTCGTCACAAGGCCCTCCCCGGTGGGTTCCCGGACTCCCGCTCGAGGTCGAGCGCGTGCTGCAGAATCACGACCGCCGCGGCCTGGTCGACCACCGCGCGCCGTTTGGCGCCCTTCTTCCCACGCTCGCGCAGCATCCGCTCGGCGGTGACCGTGGTGAACCGTTCGTCCACCAGGCGCACCGCCAGCGCTGCGTTCCCCACCTGCACCAAGTCCTGCACCTGCTTCGCCGTCTCCCGGATCTTCACCGCGGCCGGTCCCTCGCCCCCGGACAGGGAGCGCGGCAGCCCGATCACGATCTCGAACGCCTCCAGTTCGGCGGCGAGTGCCGCGATCCTACCCAGATCACCGGGCCCCCGGCGGACCGTCTCCACCGGGGTCGCCAGGATTCCGTGCGGATCGCTGCTGGCGACGCCGATCCGGGCGTCTCCGATATCCAGCGCGATCCGCACGCCTGTCCTCATGGACTAGCCCGTGACCAGGTGACCGACGGTGTACTCGACGGCGGCCAGCGCGGCGTCGGCACCGGACGCGTCCGTGCCACCACCCTGAGCGACATCGTCCTTGCCGCCGCCCTTGCCACCGAGCTTCTCGGCGGCGACGCGGACCAGGTCACCGGCCGACAGCCGCCACTCGCGGGCGGTGTCGTTCAGCGCGATCACGATGCCGGGCTTGCCGTCGTTGACGCTCAGGACGGCAACCACAGCCGGCTTGCCCTCGCCCATCCGGCCGCGGATGTCGAGGGCCAGCTTGCGCAGGTCCCCGCCGTTCACGCCGTCGGGTGCGCGGTGGCCGACGTACTGGACGCCGAAGACGTCCTTGGGGCTGCTCGCCAGCTCGGCCGCGGCCTCCAGCACCTGCGCGGCGCGGATCTGCTGAAGCTCCTTCTCCGCCGCGCGCAGCCGCTCGGCCAGGTCGGCGACCTTCGCGGGCAGCTCCTCCGGACGGGCCTTCAGGTTCTCGCTGAGCAGGCGGACCAGCGCCCGCTCCTTGCCGAGGTAGTGGAGCGCGTCCATGCCGACGAAGGCCTCGACGCGGCGCACACCGGCGCCGACCGAGGACTCGCTGGTGATGGTCAGCGCGCCGACCTGCGAGGAGTGCTTGACGTGCGTGCCACCGCAGAGCTCACGCGACCAGGGGCCGCCGATCTCGACGACGCGGACCTGCTCGTCGTACGTCTCGCCGAACAGCGCCAGCGCGCCCCACTCCCGAGCCTCTGGGAGCGTCATGTACTGCGCCGCGACCGGCAGGTCCTGCCGTACGGCGAGGTTCGCCACCTCCTCGATCTCCGAGCGGGTGGCCTGGTCCAGCGCCGAGCCCCAGGCGAAGTCGAGCCGCAGGTAACCGGGCTTGTTGTACGAACCGCTCTGCAGCGCGTTCGGGCCGAGCACCTGGCGCAACGCGGCGTGCACGACGTGCGTGCCGGAGTGCGCCTGGCAGGCCGAGACCCGCCAGTCGTGGTCGACCTCGGCGTGCACGTCGAGACCCGGACGCAGAACGCCCTCGACAACCTCGACCTTGTGCACGATCAGGCCCTTGACCGGACGCTGGACGTCGAGCACCTTCAGCTTCACGCCGTCGGCCACGATCACGCCCTCGTCGGCGATCTGGCCACCGGACTCGGCGTAGAACGGGGTCTTCTCCAGCACGACCTCGACGGTCTCGCCGTGCTCGGCCGCGTTGGCGACCACACCGTCGCGGAGCAGACCGCGGACCCGCGAGTCCGTCGTGAGCTCCTGGTAGCCGGTGAACTCGGTGACACCGGACTCCCGCAGCTCGCGGTAGCCCGAGGTGTCCGCGTGCCCGGCCTTCTTGGCGCGGGCGTCGGCCTTGGCCCGGTCGCGCTGTTCCTTCATCAGCGACCGGAAGCCCTCGGTGTCGACGTTCAGGCCCTGCTCGGAGGCCATCTCGACGGTCAGGTCGATCGGGAAACCGTAGGTGTCGTGCAGCTGGAACGCCTTCGCGCCCTCGAGCTGGTGTGCACCGCCGGCCTTGGTCTCCTTCACGGCCAGGTCGAAGATCGTCGTACCGGCCGTGAGGGTGCGGCGGAAGGCCTCCTCCTCGGTGTAGGCGACCTGGCTGATCCGGCCGAAATCGGCCTCCAGCTCCGGGTACGACTTCTTCATCTGCTGCAGGCTGACCGGCAGCAACTCGACCAGGCTCGGGTCCTCGTAACCCAGCAGGCGGACCGAGCGGATCGCGCGGCGGAGCAGCCGGCGCAGGACGTAACCGCCCTGCTCGTTGCCCGGGGTGACGCCGTCGCCGATCAGCATCAGCGCGCTGCGGACGTGGTCGGCGATGACGCGGAACCGCACGTCGTCGACCTGGTCCACGCCGTACTTGCGGCCGGTCAGCTCCGAGGCCTGCTCGATCACCGGGAAGATCTCGTCGATCTCGTACATGTTGTCGACGCCCTGCAGCAGGTACGCGACGCGCTCGAGGCCGAGACCGGTGTCGATGTTCTTCTTCGGCAGCTCACCGAGGATCGGGTAGCCCTCCTTGCCGCCACCCTCACCGCGGATGTTCTGCATGAAGACGAGGTTCCAGAACTCCAGGTAGCGGTCGCCCGCCTCCCAGTCCCGGTCCGCGCCGAACTCCGGGCCGCGGTCGATCAGGATCTCCGAGCACGGGCCGCACGGGCCGGGAATGCCCATCGACCAGAAGTTGTCCTTCATCCCGAGCCGGACGATCCGGTCGTCGGGCAGCCCGGCGACCCGCTTCCAGATGTCGATCGCCTCGTCGTCCTCGTAGTACACCGAGGCGTAGAGCTTGGACTCGTCGAAGCCGTAGCCGCCGTCGGCCTGGGACTTGGTGACGAGCTCCCAGGCGAACTGGACCGCCTCCTCCTTGAAGTAGTCACCGAAGGAGAAGTTGCCGTTCATCTGGAAGAACGTGCCGTGCCGGGTGGTCTTGCCGACCTCTTCGATGTCGAGCGTCCGCACGCACTTCTGCACGCTGGTCGCGCGCGCGTACGGCGGGGTCTGCTGGCCGACGAAGTACGGCACGAACTGGGCCATCCCGGCCACGTTGAACAGCAGGTTCGGGTCCGGCGACGGCAACGGCGCACTCGGCACCACCGTGTGGCCGCGGTCCTCGAAGTAGCTCAGGAACCGCCGCCTGATCTCACTGGTTTCCATGGTGTTACCGGTAGTCCTCACGTTCGTTCGCCGCCGCGTCGATACCCAACGCGTCCTTCAGTTCTGCTTCCCGCTCGGCCATGCCCTCGCGGACCTGGTCACCGAAGTGCCGGACCGCGGCGGCGAGCTTGGCCGCCGACTCCTGCACAGCCTCCGGGGCGAGCACCTGGGCCCGCTTCTTCAGCCGGGTCACCGCGTAGACACCCACGGCGATCCCGATGATCAGCCAGAAGATCCGTTTCACCGCTTCCGCGCCTTCCGCTCGGCCTTCATCTCGTCCTTCACCCGGCGGCTCACGTCGCGGCGCTGGCTCTCACCGAGCGCCTTGCGCACGCCGTACGTGAACGCGGCCGCCTTCACCAGCGGCCCGCCCGCGGTCGCCGAGAACAGCGACACCAGTGCGGCCGCGTTGGTGGTCACAGTGGTCGCGTTGTCGGTGATCGTGTCCACCTTGGCCAGCTGCGCGTTGGTGGTGGCCACCGTGGTGGTCACCTCACCCAGCAACGGCACGCTCGAATCGGCGACGCCCTTCACCATGATCCGGGTCTCGTCCAGCACCTTGCCCAGCTTCAGGATCGGATAGGCCAGCAGGCCCACCAGGATGAGCAGTGCGCAGGCTGCTATCAGCCCTGCGACTTCACCGACGCTCATGGAAACGATCCACCTCTCGTTGCGGCCACGTGGACCGCCCGACCTTATCGCGCGCCCATACAACACAACTCTTCAGGACACCATCCCCCACATAACAGTCCCCCACCAAACCGGGTTTCGGGTCATGCTGCGCGGAGCTGATGAACCCAGTTGCGAGGTAGCGGGGACGACCGGCACGCCTGGTGTGCCTGACGGATACGGTGAACCAACCCGACCGGCTGCTGCATGTCCAGCGACGTCACCCGGAGCATCGTCAGCCCGGCCCGTTCCAGCCGCTCCTCCCGGTGGTTGTCCCTGGTCTGCTGACCGAGATCACGGTGATACTCACCGTCGTACTCAAGGGCAAGGCCCGCCATGGTCTCGAGCAGGTCGACGATCCCGAGGAACGTCCCGTCGAGGTCGTAGACAGGCACATTCACCAGAACGTCGGGCAGACCCGCCTGGTGACACAGCAGCCGCAGCCTGGACTCCGGCGGCGACGCCGCGAGCCCGTCGAGCAACGGCAGCGCCGCGCGCACCTGACGGACACCGCGCCGCCCCTGGTGACTGTCGGCGTACGCCGCAATGCCTGTCCCCGTCACGAGACCGGCGTGGAGCAAGCAGTCGCCGCCGACCACAGCCTCTGTCAGGTCGGGTGCGAGCCTCAGCACGTCGAATGCGGTCCGGACGCCGTTCGTACAGCGGATCCCGGCCACGTCGACCACCTCTGCAGGATCCACCATCGCCCGCAACGCCCGGACCCCGAGCCGGTTCATCCGCCGGCCACGCGACATCACTACCAGCACCGGCTCGCCGTGCAAGCCCCACGCCGTACCGGCTGCTGACCATCCCCCGTCGAGGTAGCGGACACCCTGCAGGTACGCCGAAGCCCATCCGCCGATCACACCGCCGGGCGGCATGACCGCAACCGCGTCATGGATTCGCTGCCGCACCCCGTCCCGAAGCCGCGTGGCGCGGTGATACCCGAAATGCGGCGAGTCCCACTCGTCCGACTCCAGTTGTGCCCGCGTGACCCCAGCAGCCAGCAACTCTCGCCGCCATCCGGCCTGACGCCCGCCCGTAGTTCCCATTCCCCAACTCTCCCCCAATCGCCCTCCCCCCGGATCCCGTTATCCACAACCCCTCCGCCGAGTGAACCCACCGTGCACGAAACCTCGCGAATGTCCCCACCATGCCGTCGGCGACCCCTTGCCCCCAGCACACTCCCGCCACCCGCCCACTGGCGCCACCCTGCTCCCCACCACCCGGCGAGTGAACCCACTGGGCGGGGAGCCCACGAGTGTGCGAAGCGTGCTGCCGGCAAAGGCTTTCCAGTGACTCAGTCCGCACACTCGGCACGGTGGATCCACTCGGCAACGCCACATTCGGCACGGTGGATCCACTCGGCGACGCCACATTCGGCACGGTGGAACCACTCGGCGACGCCACATTCGGCACGGTGGAACCACTGGGGGGTTCTACAGTGGCGCGGGTGGCGATCGAGTACATGTTTCAGCTGAACAGCACCACGGCGCCGGAGGCGGTTGGGGAGTTGCTGGTGCCGCCGCTGGTGGCGGTTGCGTGGCGGGCGCCGGTTTCGGCGTACAAGAGTGCTGGTGGGTTGCTGGTGACCGTACGGCTCGACGGTACGGCGGACTTCGTGCTGGAGGAGCCGGAGATCTCGGTCGGGTTCCGGTTCGACAAGTTCGCTGACTTCGAGGTTCAGAACGCCGAGATGGTGCGGCTCGTGGTTGCGGTGCTCGCCGCGGAGGGTGGCGACGCCGTACTGCAGCAGGACTTCGAGCGGATCCTGTTGCTGCGGCGGGGTTCGGAGCTGCTGCTGGGCGAGAGCTTCTGGACCGCGGAGATGCTGGCGCTGGTTCCGTGGGAGTACACCCGGCGGGCGCTCCCCTATCCGGAGGACTAGCGGTTGCGGAGGATTTTGCGGATGGCTTCGACGCGGTCGGCGTAGGCGGCTTCGCCGCCGCGGCGGGTGGGGGTGTAGTAGTCGGTGCCGTCGATGACGTCGGGTGCGTACTGCTGGGGCGAGACGCCGCGGGGATCGTTGTGCGAGTACTGGTAGGACGCTCCGTGGCCGATCTTCTTGGCGCCGGCGTAGTGGGCGTCGCGGAGGTGGGACGGGACCGGGCCGATCTTGCCGGCCTTCACGTCGGCGATCGCCGCGTCGACGGCGGTGATGACCGCGTTCGACTTCGGGGCGAGGGCCAGGGCGACGACTGCTTGGGCGAGGTTGATCCGGGCTTCCGGCATACCGATCAGCTGTACGGCGTCCGCCGCGGCGACCGCTACGCCGAGGGCGGTCGGATCGCCCATGCCGATGTCCTCGCTGGCCGAGATGACCAGGCGGCGGGCGATGAAGCGCGGGTCCTCACCGGCCACGATCATCCGGGCCAGGTAGTGCATCGCGGCGTCGACGTCCGAGCCGCGGATCGACTTGATCAGCGCGGAGGCGACGTCGTAGTGCTGGTCGCCGGCGCGGTCATACCGTACGGCGGCCTGGTCGACCGCCGTCTCCAGCGTCTCCAGGTCGATGGTCGCGGGGCTCGCGGTCTCAGCGTCGCTCTTTGCGCGGGCTCCGCCAGCGGCGGCCTCTAGATAGGTGAGTGCTCGGCGGGCGTCGCCGCCCGCCATCCGTAGCAGGTGGTCGCGCGCGTCAAGCGCCAGCTCGAACTCGCCGTTGAGGCCGCGCTCGTCCACCAGCGCCCGATCGAGCAGCACCGAGATGTCGTCGTCCGTCAGCGACTCCAGGGTGAGGAGGAGGCTGCGGGACAGGAGTGGAGAGATGACGGAGAAGAACGGGTTCTCGGTGGTGGCGGCGACCAGGGTGACCCAGCGGTTCTCGACGCCGGGCAGGAGGGCGTCCTGCTGCGCCTTGGTGAAGCGGTGGACCTCGTCGATGAAGAGCACGGTCTCGACCGTGCCGCCCGGGCGGGCCAGGTCTCGCCGGGCGCCGTCGATCACCTGGCGGACGTCCTTCACCCCGGCCGTGACCGCCGACAGCTCGACGAACTTGCGGTTGGTCTGGTGGGAGACGACGGCCGCGATCGTGGTCTTGCCGGTCCCCGGCGGTCCCCACAGCAGCAGCGACATCGGCTGGTCACCCTCGACCAACCGCCGCAGCGGCGAGCCCGGAGCGAGCAGGTGCTGCTGGCCGACGAGCTCGTCCAGACTCCGCGGACGCATGCGAACAGCCAGCGGCGCCGCCGTGTGGTCGACGTCGGCCAAGCTGCCGCCACCGCGCGCCGGCGCGGGAGCTCCCGGAAGATCGAACAAGCCCTCACTCACACCCAAGAGCCTATCGACCCGCACCGACAACAGCTCCCCCGACCATCACGCGCCCAGCCACAACCCGTCAGCCCCCCGAGGATCCGCCCAGCCGCCGGGCTCGCATCGCTCCGACGGCTGTCGTCCCTGGATCGAAGTCGAGGGTCTACTTCTTCTTCGCGTCGTCCTCGTCGTCGTCGGCCTCGCGCAGTTCTTCGGGGAGGTCGGCGTCATCGGCGTCGCGCAGCTCCTCGGGGAACTCGTCCTCGTCGAACTCCTCGGGCAGGATCTCCTCCGCCTCCGCGCCGGACTGCGGGCGGATGGCGTTGCGGAGCCGGCCGAGGATCCGGTCGGCCTCGGTACCGAAGGGGTTGTCGTTGACCAGGTAGGTCCAGGTCGCGGTCGGACGCGGTACGCCGGAGGCTTCCTCGTCGAGGCCGGAATCCGTGATGGCGGCCTCGGCGAAGGTCTCGGCCGCTTCCTTCCAGGCGTCGGCGATCAACGTGTCGAACGAGGCGATCGCCGACTTGTTGAACTCGTCGATCGGCTTCATGTGCACGATGCCGCCGGCCAGCGAGCGCAGGTGGATGCCCTCGCGCAGGTCGGCCAGGTACGCCAGGTGGTCGGTCCACTTGCGGTCGAGGTGGTGCAGGGCGATCCGCCGAGCGGCGTCCTTCACCTTGTCCTCGCCGTGCTCCTCGACCAGTTCGTCGTACCGCTCCTTGACCCGCTCGGACAGCTCGGTCGCGGCCAGGTCCTCGGTCAGCACCTTCTCGCGGGTGTCGAGCAGGATCGAACGCTGCTGACCGGTGAGCCGGTGGTACTGCCACGTCGTCCGGTGCAGCTCGGCGTTGGCACCGTCGGCGACGCGCTGGGCGTGGTCCAGGATGCCGACCGACTTGCGGTCGGTGAGCCGGCCGTGCTCGTCGGGATGCGGGCGCAGACCGGACGAAACGGAGTACCGGATGACGAGCTCGTCGCCGAGGCTCGCGAAGAACAGCGAACCGCCCGGGTCACCCTGACGGCCGGCGCGACCACGCAGCTGGTCGTCGAGCCGGCGGGACGCGTGCAGGCCGGTGCCGACGACGTACAGGCCGCCGAGCTCGATCGCCTTGTCCTTGTCGTGCGTCTCGTCCTTGCCACCGAGGCGGATGTCGGTACCGCGACCGGCCATCTGGGTGGAGACCGTCACCGTGCCGGGGACACCGGCCTCGGCGATGATGCCCGCCTCCTCGGCGTCGTTCTTCGCGTTCAGTACGACGTGCGGGATCTCGGCGGCCTCGAGCCGGTCGCTCAGCTGCTCGGACTCCTCGACACTGTGGGTGCCGATCAGGATCGGGCGGCCGGTCTCGTGCACCTCGGCGATGTGCTCGACCAGGGCGACGTTCTTCTGCTCGACGGTCAGGTACAGCCGGTCCTGGTCGTCCTTGCGGATGTTCGGCTTGTTCGGCGGTACGACGGCCACCTCGACGTCGTAGAACTCCTGCAGCGACTCGCCGACCACAACCGCCGTACCGGTCATGCCGCACAGTGACTTGTAGTCCTTGATCAGCGCCTGCACGGTGATGCTGTCGAGCACCTCACCGGAGTCGCTGACCGGGACGGCCTCCTTGGCCTCCACCGCGGCCTGCAGACCGTCGGGCCAGCGCTGCAGCTTGGCGATCCGGCCGCGGTTGTTGTTGATCAGGCTGACCTTGCCGTCGCGGACCAGGTAGTCGACGTCCTTGCGCAGCAGCACCTCGGCGTGCAGCGCGACGTTGATCTGGGTCAGGCGGTCGAGGTTCTCGTCGTCGTACAGGTTGACGGCCGGGCGCTCGGGCTCGACCGTCTCCTCCGCCTTGCCCTCGTCGGCCTTGTCCTCAGCGTCGGTGTCCTCTGTCTCGGTGTCCGCGTCGGCCGCGGTGTCGGTGTCTTCGGCGGGTGCCTCGTCCTCGACCTCGGGGACCAGCGCGGCAGCGGCGGCGGCTTCGGCCTCGTCGCGCTCGCCGAGCAGCTTCTCGACCTTGTCCGTGCCCGCGTCGGTCAGCGCGACCGTGCGCCCGTCACCGTCGATCTCGTAGTCGACGCCGGCGCGCAGGGTGCGGACGATCTGGACGATGTCGTCGTCGAGCTCCTCGGTCCGGGTCGCCCCGGCCAGCACCAGCGGCACCCGGGCCTCGTCGATCAGCACCGAGTCGGCCTCGTCGACCAGCGCCACGTCCGGCGTCTGGGTCACCCGCTCGGCCACGTCGTTGACGAGGCGGTCGCGCAGGACGTCGAAGCCGACCTCGCTGACCGGTACGTAGCAAACCTCAGCCTGGTACGCCGTCCGCCGCTCCTCGGGCGTGGACGCCTGGCCGACGTGCGACACGGTCACCCCGAGCAGCTCGTAGATCGGGGCCATCCACTCGGCGTCGCGACGAGCCAGGTAGTCGTTGACCGCGAGCACGTGCACCCGGCGGCCACCGATCGCGTACCCGGCCGCGGCGAACGCACCGGCGAGCGTCTTACCCTCACCGGTCGCCATCTCGACCACGCGGCCCTGCAGCATCGCCAGCGCGCCGACGATCTGGCCGTCGAACGCCGACTCACCCAGCGTCCGCCGGGCCGCGTCCCGGGCCAGCGCCAGGAACTCGATCTGCTCGTCCTCGTGCAGCCCACCGGTGGTCCGGAGGTCGCTGACGGCCTCCGCCAGTTCCTCGTCGGTCAGCGGCTCGACGGACTCCTCCGCCTCGAGAACCAGCTGCGAGAGCCGTTCGTACGGGCTGAGGTCGATCGACCCGGGGCGCTGGAGGAGGCGACGAAAGCGCGAGGTGATTTTCAGAGCCATAATGACGGCAACGTACAGCCTGGCCGTGTCGTTCCGCCGACCAGGTCAGCGTGTCTCGGGGCTCCACTCGTACGGCGTGGTGGTGGTGACGCCGTACAGGCCCAGTTTCTGCAGGATCGGGCGGGAGTCCTCGGAGGCGTCGGCGCGGAGGAATTCGTAGCCGCGCTCCTTGGCCAGCCGGGCCCGGTGGACCAGCAGCGTGCTGTAGAGGCCCTGCCGCCGCCACTCGGGGAGTGTGCCGCCGCCCCAGAGGCTGGCGAACCCCGTGCCGGGGTGGAACCGGATCCAGGCGGCGGAGACGATCGGACCGTCGGACCGCTTGAGCGCGTCCTCGATCAGGAAGACGGAGAGGCGCTCCGGGAACATCCGTGCCTCGGCCGACAGCCGCTCCTCGATCCGCTCCAGCCCGTCGTTCCAGAGCGTGTCCATCAGTACGGCGATCCGGTGGAAATCGTCCTGCCCGTCGGCCTCCCGTAGTAATGCCTTCGAGGGCAGTGCGGACGGCCGCTCCAGGATCCGGTCGACCTCACCCAGGATCAGCGTCTCTGGATCCGCCTGGGTGAACCCCGCCCGGACCAGCCGCTCACCAAGGTCGGCCGGTTCGTCGTACGCGTAGGTCTTCCACTCGAACGGAAGACCACGCTCGCGGAAGAACGCCAGCTCGGCGGCGATGACGGCGTCCGGGTCGTCGCCCAGTCCACGCGGTGTCTCGACGAAACCCGCGCCTTCCGGACCTTCGACGTACGAGCGATGCACCAGCCCGTCGTGCTCGACCTTCCAGCCGGGGATCGTGTCCGCGTCCGGCAACCGGATGCGGCGGTGGAACACGTCAAGCAGCTCGTCGGGCGTCATTGTCGCAGTGAACCAACCCCACCCCACTGGCGTCCAACGAGTAAGTCCTGAGAGGGGGACCATCATGAACATCCACCACATCCCCACGAAGACGATCCTCGCCGCGCTCGCGTTGGCCGCACTACCCGCGGTCGCACTGGCTGCTCCCGGCTCGTCCCCCGCCCCTCAGACCGTCTCCGCCACCACCACCGCCTGCCCATCCGGCTGGGGATCGCTACCCGAAGCGAACGCCCGGATGGTCCAGTCGCCGGCGGTCAGTGTCCGCACCGGACGGCACGCCTGTTTCGACCGGCTCGTCGTCGACCTGCAAGGCCGAGCTCCTGGGTACGACGTTCGCTACGTCAACGCTGTCACCCAGGACGGCTCCGGCTTCGTCGTCCCGCTGCGCGGCGACGCGAAACTGCAGATCGTCGTACGGGCGCCGTCGGGCAAACCGCTCCAAGCCCCGGACGTCCGCGGCTACGACACCTTCCGGCAGGTCGCGTACGCCGGAAGCTTCGAGGGCCAGACGACGCTCGGTCTCGGCGTCCGCGCCCGGCTCCCGTTCCGCGTCACCACGGTGGCCGGTCCGGGCACGAACACTCGCTTGGTCGTGGATGTCGCCCACCACTGGTGAATCCGTCAAGCTGAATGTCTAGCTTCCAAGTAGTGATATGGCACTTTGGAGACGCGGTTCAGCTGTCACGATCCAGAGGTGACGACCCTACGCACAGCGCTTGTCCTGGCGGCCGTTCCCGCTTTGATTACATCGACAGTGCTCGCCGGACCGGCGGCGGGCACCACCACTACCCGGCAGACGGTCGACGTCGCGCTGGAGTGGTACGACATCACTACTGCCACGATCGCTGCGGCCGGCGCACCGACACAGGTGACGAACAACCGGACCTGGGCGATCGGCTGGCTCGCCGCCAGTCGTGCGCTCACCCGGTCGCCGGCTGGAGCAACGCCGTACAAGGAGGCTGCACTGGCCACGGCGGTGCACGAAACCTTGGTGACGCTCGTGCCGGCTCGCAAGGCACAGCTCGACGAGGCTCTCGCCACCACACTCGGCCGGATCCCTGATGGCGCCGACGAGACCGCCGGTACGACGGCCGGTCGCCAGCAGGCCAAGGCTGTACTGGTCTCGCGCACCAACGACGGACTGGATCCGGCGTCGGTCAACGCACCGTTCACACCACCTTCCACCGCCCCGGGCGTCTGGCAGCCGACGCCGCCGACATACAGCCCGGGGGCGCAGTACGGGAACCGGCTGGCGAAGCCGTTCCTGCTCAAGGCTGCCGACCAGTTCCGCCCCGGCCCACCGCCGGCTCTGGGCAGTCCGCGGTACAACCGCGATCTGGCCGAGGTCCGCACTGACGGAGTCCTCAACAGCACGACCCGCACGCGGGCCCAAACGGACACGGCTCAGTTCTGGTACGGCTCGTCGTACGTGCTCTATACAGCGCCGCTTCGGGTCGCAGTCGCAGAAGCTGCGGACCGTCCGTTGGCAGAGCGGGCGAAGCTGGTCGCACTGTTCCACGTCGCCTCGGTGGACACACAGATCGCTACCTCGGACACGAAGTACACCCACCAGCGGTGGCGTCCGGTCACTGCGTTGCGCGCGACAGTCGACTCGACATGGACGCCACTCCACGACACTCCGGCGCATCCGGACTACCCGAGCGGCCACAACACCTACTCCGGCGCGGCCGAGCAGGTGCTGACCACTCTGGTCGGAGCGCGGACCGCAAAGCCTTACACCATTGGCAGTCCGACCGCTCCGGGTGTCACTCGCACCTACAACAGCTGGCACCAGCTGACACAGGAGAACGTCGACGCACGGGTCTGGTCGGGCATCCACACCCGCACAGCAGACACTGTCGGCGTCACGCTGGGCCGAGAGGTCGCAGCCAACGCACTCCGCAACGCCTACAAGCTCTTCCGCTGACTGGGGATGGCGGGCGCACCTGCGCCCGCCATCCTGGGTTTAGGGCAGTACGCGGCCCATGAGGTCGAAGAACGCGTTGGCCAGCACCAGCTCGTACTTGTCGTCCAGGAGGCCGGCCAGCTCGGCTATGTCGGACGGTGTCCAGTTCCAGGCGTTGATGCCGCCAGAGATGAACAGTGGCTTCGTGCCGTCCCACTTGGCCACCTGGGCGTCCAGAGCGGTCTTGTACTCCCCCGCCTTGCCTGGTGCGCCCCACTGGCCGGCAATCGGCAGACCGCCCCGGCGGACCGCCAGCAGGTCGCCGTCCCAGGTCTGCATGATGCCCTTGAGTGGTGTGTACTTCGCGAACCCGCTGGCGATCTCCTCCGAGAGCACGACCCACTTGTCGTCCTCACGGCTGCTGTACGAGTACACCTGATCCATGCCGGTACGGCGCAGTTGCGAGCCGGTCAGCTTGAGGAACTGGGTGAACTCGCTCGGCACCCACGAGCCCGGGTAGGTGTAGCCCGCACCGGACGGTCCACAGACCAGGAGGTCGTTGGCCGTCGCCGTGCGCTGGAAATGGCTGAGCAGGTTCGGACCGGTCTCCAGCAGCATCGGACTGATCGTCCAGTTCGCCGGAGCCTCGCCACGCTTCGGGTCGTCCCACAGGTCGCGCATGTGGCGCTGGCAGTACTGGATGTTGTCGCCCTCGCCGAAGGTCAGCGTCAGATAGACCTTGTTCTTCGGCTTGGTGATCCGCCGTACCGGCCGGACCTTCTCCGAGATCGGTGCGGTGAAGCCGGCGTGCACCGTCCCGTTCATGTAGAAGTCGGCCGCGATGACCGGCGACCCGCCCTTCGATGCGAGGTCGACGCCGTCCCACTCACCGGAGACGTCGTTCGCGAACCAGCCCATGTACGGCGCCAGTGTCGGCCACTTGGCGAAGTGCTCGGACAGGAGTGCACCGGTCTCGCCACCAGGGGGTAGCCAGCTCACCAGGGCTTTGGTGGCCACCACGTAGTCACGGAAGTACGCGAACGGTTCGATCCGCGTGGGCGCGGTGTCGGTGATCGAGACCAGGTACTGGTTCCACATCGTCACGGTCACCACGAGGGACGTCGTACCGGCTGGTGGGTCGAAGGCGTAGATGTAGTAGCCACCACCGTCGCTGAAGCGGTTGGCCTCACCGCCGATGCTCGAGTTGGCGCCGTCGAACAGGTACTGCGCCTCCTCCGGGGTGGCCGGCTTGAAGTGCGCGATCTCAACGCCGTTCGCCTTCACCCAGACCTCGGAGACCGAGGGGCCCCAGCCGTCGTCACTGAACGAGTCCTGCCAGCGGACGTACACCTTGCCCTTGCCGAGCTTGGCCGAGACATCGAGGTCGTAGTTGCCGCGGTTGGACGAGTCCCGGATCTGGCGGGTCTCGCGGGCGATCTCCTGCCACTGCACGTTCTCGACCGCGACGACGCGGGTCGGCGGAAGGCCGGCGAGCAGCTTGTGGGTGACCCGCGGGAACAGGTTGTCGAGCTGCCACCGGTAGGTCTTCACCCGGTCGTCGTCGAACTTCCCGCGCAGATCCTTCACGGTCTTGAGGCCGTGCGCCTTCGCCTGCCCCGCGTCCGCGACGACGCAGTCCTCCAAGCCGGCCAGGGTGGTGGCGACGTTGAGGGAATCCGGTACGGCGGGGTCGTAGACGATCGCACCGCGGACCCGATGCCGGTACTTGGCGACCAGGTCGAGCGGGTTCTGGTAGAGCGTCGTCGGCAGGTGCATGTCGGTCAGCCACTTGGCGTCCGGCGTGCTCTGGGTGCCTGTGTCGTAGAGGAAGTACAGCTCCGGCTCCGTACGGTTGACGATGCCTTGCAACGTTGTCAGCAGGGTCTGATCCTGACCGCTGAGCTTGCTCGCATCGCCGTAGTGCAGGTGCTTCGGGCGGTTGAAGGCCGGCAGCAGCCGGGCGGGGCTGCCGGACGTCGATGTGTCGGCGTTTGCGGCGGCCGCCAGGCCCGGGACCAGTCCGATCCCACCTGCCGTCACCGCACCACTGCCCGCCAGGAACGTTCGCCTCGAGACCATCGTGACCACTCCCCTGTCGCTGACATCGATGTCAAATCTGGCCGGACAGTAGCAAGGGGGTGAGAGCGTGTACAGGGCTCGTTACAACGTTGCGGTGGGTATTTGGAATCGTTTCCGGGAGATCGGCCCGCTACCAGGCCTGGCGCAGGATCTCGGTCGCCTCCGGCAAACTGACCCCGGCCCGGCGTGCCGCTCGCGCCAGCACCGTCGCCGCCGCGCGCGTCTCCTCGTCGTCGGCCCGACTGCGCGACGCCAGCACGAAGGTCCCGTTCCGACCGCGCGTCTCGATCATCCGATCCGCTTCGAGCTCCTTGTACGCCCGGGCGACGGTGTTCACCGCAAGCCCCAGGTCCCCAGCCAACTGCCGCACGGTCGGCAGCCGAGTCCCTTGCGCGAGTTCTCCGCGCCGGATCAGCCCGTCGATCTGGTCTTTCACTTGCTCGTACGGCGGTTTCGCGGCCGCCGGATCGACCGAGATGATCATCCGACCACCCGCCGTACTCGCCGCAACCCCCACGGACTGAGGGCCACCAGACTCGCCAGCATGGTCAGCCCTATCGACACCGGCATCATCCCGTACCCCACCAGCACGAACGACTCCGTCGTCTCCGCTGCCCAGCCGAACGACGCCGGCACCGCCGCGCCCAACAGCCAGCTCACCGTCATCATCGCCGCCCCGATGTCTCGCAGAGTTGTTGCACGCAAGGCCTCCTGCCACAGCAGTTGATCCGGATCCCCGGACGTCTGACTGACCCCCAACGCGAGCCGCTGCAGCACCAACCCGCCGCTCCACAGCAGCACCGCGGTCACACCGCTGGCGATCAGCACCCAGCCTCGCGCCGGACGGTCCGCACCGCGGAGCACCATCACACCGAGCCCGATGCAGACCACCGGCACCGCGACAATGACAGAGGAGACGCCGATCTCGATCGGGTTCAGATAATCGGAAAGCTTGCGCTGCCGCAACGCGGCCGCCCGCAGCCCGTCGACCCGGGCCAGGCGCACCGCCCGGTACCCGTGCAGCAGCGTCGCGACCGCACCACCAGCCGTCGTGATCGCGAGGAACCAAGCCAGCAACCGGATGTCCACCGTGAACTCGAACGAGTCACGCCCGAACGCCGGCCCCAGTCCCAGGTCCCCACCGGCCACCGCATCAGCCGCGAACAGCACCACTGCAGCTACCGCAGTCCCGACCAGCAGTGCGAGCACCAAGATCGACTGCCGCCGCCGGAACCACTCCGTCGCCCAGCCCACCAACTCCTCGCCGCCCGGCAACTCGGCCCCCGCGGCAATCCGCCGTACCTCAGAGGCCGCAGCCCTTCCCCGGCCCAGCCACAGCACCGCCATCGTGACGACCATGGCCCCCAAGATCACATACATCGCGCTTCTCCCACCCCTCGGTTTGTACCAACTGTATTGATACAAACCGAGGGGGTCAAGCGCCGTGTCGCACGGCCACGAGGCCGGGGCGCCCACCTCGCGGTGGTCAGCCCATCGCATGGTGGGTGGGCCAGCTGCCCGCGGCTAGCCAACCCACAACCGGATGGGTTAACCCACGAGATTGTGGGTTCCCCACCCGCATGCGGGTCCATAACCCACCAGCCAATGGGTTAACCCACGAGATGCCCGCCGAGATGGTCGAACCGCGCACAACGTCGTACGGGCGGACGCGGCGTTTGTCGGCTCTCGGCAGAACGCCGGAACCCTGGCACTCGGACCTCCGTTCACCTGGCATGCCCAACCTCACAAGTGCTTACGAAGAACTGGCCGACGTCTACCACGAAGGCGTCGACCCCGACGGGGCCGGGCTGAACGACCCGACGTTCGACGAGTTGGTCGGCGATGTCCGCGGCCAGCGGGTGGCGGCGGTTGCCTGTGGGCAGGGTCGGGACGCGCGTCGGCTCGCCGATCTCGGCGCGCAGGTGGTCGGGCTCGACGCGTCGGAAACCCTGCTGGCGCACGGGATTCGGCTCGAGCAGGAGACGCCGCGCGGCATCGAGTATCGCCATGACGATGCCCAGGACCTGAGCCGGGATCTCGACGCCTCGTTCGACGGAGCGGTCTGCTACATGGCGCTGATGGACATCCCGGAACTCGAGCCCACGGTGCGTTCGATCGCCCGAATCCTCAAGCCCGGCGGCTGGTTCGTCGCCTCCATCATCCATCCCTGCTACAAAACTCCGGCCGACGGCGAACTGATCGACTACGTCGACGGTTCCACCCGGCGCATCGTCGGCCGCTACTTCGACGAAGGCCCCTTCACCAGCCCGACCAGGTTGGCGATTCTTCCCCGCGTCACCTACCACCGGATGCTCTCCACCTACCTCAACACCTTCACGGCCGCAGGCCTCCCCATCACCCGGATGCTCGAGCCCGTCGGCGACCGCCCGGTCTGGCAGACCGTCCCCGGCATCCTCCACTTCCGCTGCAACTGAACTTTCGGTGCTGCCCGAAACACTTCGAGTGGCTGAAAGACTGGAAGCATGAGAGTCGGACAAGGTGGGAGCGGACCGGGCGCGCGGACCCCGGACGGGAGCGCCATCGAGATGTACGAGCTGGGCATCGCGCACGGTGAGGACGAGCTGATCGATGCGGCGATCGAGCCGAAGAGCAGCATTCTCGAGCTGGGCTGCGGCACCGGCCGGATCACGCGGCCACTGCTGGCCCGCGGTCACCAGGTCGTCGCGGTGGACGAGTCGGCGGAGATGATCGCCCGGGTTCCTGAGACCGAGACGATCCAGGCGACCATTGGTGAACTCCGGCTGGATCGCGAGTTCGACGTCGTACTGATGATGTCCTACCTGATCAATGTCGCCGACGACGCTGAGCGGCTGCGCCTCCTCCAGACCTGCGCTCACCACGTGCGGCCCGGTGGCTCGGTGGTGCTTCAGCAGCAGTTGCCGAGCCAGTTGGCGAAGCCCGTCGTACTGGAGAGTGAGCGCGGCCGGATGGAGATCTCCGATGTGGAGCATCTGCCGGGCAACCAGGTGGCGGCCACGGTGACGCACACGATCGGCGGCCGGAGCTGGTCGCAGCGCGTGCTGACGCAGAACCTCACCGAAGAGCAACTGGCCGGTCAGCTCGTCGAAGCGGGTCTGCGGCTGGACGAGTACCTCACGCCGGACACCAGCTGGGTGCGTGCCCGTCCGATCTAACTCAGTGGCAACCACATCACAGGGTGTGGACCCTGATGGGTATGACGACGATTTCGCGGCAGGTCGACCGCCCTCCGCCTGAGGTCCGGGACGACGACCTGTGGGACGCCCTGCGCCGCCAGGAACCGGAGGCGCTCGGCGAACTGTTCAGCCGGTACGCCGCCGCCGTCCACGCGTATGCGGTCCGGCACACCGGCTCCTACGCGTACGCCGATGACGCCGTACAGGCGACGTTTGTGACCGCCTGGAAGCAGTTCAGCCACTCGGACCCCGGCCCGCTGAAGCACGGCAGTGCGAAGCCATGGCTGCTGACAATCGCCCGCAACGAGCTCCGGAACAGCGTCCGGTCCAGACGCCGGTTGGCGCAGTTCCTGCTCCGGCAGCCGGCGCCACTCCACCACCCAGATCACTCCGAGGCGGTCGCCGCCCGAGTGGACTCTGAGAAACACATCCAGGCCGTTCGGGCAGCTCTGTCTGCCCTTCCGGCCCACGAGCGCGAGACCGTCGAGCTGGTCTATTGGGCACAGCTGACGCTCGCCGACGCCGCGGCGGTCCTGGGGGTCGCCGAAGGCACCGTGAAGGCCCGCCTGTCCCGAGCACGCCGCCGTCTGCCCGCCTTGCTGGAGGACCACCGATGAACCTCACCTCTCCCCCGCCGGTCGAGCAGCTCGACCCCGAGTACGCCGAAACCCTGCGCCGCAACGCGGTCCGCGGCGCCTACAAGGCCTTCCGCCCGCGCCCGCCGCGCTGGGTCCCCGTCGCAGCCGCGGCCTGCGGCGTCGCCGTCATCGCCACCGGCGTGGTCGCGCTCAGCCGTGGTGGCGGCGGGACGGTGGAGCCGGAACCAGCCAGTACGCCGGCCCCGGCCAAGATTGTCGAGGTTCCCGCAAACGCCTCCAAGGTCGTGTCCAACGACCTCGGCGCGGCCAGTGAATCCGATGCACGCGCCGCAGCCCGCAAGTGTCTGACACCTGTGGAGGACGCCTACGGGCACACGATGGACTTGTTCAAGCCGGAGGACGCGGACACCGCAAAGATCCAGTCCGCGCGCTGGGTCAAGGACCCGGGAATGCCGGCGAACGGGAAGAGCCTGTTGCAGTCGCTCGACACCCGCGACAGCGGCCTGACCTTCCACTGCCTGGGCGACCTGATGATCTGGTGGGGCCCCACGGCCAGCCCGTACCACGAGAAGGAACCGGTCGCCGGAACCTGGAGCCGGAGCGACGCCGGTCCCGGTCCCGAGATCACCTCTCTGGCGGACTACCGGTTCCGCGCCGCGGACAACGTCGACCGCGTGCAACTTCGGATCCGGGGCGTCGCCGGGGCGTCACCTTGGTATTCGATCAAGGTGATCCACAACCTGGGCTACCTCAAGGGTGAGCTGCCGGGGACTCCGATCACCAAGTATGGGTTGAAGCTGGATCTGCGGGCATTCGACAAGAGCGGGAAGCAGGTCTGGTCCAAGACCGGCGACGCGTAACACGAACCGGCCGGGCCCTCGGGGGGTCCGGCCGGGTCGCAGGGTGGTCGAGTGGGTCAGCCGAGGCCGTTTGTGCCTTCGTTGACTGCTGCTTCGAACTGGGCGCGGGTGAGCTTGGAGGTGTCGCCCATGGTCTTGGCTGTGCGGCTGCAGTTGACGGCGGGTGCCGGCTGGCCGGTGAGGTAGGCGATGGCTGCACTGAACGAGGCACAGCGACGGCCGTCCTCAGCACCGGCCGGGTAGCCGATTGCCGCGTTGACACGGCCCATCTTGAGCTGGTCGGCGTACGGGTTGATGTTGCGGGCCACCGTCCAGTACCAGCGGGCGATCGGGGCACTCCACTGCAGCGAGAGTGCCAGGTCGGGCGAGCCGAGCAGGTTGATGCCGAAGTAGTTGCCGGCCGAGCCGTAGTTCGCCGAGCCGGTGAGCTGGATGTACCCGCGGCCGGCGTAGGTGCTCGTGTCGCCGCCCTGGTGGATGTTGTACTCCAGGCGAGACTCGTGGGCGAGCGTCGTCAGGAAGGCGGCCCTGCGGTACGGCGTGTTGATGTTCGCGTCGCGCATCGCCTGGTTCAGCGACGGCAGGCCGGTCTCGACGGTTGACTGGACGCCCACCCGGCCGGGGAACATCGCCGTCAGGTCGGCGTACGTGATGTCGCCGACCGGCGGTTCCGGATCGCCACCGCACTCGGCGACGCCGGGCAGCTTGTCCTCCGGGACCGAGATGTACACGACTGTCACATACCCACCGAGCGCGGGCACATGCGCCCACCATTCGCTGGTGCCCTCGGAGGTGGTGACGCGGTCACCGTGCTTCTGGCAGTCGACGTCGATCGACGTCGGCCCGGGCAGCGTCGTGACGACGGCCGCGGACAGGTAGGCGTCGGCGCGGACGTTCACCCCACTGCCGTACGTCGAGAAGACCGCCGCGTGCGCGGGGGTCGCGGTGACCAGACCGGCCGCCACGATGCCGAGACCGGCGAGAAGGGTGGTGAAACGGCGAAGGACCATGGGGGAGCTCCTGGGGCGGAGGGAAGAGCGGGATCTGGTGAAATATTTCCTGCGAACCACACGCAGTGGTTACTTTCCACCAGATCCCGCCGCTTCTCAACCCTTTCGACCCTGGTGCATCAGCCCACGGTGCCGGGGGCGCCGGGAACCTTGGCCAGCGCGTCGAACTGGGCGCGGGTGAGCTTCGAGGTATCGCCCATGGTCTTGGCTGTGCGGCTGCAGTTGACGGCGGGTGCCGGAGCGCCGGAGAGGTAGGCGATGGCTGCGCGGAACGAGTCGCAGCGCCGCTGGTCCTCGGCGCCGGCCGGGTAGCCGATCGCTGCGTTCACACGGCCCATCTTGAGTTGGTCGGCGTACGGGTTGATGTTGCGCGCAACCGTCCAGTACCAGCGGGCGATCTGCGCGCTGTAGCGGATGTCGCGCGCGAGCTCGGGGTTGTTGATCAGGTCGACGCCGAGCCACTGACCGGCGGGACGGTAGTTGAAGTCACCGGTCAGCTGGATGTAGCCGCGACCGCCGTACACGCGGGTGTCGCCGATCTCGCGGATGTTGTACTCCAGCCGCGACTCGTGCACCAGCGTCGCGAGGAAGGCGGCCTTGCGGTAAACCGTGTTGATCTGCGCGTCCCGCATCGCCTGGTTCAGCGACGGCAGCCCCTGCTGCACGATGCTCGGATTCGCGATCCGCGAACCGAACATGGCCTGGACGTCGGCCAGCGTGATGTCGCCGGTCTGCGGCGGATCCTGCGGGCAATCCGGTACGCCGGGAAGCTTCGTGCCCGTGGTGTCGATGTACGCGACGGTGGCGTAGCCGCCGTGGGCCGGCAGATGGGCCCACCAGGTCGTGGTCCGGGACCCGACGGTCACCGAGTCACCGGACTTCTGGCAGTCGACCTCGACCGAGGTCGGGCCGGCCAGCACCTTGACGACCGACGCTGACAGATAGGCGTCGGCCCGGATGTTCAGATTGGTCGCGGTGGTCTGGAAGGCCGCGGCGTACGCCGGAACGGTGATCGCGAAACTTCCGGCGGCAACCGCGACGACGGACGCGAGAACGCGCTTGAGCATGGCAGCTCCTGGGCGGGAGAAGGGGCGGGTACGGCGACCGTCAGGTCACCGCACCGCCACCTTTGCACCGCCGTCCGCCGGTTGCTCAAGTACGCAACGGCGTCAGGCCTTCTTGGCCTCGGGCTTGAAGTCCACACCGGCTTCCTTGCGCTGCGCCGGGGTGATCGGCGCCGGGGCCGCGGTCAGCGGGTCGAACCCACCGCCGGACTTCGGGAACGCGATCACGTCGCGGATCGACTCCGTGCCGGCCAGCAGCGCGGTGATCCGGTCCCAGCCGAACGCGATGCCGCCGTGCGGCGGCGCGCCGAACTTGAACGCGTCGAGCAGGAAGCCGAACTTCTCGGTCGCCTCCTCGTCGGTCAGGCCCATCACCTTGAAGACCCGCTTCTGCACGTCCTCGCGGTGGATACGGATCGACCCACCACCGATCTCGTTGCCGTTGCAGACGATGTCGTAGGCGTAGGCCAGCGCGTTGCCCGGGTCGGTGTCGAAAGTGTCCAGCGAGTCCGGCTTCGGGGAGGTGAAGGCGTGGTGGACGGCCGTCCACGCACCCGAACCCACCGCGACGTCACCTGCGGCGGTCGCCTCGTCGGCCGGCTCGAACAGCGGCGCGTCGATGACCCACAGGAACGACCAGGCCGACTCGTCGATCAGGCCACCGCGGCGGCCGATCTCCAGCCGGGCCGCGCCGAGCAGCGCCCGCGACGACTTGACCGGACCGGCGGCGAAGAAGATGCAGTCGCCCGGCTTCGCACCGACGTGGTCGGCCAGCCCCGCGCGCTCTTGTTCGGACAGGTTCTTCGCGACCGGACCGCCGAGCTCGCCGTCCTGACCCACGAGGACATACGCGAGGCCCTTGGCGCCGCGCTGCTTCGCCCACTCCTGCCACGCGTCCAACTGCTTGCGCGGCTGGTCCGCACCACCTGGCATCACGACAGCACCGACGTACGGCGCCTGGAAGACCCGGAACGGAGTGTCCTTGAAGTACTCGGTGCACTCGACGAGCTCGAGGCCCATCCGCAGGTCCGGCTTGTCACTGCCGAACCGCGCCATCGCCTCGGCGTACGTCATCCGCGGGATCGGGGTCTGAACGTCGTACCCGATCAGCTTCCACAGCGCGGCCAGCACCTCTTCGGCCAGCGCGATGATGTCGTCCTGGTCGACGAAGCTCATCTCGATGTCGAGCTGGGTGAACTCCGGCTGCCGGTCGGCACGGAAGTCCTCGTCGCGGTAACAGCGGGCGATCTGGTAGTACCGCTCCATCCCGGCCACCATCAGCAGCTGCTTGAACAGCTGCGGCGACTGGGGCAGCGCGTACCACGAGCCCGGCTGCAGGCGCGCCGGGACCAGGAAGTCGCGCGCACCTTCCGGCGTCGACTTGGTCAGCGTCGGCGTCTCGATCTCGACGAAGTCGTGGTTCGCCAGTACGTCGCGCGCGGCCTTGTTCACCTGGCTGCGCAGCCGCAGTGCCGCACCCGGGCCCTGACGACGCAGGTCGAGGTAGCGGTACTTGAGCCGGACCTCCTCGTTCACCGGGGTCGCGTGGTGCTCCTCGACCGGGAACGGCAGCGGGTCGGCGGAGTTCAGCACCTCGACCTCGGACGCGATGACCTCGATCGCACCCGTCGGCAGGTTCGGGTTCGCGTTGCCCTCCGGCCGCGTGCTCACCTCGCCGACGATCTTCAGGCAGAACTCCGAGCGCAGCGGCCCGGCGACCTCCTCGTCGCGGATGACGACCTGGACCGTGCCGCTGGAGTCGCGCAGGTCGATGAACGCCACGCCGCCGTGATCACGCCGCCGCGCCACCCAGCCCGCCAGCGTGACGGTCTGGCCGGCGTGCTCAGCACGCAACGAGCCTGCGGAATGGGTACGGATCACGAGTTCTCCTGGATGGTGTCGATGCTGGGTCGTACGTCGGCCGCGGGAGGTGTCCACGTGGCGGGGTCGGCGGGCGTCTGCTCGCCACTGCGGATGTCCTTGATCTCGGGACCGTTCTCGGTGCTGAACAGCACGAACGGGATCCCGCGCCGATCGGCGAACTTGATCTGCTTGCCGAACTTCGCCGCCGCCGGCGCCACCTCGACCGGGATCCCCCGGCTGCGCAGCTGCGCTGCGGTCCGCATGGCCTCGGCCCGGTCCTCTTCGGCGTTCAACGCGACCAGTACGGCGGTCGGCGTACTGCGGCTGCCCTTGAGCAACCCCTGGCTGATCAGCCGGTGCACCAGGCGGGAGACGCCGATGGAGATGCCCACACCCGGGTACGTCGTCTTGCCGTCGGAGGCGAGAGCGTCGTACCGGCCGCCGCCACCGACCGAGCCGAAGGACTCCTGGCCGACGAGGTAGATCTCGTAGACCGCACCGGTGTAGTAGTCCAGACCGCGCGCGATCCGCAGGTCGGCCAGCAGCAGACCGGGAGCGTGCTCGGTCGCGGCCGCCATCACCTGGCTGAGCTGCTCGAGGCCTTCGTCCAGCGTCGGGTGCTCGACACCCAGCGCGCGGACCTGCTCGACGAACGACGTGTCAGTGCTCGAGATGTCGGCCAGCTGAACCGCCAGCCGCGCCTGCTTGTCGGTCGCGCCGGACTCGATCAGCCGCTCGACCACCTTCTCCGGGCCGATCTTGTCGATCTTGTCGACGATCCGGAGCACGGTGGTGACGTCGTCCAGGCCGAGACCGCGGTAGAAGCCCTCCGGGATCTTGCGGTTGTTCACCTTGATCACGAACTCGGGCACCGGCAGCTTGCGCAGCGCGTCCGCGATCACCAGCGGCAGCTCGACCTCGTAGTGGTTCGGCAGCTCACCACCGTCGACGATGTCGATGTCGGCCTGGGTGAACTCGCGGTACCGGCCCTCCTGCGGACGCTCACCCCGCCAGACCTTCTGGATCTGGTAGCGGCGGAACGGGAAAGCCAGCTTGCCGCCGTGCTCCAGCACGTAGCGCGCGAACGGGACGGTCAGGTCGAAGTGCAGACCGAGCGACGCGTCCTCACCTTCGCCGGCCGCGAGCCGCCGTACACCGTAGATCTCCTTGTCGGCGTCCTCGCCCTGGTTGGACAGGCGCTCGACGGGCTCGACCGCGCGGGTCTCGATCGACGCGAAGCCGTGCAGCTCGAACGTCTCCCGGATGGTGTCGAGGAACTCCAGCTCGACGATCCGGTCGGCCGGAAGGAATTCGGGGAACCCACTAAGAGGGCTGAGTTTGCTCACGATTTGGCCTTGCTCATAATTTCGGAATCTCCAGGTCCTGCAAGTAGGGGTTGGTCGCCTTTTCCCGGCCGATCGTGGTCTGGCCGCCATGACCCGGCAGGACGACGATCTCGTCGCTCATCGGCAGGATCTTGGTGGCCAACGTATGCAGCATCGCCGGATGGTCGCCGCCAGGCAGATCCGTCCGGCCGATCGACCCGGCGAACAACACGTCACCGGAGAAGAGCACCGCGGGCACGTCCTCGGGGCCCAGGTACGGCGTCGTGAAAGTGACCGAGCCCTTCGTGTGACCCGGCGTGTGATCGACGGTGAAGTTGAGGCCGGCCACCTCAAGGCTCTGGCCGTCCTTGAGCTCCGCCACATCGTCGGGCTCGGCGAACTCGTGCTTGCCGCCGAGCAGCATCGCCGCCGACTCCTTGCTGATGCCCGCCATCGGGTCGGCCAGCAGGTGCCGGTCGTCCGGGTGGATCCAGGCGGTCGCGTCATACGTGCCGCAGACCGGCAGCACGGAGAACATGTGGTCGATGTGGCCGTGCGTCAGCAGCACGGCGACCGGCTTCAGCTTGTTCTCCCGGACGACCTGCTCGACTCCGGCGGTGGCGTCCTGGCCCGGGTCGATCACGATGCACTCCGCGCCCTGGCCGGTGGCGACGACGTAGCAGTTCGTACCCCACGATCCTGCGGGGAACCCGGCGATGAGCACGACAGACCTTCCTGGAACCACTACTGAATCACTGCTGGACCACCCAAGGTTACCGGTGCCCGGATGCCGACTTCGAACCGGATTGTTAGGCAACACCGTTGCGCGCGAGCTGGGAGTTTGTGATTGTTCAGGGATAAGCGTTGGGATCCAGGCCCGACGCGCCCATCCGGACCCTGTTCGCGGGCTTGAACCAGGGGCCGACCAGAATGGGCACGAGCGCAGTACATACCGCCGGAAGGGGCGAGTTGTGGCCGGAGAGAGCTGGGGCCGGGTAGCCGAGGACGGAACGGTCTTCGTACGGACGAAGGACGGTGAACGGGCGGTCGGCCAGTGGCCGGACGCGAAGCCGGAGGAGGCGCTCGCCTTCTACACCCGCCGGTACGACGCCTTGGCGTTCGAGGTGGAGCTGCTGGAGCAGCGCGTCCAGGCGGGCACGGTGTCCCCGGACGACGCCCGGGCGGCGGTGAAGAAGGTCAACAGCTCGCTCGAGGACGCCCAGGCGGTCGGTGATCTGGATGGACTCAAGGCCCGCCTCGAAGCACTCACCCCGCTCCTCGCCGTACAGCGTGAGAAGCGCAAGGCCGAGCGCGCCGCGAAGGTCGAGGAGGCGCGGTCGGCCAAGACCAAGATCGCCACCGAGGCCGAGACCATCGCCGCGGGTACCGACTGGCGGCACGGCGTCACCCGGCTGCGCGAGCTGCTCGACGAGTGGAAGGCGCTGCCGCGCCTCGACAAGGCCAGCGACGACGAGCTGTGGCACCGCTTCTCGTCCGCGCGGACGACGTACACACGGCACCGCAAGCAGCACTTCGCCGAGCTCTCGTCCAAGCGTGAGGAGGCCGCGACCGTCAAGGAGCGCCTCGCCGCCGAGGCCGAGACACTCTCCTCGAACACCGACTGGGGCCCCACCTCCGGCCGCTTCCGCGAGCTCATGCGCCAGTGGAAGGCTGCCGGCCCCGCCCCGCGCGAGGTCGACGACAAGCTCTGGGCCCGCTTCCGCGCCGCCCAGGACACCTTCTTCGGCGCCCGCGACGCCATCCAGGCCGAGGAGAACGCCGAGCAGGTCCAGAACCAGGCCGCCAAGGAGGCCCTCCTGGTCGAGATCGAGGCGATCCTCCCGGTCAAGGACGCCAAGACCGCCCGCGACCAGCTCCGCGACCTGCTCGACCGCTGGGACGCGATCGGCAAGGTACCGCGCGACTCCATGCGCGCCATCGACGGCCGTCTGCGCGCCGTCGAGCAGGCCGTGAAGTCCGCCGAGGACGAGGTCTGGAACAAGAGCAACCCGGAGGCCCGCGCCCGCGCCGAAGCCACCGTCAAGCAGCTCCAGTCCCTGATCGCCGACCTCGAGAAGCAAGCCGCCAAGCACGAGGCCCAAGGCAACACCCGCAAGGCCAACGAGGCCCGCGAGTCCATCGAGGCCCGCCGCGAGTGGCTCACCCAGGCCCAGAACGCCCTCACCGAGTTCAGCTGACCTGTGGATAACTCCCAGCAGGCCCGGCTCATCTGAGCCATCCTGCTGGGATGTTGCCGTACTACTTCTCGGGGATCCCCTTCCAGGCACACCAGGTGCCGGAAGCTCCCCTGGTTGCTCGGGCGCGGAGACGTCCGTCAGCTAATCCGTGGGGTGTACATCGACCCCCGTGTCCCCGACTCCCCCGAACTGCGGGCTGAAGCGCTCAGCCTCGTCGCACCCCCCACCGGTACCGCCTCGACCTCGGCTACCCCGACCGCCCCATCGACGGCCGCCGGCTAGGCCTCGAGTACGACAGCGACGCCTGGCACTCCACCGATCACCAGCAGGTCCGCGACGAATCCCGCCGTACCGACCTGGCCAAAGTCGGCTGGCACATCATCCCCATCCGCCGCCCCGACCTCTGGGGTTCCTACCCGGCCCTCGAACTAACCATCGGCGCCTTCCTCTGCCAAGAACCCCGCCTCCCCCGCCGCTGGTAACTCGATCCAGTAGCGACGGACAGGGCCGCGGATCTCGTCCAGCACCCCACCATTGCGCTCGATCGTCCGCGCGGACCACGGATTGTCGTCCAGACAAACCACCAGCACGCGCCTCATCCCCAGCACCCGGGCTTCCCGCAGGATCGCCCCCAACGCCCAGCTGGCCACACCCCGCCCCCGCGCCGACGGCCGAACGCCGTACCCGATGTGTCCGGTCCGCTCGTTCAGCTGATGCCGCAGCCCGATCCCGCCGAGCACCCGCCCGTCCTCAACAATCCACCGGCTAGTCCCCTCGCCGGCCCGCACCCGCGCGACCCAAGCCGCGAACCCCTCCGCCGACTCCACGTCATCCGAAGCCGCCAGCCCGAACCCGTCCTCATGAAGCCCCGGCCCCCACTCCACATGCGCCTCGCGCCAAGCGTCGTACAGGTCAGTGCTGGGTTCCACCAAAGCCAGGGCCACCATCCGACACTACCCACCCAGTCTGCGCCGCCCGACGCTCCTCACCCGCCATCAGTACGTCGGTCGCCGGCGCTCATCGGCGAACGGCGTGACCACCAGCAGGCCTGATTTCTCTTGCCTGCAAGGCGGATTTGCGGCGTTACCGTTCTGTGACTATAGTCGAATGCATGTTCGATACGGATCTCGCCGCGCTCACGACGACCGACCTGCTGGGGGCGGGCGCCGACTACTTCGGGGTCGAGAATCGGGCGGCTGTGCGAGGGCTTGAGGTCGCGTTGGAGTATGCCGATCGATACCACCCTGATGTCTGTCCACTGCGGCTTGGACCGCGTTCGGGTGACGGTGGTGAGCGGGCCGTGGTTCTCGGCGGCGACGGGTGCCCACCCATTGCCGTGTTCGCGATCGCCGAGTTCGCCGCGGTGCGCGGCGTTTCGCCTGGTGTCGGCGGGGACTACATCGGGTCCGCCTTGGCGTTGCGGAGCAGGTTTCCGTTCACCTGGGCTCGGGTTCTGGCCGGCCAGGCGACGCCGTGGAAAGCGCGTCTGCTGACCAAGGACTGCATGAACTTGTCGCTGGAGGCGGCGCTGTACGTCGATCAGCGGGTCGCACATCTACTGGACACGATCTCGCCATGGCGGCTGGCCAAGATCATCAAGGCCGCGAAGATGCATGCTGACCCTGCCCAGGCTCGCGCCGAGGCCGACGGCAAGGATCGTGAGCGTGGCGTGTTCGTCGGCGGCACCGATGACAAGGGCACCAAGACCTGCGTGATCAAAGCACCGGTTGCCGCGGTCAACCGTCACGAGGCAAGGATCGCCGAGCTCGCAGAAGCTCTCCGGATCCTCGACGACAAGCGCAGTCTGCAGGAGCGTCGCGCGGCCGCGGTAGGCATCATGCCCGACTTCCGCTTCGCCGAAGAACTCCTTGCCCAGGCCCGCGAGCACCAACGCGCCAACCCCGCGCCATGCCCGGCTCCGGACCCGCAGGCAACTCCGGAAGCACCCGCGGATGCTGCTGGTACGCCCGAGGCTGCCCTACGGCTCGTTGGCCCACCTTCTGCTGCCGACAGCCACCTGCGTGACTCCCTCCACGACAATGCGGCCGAGCCTGACCTGGACGACGAGGCCGACCGCGACGCACCTCACCCCAGTGCTAGCGACCTGCCCGATCCACTCGACATTCCTCACCCGACCCTCGAGCCGTTCGACATCAGCCCGCGTGATGCGGAGGGTCAACCGATGACCGAGGCCGAACGGCGGGCCCTCGACACCCGGCTCGCGCAGATCAAGCAAGATGCCTACGCCCGTCCGCCGGGCCTGCGCTCGGGCCCGACCCGGCCGGGCAAGACCGAGATCTATGTCCACCTCACCGATCAGACGCTCATCGCCGCTGCCAGAGGTGGTGATGGTCCCGTGCGCGCCGAAGGAATCGGACCGCTCCTGGCCAGCCAGCTCACCGAGCTAGTCGGCCACGGCGCATATCTCGTCAAGCCGGTCATCGACCTCAACAACGCGATCAGCTCCGACGCCTACGAGGCCTCCGACCGGATCCGCGAACACGTCAAGCTGATCCACCCGGTCGAACTCTTCCCCTACGGGACCCGAGAGACCAGCAACAGCATCGATCTGGATCACATCGAGCCCTACGATCCGCTCGGTCCACCGGGGCAGACCAACCTGCAGAACCTCGCACCGCTGAGCCGCTTCGGCCATCGGGTGAAGACGCACGCGCCCAGCTGGAAAGTACGCCGCATCGACGACAAGACGCTCGCATGGACCACGCCACACGGGTTCGTCTTCCACGTCGATCCCACCGGCACCCACCGCATCTCCAAGGAGGCACCAGATGGCTGACACGTTTGACTGGGTCGGCGAACCGGCGACCGACCGCGATGTCACCGAGCGTCGATTCAACCTCGTACGGGATACAGGCGTCGTCCCGGGCATCCTGTGGCTGCCGGCAGGCCCTCACCGCTACCCGAAACCACTGGTACTCCTGGGACATGGCGGAAGCGGGCACAAACGGGCCGCTCGGCAACTGGGACTGGGCCGGTGGTTCGCGAGCGAGTGGGATATAGCGGCTGTCGCCATCGACGGACCATTCCACGGCGATCGACAGCACCATGACGTTACGGCTTGGATCGGAGTCGACGCGGTCACCGACGGCATGGTGGACGACTGGACCGCGACCCTGGACGCGCTGATCAACCTGGATCTGGTCGACAGCGGCCGAGTCGCCTATCTCGGCCTCTCGATGGGGACTCGTTACGGGCTGCCGTACGTCGCCGCCGCGAATCGGCGGCTGTGTTGCGCGGTGCTCGGTAAGTACGGGTTACTGCAGTCACCCGTCGTATCAGCCCCGGTCGACGCAGCTGCACGGGTTGCCCGGGACGCTCCTCGGGTCGACGTGCCGGTCCTGTTCCACGTGCAGTGGGACGACGAACTCTTCCCTCGCTCCGGGCAGTTCGAGCTGTTCGACCAACTCGGATCACAGGACAAGCAACTGATCGCCTTCCCAGGGACGCACCGAACCAGTCCTCCCATGGCGATCAGGTACTGGTGCGAATTCGTCATCGAGCATCTGGCACCCGCCGGGATCAAATTCGCCCGGCGGGTGTCAGATCAGGTGGAGGACTAGACGGTACGGCGGCGGATGATGAGCGCGGTCGCGAGGAGCAGTGCTAGGCCGGCCGCGGTTGCCGGGATGGCGAGGTTGCGAGTGGGGGTGGACATGGCGGTGTCGGTGTCGGTCGTGGTGTTGGTCGTGGTGTCGTAGCCGCCGGCAGTGCCGTTGTCGTTGTAGGTGCTGCCGGGGAGTTTGTCGGCGTAGCGCTTGGCGACCAGGTCCTGGTAGGCGGCGACGGTGACGGGCGCAGTGCCGACGGACTTGGTGGCGGAGGCGTTGAGGGGGCGGATCTGGTTGCCGGTGAGGGCGTACCAGGCGCCGATCTGGGGTTCGGTGAAGACGAGCGCGCCGCGGGCTGCGGTGAACATGCGGGCCTCGGTGTCGCCGGTCGCGACGTTGACGGCTTGCCAGGTGCCGGCGGCGTCGGGGGCGGTGTAGACGGTGAGGCGATCGGTGCCGCGGGTTGCGGTGGTGGCGGCGTACCAGAAGGTTGCTACCGGCGCCGCGGCGTCGCGGACGAAGGCCGGGTTGAGGGCGTAGACCGGGCGAGCGTCCGTGCCGACGGCGAGCTTGGCGGTACCGGACTTGGCCGCGGCCGACTTGGTGCCCGCCGTGGCTTTGCCGAGCAGGCTGAGGGCAGTGGGCGAACCGGCGGCAGTCGTTGCCTTGGACAACTCACCGGCGGGGACCGGCTGCGGGCCGGCGGCGTTCGCGAAGGCGGCGGTGGTCAGGGCGAGACCGAGACCAGCAGCCAGTACGGCGGCCGACCGGAACAGGAAGTGTTTGAGGCGGCTCATCTCAGGCTCCGATCCGGTAGAGCGAGTGCGTCCAGGTGAACTGCGAGTTGGACCGGTACCAGTTGTAGGTCGAGAAGTTGTAGCGCGGGTCGTCCGGCCACGGGTTGTAGTACTTGATGGTCGAGTCCGACGAGTCGTACCCGATGATGTCCATCATGTGGCCGCCACCCGAGGTCCAGCCGATCCGCGTCATCACCGGCCGGCCGGCGGCGATCTCGGAGACGAGCGTGCTGAAGGCGAGCGTGCCGGAGATGTAGCTGCCGGAGCTGATCCCGATCGAGCTGAAGGCGCGCTGGTCGTTGCCCAGTGTGGCCTGGTTGTTCGGGCAGGTGGCGTTCTGGCTGTTGCCGAACGCAAGGTTGCAGAACTGGTTCTGCGAGTAGCTCTTGCCGTAGTAGGCCGCGATGCTGTTACCGGTCGCGGCCCAGCACCAGTTCGTCTTCTGCTGGGACTGGCCGGTGACGTTCAAGTAGTAGCTACCGGGGGCGGCGGAGGCGACCGGCGCGAGCGGGACCAAAGTGGCCAGGCCGAGCACGGTTGCCAGCAGCAATGACCAGGAGCGGCGTGGGCGGAGCCTGCTCATGAACCCTCCTTGAATGGGGTGTGGTGCCATCTATCGACGACAGAGCAATAGTCAGGACGTGCCGAACCCCCGGCAAGAAGTAACTCCCACCCCGAAAACCGCTGTGAATAGCAGCGCGACGTGAACAGCGGGTGACTGAGCAATTTCGCCCGGTGCTGTGAACGTTTACACTGACGCGCATGACCGGATCGTCGGTACCCGACGTCACGCCGGACACGTCGTTCGCCGCGGCACTCCGGCAGGCGATCGCGCACCGCGGTCTGGCATTGAACCGGATCCGCACCCACCTGGCCGACCGCGGCCTGCACGTCGGCCTCGCGACTCTCAGCACCTGGCAGAGCGGCCGTCGCGTCCCCCGCGACGATTCACTCGCCGTGATCACCGCGCTCGAGGAGCTCCTGCACGTCCCGCCCGGCTGGCTGACCGTCCGCATCCCGCCAGCTCGCTCCGACCTCACCGCTACACACCGCCCGTACGCCGTCGTCGAGTACGCCGAGGCTCTCGGCCGACTGCTCGACCGGCTTCGCCGCGACGCCCACGGCCGGCTCCGCAACATCTCCGTGTTCGAAGAGGTTGTCCACGGCCCCGACCGCGCCCTCCATCATCGCCACGTCACGCAGTGCGTGGTCGCGGTCCAGCCGGTCGACCGGATCATCATCGCGCACCAGGGTGAGCCCGGCTGCGACGTCTCGCGGCTGAACGTTCTCGGCCTCACCGGCTGCCGGACCGGCCGGATCGCCCGCGCGCCCGAGGCCGGCGCTTTGCTGGCCGAGCTCTTACTCGACCGCGTCCTCGCGACCGGCGAGACCGCAGTCGTCCACTACGAGATCGAGGATCTCACCGGTCTACCCTCCAAGAACTACTACCGCTTCGACGAGTGGGGCGGGACGCATTACGTCCTTGAGGTCCAGTTCGACCGTGCCGCGCTCCCCGTCCGCGTCAACGAGTTCCGTCACCGCCATGCCGACGGCGCCGACGTACTGCGCCCGGACCTGATGCTCACCCCCGACGGCCGTGCCCATCTGATCGAGCCGTCGACCGAACCCGGCCTGATCGGCTTCTCCTGGGAGTGGGACTAGCTCTGGAAGCCTGCGTGGACGTGGTCGTGGTGGGTCTGGTCGGAGAAGAAAGCTGCGCCGGAGAGCACGACCGGACCGCCGACGTTGTACGAACCGACCCGCTCCGCGGCCTTCATGTACGACGAGATCAGGCTGCGCGACGTGGTTGGTGACACGACTGCATGCCCGTCGATCTCCCAGGTGTCGAAGGCGCGGCCCCGCGGGTGGTCGCTCGGGCGATCGGTGCCGAACACGTTGATCGGATGCCCGGAGCGGATCACGCTGACCCCGATCCGGTAGGTCTTGGCCAGCGCGAGCATCGCGGTCAGCACACTGTCGTGCACCTGTCCGGACTGCACATCCGCGATCGATGCCGGGGGCAACAGAATCTGCTTGTTCGCCAGCACCTGCCGGGCCACCGGCGAGATCGTCTTCGCTGCCGCCCCTGGAGTCGCCGGGTGCGTCGACGTGACCCGCCACGTCTCGCCGGACCGACTCAGCCGTACGTCGACCGTCGTACCGCCGGTGACCATCCGCCCGGCGCTGATCCTGTACACGCGGCACGGCACCAGCACACTCGCCGTACCGCTCAGAATCCCGCCGTACTGCGCGTCAATCACCTCAACCACTCCGCCGCCGCGCTGTAGCTGATCCACGACCGCAGCCACCGCGATCCGCTTCACCTGCGGCGCCACCTCGCCCGCACCCGGCACCCACGGCCGCACCGACGGCAACACCGGCCCCGGCTGCGTGGTCGACGGCAACGAACTCGACGGCGTCGGGGTAGACGTCGCAGAGGGCGTCCCCGACCGGGACGGCGCACTGGAAGGAGTCTCCGAGGGACTGCACCCGACCAGCAGCCCAGCGCCCGCGATCAGCAGCCCGCGCCGTCCGACCTCACCCGAGAAACCCATACCAAGCAGTCTCCCCCGCCTCACAAACAGAGGCGGCAGTCGGCGTAGTCGCCGAGGAACAGGCCGTGCTTGTCGCACTGCTCGTACGACGCCGCCGGCCAGGTCGCGTCCGGTGTGCCCGATGGCTGGTAGTCGAAAACCAAGCGCTCGTACGCCGCCAGGTACTCCTCGGCATGCGGTGGCTCATAACCCAGCGCGTCCCACCGGAAACGGGCGGCCGCCAACCGGATCGTGCGGATCAGGAACCAGCGCTCGACCGCCGCCTCGTCTGACCACGGTAGGTCGTCGAGGTCGAAGTCGTCGTTGCCGGAGCCGATCCGCGCGTTGCAGAGCATCAACGCGAAGCCGCGCTCCCAGTCCGACTCCGCAAGCTCACAAGCCGCCAACGCCAGTACGTCGAGGAAGACCGCCGTACCGCCGTTGGACAAGCTGAGGACGTGTTCGTGGTCGTCACGCCCCCAGCCGAAGGTGCTGCCCATCAGCTACTGCGTCACGCGGTACACGTCGAAGACGCCCTCGACCGACCGCACGGCCTTCAGCACGTGGCCGAGGTGGGTCGGGTCGCCCATCTCGAAGGTGAAGCGGGACTTCGCGATCCGGTCCCGCGTCGTGGTGAGCGCCGCGGACAGGATGTTGACGTGGTAGTCCGACAGCACCCGGGTGATGTCCGAGAGCAGCCGGGCCCGGTCGAGCGCCTCGACCTGGATGGCGACCAGGAACAGCGACTGTGCCGTCGGGGCCCACTCGACCTCGACGATCCGCTCCGGCTGGGTCGACAGGTTCTCGACGTTCGCGCAGTCGGACCGGTGCACCGAGACCCCCGCGCCTCGGGTGATCCACCCGATGATCTCGTCACCGGGAACCGGCGTACAGCACCGGGCCAGCTTGGAGAGCACGTCGGTCGCGCCCTTGACGATGACACCGGCGTCGCCGCGCGCAGTCCGCTTGCGCCGCTCGCGAGACTGCGGCAGCCGCAGGCCCTCGGCCAAGTCCTCGGCCGCGCCCTCCTCACCGCCATACGTCTCGATCAGACGCCGTACGACGGCCTGTGCGCTCACGTGGCTCTCGCCGACCGCGGCGTACAGACCGGTGACGTCCGGGTACCGCAGCGAGTTGGCGACCGCCGTCAGCGTCTCGTGTGACAGCAGGCGCTGCAGCGGCAGGCCCTCCTTGCGGAGCTGCTTGGCGATCGCGTCCTTGCCGTGCTCGATGGACTCGTCGCGGCGCTCCTTGGAGAACCAGTGCTTGATCTTGTTCCGCGCCCGTGGGCTCTTGACGAAGGCGAGCCAGTCCCTGGAGGGGCCGGCGCCTTGGGCCTTCGAGGTGAAGACCTCGACGACGTCACCGTTCTCCAGGGTGCTCTCCAGGGGCACCAGGCGACCGTTGACGCGGGCCCCGATACAGCGGTGCCCGACCTCGGTGTGGATCGCGTACGCGAAGTCGACCGGGGACGAGCCCGTCGGCAGCGACATCACGTCACCGCGCGGGGTGAAGACGTAGACCTCGGAGTTGTTGATCTCGAACCGCAGCGAGTCCAGGAACTCCGACGGGTCGGAGGTCTCGCGCTGCCAGTCGACCAACTGCCGGACCCAGGGCATGTCGTTCGGCGCGCCGATCTCGGTGGTCGGCGGCGCACCCACCTCGGGGGACGGCGCGTTCGGGTCTTCCTTGTACTTCCAGTGCGCGGCGATGCCGTACTCCGCGCGGCGGTGCATCGAGAAGGACCGGATCTGCAGCTCCACCGGCTTGCCCTGCGGGCCGATCACGGTGGTGTGCAGCGACTGGTACATGTTGAACTTCGGCATCGCGATGTAGTCCTTGAACCGGCCGGGGACCGGGTTCCAGCGCGAGTGCATGATGCCGAGTGCCGCGTAACAGTCGCGGACGGACTCGACGAGCACGCGAATCCCGACCAGGTCGTAGATGTCGCCGAACTCGCGGCCGCGGACGATCATCTTCTGGTAGATCGAGTAGTAGTGCTTGGGCCGGCCGGTGACGGTCGCCTTCACCTTGGCCGCCCGCAGGTCCTCGTGGACCTGGTCGATGACCGTGGCCAGGTACTCGTCCCGGGACGGAGCTCGCTCGGCCACCAGCCGGACGATCTCGTCGTACACCTTCGGGTGCAGGGTCGAGAACGACAGGTCCTCGAGCTCCCACTTGATCGTGTTCATACCGAGCCGGTGCGCCAGCGGGGCGTAGATCTCCAGCGTCTCGCGGGCGATCCGCTCCTGCTTCTCCTGGCGCAGGAAGCCCAGGGTGCGCATGTTGTGCAGCCGGTCGGCGAGCTTGATCACCAGCACCCGGATGTCCTTGGCCATCGCGACGACCATCTTGCGGATCGTCTCGGCCTGCGCGGACTCGCCGTACTTGACCTTGTCCAGCTTGGTCACACCGTCGACCAGCATGGCGATCTCTTCGCCGAAGTCCTTGGTCAGCTCGGCCACCGTGTACGGCGTGTCCTCGACCGTGTCGTGCAGCAGCGCGGCACAGAGCGTGGGAGCCGTCATACCGAGCTCGGCCAGGATGGTGGCGACGGCGAGCGGGTGCGTGATGTAGGCGTCACCGCTCTTGCGCGTCTGACCGGTGTGGTACCTCTCCGCGGTCCGGTAGGCGCGCTCGATCATCGCCAGGTCGGCCTTGGGGTGCGTCGCGCGCACCACGCGGAACAGCGGCTCGAGCATCGGCGCCCGGTTCGGGTGCCGGGTCCCGCCGAGGCGGGCCAGCCGGGCTCGCACCCGGGCGGGCGCGATCCGCGGCGGCTGGGCGGCAGGCGGTGACACGGGAACCGGGCGCACCGGTGCCGGGGCGCGCGAAGGCTCCTGCGGTACTACGTTCGGTACCGCTGACGTCATCGCCGGGTCTTCGCCCACGTTGTGTCCCTCCGCCGACAGACCACCAGTCTAGGGGTCACCGGCCAACGGCAGAGAAACACCCTGTGGACAACACGCCGGGTCATTGACCCGTCACAGAGAGTTTGTCCGAATTCAGACAGATACAGCTCTGTCAGACCGATAGGAGCGAAGTGACGCGCTCGGCAGCCAGCCGCTCCCGCCAGGGCAGGAACGACAGTTCGAGCAGAACCGCCGTACCGACGACCTCCGCACCACAGCGGCGGATCAGCCGCAGGCAGGCCTCGAGGGTCCCGCCAGTGGCCAGTACGTCGTCGATCACGAGTACCCGGTCACCCGGGCTGAACGCGTCCTGGTGCACCTCGATGGTCGCCTCGCCGTACTCCAGCGCGTACGACTCCTCGTACGTCGCCGCCGGCAGCTTGCCCTTCTTCCGGACCGGGACGAACCCGGCGCCGAGGGCGAGCGCGACCGGGGCGGCGAGGATGAACCCGCGCGCCTCGATCCCGACCACCTTGTCGACCACCGGGTTGCCGTCGTCGTCCTGCCCCGCGACCGCCAGCGCCTGGACCACCTGGCCGAAGCCGTCGTGGTCGGCCAGCAGCGGGGTGATGTCCTTGAACACCACCCCCGCTTGCGGGTAGTCCGGGATGTCGCGGATGCCGTCGGCCAGAACCTGCTCCAACGTCCGCGACATCACTTACCGCGCTTCGACCGGGGCTTGCGGCTCGGCTGCGGGCGTCCGGCCCCACCGGCGTTCATCGGCCGCGCGGCCGGGGCCGGCACCGAGCCGGTCGCCCGCGGGGTGTCCTGAACCACCGACGCACCTGACGCGGCCGGCACGAGGTCGCCGTCGGCGGTCTTGGTCTTGGCCGGTACGCCGGTCTGGGACTTCTTCGCCTGCACGCGCCGGTTCAGCGCCTGCATGCCCGGCTCGCGCTCCTTGAAGAGCGCCAGCAGGGCCGGAGCGATGAAGATCGACGAGTACGCACCGACGGCGATACCGACGAACAGCGCCAGCGAGAGGTCCTTCAGCGGGCCGCTGCCGAGCACCCAGGTGCCGACGACGAGGATCGACCCGACCGGCAGCAGCGCGATCAACGTGGTGTTGATCGACCGCACGATGGTCTGGTTGACCGCCAGGTTGGTGGCGTCGGAGTAGGTGAGCCGGTTGGAGCCGGTGATGCCGCGGGTGTTCTCGCGGATCTTGTCGAAGACCACGACGGTGTCGTACAGCGAGTACCCGAGGATCGTCAGTACGCCGATCACCGTGGCCGGTGTGACGTCGAACCCGATCAGTGCGTAGAGCCCGACCGTGATCAGTACGTCGTGGCCCAGCGCGATGATCGCCGCCAGCGACGCCTTGGGTTCTCGGAAGTATCCCCAGATCACCAGGAAGACCAGCGCGATAAACACCGCGAGCGCGATGATCGCCTTGTTCGCGATCTGCTCACCCCACGAGGCACCGATCTGCTGCGAGGTGACCTGGTCGGCCGGGATCCCGGCCGTCTTCGCGATCGCCGAGCGGACCGTCGCGACCTGGTCCTGGGTCAGCGGCTTGGTCTGTACCCGGACCCGCGCGTTGTTGATCGTGGTGACGACCGGGTCGCCGATCTCGGCGATGTTGGTCGCCTTCACCGCGTCACCGAACTTCTGCACGGTGTCGCCGGTGATCTGCGTCTTGGCTTCGTACTCGACGCCACCGCGGAACTCGATACCGAGCTCCAGGCCGCGGGCGAACAGGCCACCCAGCGAGATCACCACCAGGGCGATCGAGACGGCGAACCAGATCTTGCGGTGCCCGATGAAGTTGTACGAGACATCACCGCGGTGCAGCTTGTTCCCGAGTTGTCCGAGCTTCGACATCAGACCTCCCCTCCGATCGGCTTGCGCGTGGACGGCGTCTTGCGGGCGGGCTTGGTCGCCGGACCGGCACTGTGGCCGGGCAGCCGCTCCACACCGAGGTGTTCAGGATCCAGACCGGACAGCTTGTGCCCGTGCCCGAAGAAGTTCGTGCGGGCCAGCAGGGTGACCATCGGCTTGGTGAAGATGAACACCACGACCAGGTCGATCAGGGTGGTGAGGCCGAGCGTGAACGCGAAGCCGCGGACGCTGCCGACGGCCAGGATGTAGAGCACCAGCGCGGCGAGCAGCGAGATCGAGTCGGCCGCGATGATCGTGTGCTTGGCGCGTGCCCAGCCGGTCTCCACGGACGACCGCAGACTGCGGCCCTCGCGCACTTCGTCGCGTAGTCGTTCGAAGTAGATGACGAACGAGTCCGCGGTGATACCGATGGCCACGATCAGACCCGCGATCCCGGACAGGGTCAGGGTGAACCCGATCGCCTTGCCGAGCAGGATGACCAGCGTGCCGGTGAGCACCGAGGCGATCCCCAGCGACGCGACCACGACCAGCCCCAGACCGCGGTAGTACAGGAACGAGAAGATCACGACCAGGGCGAGACCGGCCAGACCGGCGTAGATCCCGGCCGAGAGCTGGTTGCCGCCGAGCTGCGCCGAGACCGTCTCGACCGACGAGGTGTCGAACGCGACCGGCAGGGCGCCGAACTTGAGGACGTTGGCCAGGTCGCGAGCCTCGGTCTCGGTGAAGGTACCGGTGATCTGCGCCGAGCCACCCGGGATCGGCTGCGAGACGGTCGGCGTCGAGATCGTGGTCCCGTCCAGGACGATCGCGAACAGGTTCGCGCCCTCGCCCCGCTGGGAGATGTTCGTCGTCGCCTTGAGGAACTTGGTGCCGCCCTCGCCGGTGAAGTTCAGGTTGACCTGCCACTGGAAGCCACCCTGCGGGATGCCTGCCGAGGCGTCCGACAGGTCGGTGCCCTTCAGGATCGCCGGGCCGAGCAGGTACTTGTAGACCTTGCCCTTGTCGCAGGAGAACTGCGGCTTGAGCGGGTCGTCCTCCTGCTTGTCGCCACACTTGTACTTCGCGAACGCCGCCTGGACGGTCGGATCCGGGGTGTAGGTCAGCGGGTCACCGGTGTTCGCCGGCGGCGCACTCGGAGTACCGGTGGGCTTCGGGGTCGGCGTCGGCGTGGCCTGGCCGGCCTTGCCGAGCACGCTGCTCCAGGCCCGGCCGTTCGGCTTCGCGGTCGGCGTGCCGGTGGGCTTGATCGACGTCTTCGGGGTCGGCGTCGTGGACGGCTTGCCCGACGGCTTCCCGCTCGGGGTCGGCGTCGTCGACGGCTGCGGCGCGGGGTTCGCGGCCTGCGCGTCGTAGACGATCCGGAAGTAC
The DNA here is from genome assembly GCF_042882005.1 of Kribbella sp. NPDC058245. Lineage (NCBI taxonomy): Bacteria > Bacillati > Actinomycetota > Actinomycetes > Propionibacteriales > Kribbellaceae > Kribbella > Kribbella sp. NPDC058245. The sequence continues at coordinate 240,020 of NZ_JBHVWY010000009.1, forward strand.
AGCAAGGCGGTCTGGCCGACCTGGGCCACCAGGCTGTCCTGCGTCGCGCCGGGCACGGCCACGGTGATGTGGTTGCCCGAGGTGACGATGTCGGCCTCAGCGACACCGGCGCCGTTCACGCGCTGCGAGATGATGTTCTTCGCCTCGTTGATCTGGTCGGCCGTCACCGGGCCGCCGCCCTCCAGATTCCTGGCGGTCAGCGTGATGGTGGTGCCACCGCGGAGGTCCAGACCGAGCTTGGGCTTCCAGGTCTTGGTGAGCGCCATGATCCCGAACAGCAGGACCACGATGACTCCCAGGGCAATCAGGAGCCGACCGGGGCGGGATGTCGTCGTCGTTGCCACGTCAGATTCAACCTTTGTGCTTCCGGGCGCGCCGCACGGTCTGGTGGACCATGGGCGCGCCGCAGGCCGTCAGTGGGAGGTCAGTTCTCGGTGTGCGTCGGCGGCAGCTTCGGCGCGTCCTGCACCTTGCTGTCGGCCTTCTCACGGCCCGCGTCCGGTACGTCGACCGGGTCCTTCGCGGGCTCCTCGACGGCGTCGGCCGGGGCCTCGGCCGCGTCGGTCGCCACGACGGTCTCGTCGGCGGTCGCGTCCTCTTCCGGGATGACCCGGCCGATGGCGGCCTTGACCACCTGGATCAGCACCCCGTCGGAGATCTCCAGCGTCACGTACTCGTCGTCGGTCTCCTCGACGATGCCGACCATGCCGCTGGTGGTGATCACCTTCGTCCCCGGGGACAGCGCGGCGACGGTCTGTGCCTGCCGTTCGCGCTGCTTACGCTGCGTGCGGCTCATGAACCAGATCATTCCGACAATCAGGATCAGCGGGATCAGCAGCGTGATGCCGCCACCCCCGGAGCCGGCCATCGGTGCGGCAAGGAGTTGCATCGGGTCTCAGAATCCTTCGTGAATCGGGAGTACGGGCTTCCGGCACGCTCTGCTCAAGCGCGCAGGTCGCAGCGGAATGACCTCAGGTCAGGCCAACGGGGAGTCTAACCCTGAGCGTCAACAAGTGCGTCATGACACCTGGTCACGTTTGCGTTACTCGCCCGTCCAGGCCAGCCATTCGTCCTGCGTCAAAAGGTACGGCGGCTACTCGTCGTCGAAGAGTGTGTCCGCGAAAGTTGCACCTTTTGGCACCTTGAGCCCAATATGCCGCCACGCCGCCGGTGTCGCGACCCGGCCGCGTGGCGTCCGGGCGAGATAACCGGAGCGGACCAGGAACGGCTCGGCCACCTCCTCGACCGTCTCGCGCTCCTCACCGACCGCGACGGCCAGCGTGGACAACCCGACCGGACCGCCGCCGAAGCGCCGGCACAAGGCGTCCAGCACCGAGCGGTCCAGCCGGTCCAGGCCCATCTTGTCGACCTCGTAGAGCTCGAGGGCGGACTTGGACAGCGCCAGCGTGATGATCCCGTCGGCCCGGACCTCGGCGAAGTCGCGCACCCGGCGCAGCAGCCGGTTCGCGATCCGGGGTGTGCCGCGGGAGCGGGACGCGATCTCGGCCGCCGCCTCCGGGGTGATGTCGACCTCGAGCAGGTCGGCCGACCGGTTGACGATCTTCTCCAGCTCGGAGGCGTCGTAGAACTCCAGGTGCCCGGTGAATCCGAACCGGTCCCGCAGCGGCCCCGGCAGCAGCCCGGCCCGGGTGGTCGCCCCGACCAGCGTGAACGGCGGGATCTCCAACGGGATCGCGGTCGCGCCGGGCCCCTTGCCGACGATCACGTCGACCCGGAAGTCCTCCATCGCCATGTAGAGCAGCTCTTCGGCGGGCCGCGACATCCGGTGGATCTCGTCGAGGAAGAGGACTTCGCCCTCGTTGAGCCCGGACAGGATCGCGGCCAGGTCGCCGGCGTGCTGGATCGCCGGTCCGCTGGTCACCCGCAGCGGCGCCGACATCTCGCTGGCGATGATCATCGCCAGCGTCGTCTTGCCCAGTCCTGGCGGCCCGGACAGCAGCACGTGGTCAGGCGTCCGGTTCCGGCCGCGGGCCGCGTGCAGCACCAGCTCGAGCTGCTCGCTCACCCGGCGCTGCCCGCCGAACTCGGCCAGGGTGCGCGGCCGCAGCGCCGACTCGATCTTGCGCTCCTCGAGATCCACCACGTCGGCGGAGACGAGCGGGCGGACGTTGTTCTCTTCCATCCCTTATGCCTTGGACAGCGCGCGCAGCGCGGCGCGGAGCAGGTCGGGGACCGACGGGTTCGGGCTGTCGGCGGCCAGCGGCGACACGGCGGTGACCGCGTCCTCGGCATCGCGCGGCGACCAGCCGAGACCGACCAGACCGGCGTGCACCTGCGCCCGCCAGGCCTCCTGCGCCTGCAGCGGCCGTCCGGTCACCGCCCTGGTCGGCAGACCGATCTTGTCCTTGAGCTCCAGCACGATCCGCTGCGCGCCCTTCTTCCCGATGCCCGGAACCTTCACCAGTACGGCGAGATCCTCGGTGGCGACGGCATGCCGCAACTGATCGGGTTCCAGTACGGCGAGCGCGGCCTGGGCCAGCTTCGGACCGACGCCGGTGGCTGTCAGCAACAGCTCGAAGAGGCTCTTCGCGTCGTCGTCGGCGAAGCCGTACAGCGTGAGCGAGTCTTCCCGCACGATCATCGAGGTCGCGATCCGGGCCTCCTGGCCGGGCCGCAACCCGGCCAGTGTGCCGGGGTCGCACTGGATCTGCAGGCCCACTCCCCCGACCTCGATCACGGCACTGTCCACTCCGATGGCCGCCACCGGGCCACGCACGAACGCGATCACCGCGCACCTCCACTACTCATGGCACTCATCGCTTGCCTTCTTGCGCCGCAACGGCGGCTCGCAGCCGGGCCACCTGCAGGCGGGACTGTGCCTTCGCCGCGGCCTCCAGGTGCGACCGGGAACCGGCCGCCTGCTGCAACTTGCTGGTCACGCCACCACGCCAGATGTGACAGATCGCCAGCGCCAGCGCATCGGCGGCGTCGGCGGGTGTCGGCCGCTCGGGCAGCTGCAGGATCCGGGTGACCATCGTGGTCACCTGCTCCTTGCCGGCCCGCCCGGACCCGGTGACCGCGGCCTTGACCTCACTCGGGGTGTGCAGCGCGACCGGCAGCCCGTTGCGCGCCGCGACCACCATCGCCACCCCGGAGGCCTGGGCCGTGCCCATCACCGTCCGCACGTTGTGCTGCGCGAAGACCCGCTCCACCGCGACCGCGTCCGGCCGATGCTCGGTGATCCACTCGATCAGCTCGGCCTCGATCCGCACCAGGCGTTGCGAGACGTCGAGCTCCGGCGGCGTCCGGATCACGCCGACGGCGACCATCGTGGGCGGTCTGCCCGGCGTGCCCTCGACGACGCCGAGACCGCACCGGGTCAACCCAGGGTCGACGCCGAGCACCCGCATGGACTACCTCCGAACGTTTGTTCGACAACCCTAACGGCCGCTCCGGACAGCCGGGAAATCGACGCGCCGCCCGCTCAGACACCCTCTTAGAAGTCGTCGACCATGTACGACGTCGTCCCGCCGAAGGCGTGATCGAGCGCGCCGTCCGCAACCACCGGGCCGCCGGTCGCCAAACCGCTCGCGCGGAGCGTGGCCATCGGCGTACCGGCGTAGAGAGCGGCTAGTCCGCGTGCGCCCAGTCGCAGTGCTTGGTCGTCCGGTTCGGCGGCCGTCAGCTCGCCGGCGCCATCGTCAACCGACAGCCGCCAGTCCCCCGCGTTCGCGGGCAGGTCGGCGTCTTCGAGCCGCAGTGCAACATCCAGTACGGCGCCTGCCGGGTACCCGCGCTGTGCAATCGCTGCCGGCGCATCGATCAGCCGGAGCATCCAGCGGTTGACCTGCGCATCCAGCTCTGCGTGGTGCTCGGCCAGCAGGTGAATGGGGTCGGTCGGCGGCACGACGGCGTACACGGTCCTTGCGATGGACGCGCCCGAACCCACTGTCGCCCACAGCGCCCGAGTGGTCTCCTCGGATCCGGAAACCAGTTCGCTGACCTCTAGGCCGCCGTCGCTCCAGTTGTAGACGACGAAGCCGTCCTCGGCGACGTACGCGAAGTTGTCGTCGTCGCCGAGCCAGTCCTCAACATCGCTGACCGGCCAGATCAGCGGTCCGTTGGTGCGCTGCGTCTCGTGCATCTTGGAGGCCAGGTCGATGAAGAGCTGTGCATCCTCCTTGCCGGCCTTGCGCACTGCGACGCCCTTGCCGCCCAGCACGCGCAGATCTGCCGCAGGGAAGGCGAAGCGGTACTTGGCGCCGGCGAACTCGTAGCCGAGGTGCCGGTACAGCACAGTCGTCGCCGGGAACAGCGCCGACAGCAGATAGCCCCTCTGGGCACACCGCTGCAGCACACTGCGCATCAACAGGCTGCCGACCCCACGGCCGCGGTACTCCGGTGCGACCACTACGCCGGCCACACCGCCCAGCGGCATCCGGCGGCCGCTCCACCACTGCTGAAGCGGCCAGATGCGAGCAGCCGCGACCAGCTGGTCCCCGTCGACGACGCCCAGGTACCGGCCGTCGCGCAGGAACTCCAGTGCGGTCTTCCGCCACTCGTCCTTGTCTCCACCAGGACCGAACGACCGCTGTCGTACCGACCAGACCGACTCCAACTGCTCCTCGACAACGTCCACCACCCGCAGCGCATCCGTCACACGCCAGACCCTACGACGCCGTACCTCACGCCAGCGACAGGAATACCGGCACCGCGTTGACTGCTCCGTGCACGGTGATCAGCGGCCACATGCGGCGGTACCGGCTCCAGAGGTAGCCGAGGAAGAGGCCTTGCACTCCCTGGTTCACCAGAACGGAGGCGAGGTCGATGCCGAGCTCACCCCGGCCCTGCAGGGCCACATGCCAGACCGCCCACGCGATCGACGAGATCAGGATGGCGGGCCACGGCCCGAGCAGTTGCTCCCAGCGCGTCTGCAACCAGCGCCGGTAGAAGATCTCCTCGAGCACGCTGTTGATCAGGAACCCGCCAACGAGGGCCAACGCCACCTGGACGCCAGACAGTTCCGGTCGATCCGCAACAGGCGCGGCCAGCGGACCGACGTAGCTCAGCAGCAGGAAGGCCGCCACTGGAAGGGCAGGAGCCCAGCGGACCGTCGCCGGCCAGGTCTTGGTCGGCTTTCCGCCCAGCCAGCGGAAGACTGCCAGCGGAACGAGCAGAAGCAGCAGGAGCTTCAGTACTTCGAACATGCCGAGCCCTAGCAGGTTCAGCAGCACAGCAAACGCAACTGCCAGCCCAGTGAGGATCCACGCCTGCCGCTGATCGGGAGCGCCATCACTACCCCGCTCGACCCGCCACGGCAGGACTCGGGTCAGCAGCAGTCCGGCGGCCACAGGTATCCACCGCGCCCACATCGGCTGCGTGCTGTCGCTGTCCGAGGTGTAGCGGACGTCGGTGTTCCCAGTGACCACCAGCACCACCGCAGCGCCCACCAGCACTGCGAGCCCACCGACCAGCACCCATCGCCGCATTACCCGCATGCTGCCAGCCCGAGGGTCTACTTGCGGTCAGTCACCCACAGGTGGATGGTGCCTTCGACCACGACCGTCCCGTCGTCCCGCGTCGCCTTCACACGGACCGGTACGTCGGGTCCGGTCGTCCAGTCGTCCGGGTCGGTCTCAGCCGAACAGGTCAGGTCAGACGTGGACTTGGCCAGGTAGGCGACCTCCATGCCCTTGGGCAGCCAGCGCTTCCCAGCTGGGATGGTCGCCTCGGCCAGCGCTCCCATCGCCGCCTCCAGCCCGTTGCACACCGCGATCGCATGCACGGTGCCGATGTGGTTCTGCACTGCCCGCCGCTTGGGCAGCACCAGCGACGCATAGTTCGGCCCGACCTGCACGAACCGCGGCCGGATCGACCGGAAGTACGGCGCCTTCCACGTAAAGGCCCGCGAGAACACCCGGTCCCCGCCCGGAACCGCCTTCAGCCGGCCCCACATCTCCACCACCTGAGTCGCCATACCGCTGATGTTACCCACGGGTAAGCGATCTTGTCTGCCCCGAAACCTCGTTGCTGCCGCCCAACCGCCTGCCCTAGGGTCACGTCGCCGGGACAGCCCCGGCGCCGTACCAGAAGGTGGTGACCGAGATGCTCGACCTGCGCAACTGCGACCTGGACAACCTGAACTCCGTGACGAAGTACCCCTCGATCCCCACCTACCACTCGCTGGACCCACGCAACGGAGGACTGCTCGACGAGCGTGTCCCGTTCGCCGGTCCGGTGATCGGTACCGAGAAGGTCGACGGCACCAACGCCCGCATCATCACCCTGCCGGACGGTTCCTATCTGCTCGGCAGCCGCGAGGAGCTGCTCTACGCGAAGGGCGACCTGATCGGCAACCCGGCCCTGGGCATCGTCGCCGAGCTCCGCTCTGTCGCAGACGCCCTGCCGGTCCCGGCGGCTGACCGCATCGAGGTGCGCTTCCTGGAGGTCTACGGCGGCAAGGTCACCGGTGCCAGCAAGAACTACACCGGCGAGAAGCGCGTCGGCCACCGCCTCTTCGATGCCATCCACCTCACCGACTACGAGGCCCTGCTCGCCCAGCCGCGCGCAACCCTGTCGGACTGGCGCGAGTCCGGCAACCAGCCCTTCCTCAGTGAGGAAGAGCTCCAGAAGCTGGCCACCGCCGACGGCCTGGACCTCACGCCCCGCCTCTTCACCCTGGACGCGGCCGACCTCCCCAACACCCTCACCGAAACCCAAGCCTTCCTCACCACCCACCTCCCCCACACCCTCAGCGGCCTCGACGACACTGCTACGGGCGCCCCCGAAGGCATCGTCCTCCGCACCCCCACCCGCACGACCATCGCCAAAGCCCGCTTCGCCGACTACACCCGAACCCTCCGCCGCAAGCGCTAACAGACTGCTCCGTCGGCTCACTGCCGGCGGAGCAGCCCTTCGCGGTACGAGATGCTCGTAGTAGGCGGCAGACCCCACAGGGTGTAGGCAGCGGCCATCAGCTGAGCGGCCCGCTCGGGATGCACTCGCCCATAGCCAGTGCCGAACCCTGGCGCGGCAATGCGGCCGACCGCGTCGCCAATGCGCCGTACGGCCAGAAGAGCTGCCCAGAAGGCGTCGTGCACCGCCAGGTCGAGTCCACCGGCTAGCGGCATCGGCACGCGCATTGTTGGTGCGTAGATCAGCCACCGGCATGGCTCGTCACCAGTAGGGACAACGCTCGCCGAGCCCACTGGCAGATAGCCATGGTGCTCGTCGGCGACTGCTGCCCAGACTGCGCGCTGCAGACCAGCCCAGTGCTCGGCTAGAGCGCGGTCGACGCCGCCGTCCATCTGACCGTAGCTGTTGCCAGCAGTCAGTACGGCGTCCACCTCGCCGAGCGCATCGAGCAGCGAGCCCTGCCGCACCTCAACCGTGCCCTCGTCGATCGCCTCAGCGAAGGCCTCACGCCAGGCGGCGACCAGTTCGGCGTCCAGGTCAACGAGCAGCAGGCGAGGCACGGCGTGATGCTACGTCGTCACAGCCGCAGGAGTGGCGGTAGGTGTAGGTGACGGGGAGGTGGGTTTGGGTTGGTGGGATCTGTTGGCCGTTGATGAGGGTGAAGAGGGTTTCGGTGGCTACGCGGGCCATCTCTTCGGCGGGGACTGTGACGGTGCTGATGGTTGGGGTGGTGAGGCGGGAGAGGCCGAAGTCGTCGAAGCCTACGAGGCGGATCTGGTCCGGTACGGCGATGCCGCGCGCTTGCAACACGCGGAGGGCGCCTACTGCCATGTCGTCGTTGGCGAAGACGATGCCGTCGACTGATGGTGGTAGGTGGTCGACTGCGGCGGCGCCGGAGGGTTCACTCAGATCGCCTTCCACCATTGACGATTCGATGCCTGATGCGTGGACGGCTTGCAGGAAACCTTGCTGGCGGTCGATGCCGGCCTGGTGGTCGAGGGTGCCGGTGACGTGCAGGAGGTGCTGACAGCCGTGTACGTCGATCAGGTGCCGGGTGATCGTCTCGCTCGCGGTGACGTCGTCGATGCCGACGCTGATCGCACCAGAGCTGTTTCCGATCAGTACGGCGGGTAGTCCGGAGGCGATCAACGCCGCCATGTTCGGGTCGTCAACGGCCGCGCTGGTGACGATCACCCCGTCTGCGGACTGTGACTGCAGCACGCGTTCGTACGCCGTACCGGTGGGGCCGTCGCTCGTGGAGACGATCACTTGGGAGCCATAGCGGCCGGCGACCTTCGCCAGGCCGGTGAGGACGTGCATGAAGTAGAGGTGGCCGAAGGTGTGGTCTGAGGTGTTCGGGACGATCAGAGCGACCGCACCGGCTTGTTGGCGGCGTAGGGCGCGGCCGGCCGAGCTGGGGACGTAGCCCAGCTCGGCTGCCGCTTGCTCGACCTTTGCGCGGGTGGCGGCGCTGATTCTGGTGTTGCCGGACAGGGCCATCGACACCGTGGCCGGCGTGACGCCGACCAGGTGTGCCACCGCGGCGATGGTGACCCGTTTGCTCATCAGTTCAGCTGGAACTTGTCTGTCGCGACCTGACCGCAGCTCAGAAGCTGCAATGCGGTGCCGTTGGCTGTCCCAGCACCCACAGCGCTCATGCACTTCCCGGACTGCGAGTTGCGCATCGTGCCGTCGGCTTGCGGGACCCACTGCTGGCCGCCACTACCCGTGCAGTCGTTGAGCAAGAGCCGCGTCCCATCCGCCGTACCGTTTGCTGTCAGACAACGTCCTAGCGTGCGGATGGTGTGGTCCGCAACGTTGTAGCGCCAGTGCTGGTCCTTCGCCAGCGGTCCGGCGCCTTTCAACGTCTGGCAGCTCCACAACTGAACCACGGCGTTGTTGCCACCCTCATCACGCCCAGACACGTCCACACAGCTACCACGGTGGTGGATAAGCACCGGTACGACGAACTGTTGCAGGGCCCCCGCCGTACAGTCCGCCAGCCCCAGAGCCGAGCCGTCACTCGTACCAGCGGCCGTCAGACAGCGACCCGACGCGGGATTGCGCACCGTCCCGTCGGCTTGCGGGTACCACTGCTGGTTCCCACCAGACGAGCAGTCGGCCAGCTTGATCGCCGTACCGTCAGCCGCCAGGCAGCGACCGAGCGTCCGCAGCGTGCCGCCGTAGTAGTCCGACGAAACCCAGTGCATGTCAGCTGCCATCGGCCGGCACTCCCACAGGTCAACAGGCGCGCCACTGACCCCGATGTCGTTGCCATAGACATCAATGCACTTCCCGCCAGGAGCACTGATGAGCTCACCAGGCCCACCCCCGGTACTGGTGCCGTCGTAGTGCTGAGCAACGACATTGGCCTGTACGGCGTTGTCGGTGGCGCTGGAGCTGTAACCCGACGTCATCGCGCCCTCGAAGAAGGTCCCGGTCGCCCGGTTGCTGTTGTCACCACCGACACCGAGGACGATCGACCCCTCTTGCTGCATCGGCGCGTAGCCGTCCGGCAACGCGCCTTCGTACCAGGTGTTCAGCGCGCCCGTCTGCGAGTTGCCGCCCTTGAGCGAGTACGTGTTCTGCCCGTTGTTCCGCAGTACGGCGGTGACGAACTTGCTCGGGTTACCCCGGTTCGGCGCCCACATCCCAGTGCCGCCCTGGAAGACACCGTCCTCGAGATCAGCCTCCACCCACGGCCCCGGATCAGCCGAGTTGGTCGCGTTCAGATACGAGATGTTCAGCGTGTCCATATGGCCCCGACCGGTGTCCTTGACCTCGGTCTCGACATTGCCGAAGTCGGAGCAGCACTCGTCACTCGCGTTGGTCCCGCTGGCCACCTCATACATGGACTCCGGCTGCCCAGCACGCGCCGTACCGGTAGTGACCGTACTCGCGCGCCGGTAGCCAACCACCGGCGGCATGTAGAGCCCGTACGCCTTATGCCCAGCCACTGTGATCGGCAGGGCGGCCGCATCAGCCGGGTTGTTCTGTGGACCGCCAGCACCAGGCCCTGCGATCGTCAGGTCGTTGTGGCGGCTCGTGTGGTCGTAGATCACCAGCACCTTGCAGGTGGTACCAGCACAGAACGCATCCTGTACGGCGGCGTTCGCGTACCCACCAGCCGTGTCGAGCCCGATGTCTTGGGTGGCGTTGTCAGAGGTCCGCTGCACCTTGTAGAGCGGTCCGTTGTACGACGCGAACAGCGCACGCGTCGTACTGAACGCTGCGACGCACGGGGTGCCGCCACGCGCGTAGATGTCGCACGGAGCCTCGGTCTGACCAGCTACCGCGGACTGGGGAGTGAGGACGGTCGCCACGAGGAGTCCAGCGGCGGCCACATGCAGAAGCCTGGGGCGGAATGACATCACACAACCTCTCTGCAGGAGTGAATGCTTAATCGATTAAACATCCCTCCGAAGAGGTTGGGAACGTCTGGGGACAGTCCGTCCCCAGGCGCTTCCGCTGGCGTCAGCAGTACAGGTTGTCGCCCGGCGAGACACCGAGCAGGCCGGTGAACCGCTGGTAGGCGTCGACGCGGGCCTGGACCTGGCCCGGGTTGCCGCCGTTGCACTCGATCGAACCGTTGATGGTGCGGATCGTCTGGCCGAAGCCCTGGTTGTTGACGATCGCGTTGTGGGCGGTCATGGTGCCGGCGCCGGTCTGGGTGTTCCAGAACCAGAGCGAGGCCTTCCAGGAGACGGCCGGGTCCTGCTCGACGAGCCAGGGGTTGGTGAGCAGCGGCAGGCCGAGTGCATCTCCGGCCGCCTTGTAGTTGAAGTTGTGGCTCAGCTGGAGCGGACCGCGCCCGTAGTACGCCGACTGACCGGCCGGGCAGCCGTACGGCAGTTCCGGGTGGCAGTAGTTCGGGTAGTTCGCCTCGTTGATTTCCTTGATGTAGACCAGCCCACCGGTCTCGTGATTGACATTGGCCAGGAACGCGGCGGCTTCGCGCTTCTTGGTCGTGTCGTCAAAGGCGAACCGAATGTGCTGTCCGCAAAGCGAAGCTGCATCGCAAGTCCCGTATGGACCAGCGCACCCGCGACCAGCTGCCGGCACTGCCGTCCCTGGTCGACGCGCTGAACCAGTACCGCCAGCGCTGTGAAGAACTGCTTCAAGCAGCCCGGACCACAGCACCGGGTCAGCCGTTCACCTGCCATGGCGAACCCTGGCCCCGTCCGCACATGCCCTACAACCACACGTCCAAGATCTACGCCACTGACGGCACCGGCCGGCGCCACGACCTGAGTACACGCGAAGAGCGTGCTTTCTGGGCCTGGGCGCTGGTCGAGGTCCTGCGGCACAGCGGGGCCAGGATCGAGGAAACGCTCGAGCTCACCCACCACGCCTTCGTGCAATACACGCTGCCCACGACCGGCGAGATCGTCCCACTGCTGCAGATCGTGCCGTCGAAGACCGACACTGAGCGGCTCATCCTGGTCTCTCCAGAACTCGGTGAGGCGCTTGCCACTGTCATTCGCCGCATCCGCACCGACGGCGCGGTGGTGCCGCTCGTCAGCGCCAGGGATATCCACGAGAAGACCTGGTCCGCGCCGATGCCCTTCCTGTTCCAGCGGCAGTACGCCTCCGAACGCCGGGTGATCAGCCCAGCCTGTGCGCGGGACCTGATCAAGAAGGTCGCGGAGGAAGCCGGATTCGCCGCCTCCGCCGGAGGCGAGGCCGTCACCTTCACCCCTCACGACTTCCGGCGGATGTTCGTCACTGACCTGGTCATGAACGGTCTCCCGCCCCACATCGCCCAGGTCATCTGCGGTCACCAGGACATCAACACGACGATGGGCTACAAGACCGTCTACCCGCAGGAAGCGATCAGCAACTTCCGAGGATTCCTCGCTCGGCGACGATCGACCCGGCCAGGTGCCGAATGCCGCACCCCTACTCCCGAGGAATGGGACGAGTTCCTCGGCCACTTCGAGAGGCGGAAGGTCTCCCCGGGATCGTGCGCGCGCGCCTTCGGCACTCCCTGCATCCATGAACACGCCTGCGTCCGCTGCTCGATGCTCCGGCCTGACCCTGCCCAGCGCCCCCGCATGACCGAGATCCGAGACAACTTGATCTCACGGATCGAGGAAGCCGAACGCGAGGGATGGCTCGGCGAAGTGGACGGACTGAAGATCAGCCTCGCCGGAGCCGAGGACAAGCTTCAGGAAATGAAACGGCTGGAACAACGCTTCCCGACCATCCACCTCGGCATGCCTGACTTCAGCCGCGTCACCGCCATCACCCCTGCCCAGACCGGAACGGAGCTACCACGTTGCGAATAGTTCAGAGGAGAAACCCATCCCACTTCAACTCATAGTGGGATCCTCCCGGCATGCTGTGCCGGCCAGGCAACTGCTCCACTGCCTTGGCGAGCTCGAGCTGAACCGGCCCCGCGAGTTCGGGCGACAAGTTGCCCTAGCCACAGTCTCCACCCGGCACCGACTGACGGCAGTCTGAAGATGGCCGGCGCGGAAGTGCTGGCAGAACTCGCGGCGTTGATCGCCGCCGGCGAACTCACCGTCGAGATCAGTGCCAGATATCCCCTCGAAGAAGTTTGACAAGCGTACGCGAGCTGGCACGAGGTCATACCAGGGGCAAGATCGTCCTTCGGCTGCGCTGCCCCGCCCGGCTTTGAGGCCAGGTCGTGTTGCCTCAGGCTTATTCCGAGAGGAGTAAGCGGAGTTCGGCCACGAGTGTGGCGGTCGGCGAGGTGTTGGTTTTGAGTACGGTCTGGGAGATGAACGTGCCCATACCCAGTGCGATCAGTGCCCACGCGCCGTCGGAGCTGATCTGCCGGCCGGGATGCAGCCGGCCGAGCAGGATCAGCAGTGCGTCGTGGAGTTCGATCGCGTCGTGACGTTGCGAGTCCTGGATCTGCGGGACTCGCATGGACTCGGCCCAGAACTGGACGAGCAGTGAGGTTGCGTCCTCGCTGTCGAGGGCCGTGGTCATCGCGGAGTGGATGAGATCGATGATCTCAGGCACCTGGAGTGGAGGCTCGGCGTCTGTTGCGTCGCCCAGGGCGGCCAGCACGGGCCGCATCGCAGAGCCCAGTAGCTCGTCGATGATTGCTTGCTTGCCCGAGAAGTACTTGTACACCGCACCGGAGGAGAAGCCGGACTCGGCGAAGATGTCCGGCATCGAGGTGGCGTGAAACCCCTTGCGGGCAAAGCATATCGCCGCGGCGTCGAGGATCTCCCGACGACGGCGGTCGCGGTACTCCTGGGTGATGCGAGGCATGTCGCAGTGTAGGCCGAGCGCTTGTTTGACGGTCCGAGGAGCCCGCGCTATTCTCAAAAGAGAATGATCTTTCTCTTTTGAGGAGTGTGGCGTGATGGCAGACCGGCTGGACTTCAAGACCTTGAATCCGCACGTGATCGAGCAGTTCCGCAGCGGTCGTGAGATCGAGGGCGTGCCGGGTGTGAGCCGGGAGAACCACATCCTGCTGACCACCGTCGGCCGCAAGAGCGGCAGTCCCCAGACGATTCCCCTGCGGGTGTTCCACGCGCAGGGCGACCGGCTGGTCGTGGTGGCCGGGAATGGCGGCGCGGCACCGAATCCGGGCTGGTACCTCAATCTGACGGCCGAGCCACGGGTCACGATCCAGGACACGAAGGAGACCTACGACGCGGTCGCGACGGAGATCACCGGTGACGAACGGAACGAACTCTGGCGGTTGTTCAAGGAGGAGAATCCGGGGCTGACCGAGTATCTGGCCGGCGCGGCCGGACGGGTCATCCCCGTGATCGCCCTCACCAGGAGCACCACCAAGGCGACGACGTGAGCTCCCGGGTCGTGCTGATCACCGGAGGCGGGACCGGCATCGGCCGAGCCGCGGCGGAACTGTTCGCCGAGCGGGGCTGGCAGGTGATGATCAGTGGGCGGCGTGAAGCACCGCTTGCGGAAGTGAGCGGCTCGAACCCGAACATCGGCTATCGCGTCGCCGACGTGTCCGCGGCAGGCGCGGCCGAAACGTTGGTGGCGCACACCATCGACAGCTACGGACGCCTCGACGCACTGGTCAACAACGCGGGAGGATTCACCGCCGCGACCTTGGACACCGTCGACGAGGATCAGCTGGTCCGGTTGTTCCGGATCAACGTGTTCGCCCCGGCGCAGTTGCTGCGGGCCGCCCTGCCCCATCTCAAGGTCACCGGTGGATCCGTCGTCAACGTCACCAGCGCCGTCGCGCAGCGGCCACAGGCTCCTGCTTCGGCCTACTACGGCGCTTCCAAGTCCGCGCTGGACCACCTCACCCGATCGTGGGCGGCGGAGCTGGCCGGCGTCGGGGTCCGGGTCAACGCCGTGGCGCCCGGTCCGACCGACACGCCCATCCAGAACCTCGGCGGATCACCGGAGGAGACCACTCGGCACAAGCAGATGCAGGCCGAACACCTGCCGCTGCGGCGGCTGGGTGAGCCCGGCGAGGTCGCCCGCTGGATCCATCTACTCGCCGACCCCGCCTCCGGCTGGGTCACCGGACAAGTCCTCGCGGTCGACGGCGGCATGACCGTCGCCTGACCTGAAGCACCAGCACTGATCCTCGACGACAAGAGGTGGACATGAGCACACGCATTCTCATCGTCGGCGCCGGCCTGACCGGGCTGGCACTGGCTTCCGGACTGCGCCACCGCGGCGTGGACCCGGTCGTGGTGGAACAGGCACCGATCATCACCGAGGCGGGCTGGGCAATCGGGCTCAGTCCGCGGCACAACGCCGCTCTGGACCGGCTCGGCCTCACCGACCGCGGCCACTGGCCGGGCTACCAGGCCGACAAGTACCTGATGTTCGACGCCCGGACCGGACTGATCGACAAGATCATCGACGACGTCCCGCTCATGTTCAACCGGTCCGACCTGCAACTTGCCTTGCTGGACAGCGTTTCCGACCTCGTGCGGACCGGGGTCCGCCCCAGCGCGATGACCGATCTCGGTGACGTCGTCGACGTCGAGTTCGATGACGGCACCCGCGACACCTTCGACGCCGTCATCGGCGCCGACGGCATCAACTCCTGGACCCGCCGCCACGTCCTCGGCGGACCGGACGCCACCTACACCGGAACTTCGGTGGTGCGATTCCAGGCACCCAACCCGGATCCGGCCTTCACCGTGACCGCGCTGGCCGCCGGCGGGCAGGACGCGACCTTGGCCTACTTCCTCATGGACGGGGGCAAGAAGATCCACGGAGTCGTGTTCCTGCACGGCGAACCGGGCAACCGCCGCGAGCTGAGCCCGACCCAGCTCGCCGACCTCTTTCCAGCCATCAGCGGCCCGCTGACCGCTGTGACCGAGGTGATGCGCGGCAACCCGGAGAGCTACTTCACCGACATCAACCAGGCTGTGGCCGACACCTGGACCCGCAACCGGGTGGCGCTCGCCGGTGACGCCGCCCACGCGATGTCCCCCGTACTGGGCCAAGGAGCCGGAGCCGGGTTCGAAGATGCCGCGATGCTGGCTGAGTTGCTCACCACGCCACGACTGTCCGTCCCGCTCGCACTGGCCAGCTACGAAAAGCTCCGTAAACCCGAAGCCCAGTCACTGCAGCGACTCTCCCACGCGACCAGTCAGGCGATGAGCAGCTCGACGCTGCCGAGCGACATCTTCGACCAGGCCGCCGACCGTCCTGGCGGTGTCCAGGCATGAGCAACCGGATTCTCATCGTGGGCGGCGGTCTCACCGGACTGGCGCTCGCAGCCGGGCTACGCCACCGAGGCCTGGACCCGGTGGTGGTCGAGCAGGCACCCGCCATCACCGAGGCAGGCTGGGGCATCGGGCTCAGCGATCCCCACATCACAGCACTCGACCGGCTCGGCATCACCGACCGAGAGAACTGGGCACGATTCCGGCCGGACCGGCACCTGATGTTCGACGGCGGCACCGGGCTGCTCGACAGCATCCGCTACGAAACCGCGATGCTGTTCTCCCGCACGGATCTGCAGCAGTCGTTGTACGAACCCATCGCCGACCTCGTCCGCACCGGCGTCCGGCCCACCGCGCTGACCGACCTCGGTGACACCGTCGACGTCGAGTTCGACGACGGTATGCAGGAGAGCTTCGACGCGGTCATCGGCGCCGACGGCATCAACTCCTGGACCCGCCGCCACGTCCTCGGCGGACCGGACGCCACCTACACCGGGGTCGCCATCGTGCGGTTCCACCTGCCCAACACCGACCCCACACTCAAGACCACCGCGCTTTCCCTCGACACCAACGGCGTACTCGGCTACTTCCTGATGGACGGCGGCCGCAAGTACCACGGAATCGTGATGCTCCCCGGCGAAGAGGACAACCGGCGCGAATTGTGCGCCGCCGAGCTGGCATCCTTGTTCCCTCAAGTGACCGGCCCGCTCGCCGGCTTCAAGAACCTCATGCGCACCAACCCGGTGAGCTACTACACCAACATCTACCAGGCCGTGGTCGACGAGTGGACACGGAACCGGATCGCGCTCATGGGCGACGCCGCACACGCCATGAGCCCGATCCTTGCCCAAGGCACCGGAGTGGGCCTGCAGGACGCCGCACTACTGGCCGAGCTGCTCACGACCCCGGATCTCCCGGTACCGATTGCCCTGGCCAGCTACGAAAGGCTGCGCAAACCCGCGGCCCAGGCCATGCAGCGCAAGTCCTACGAGGCCGGACTCAGGATCGGACGCAAGTCCGCCCCGACCGAACTCTTCCCGGAGTTCGTCACGCACGACAGACCCGCCTGACGACGACCTGTTGGGGACATCGACCTCCCTGGAAGAGCAGTTCGCCGCCGACTAACGAAAGGTCTCAGCGAAAAGAGGCTGCAGGGGCCGCCTACCCGACTTCGGCCATGACCTCGTCGGAGACGTCGAAGTTCGCGTAGACGTTCTGGACGTCGTCGCTGTCCTCGAGGGCGTCGATCAGGCGGAAGATCTTGTTCGCGCCCTCGGCGTCGAGCTCGACCGTCATCGACGGGACGAAGGAGGCGTCGGCCGACTCGTAGTCGATGCCGGCGTCCTGCAGCGCGGTCCGGACCTTGACCAGGTCGCTCGCCTCACTGATCACCTCGAAGGACTCGCCGAGGTCGTTGACCTCGTCGGCGCCGGCCTCGAGGACGGCCTCCATCACGTCGTCCTCGGAGTAGGTCTTGCCCTCCTGCTCCTTGCCGACCACGATGACGCCCTTGCGGTGGAACAGGTAGGCGACGCTGTTCGGATCGGCGAGCGAGCCGCCGTTGCGGGTCATCGCGGTCCGGACGTCGGCCGCGGCGCGGTTGCGGTTGTCGGTCAGGCACTCGATCAGCATCGCGACACCGTTCGGGCCGTAGCCCTCGTAGGTGATCGCCTGCCAGTCCGCACCGCCCGCCTCGGCGCCGGAACCACGCTTGACCGCCCGGTCGATGTTGTCGTTCGGGACCGAGGACTTCTTCGCCTTCTGGACCGCGTCGTACAGGGTCGGGTTACCCGCGAGGTCGCCGCCGCCCGAGCGGGCGGCCACCTCGATGTTCTTGATCAGCTTCGCGAAGAGCTTGGCGCGCCTCGAGTCGATGACCGCTTTCTTGTGCTTCGTGGTGGCCCATTTGGAGTGGCCTGACATCGCGAACCCAACCCTTCTACCGCCGAACAGCCTGATCGCCGAACAAACCTAGAGCTCGCGGACCAGCTCGGCGAAGTAGCCGTGCAGCCTGGCGTCCCCGGTCATCTCCGGATGGAAGGACGTGGCCAGCAACCGATCGTGGCGAACCGCCACGATCCTACCCAAGGCGGGGCCCGAGCTCACCGTCGACAGTACCTCCACGTCCGGACCCGCCCGTTCGACCCAGGGTGCCCGGATGAACACGGCGTGGTACGGCGTGTCGAACGCCGCGAACTCCAGATCCGCCTCGAACGAGTCCACCTGCCGCCCGAACGCGTTCCGCCGGACCGTCACGTCGAGCCCGCCGAGCGTCTCCTGGTCGGTGATCCCGCCGGTGATCTCGTTCGCGAGCAGGATCATCCCGGCGCACGTCCCGAAGGCCGGCATCCCGTCCGCGATCCGCTTCTGCAGCGGCTCGAACAGCTCGAACGACCGCGCCAGCTTGTCCATGGTGGTCGACTCACCACCCGGCAGCACCATCGCGTCCACCTGCTCCAGCTCGGACGGTCGCCGTACCGGCCGTGCCTCGACGCCGACCTGCTGCAGCATCTCCAGGTGCTCGCGCACATTGCCCTGCAGCGCGAACACCCCGATCACGGGCTTGCTCACAGCGACACCCGCCGCTGCCAGTCCAGAGTGACCTCGATGCGCCCCTCGTCGAAGGTGGCGGGGAGGTCGCGCTCATTGAGCAGTGCGAGCACGTCCTCCAGCAACGGCTCCCCCGGCGCCACATTGGCGGTGTCCGGGTGCCAGACCTTCAGCTCGAGCATGCCGAAGTCCACTGCGTGCCAGACGTCGGTGTCGGTGAAGAACACCAGTCCCAGCGGCCCATCTGCCGCTTCCAGCGCCTGCCGAGCCTCATGGTGGTCGGACGTGTAGCGGACGACCACGAGCCCCAGTGCCTCCAGCTCAGCCAGTACGGCGTCCAGCCGGTCGGGGTCAGTCACCTCCGGCCAGCTCTTGGCGTTCTCGGTCACGTCGATGACCGCTTCACCGATCAGCAGCGGCACCAGCGTGGACGCGTCCATCGCCGGAGCGTCCTCCTGGACCGCCTCGGTCAGCGCAGCGGTGATCGCCGCATGGTCGGCGTACCCGGACCGCACCAGCACACGAGCCAAACCACGCAGCTCCCGCGCAGTCCGCTCGTCAACCGCCAGAAGCCCCTCAGAAGTGCTCACAAGCCTCAGGTTATCTCGCCTCACTGGCGGGGCTTCACTCTCTTGGTCGGTACGGCGGTGAGCGGATCCTCCGGCCACGGGTGGCGGGGGTAGCGGGCTCTCAGGTCAGCTCGGACCTGTGGATAGCCCTGCTTCCAGAACGAAGCCAGGTCGCTGGTGATGGCGACGGGACGCCGTGCGGGCGACAGCAGGTGCAGTACGACGGGGACACGGCCGTCCGCGACAGCTGGAGTGGCAGTCCAGCCGAACACCTCCTGCAGCTTCACTGCGAGGACAGGCGGCTCGACACCGTCGTACGCGAGACGCACTTCGGAGCCGGACGGGACCTTCAGCCGCTCCGGTGCGAGCTCACTGAACCGGGTGGCTGCGGGCCAGGGCAGTAGTCGCCGGAGCGCCGCAGCCACGTCGATGTGGGCCAAGTCGCGCGCACCGCGGACGGAGGCGAGCTCAGTACCCAGCCAGTCGTCGAGACCGGCCAGCAGCGCGTCGTCGTCAACCGCGGGCCACGGGTCTCCCAGGTGGGCGTGGCAGAACGCGAGCCGCTCCCGCAAGGCGACGGCAGCCTCAGACCAGCGCAGTACAGACAGACCGCTACGCCGGATGCCGTCACGGACAGCGGCTTGCACGAGCAGCCGGTCGGGCTTGGCCAGCGGTACGTCGTTCAGCACGATCGCACCGAGTGCCTCGACGCGTCGCGTCACCACCCGGCCGTCTTCCCAGCGAATCTGGTCAGTAGTCGACACGAGGTCGCCCGCGATGTCTCGCGCGGTCTGCTCATCAATCGGCGCCGCGGAACGGATCCTGGCGTCGGCGCGACCCGGTGCACGATCAGCAACCGCGATCGCCAGCCAGGGCGTGGTCCGCAACGGTGACTGCGGATCCAGCGCTGCACCGGTACCGCCAGACATCTGGTACGTCGTTGAGTCGGCCGCACGAGCCCTCGCGATCCGATCCGGATACGCCAGCCCCACAACGATCCCCGCCGCCAGATCATCCGGTACGACGCCCGCCGGGCCACCGGCCGTCGTACCGCGGCTGAGGCGTTTTGTTTCCTCTCGCCAACGGGAGGTCGCGCCGCGGTCATCGCCACGGCGAAGGGATCGCCAGCGCGCCGGAAGGTCATCACCGAAGTCGCGACCGGAGTCATCCGAGAGCATGGCAACGATCTCGCGTGCGCGGTCGGCGCCAACCCGCGGCGTCCCGTCGAGCAACGCACGAGCCAACCGGGGATGCGCCCCGATCGCCGCCATCCGACGTCCCCGCTCGGTAATCCGGCCTGCGTCGTCAACCGCATCAAGGCGGCGCAGCAGCTCGGTGGCTGCGTTCATCGCCACCACCGGCGGCGACTCGAGCAACGCCAGCCCGTCGCCAGCCGGCGCACCCCAGGCCGCGAGGTCGAGGGCGAAGGCGGCCAGATCGGCGATCGCGATCTCCGGCGCCGGATGATCGTCCAGATGCGCGTGGTCGGTGGCAGACCAGCACCGATAGACCCGGCCCGGCGCCTCCCGCCCAGCCCGGCCGGCCCGCTGATCGGCCGACGACTTCGAAACCCGGCAGGTCACCAGAGCACCAAGGCCGCGCGACTGATCGGTCCGTGGTTCCCGGGCCAGCCCCGAGTCGACCACCACTCGGACCCCAGGCACCGTCAGCGAACTCTCGGCCACCGAGGTCGTGACCACAATCCGCCGAGTCCCACCCGCCGCCAGCGCACGCTCCTGTTCAGCCCGAGACTGGCGCCCGAACAACGGCAGTACGTTCTCCCCGGCCAACCGCCGAGTCACCCCGTTGATCTCGGCCTCCCCCGGCACGAACACGAGGACGTCGCCCTCGTTCTCAGCCAGCGCCCGCCGTACGACGGCAGCGACGTGATCGAGCAGCCGCGGATCAACTCGCCCACCAGGCAGCAGCGGCACCGGGACCGGCGGTGGCGCCCACTCGATCGCCACGTCGAACAGCGCCGCCGACGCAGTGATCACGGGTGCCGCGCCCAACGCCCGACTCAACCTGACTGTGTCCGGCGTGGCCGAGGTCGCCACGATCGCCAGGTCCTCCCGGAGGTTCGCCCGGATATCGAGGCAGAACGCCAGCAACAGATCCGCATCAAGGTGCCGCTCATGACACTCGTCGATCACGATCGCGGCGACACCCGGCAACTCCGGGTTCTGCTGCAAACGCCGTACCAGCAGACCTGTCGTCACCACCTCGACCCGAAGCCCCTGGCCACCGCTCCGCTCACCGCGCATCGCGTAACCGACCCGCTGCCCCAACGGCTCGCCCACCAGCATCGCCAACCGCGTCGCCGCCGCACGCGTCGCCATCCTGCGCGGCTCCGCGACGATGATCGTGCCCCCGAGCGCATCACCCAACGCCAGCGGCAACAGCGACGTCTTCCCCGATCCCGGCGGCGCCACCAGCACCGCCGTACCGTGCGAACGCACCGCCTCAACCGTGGCAGGCAGCACGGCCCGCACAGGCAGATCCGCACCCGGTACCGACACCTCAGGCAACAACACGCCCCGACGCTAGCCGATCCTGGTCAGTGGCGACTGAGGTCTCGCGTCCGGCGAGCAGCAGGAAGGGCAGGGCGAGCAGCTGGATTGCGGCACCGAGCAGGTACGACGGGCCGTAGCCCCAGACGTCGGCCGCCTTGCCGAGCGTGGGCTGGATGGCCACGCCGCCCGTCGAGGACAGCAGGTTGTCCGACGACAGCACAGTCGCCCGCTGCGCTGAGGGGATCAGGTCGTTGAGGTACGCCTGCCGCACCGGTCCGGTCGTCGCAGAGATGACGGCCCAGACAGTCAGCACGAGCAAGACCGTCCAGAAGGTGTGGGCGATCCCCATGAGCACCAAGACGATCGTCATACCGATCGAAGTGGCGAGCAGCATCGAGGTACGTCGTCCGAAGGCCCGCCCAACCGTGGTCGCGGCCACCCCACCGATGATCTGCGCGCCGGCGACCAGGGCGGCTGCCAGGCCGGAGACCACATAGGACCGGGCGTCGCCGTACAGCTGCAGGAGGTACGGCTGGGCCGCGTAGAAGCCGTAGCCGGTCACACCTGCGGCGAAGGGCGCGGCCAGCATGACCCAGCGCACGGCCGGTCTGCGCAGTCCGTGATCCATCGAGGCCTGGAGGATGCCGCCCATCTCCGCCATGACCGACGCTCGTGGCTTGGGCGTGAAGCCGACATCACGCATCGCCCGCCACGCCACACCGAAGGCGGCCGCGAGGAGCGCTGCGCGAGCGACGTACGGGGCTCCGAGGTTGGTGCTCTGCGCCAGCACACCACCGGCGATCGTTCCACCCATCATCGCGACACCATTAGCGATCTGGCCCTTGGCGAACGCGGACTCCAGCGATCCGGTGTAGCCGGTCGCCTTCAGCCCATCCACCAGCCAGGCTTCAGTAGCTCCGCTGAAGAACGTGAACCCGAGTCCGAGCAGCATCGAGACCACAGCCCACGCCGCGAACGGCGCACGCTGCTCCCACAGCAGCAGGTAGAGCAGTGTGGACCCGAAGAGTGTCACGGTACCCAGCAGGTACGACGCCCGCCGGCCGACCGTGTCCGCGACCACACCGGTCGGCACCTCGAACAACACCATGCCCACCGTGAAGAACGCGTTCGCCGCAAAGGCCTTGCCGACACTCAGCCCGGCATCGAGCAGGAACAGCGTGTTGACTCCCCAGATCATCGACGAGGCACCGGTCGACACCACCGTCAGTACGACGTACGTCCGCAACAGCCGATCCGATCGCATCCCGAACTCCTCCGCCAACCGTGTTTGGCAGTGACGTCGGAGCTCGTTCGGCTTTCTCGACCTCGCCGATTCACCCTGTGGGCATGCCGATCTGATCCTGCTCGAGCTGGGCGCGCAGCAGCGCCAGCACCTTCGCAGCGGCCGAAATCTGGCCGGCGGTGAGGACGTCCGCAATCAGCTCCGCGGTCCGTTCGGTGAAGGTGGCCTCCGCCGCGTCTACCAGCCGGAGGCCGTCGGCGGTCAGGTCCAGCAGTGACGAGCGCCGGTCCGCAGGGTTGGGGGAACGGCGCGCACCGAAGGCCTCGAGGTCGAGATGATCGTCGTGGCTGACGACGCCGCCCTGGCTGCAGACGGGGACAATGCCGGTCGGCGGGGCCTCGCCGGAACCGTTCTCGTCCACAAGGTCGCCGGAGCCGCCGCCGAGGCGGGCCTACCCCTTGGCGCGGTCAAACAGGAGGCGATCACGACAGCGGAGTCGATCGCGACGATGGGCGTGGCCGACGAGGTCATCGACATACTGCTCACCCGGCTCGTCGCCGACCGCGGCATCAGCGCCGGTGATCGCGTCGTTCTGCTGGTGAACAACCTGGGTGGTACGCCGACGATGGAGCTCGCCATCATCGCCCGGCGAGCCGTCACTTTCCTGGCCGAGCAGGGGATCACACTCGAGCGCGCCTGGGTCGGAAGCTTCCTGACCGCTCTGGAGATGGCGGGTTGTTCGTTGTCCCTCGCACGGGTCGACGACCACCTGCTGGCGCGCCTTGACGCACCCACCGAAACAATGGCATGGCCCGCTTCGCATGTCGGCCGCGTCGTACGCGAGCTCCCGGCCCCGCGGCGCGACCACGAGGTCGTTGCCGTGAACACCGTCCCGCTCGCCGAGAACTCCTTGCTGTGGCACGCCGTCGAGGCTGGGGGATCTCGTCGACGTTGATGCCATGGTCCAAGATTGTTGATTCCCGTAACCGCGCACACCTGGGATCGTCAAGGAATCCAGTCAGAGCTCCCACAAGGAGGCGATGGGCAACCCGACGAGGTTCGCGCCGAACCGCACGCCCTGGTCCGCGGTGCCTAGCACAATGCCGCCCAGGAACCTGTCGCCCAGACGCTCGGCAAGCCGCTGAAGACCACGGAAATGCTCGGGCTTGTAGGTCTGCTTCGCTTTCACCTCGAGACCAAGGACCCGGCCGTCGTCGAGCTCAAGGACAACGTCCACCTCAACGCCCGACGACTCACGGTAGTGGAAGACTGAGAACCGGGTGTCGCTCCAGGTCTGCTGCTTGCGCAGCTCGGAGACCACGAGACCTTCCAGCAGTGGCCCCAGCAGCTCGCCACCGCCGACGAGTGCCGCAGCACGGGCGGGTGTCACACCCGAGAGGTGCATCGCGAGCGCCGAGTCACTGATGAGTCCCTTGGCCTTGCGGGCCTGGCGGGTCGTGAGGTTTCCCGTCCACGGTCGAATTCTCTCGACGAGGTACAACGTCTCGACGAGGTCGAGATAGGCAGTCACGGTGGTCTCGGGGATATCGGCGTCGCGCGCCAGGCGGGCGCGGACCACCTCACCGGCTTGATTCGCTGCGACCAGGCGCAGGAGGGTCGCCAGGCGGTTGCCGTCGACGAGACGCCGGACATCGCGAGCGTCGCGCTGGACGATGCGGTCCACGTACCCATCGAACCAGGCCGCACGCAGTCGCGGCGACCGCCGAAAGACCTCCGGATACCCGCCTGCTGCGAGGAGGTTCGCGTAGTCCTCACGCGAGACCTTCGAGCGGACCTCGAAGGGATCCACGCCGGCAAGGAAGCGGGTCACGAAGTCGTCGAGGCGACCGTTGAGCTCTCCCTGGCTCAAGGTCCGCAGCGGCAGCGTGACGGCGCGGCCTGCGAGGGAGTCGGGCGTCCGTTCGAGCCGTAGCAGATCGGCCGACCCGGTGAGGAGAAACCTGCCCGGGGAGCGGTGCCGGTCGATGGACGCCTTGATCGGCAGCAGCAACTCGGGGGCGCGCTGGATCTCGTCGATGACGAGCATCCCGTCGGGGAGCTGGTTCACGAAAGCCTGCGGGTCGTTCTGCGCGGCGGCCCGCTGCACGTCGTCGTCCAGGGTGAGGTAGCGCGCCGGGCGTTCCGAGCTCTCGACGAGCATCGCAGCGAGCGTGCTCTTACCAACTTGTCGCGCTCCCTCGATGACGAGGGCAGGGAAGGAGCCAACGAGCTCCTTCGCCCACGGGAGGGCATGGCGGGAGAGAACGTCGTTCGAGGTCACAGCACTATGACACCTCGTAAGTGGCCGTTCTGCAAGCACAAACCCGCTGTTCTGCAGGATCCAAGTCGCTGTTCTGCAACACCGCGGTCGCTGATTCTGCACGATGCGGATCGCAGTCGTCAGCGCTCAATCCACCAGCCCTCCTGCGCTCGAGAGCAGTACCCAGTCAACACAAGGCCGCCGGATCACACGGATGAGGTGGCATCGGCTGTGGTCATCGGCGACCTATCGGATCTGCCTGCCCAGCTCCGGGGCCAGACCACGGCACCTGGCGCTGCCGATCCCGATGCCGTGGTCCAAGATTGTTACGCCCTGATCGACCAGCCGCCAATACTGGCGACATCAACAGCCCTGCACCCGATTCACGCTGGACTATGAGGCAAACGAAACGAGGTCCGGTCGACTACCAACCGGGTTCCGCCAAGCGGTGCGGGACTGGGATTTCGTCGACGTTGATGCCACAGGCCCGTCATGTGACACGGTCGCGCGCATGGTCGTCCGGAACGCCCGAGCTTGCGCCGGGCCGCACCGCGGCAGCGGCTTGGGATCTGCAGCGTCCCGGTCGGGCTGCTCCGGGCAAGGTAGCGTTGTTTTTCGTGAGTACGAAGGCCGAGCGGCGAGCTGCACGCCAGCAGGTCGCCACCTATCACGAGGCACAGTTGGCGGCGCTGGTCCAGCGGGTCGCTGAAGCGGTCGATCGGCACCGCGCCGGTGAACTGGACGCCTTCGAAGTCGACGAGGTGATCTTCCAGTACCAGCGCGCGGCACGGCAGCTGTGGACGTTCTGCCAGACAACCGGCGCCCAAGCGGAGTTCGCCGCACACATCATTCAGCGCATGTCCCACGACGGCGGGGGTGACGAGCCCATCGACTGGTGGGAACGTGGCCAGGCGCACCGCCGCCGATGAGAGAGGGCTTCCCCGACCGGGATGCACGCGATCGCGTCCGCGACGCCGCTGGCGGCGATCAGCAAGGCGGCCGCCCTGGTCTCGACCTTGATGTCGGGCACCCAGCGCGTGCCCGAGTTTCTGCGCTGAGCCCTCTTCGGCATCCGAGTCAGCCGCCGGTACAGTCTGGCTGCGCACGAAAGGCAACGAGCCCGCAAGGGGATGCATGGTGACCTCGGCACGTGAACGGCTGTCGGGACTGCTTCGCGGTTGCGAACGGACTGGGTCATTCAGCGCTGAACTGCTGATGCCGGCGCAACTGGTCCAGCTTGAAGTCGCTGGCGTCGGGATGGTGAATTTTCCGGTCCGCGCGCCGCTGGCGAAGAAGCTGATCGCGGTGGCGCGCCCAGCGAAGTTCGGGCGAGGCGAGGAGACGCTGACAGACACCAGCGTCCGCGATACCTGGGAACTCACGCCAGATCAGCTCACGCTCGGCCCCGACTGGATGGCCATGCTGGACCGCGCGCTGGAGCATTTCCGCGACGAGCTCGGGCTCCCGCGGACGGCGCGGCTGCGGGCCGAGCCGCACTCGATGCTGGTCTACGGCAAAGGACCGTCCTTCTCCCCACCAAGACTCGGAGAAGGACGACACCATGGTGGGCACACTGGTGGTGTCACTGCCCTCGGCACACACCGGCGGGGAACTGGTCATCGACCATGCCGGTGAGGTCAAGACCTACCGTGCCTCGAAGAAAGAGCTGACGCTCGTCGCGTTCTACTCAGACTGCCGACACGAGGTCAAGCCGGTCAGGTCCGGGTACCGGACCACGCTCACGTTCAACCTGCTGGCCACCGCGGATGCCCCGGCTCCGAAAGCTGGGACCGCTGCCGAGTTGGCGCACTGCCTGAGCGAGCACTTCACCACGCCGGCCACCGCCCGCTACACCAGCCGCGATCTCGGAACACCGAACCGGCTGGTCTTCCTGCTCGACCACGAGTACACCCAGCGAGGCCTGAGCTGGCCGCGGCTGAAGGGCGCCGACGCGGAACGGGCTGCACTGCTACGTGCCGCCGCGGAAGAGGCCGGGTGTGACGCGGTGCTTGCGCTCGCGGAGGTGCAGGAGACCTGGGACACCGCGCCGTCCAGCAGCGAGCCTTGGGGCTACGACTATAACGACGACGAGGAGTACGAGGACCCAGGTGACTATCAGCTCAATGAACTGATAGAGGACGAAATCACCCTGGGCTGGTGGACCGGCCCGGACGGCCGCGGCGGCGAGCCGATCTCGCTGTACGTTCCCGGCCACGAGGTGTGTGCCAGTACCCCGAGCGCGGCACTGGAGCCCTACCGATCCGAGTACGAGGGCTACATGGGCAACTACGGCAACACGCTGGATCGATGGTATCGGCGCGCCGCAGTCGTCATCTGGCCGCGGGACCGGGCGTTCGCCGCACGCGCCGAGGCCGGATCGCAGTGGGCGCTTCACGAGCTCCGCGACCGCATCGAGGCGGGAGAATTGGAGAACGCGCGTCTCGCGGCGGATTCGCTCGCACCGTTCTGGAGAGGGACCACGTCGCAGCCGGGACTGCTCGGTCTAGCGCTGGACGTGGCGGTTGGCCTCGACGTTGCTGGGACAGCGGCGATGCTGCTGGAGCCGTTCCGGATAGAGACCCTCACGCAGGAACACGCGGGCAAGATTGCCGCGGCGGCCGGGCGGTACGGCGAGCAGTGGACGCGGGGCATCATCGACGGGTGGTTCGAACCGAGACACCACCACGGAGCCGACCGATGCGAGTCGACCGACCGGCTGCCAGGACTATGCGACGCGCTGGATTCCGCCGGTACGCCGGAAGTGGCGCGGCTGCTGACCGCCAAGACCTGGCACTGGATGGACAGCCAGCTTCGGTCCTGGACCACCACCGCTCGCAGCGAAGTCCGCCAGCCGCAACTGGAGATGCTCAGCACGCCACTGACCCGGCTGCTCGATGCGGCGTCAGGCACGTCGCGCGATGCGATCACCGCAGCGCTACGCCAGTACGACGACGCCGTACTGGCGTGTCTGATGCCAGCACTGCGTTCGGCGCTCCCGCACCGACCGGCGTGGCTCGACGCGGTCGCCCGGGACTGCGCGCAGCGGCTCGGCGCGATCATCGCAACGCCGCCACGAGACGCCGACGACTGGTCGATCGACTGGACCGGGTGCCAGTGCGACATCTGCGACACGCTGGGCACGTTCCTCCGATCCCGGTCAGATCGGACCTTCGACTGGCCCCTCGCAAAAGACGGGCGCCGACACGTCCACAGCCACATCGACACGGCCGCACTCCCAGTGCGGCACCAATCCCGACGCCAGGGCCGGCCGTACAGTCTCGTGCTGACCAAAACCGACGAACTGTTCACGCGCGCCGAGAACGCGCGGCAGGAAGCGGTGACCGACCTGGCATGGCTGACATCGGCATGGGATGGAGCGTCGACGCACACCTGAGCGGTCGGCCGTCGTTCTGCCGCTACAAGTGCTGGCTGTTTGCCGCATCACCGCTGGTCGTTCTGCCAGCAGCCTCCGAAGCAACACGTGCGCCCGGCTGACATCTGCCGCCGGCCCGTCGGATCCACCTGCCCGACTCCGGGGCGAGACCACGGCATCTGAACCCTGTCGATCCCCATGCCGTGGTCCAAAACCATTACGCCCTGATCGACCAGCCGCCAGTACCGGCGAGATCAACAGCCCACACCCGATTGACGCTGGAATATGAGGCAACCGGGATGAGGTCCGGTCGACTACCAGCCGCGCTCGGCGAGGCGGTGCGGCTGGGGGATCTCGTCGACGTTGATGCCGACCATGGCCTCACCGAGGCCGCGGGAGACCTTGGCGATCACGTCGGGGTCGTCGTAGAAGGTGGTGGCCTTCACGATCGCCTCGGCGCGCTGGGCCGGGTTGCCGGACTTGAAGATGCCGGAGCCGACGAAGACGCCTTCGGCGCCGAGCTGCATCATCATGGCGGCGTCGGCGGGGGTGGCGATGCCGCCGGCGGTGAACAGGACGACGGGGAGCTTGCCGAGGGCGGCGACCTCCTTGACCAGCTCGTACGGCGCCTGCAGTTCCTTGGCGGCGACGTACAGCTCGTCCTCGGGCAGGTTCTGCAGCTTGCGGAGCTCCTGGCGGATCTGGCGCATGTGGGTGGTGGCGTTGGAGACGTCACCGGTACCGGCCTCGCCCTTGGAGCGGATCATCGCCGCGCCCTCGGTGATCCGGCGCAGCGCCTCGCCCAGGTTGGTCGCGCCACAGACGAAGGGGACGGTGAAGTTCCACTTGTCGATGTGGTTGGCGTAGTCGGCCGGGGTGAGCACCTCGGACTCGTCGATATAGTCGACGCCGAGGCTCTGCAGCACCTGCGCCTCGACGAAGTGACCGATCCGGGCCTTGGCCATCACCGGGATCGACACGGTGTTGACGATGCTCTCGATCATGTCCGGGTCGCTCATCCGGGAGACGCCGCCCTGCGCGCGGATGTCGGCCGGAACGCGCTCCAGTGCCATCACGGCGACCGCACCGGCGTCCTCGGCGATCTTGGCCTGCTCGGCGGTGACGACGTCCATGATCACGCCGCCCTTGAGCATCTCCGCCATCCCGCGCTTGACCTTCGCGGTACCGGTCACGTTCTCAGTCACTGCATCCTCCTGGTCGTGGGGCTCGCTCACCAGGTTAGGTCGGATCCGGCACCGATCTTCAGTCCACCTTGATTCAAGTGGACTGAGCGAGCGCGTCGCCGAGCCGGGCGACGACCAGCCGGAGCGTGGCGGGCGGCGCGGTGAACGGGATCCGGATGTGCCGCCGATCGGTGCCGTCCGGCGTGAACAGGTCGCCTGAGCCCAGCAGGAGACCGTGTTCCCGCGCTGCGTCCAGCACCCGCCGAGCCCGTACGTCGGTCAGCTCCAGCCAGAGCGTCATGCCACCTGTCGGCGTGGCCCACGTCACGCCGTCCAGCGTCCGCAGTCCGGTCTCCAGCGCGTGCAGATTGGCGCGGAGGCGAGTACGGCGCCTGCTGATCACCTTGTCGAGCTTCTGCACGATCGCCTGGGCCAGCAGGTCGTCCAGCGCACTCGGCGACGCCACACTGAGCTGGGCGGCCGTGTTGATCCGCCGTCTGAGTTGTTTGCCGGTCCGGACCCAGCCGACTCGCAGTCCACCCCACACCGTCTTCGAGAGCGAGCCGACGCTCACGGTGCGTGGGTAGCGGCTCAACGGGTCGGCCTGCGCCCCACTGGCCAGCCACAGCGGTCGCATGGTCTCGTCGCTGATCAGTGCGGCGCCATAACGCCGGGCGATCTCGACAACCGTCGTACGGCGGTCTGCCGGGAGGCTGAGGCCAGTGGGGTTGTGGTTGTCAGCCTGCAGGTAGATGACCTTCGGCCGGTGCCGTCTGCACAGGTGTGCGAGCTGATCGGTGTCCCACACCCCAGCCGGCCACCCGGCCACGTCCAGCCGGTGTTTGCGGAGCAGATCGAAGGCAGCCGGGTACGTCGGGGTCTCGGTGATCGCTACACCCGGTCCGAGGTCCAGTCCGGCCAACGCGGCGTTCAGACCGGCCGCTGCGCCGACAGTGAGCGTGAGCTGGTCCGGGTCAGTCGGTACGCCCTCAGACGTCAGTCGCGCGGCGAGCGCCGTACGGAGCTCAAGAGAACCACCAGACGGCGGACCGTCACCACCCATGGCCTGCGGCAGGCTGTCCGCCACCATCTGAGCCGCAGCCTCGACCACATCATGGGGCGCTGCCGTCGTCGCGAACCGCAGGTCGAGCAGGGGCTGGTCCCCCGCACTCACAGTCGACGCGGGCGCGATCGGGTCGAGCAGGCGGTCAGTCGGCCGCACGTGTGTCCCGGAACCACGCTTCGTCTCCAGTACGCCGTCCGCCCGCAGATGGTCGAGAGCCCGGACCACCGTCACCCGACTGAGCCCGAGACGCTCGGCCAGCACCCGCTCCGACGGCAACCGCGAACCGATCGACAGATCACCACGTTCAATCCGCCGAAGCACCAACGCCTCGACCTGTTCGGTCTTGGTCCCGTCCGCCGGTTCCAGATCTCCCGCCCGCCACATAAGTCCAGTCTCCCACGATTGGCCTCACCCCCGACCTTGAGCACGGTTCAACCACCGAACCCGCCCGCAAACGGTTGAACGGTGCCCAAAGTCCCCACCGCGGGCCCACGCACCACCCCGACCACCTTGAGCACGGCTCAACCATCGTGAGGCGCCGCAAACGGTTGACCGGTGCACAAAGTCCCACCTCGAGCACGGCTCGACCACCGAGGCCGCCCGCAAACGGTTGAACGGTTGCCCAAAGTCCCCACCGCGACCCCCGTGCACCACTCCACTCCCCCCTCGCCCCGACCTTGAGCACGGCTCAACCATCGTGAGGCGCCGCAAACGGTTGACCGGTGCACAAAGTCCCCACCGCGACCCCACGCACCACCCCGACCACCTTGAGCACGGTTCAACCACCGAGCGCGCCCGCAGACGGTTGAACGGTGCTCAAGGTGTGGGTTGTGACGTTGTGCACCGCTCGACCACTTCGGCGACCTTGTGCACGGTTCAGTCGGGTTGGACGGTCGAAAACGGTTGGTGGGTGCTCAAGGTCGGATTGTGTCGGTGGGGGGTGTGAGGATCTACGTATGGACGAGAGGTGGGCGATTGCGCCGGAGGAGGGTGGCGGGGCGGTGCTCGTCGCTCTGCATCCGGACGGTCAGCCTGCCGGGCCGATCCTGCACGAGCCTGATCTCGCCGCTGCGGTCGGCTCGCGGCCGGAGGTGACGCGGTGGGTTTGGCGGGCGTCGGCCGAGATCTACCCGCGCCTGTTGGCCAGTGGCGTGCGGGTCGAGCGTTGCTACGACATCGAGAACAGTGAGGGGTTGCTGCTCGGTCACGCCGGCCGGCTCGGCGAACCGCGGTCGGCGGCGGCCGCGTGGGCCCGGATGACGGGGGCGCCGGTTCCACCCGATCCGCCGCTGCGCGCCGTCGTACCGGGTGAGCAGTCGTCGCTGTTCGAGATCCAGGAGGAGCCGATCGCCTTCGAGGCGCTGCTCCGGGTGTATGCCGATCAGCTCCGGCGGCACGGGGAGACCGAGTATCCGGACCGGATGCGATTGCTGACCGCGTCGGAGTCGTCCGGGATGCTGGTCGCCGCGGAGATGGATCGGGCCGGGCTGCCGTGGAGCGCTTCGGTGCATCGCGAGATGCTGGCTGAGCTGCTGGGCGAGCGGTTCGGCGGGACGGGTGAGCCGCGCCGGTTGACCGAGCTGGCTGAGCAGGTGTCCGCGGCGTTCGGTCGACGGGTCCGGCCCGACCTGCCGGTCGACGTACTGAAGGCGTTCAAGCAGGCCGGGTTCCAGCTGAAGAGCACACGCCGCTGGGAGCTGGAGACGATCGATCATCCGGCCGTCGAGCCCCTGATCGAGTACAAGAAGCTCTACCGGATCTACACGGCTAATGGGTGGTCCTGGCTCAACGACTGGGTGCACGACGGGCGGTTCCGGCCCGGGTTCGTACCGGGCGGCACGGTGTCGGGGCGCTGGATCACCAACGGTGGTGGCGGTCTGCAGATCCCGAAGGTGATCCGGCGCGCGGTGGTCGCCGATCCCGGCTGGAGTCTGGTCGTGGCCGATGCGTCGCAGCTCGAGCCGCGGATCCTCGCCGCGATCTCCCGCGACCGGGCGCTGATGGAGGTCGCGAGCGATCCGGGCGACCTCTACAAAGCGGTGTCGGACGCGGCCTTCTCCGGCGACCGCGCGACGGCCAAGATCGCCGTACTGGGCGCGATCTACGGGCAGACCTCCGGCGACGGGCTGAAGAACCTCGCCATGCTGCGCAAGCGATTCCCGCAAGCCGTCCAGTACGTCGACGATGCCGCCCGCGCGGGTGAAGAGGGCAAACTCGTGCGCACGTGGCTCGGCCGCACCTGCCCGCCGAGTGGTGCACCGCTCGACGCCGCGACGCTCGAAGGTCCGCCCGTCGACGAACCGCAGACCGACTCTCGGCACGCGAGAGCCCGCGGCCGCTTCACCCGGAACTTCGTCGTACAGGGCAGTGCGGCCGACTGGGCGTTGCTGATGCTCGCGGCGCTGCGGCAGGCGTTAGGTCCGTTGAAGGCCGAGCTCGTGTTCTTCCAGCACGACGAGGTCATCGTGCATTGCCCGGCTGACGAGGCGGAGGTCGTTGCTTCAGCCATCCAGGACGCGAGTGATCTCGCCGGCACGCTGACCTTTGGTCCGACGCCGACGCGGTTCGCGTTCAGCACCGCGACCGTGAAGACCTATGCGGAGGCCAAGTAGGGCGGCAGGTTGTGGGCGGTGAAGTCGGTGAGCTGGAACGCGGTCAGCTCGGCGATGAGCCCGTTCTCGACCCGGAAGACGTCCAGACCGAACGGGCGGAACGCGGTGTCGCCCGGCTCACGCAGGTAGGCGGCCAGGGTGGGCTGCCGGTTGACCGACGTGGGCAGGTAGCGCCACTGGCCCCGGTACGCCGGGTCCAGGTTCGCGACGATCGTGTGGCGCGCCACCTCGCGTCCTTCGAACCAGAACGGGTACGGCGGCATCGTGATCCGCACGTCCTCGTACATGAGCGCAGTGAGCGCATCCGGGTCGCCCGCCTCCCAGGCGTCGACGTACCTGCGCAGCAACGCCTGCTCTCCAGCCGTCGACGGTGTAGCGGCCCAGTCAGCCCGATGCGGTGGCAGGTGCGTCTTGAGGACCGGTCTGGCCCGTTGGAGCGCCGAGTTGACCGCAGCGGCAGTCAGGTCCATCACTGCGGCGGTCTCCTTGGCGGACCAGCCGAGTACGTCACGGAAGATCAGTACGGCGCGCTGCCGCGGCGGTAGGTGCTGGATCGCGATCAGGAACGCGAGTTCGATCGTCTCCCGCCGTACCAGCTGGGCGTCTGGCTCCTCGGCTCGGTCCAGCAAGACGTCGGGGTAAGGCTGCAGCCACGGGAGGTCGTCCCTGGCCGGCAGGGCCGCGGCCGGGAACGACGCGGGCTCGAGCTGGTAGGTCAGCACCCGGCGCGGCCGGCGTACGTCGTCGATGCAGAGGTTGGTCGCGATGCGGTAGAGCCAGGTGCGCAGGCTGGACTGGCCTCTGAAGGTGTCGCGGCCTCGCCAGGCGCGGAGGAAGGTCTCCTGGACCATGTCCTCAGCCTCGTCGTAGGAGCCGAGCAGGCGATAGCAGTGCACACGTAGCTCGTGCCGGTACTGCTCGAAGTCGGTCACCGGCCGTCCTCCAGCTCAATGGTGGACGGCATCGGTGCATGACCGGCCAACCGGAACCATTGCACCAGCCGCCGCTGACGGAGGTCTCGGGTCGAGACGACGACGTCGTTGTGGAAGCGGCGGGCCAGCTGCACGCGTCGCATCGCGAGCGCCAGTTCACCCGACCATGGCTCGACGGCGGTCCCCGTCGCGTTCACTGCTCGGGTCAGTGCGGACTCGCGTTGCTCGCGGTCCTCGGGTTCCGCCGTACGCGCCCTGTGTGCGGCGTCGAGGAGCAGCAGGGAGGACGCGGGGTCGAGCACGCCGGCGCCGGCCAGCTCCGCGACCAGTGCGGCTCGGCGGGCGAGCTCTGTCTCCAGCGCGGCCCGGGCGAGCTCGACGCGGTGGTGGAGCCGGTCCAGGCGGCCCGCGGTCCAGCTCGCGTAGGCGCTGAACAACAGCGCCATGACGGCGAGCGCGAGCAGTGCCGTGGTGACCTTCACTGCAACATTGGACCACCCCTTACGGAGCGCTCACGGTCCGGCCGAATCGCGTCATCGGCGACTCGGGGGCAATTAGCGTCGGAGTCATGGTTGATATCGGTGTGCTCGGTGGTTCCGGCTTCTACTCGTTCCTGGCGGACGCGCGCCGCGTCGACGTCAGTACGCCGTTCGGTCCGCCCAGCGAACCACCGGTCGTCGGCGAGGTCGCCGGGCGTGAGGTCGCCTTCATCCCACGGCACGGCACCGACCACCGCTTCCCGCCGCACCGGGTCAACTACCGCGCCAACCTCTGGGCCCTGCGCGAACTCGGTGTCCGCCAGGTCCTCGCGCCCTGCGCCGTCGGCTCCCTGCGCGCCGAGCTGACGCCCGGCACCTTCCTCGTCCCGGACCAGTATGTCGATCGCACGTGGGGCCGGCCGCAGACCGTGTACGACGAGGCTGCGGTGCACACGTCGGCCGCTGACCCGTACTGCCCGGTCGGGCGGTCCACGATCATTGCCACCGGCAACGTCGTACCGAACGGGACGATGGTGGTGATCAACGGACCGCGGTTCTCGACCCGCGCCGAGTCGCTGTGGCACGCGGCGCAGGGCTGGTCGGTCGTCGGGATGACCGGCGCGCCCGAGGCCGCGATCGCCCGGGAACTCGCTCTCTGCTACACCTCCCTCGCCGTCGTCACCGATCACGACGCCGGCCTCCAGCAAGGCGACGGGGTGACGGAGGCCGAGGTCTACAAGGTCTTTGCCCACAGCATCGACCGCCTCAAGTCCCTCCTCACCGACGTCATCCCCCGCCTTCCCGCCGGTGCGGACTGCAGCTGTCACCATTCCCTCGACGGCACCGCCGCCGAGGCAAGAACGCCGGAGAGCGCTCCCCGGCCCGACCTCGGCGCCGACGCGTTGAGTGGGGTGGCGCAGCGATGAGGGTTCTACTGACTGGGGGTGCCGGCTTCATCGGGCGGCACGTACACAACCAGCTGACCGCCGAAGGGCACGACGTACTGGTCTTCGACTCGCTGCGGCCGGACGTCCATCGGATTCGCCCGGAACCGAGGGACGACCTGATCGTCGGCGACATCCGGAACGCCGAAGATCTCCGGAGAGCGCTCCCCGGGATCGACACCGTGATCCACCTGGCCGCCAAGGTCGGGCTCGGCGTCGATCTGGACGATATCGACGACTACGTCTCCACCAACAGCCTCGGTACCGCCGTCCTGCTCCGCGAACTCGGGCACGCGAACCTGCGCCACCTCGTCTACGCCAGCTCGATGGTCGTCTACGGCGAAGGCCGCTACGACTGCGACCGCCATGGCCAGGTCGCTCCCGGACCGCGCCGCCCGGAAGACCTCGACGCCGGCCAGTTCGACCCGCCCTGCCCGCGCTGCGCCGAGCCGCTTCGCCCAGGGTTGATCGCAGAGAGCGCTCCCTTGGATCCCCGCAACGCCTACGCCGCCAGCAAACTCAACGGCGAACACCTCGCCGCCTCCTGGGCCCGCGAAACCGGCAGCCGCGTCACCGCCCTGCGCTTCCACAACGTCTACGGCCCCGGCATGCCTCGCAACACCCCGTACGCCGGCGTCGCCGCCCTCTTCCGCTCAGCCCTTGAACGCGGTGAACCACCCAAGGTTTACGAAGACGGCCAGCAGCGCCGCGACTTCATCCACGTCCACGACATCGCCACCGCCGTCACCACCGCCGCCGGAGCCCTCCCCCACCAGCCACCCTTCACGGCGTACAACGTCGGCAGCGGCACCATCAACACCATCGGCACCCTGGCCGCCGAACTAGCTCACGCCTACCAAGGCCCAGCCCCCGTCATCACCGGCCAGTACCGCCTCGGCGACGTCCGCCACATCACCGCCTCGTCGGCCAAGCTCCGCGACGAACTCGGCTGGAAGCCCACCCTCGACCTCCCCGCCGGCCTCGCCGACCTCCTGGCCGCCGACAGCTAGCCGCGCCACGGGGCAACCGGCGTACCGACGAACGGGTAGTGGTCCGCCCTGGCGCGGCAGCTGAGGCGACCGAGTGCTCTCTGAGCACCACAGCAACCGACCATCACCCGTTGGTCGGTACACCCACCCCGCCCGATTTACTTGCCGGAAGCAACGAGTAGGGACGCGACGGTAGTTGCGGCGTGGAGGGCGGTTGCGGCTGTCTTCGGGTCAGCGGGGAGCAGCGGGAGCCGGACGTGACCGGTCGGAATCCGGCCTTGGGCCGCGAGCACCGCCTTGATCACGACCGGGTTGGGTTCGGCGAAGAGCGCTCTCGACAACGGAGTTACCTGGTGGCCGAGCTTCCGGGCCCGGACCACGTCGCCGGTCTGCCAGGCGGTGAGGAGGTCGGCGTAGACCCGCGTCGCCACGTTCGCGCTGGCGAGGATCGCGCCGGCAGCACCCAGCGCGAGCATCGGTCCGGCGTACAGGTCATCCCCGGCCAAGACGCTCACGCCGTTGGGCACGCGGCTCAGGAACGTCATCGTCGTCTCGTCGATCCCGCCGACCGCGTGCTTGAACCCGGCGACATTCGGCAGCTCCGCCAGCCGCACGAGCGTCTCCGCACTCAGCGTCCGCCCGGTCCGATACGGAATGTTGTAGATCACCAGCGGCACCGGGCTCGCCGCGGCAAGCTGCCGGAAGTGCTCGACGACACCTTCCTCGGACGGCCGCGTGTAATACGGCACCACGACCAGCGCCGCGCTCACAGGTGAGGCCAGCTCAGCGAGCGCGTCGACCGACGCGGCCGTCGAGTTCGACCCGGCGCCGACGATCAGCGGTGCATCACGCTCGGCACAGACCGCCGTACAGATGTCGAGGACCCGGCGACGCTCGCCAGGACTGAGGGTGGCCGGCTCACCGGTCGTGCCGAGCGCGACGATTCCGGTCGCGCCCTCGTCGAGAACGGCATGAGAGAGCGCTTCCAGCGCATCTTCAGCCAGTACGTCGGCCGCGGTGAACGGGGTGATCAGAGGGACGAAGAGCCCGGTGAATGCCATGCCCCGACGATCACCCGTGCGAACCCATCAGGTCCAGTTCGCATCTCCACCCCAAAGCGTAAGCTCAGCTTATGCTCGACGTCCGCAAGCTCCGTCTGCTCCGCGAACTCGCCCGCCGCGGCACGATCGCGGCCGTCGCCGAGGCGCTCGCGTACACCCCGTCCGCGGTCTCCCAGCAGCTCACCGCGCTCGAACGCGAGACCGGCGTACCGCTGCTCGAACGCACCGGCCGCCGCGTCACCCTCACCCCCGCCGCCCACGGCCTCGTCGAGCACACCGAATCGATCCTCGCCTTGCTCGAGGAGGCGGCGACCGACCTCGAGAACGCGGCGAGAGCGCTCTCCGGTGTTCTCCGGATCGGGGCCTTCCCGACTGCCATCCCGACGGTCGTCACCCCGGCAATAGTTGCCCTGAGCACCGAAAACCCCGGCCTCGGCATGACCGTGGTCGAACTCGATCCCGCCTCGGTCCCCGACGCGCTGCGCACCGAGGCTGTCGACATCGCGCTCGTCCAGGAGTACGACCACGTCCCGGCCGCACCCCACCCGGGCCTGCACACCGAGCCTCTGCTGGAAGAAACCGTCTACCTGGCCACCCGCCGTACCCAATCACTGAGCAGCCTCAACGACGCCCCATGGATCGCCGGCACACCCGGCACGCTCTGCCACACGCTCACCATCAGAGCCTGCGAGGCCGCCGGCTTCACCCCGCGGATCCGCCATCACGCCGACGACTTCGGCGCCGTCCTAGCGCTGGTCGCCGCCGACCAGGGCGCCGCCTTCGTCCCCGACCTCGCGGCCGCCACCCCGCCGCCCGGCGTCGTCCTCACACCGCTCCCGATCCAGCGCCGTACCCGTCTCGCCTACCGCCGCGGCACCGCCAACCACCCCGCCGTCGCCGCGGCCCGGAGAGCGCTCCACCACGCTCTCAGCCAGTAGGCAAAGCCACCGGCCGCGGCACGATCAGGAAGAGCACCCGCTGCCGCTGCAACTCGGAGAGCGCTCCATCATGCTCTCGGCTAGTGGGCGGTAACTGGGGGAAGCTCGATTTGGAAGGCGCAGCCGCCGTCGATGTTCGTCACGCCGATCTGGCCGTCGTGGGACTCGACCACACCCCGGGCGATCGCCAGCCCGAGGCCGCCTCCACCCGAGTTCCCGGTCGCGGACGCCGAACCCGAGGCTGAGGCCGGTACCGGGGTCCGCTGTTCGTCACCACGCCAGCCGATGTCGAAGACCCGTTCCAGATCATCGGTCGGGATCCCGCCACACCCATCGGTCACGGCGAGCCGCACTCGTCCGTCGGGCTCCCGATCGACCACCAGCGTGACCGTTCCGCCGGGCTCCGTGTGCCGGATCGCGTTGCCCACCAGGTTCGTCACCGCGCGCGTCAACTCGTCCGGATCCCCTTGCACAGCAAGCCGATCGTCACCGGACGGCGTCGCCACCGCGAGCTCAACCCCTGACGCGCGGGCATGCTCCCCGTTCTCCCCCGCCACGTCTTCGGCCAGCTCGCGCAGACTCACTGCCGACCGCTTCCGCGGCAAGGCCGCCGCCGACAACCGTGACAGCTCGAACAGATCGTCCACGAGGCCGGTCATCCGGTCGACCGTCGATCGCATCTGCCGCAGTGCCCCCGGTACGTCGTCGATCACGCCGTCCTCGAGCCCTTCCGCCACCGCCCGCAACCCGGCCAACGGCGTCCGCAGATCGTGCGACATGAACGCGACCAGCTCCCGCCGGCTCGCCTCGAGAGCGCGCTCTCTCGCGTGTGACGCAGCCAGCTTCTGCCGGGTCATCTCCAGCTCGTCCGTCAACGCCGCGAGCTCGGCCGGTACGGCGCCGTTGAACCGATCGGAAGGCTCGTACGTCGTACCCAACCGCCGCAGCCGCTGACCGACGTCACGCGAACCCTTGCTGATCCAGTGCCCCAGCAGCACCGACATCCCGAGCCCGAGCAGCGCCGCGAACGCCAGTGTCCAGAGCACGACCCACGAGTCGTGTTCGGAGATGAACATCGCGCGCATGCTCTGCAGCACCGCGGCCAGTGCAGCCGCCATCGGCGCCAGCGCGGCGACGATCACCGTCACCCGCAACGAGCGGCGCCGGAACTGCCACAAGATGGCGCCGCCGAGCACCGCGACCACCAACGTCCACAGCGTGGTGAACGCGAGGATCGTCATCGTGTCTTTGTTCATTCGGACTCCCCCGCGAACCGGTAGCCCGTGCGCGGCACGGTCAGCACCAGCTGCGGATCCGACGGATCCGCCTCGATCTTCTCCCGCAGCCGCCGCACGTGCACCGTCACTGTCGACGAGTCGCCGAAGTCCCAGCCCCAGACCCGGCGCAACAGCTCGGCCTTCGTGTACGCCTTGCCCGGATGCGACACCAGATACGCGAGCAGGTCGAACTCGCGATGCGTCAGAGAGAGCTCTCTCCCTTCCAGCAACGCGATCCGGGCCGCGGTGTCGATCCTGATCGGGCCGGCGCTCAGCTTCGTCGGCGTCAGGTCGAGCCCGGCCAGCCGCTCCTCGCGCCGCAGCATCGCCTGCACGCGCAGCGTCAGTTCCCGCGGGCTGAACGGCTTCACGACATAGTCGTCGGCGCCGAACTCCAGACCGACCAGCCGGTCCTCCTCCTCACCGCGGGCGGACAGCATGATCACCGCGGCTCCGTCGTCGGCCGCGCGCATCCGGCGCAGGACCTCCAGACCGGACATCCCCGGCAGCATCACGTCCAGGACGACGACCGACGGTTTCCATTGCTGCCAGACCTCGACCGCCGCGATCCCGTCCGCCACCACGCGAGCGTCGTACCCGGCCTTGGTCAGGTACGCCGAGACGACGTTGGACACGGTCGGGTCGTCATCGACGACGAGCACACGAGTAGCCACGATCAGAGCCTAGGTCTTCCGGACCCCGCAGCGCTGGACCGAGACCCGGAGAGAGCGCTCACCGTAAGCGACCCGTAGCCGCCGGCGGCCACTTCGGAGGCCCGATCTTCCCTACGGTCGAAGGGTGGCTGTCGATCTCGTACTGCCCTGCCTCGACGAGGCGGCGGCGCTCCCCTGGGTACTCACCCGGCTTCCGGCCGGCGTCCGAGCCGTTGTCGTGGACAACGGCTCGACCGATGGATCGGCGCAGCTCGCCGCTGAACTCGGGGCGACCGTCGTGCACTGCTCGATCCGCGGGTACGGCGCCGCGTGTCATGCCGGTCTGGAGGCGGCCGATGCCGAGGTGGTCGCGTTCATGGATGCCGACGCGTCCCTCGATCCGCGGCAGCTCGTCCGGGTGACCGCGCCGATCTTGGCCGGGAACGCGGACCTGATGGTGGGTCGCCGGAGAGCGGTCTCTCGCGATGTCTGGCCGTGGCATCTCCG
This sequence comes from Kribbella sp. NPDC058245, assembly GCF_042882005.1. NCBI lineage: Bacteria > Bacillati > Actinomycetota > Actinomycetes > Propionibacteriales > Kribbellaceae > Kribbella > Kribbella sp. NPDC058245. The sequence continues at coordinate 280,691 of NZ_JBHVWY010000009.1, forward strand.
GCTGGCGAACGCCGAACTGTCCCGCCGGATCAGGCGCCGTACCGGCGTGGTCCTGCACGACCTCGGCCCGATGCGAGCGGCCCGCCGAACGGCGTTGCTGGACCTCACGCTGCTGGATAGGCGATCGGGCTACCCACTCGAGACCGTCGTACGGGCCGCTGATGCCGGCTGGCGGATCTCCGAGGTGGACGTCGACTACCTGCCACGCTCGGGCCGATCGAAGGTCACCGGTACGCCGCTCGGCGCCGCGCGGGCCGTCCTGGACATGTCGAAGGTGCTGAAGGCATGACCGCAGACATTGCCACGCGCGGCACGCTGATCGTGATCGCGAAGGAACCGGTTCCCGGTCGGGTCAAGACCCGGCTGCAGACCGAGTTCACCCCGCATGAGGCCGCCGCCCTCGCCCGCGCCTCCCTGGTCGATACGTTGACCACCGTCCGATCGGCTCCGGCCGAACGCCGCGTACTGGTCCTCGAAGGCCAACCGGGCCCCTGGCTCCCGCCGGGGTTCGAGGTGATCCCGCAACGCGGCGACGGACTCGACGAGCGGCTCGCGGCCGCCTTCGAGGACTCCTTCGACGGATCGCCGATGTTCCTGGTCGGCATGGACACCCCGCAACTGCCGAGCGAGCTGCTGGGCTTCAACTGGCCCGGGTACGACGCTGTGCTCGGGCTGACCGAGGACGGCGGGTACTGGTGCCTCGGGCTGCGCGAACCGGACGACGCGGCACTGATCGGCGTACCGATGTCGACCGAGCACACCGGCCGGGATCAGCTGCGACGCCTGGAGAGACTGGGAAAGCGCGTTCTCCTGTTGCCGACCTTGCGGGACATGGACACCCCACAGGATGCGGCCGTGATCGCCGCGGACCATCCGTCGCTGCGGCTGTCGCGGTTGTTCCGGCGGTTGCAGCATGCGGCGCATCCGGGGTTGCTGTTCGAGCAAGCGCTGGACGGTACGGCGCGAGTGGTTGCCACCGGCATCGACGGGCGAACCGTACCGTCGCTGTGCGAGCTGGACCGGTGGCAGTCACCAGCCGACGACGTCGACCGGCTCGCGTTGAGCCGCTGCGAAGGACCGGTTCTCGACATCGGCTGCGGGCCTGGTCGGATCGTGATGGCCCTTGCTGAGCAAGGGATTCCCGCGCTCGGTGTCGATGTGTCGCCGCAAGCGGTGTCGCTGACGACGTCACGCGGTGCGGCGGCACTGCGGCGACCGGTGCAAGATCGACTGCCGGCGGAGGGGCGTTGGGGCAGCGTCGTCCTGATGGACGGCAACATCGGCATCGGCGGCGATCCCGCTGACCTGCTCCGGCGCTGCGCGGAACTTGTGCGTCCTAACGGGCTGGTCCTGGTCGAGGTCGATCCCGACGACGACCTCGACGACACCGATCCGATCGTCCTGCGCAGCTCCACCGGCCGCCGGTCCACGCCGTTGCCCTGGGCAAGGATCGGCAGCCGGACCCTGCTCCGCCACGCCCGCACCACCGCCCTCCACCCCACCGAAGACTGGCGCACCCCGCACCGAGCCTTCCTTACTCTCCGCCGTACCGCATGATCCCCCGCGCCACCATCCCGGCAAGCCCGGCAAGCCTGTGGTCGGGAGGCGGAGTTGCCGTCGGCATCGCCGTGCTGACGATCTGGGCGCACGCCGCCAGTTGGTGGCCGAACGTTCTCCTCGTGATCGGCTGTCTGATCGTCGGCGTCGTGATCTGGCGGCTCGGGCGCGGCCTCAGCATCGCCGCGGTCGTCGTGGTTGCCGCCTTGTGCCAAGTACCCGGGCTGACTCACCCGCCGATCACCAGCACCGACGCGTACCGGTACGTGTGGGACGGACGAGTCCAGTTGGCCGGCCACTCGCCGTACGCGCATGTGCCCTTGGACGACGCCTTGGCGGAGCTGCGAGATCCGCTCCTGTTCCCGGGACTGTCCCCAACGCAGAGATCGGGAGTGAGCGCTCCCCCGAGTCTCTCGACCGATCCCGCGACCGTGGCCACACTCGCCGCCGACGACCCACGGACGCTCATCAATCGGCCCCGCGTACCGACCATCTACCCCCCGATCGCACAGGTGTACTTCACGCTCGTCGCAGCTGTGACCCCATGGTCGGCCGGAACGCTCGGGCTGCAGATCGCCGCCGGCCTGCTCGCGGTTGCACTCACCTGGCTACTCGCAGCAACAACGCGGGATCGCCGCTGGGCGGCGCTGTGGGGTTGGTCACCGATCGTGGTCCTCGAGGCCGGAAGCGCCGCCCACGTTGACGTTCTGGGCGCCCTGCTCATCACCGCCGCCGTCATCACCTCGGCCCGGCGCCCACGGCTCGCCGGGATCCTGCTCGGCGCCGCCGCGAGCGTGAAGCTGCTGCCGCTTCTGTTGATCCCCGCGTTCCGGGTCCGGCAGTCGATTGTTGCCGTGGGCACCTTCGTCGCCACCTACATCCCGTACGTCGCCGCCTCCGGCGCCCTGGTGCTCGGGTTCCTGCCGGGCTACCTGACCCAGGAGGGGTTCTCCGACGGCAGCACCAGATTCGCGATTCTCTCGCTCCTGCTGCCTCCTGAGGCTCGTCAGCTCGTCGCCGTTCTGCTCGCGGGAGCGCTCTCCGTGCTCGCGTTCCGGCGCCGCGGCCGCGAATCGCTGGCCGTCACCTGCTGCTGGCTGTACGGCGCTGCGCTGCTGATCGCCACTCCGACCTACCCCTGGTACGGCCTTCCCCTGATCGCGCTGGCAGCGCTCTCCCGGCGGCCCGAGTGGATCGCCGTACCGCTGGCGTCGTACCTGGCCTATGCCACCGTCGGGCACGACAGCCGCCAAGGGCTGATCTACCTGGTCGCCACTGTCATCGTTGTCATCACTACTACGCTGCGTCACCGTTCGGTTGCCGCAAAGCAGTTTGACGTGAACCGGACCGCCAACCAACACTGAGCAGCGTGACCAAACGCATCGCGATCGCGACCTCGGCCGACTGGCCCGAGCTGCTGCCGGAAGAGCGCCCGCTCCTGGACGCGTTCCCCGCCGCCGGCCTCGAAGCCGTCCCCGCAGTCTGGACGGACCCCTCGATCGACTGGTCCGCGTTCGACGCGGTGCTGCTGCGCTCGGTCTGGGACTACTACACGCGGCACCTCGAGTTCACCGAGTGGCTCGGGCAGCTCGACAAGGCCGGCGTACTGGTCCTGAACGAGACCGACCAGGTGCGCTGGAACAGCGACAAGCGCTACCTCCTCGAGCTCCGCGAGCAGGGCGTCGCGATCGTGCCGTCTCAGGTCGCGGCGGGCGCGTGCCTGCGCGAGGTCGTCGCCGGGCTCGAAGGTCAGCAGATCGTCATCAAGCCGACCGTGAGCGGGGCGGCGTACAACACCATCCGCGGGCTGGCCGGATCGGCCGAGCTCGACGCAGCGATGACCGAACTGCCCGAGGACGTGTACCTCGTCCAGCCGTTCCTGCCCGAGATCCAGACCGACGGCGAGTGGTCGCTGCTGTTCTTCGGCGGCGAGTACAGCCACGCGGTGGTGAAGCGCCCGGCAGCTGGTGACTACCGGGTGCAGCAGATGTTCGGCGGCGAGTCGACGCTCGAGGAGCCGACGCCCGCCATCCTGGAGAGCGCCAAGATCGCGCTCTCCGCAGCGAGAACTGTATTCAATACTTTCCCCGCCCCACCGCCCCGGTCTGGACCGACCTACGCCCGGGTCGACGGCGTCGTCGTCAACGGCCGCTTCCTGCTGATGGAGCTCGAACTCATCGAGCCCTACCTCTTCATCCCCGAGCACCCGCCGGCCGCCGACCATCTGGTCAGCGCCATCGCCGCGCAGCTCTGAACCTCAGCTGGCAGCAGACTCCGGATGGCCGCGGCGGCGGCCATCCAGGAACGTGATCCCGGCCGCGGTCCCCGTGTACTTGGTCCGGCGCGCCCAGTCGTAGCACTCGTTCAGCACCGGGCATGAGGTCAGGCACAGCTCGCGCGCCTTGCGCTGCTCGAAACGGGTCGCTGTCTCGTCGTACGCGCCGGCCTGCCCACGACAGGCAGCGCGATCCATCCAACGGTCGTTGGGATCGACGATCACGGTCAGAATCGGCCTCATGACAACGACGGTAGATCCCAGGGAGCGCTCTCCGGGGCGCGTCTCAGAATACGGTCGTTTGTCGATCGACTTACTTCACTTTCCACCGGGCTCCGGCCGCGGCATAGGGTCGAGCCATGCCGACGCTCGACGAGATCCGCACCGCCGCTGACCAGCTGCACGGCCGCATCCACCGCACCCCGATGCTCAGTTCATCGGCCCTGGACGCCCAGTTCGGCGCGGAGCTCGCACTGAAGGCCGAACTGTTCCAGAAGACCGGCAGCTTCAAGGTCCGCGGACTCCTCACCAAGCTCCTGCAGCTGACACCCGAGGAGCGAGCACGCGGCGTGGTGACAGTGTCGGCAGGCAACGCGGCCGGCGCGGTGGCTTGGGCTGCGCGGGACGCGGGGATCCCGGCCACCGTGGTGATGGCGACAACCGCCGTACCGGCGAAGGTTGAGGCAGCGCGCGGGTATGGGGCCAGGATCGAGTTGGTGGACGGCGACCTCCTTGCCGCGTACGACGAGATCCGGAGAGAGCGCGATCTCACCGGCGTCCACCCGTTCGACGACGAGCAGGTGATCACCGGTCACGGCAGTCTCGGACTGGAGCTGCTCGAAGATCGCCCAGACCTCGACACCGTGCTCGTACCGGTCGGTGGCGGCGGCCTGATCTCCGGCGTCGCCCTCGCGGTCAAGCTGCTCAAACCCACCATCCGCGTCATCGGCATCGAGCCGGAGCAGGCCGACGTGGTGAGCCGCAGCCTCGCGGCCGGCCAACCGCAACGGCTACCGACCGCGCGCTCGATCGCGGACGGCCTGGCCGCGCCGATCTGCGGTACCCGCAACTTCCCGATCATCCAGCAGTACGTCGACGACGTCGTACGGGTCGGTGAAGACACGCTGCTCGCAGCGACCCGGCTCGTCATGTCGCGCACCAAGCTCGCCCTGGAGCCGGCAGCCGCCGCCCCGTTCGCTGCCCTGCTCGAAGGCAGCATCCAGCTCAACGGGGCGACGGGCGTCGTGATCAGCGGCGGCAACCTGGACGTAGCCAAGCTCAACCTCTGACGATCACCTACTGATCAGGCTGGCGCCTGCTGGCGGCGATGAGCCTGTCATCGAAGTCGCCCGGCGGCAGCGCGGCATCCGGCAGCGGCGTGAGGTCGGGGCGAGCCCGCATCCCGTCGAGCAGGAGGGCCAGGTAACGGCGCCAGAGATCGGGCCGATCGAGGTGGTCCGTGACCGCGCCGAGCATCAGTTGAATGGTCGGGAAATCGGGCGGAGCGATGTCCTGCCGCAACACTCCCGCATCCTTGGCCCGCGTCACCAACTCATGGATCAGCGGCGCCACTCGCTCGCGCATCTGCGCCTGCCGCTCCGGACCCCGGCCGGTACCGAGCATGACCTCACGTAGTCCGCGATCCATGGCTTGGACCTCGCAGGTCTTCTCCAGCGCGGCCACCAGTCCGAGCCAGGCATCCGGCTCGGACAGTGCCGCCCGGGTCGCCGCCTCGACGGTGTCGACCATGTCGTCGAACAGCGCGTCGACCAGCGCCTCCTTGTCCGGAAAACGCCGGTAGACGGTACCGACCCCGACGCCGGCGTGATGCGCCACGTCGTTCAGCGTCGCCCCGATCCCCCGGTCCCGGAACACCTCGCGGGCGGCGGCGACCACCCGGCGGCGGTTCAGTTCGGCATCCTTGCGCAACCGTGGCGCAGCGCCTTCGGTCTCCACGTCACCTCATCCAGACAAGCGGATACAACATATCCGGTTAGTGCTACGGTAGTAACCGGATAGATCGTATCAACTTATCTCGGAGGTTCGGCCATGAGACCACGCAAGATCATCACGATGCTCGCCACTGTGGCGCTGACGGGAGGCAGCCTGACCGCCTGCTCCTCGAGCGACGACACATCAAACAGCAGTACGGCGTCCTGTCCGCAACCGACGGTAGGAGGTGCTGGCGCGAACCCACCCGCGGGTGCGGCAGCCAACCTCCCGCTCGCCAAGACCATCACGCCGAGCGACACCAGCACGAGCACCGTCATCGATGGCAGCGGCCCCGCGATCCAGTGCGGCAAGACAGCGCTGAAGACCACCAACGACATCGTCTACGACTCGCCCGTCTCAGGCGGGAAGCAAGTACCGCTCAAACTCGATCTCCAGGTACCACAGACAGGCGGCGCGAGGCCGCTGGTCATCTACCTGACCGGCGGCGGGTTCTCCAGCGCGAACAAATCCGGCAACCTCGATCAGCGCACCTACGTGGCCGAGCAGGGCTTCGCAGTCGCGAGCATCGAATACCGCACGGTCCGGAACGGAGCGACGTACCAGGAGATCGTCGGCGATGTGAAGTCGGCCATCCGCTTCCTGCGTGCGCATGCCGCCGAGTACGGCATCGACCCGGCCAAGGTCGCGGTCTGGGGGCAGTCCGCCGGCGGGTACCTCGCCGCGATGACCGGCGTCACGAACGGCCTCGCCCAGTTCGAGGGCACCGGCAACCCTGGGCAGAGCAGCGAGGTACAGGCGGTCGTCGACGAGTTCGGCCCCGCCGACATCGCGAAGGTCGCCGCCGACTTCGACACCGCGGCCCAGAAGTCCAACTACACCCCGGGCAACTCGCTCGCCCAGGTCATCTTCGGCCCCGGCACCAAGCTGTCCGTCACCGCCGAGCCCGCCGTGACTGCGAAGGCGAACCCGGCCACCTATGCCGACGCCTCGGACCCTTCGTTCGTCTTCCTGCACGGCAGCGCCGATCAGCTCGTGTCGCCGAGCCAAACCCTCGCCCTGCACAACTCACTGCGGGCCGACGGAGTCGACTCCACCCGCTACGTCGTCCAGGACGCCAACCACGGCGACCTGGCCTTCCTGACCGGCGACGCCAACGCCGCCAGTCAGTGGTCCTCACAACAGGTCATGGGCACCATCGTCAGCTTCCTCACCAAGCACCTCACCTGACCACGCAGCGACGCGGCCAAGCTCGACCTACTGCGCTCGTAGCAGGCACTCCATACCGCGTGCAGACGATGCGGCGTCGCCAGCTGACGCCGTACTGTCGACCTATGGGTGCATACATCAGGCAGCGCCCCTTCGCGGGCGACTGCCTCCTCGCCCTGGCCATTCTGGTGCTCAGCGTCCTGCACCTCGTCGGCAAAGCCAGTGACAGCAACCAGCTCGACCTGACGGCCGGCATCGCCGCCTGCGTGTTCGCCTGCGCCACGCTGCTCTACCGCCGCGCAGCGCCTTTCACAGTGCTGGCTCTGACCACTCTGGCCGTAGTCGCGTTCACCGTCGTCGAACAGATCAAGAGCCCGATCGCGCTCACCATGGCCGTCGCCGTCTACACCGTGGTGACACGCAAGGAGGCCCGCACTCGCACGATCGTCACCAGTGCCGCAGCCATCGGCACCATCGCAGTGTCGATCGCCTTCACCGAAGGTGACCTGTTCACCAACGTCTTCAGCGCGATCCTGATCCTGTTCGCCGCAGTACTCGGAGAGGCGGTCCGCTACCGCGAGGCCTACCTGGCCGAATCGGAGCAGCGCCTCCAAAGAGCTGAGCAGTTCCGCCAGGAGGAGGCCGAGCGGCGCCTCATGGAGGAGCGTTTGCGCATCGCCCACGAACTGCACGACGTGATCGCTCACCACATCGCCCTGATGAACGTCCAGGCCGGCGTCGCCTCCCAGCTACTGCGTGAGCAGCCGGACGAGGCGGACGATGCACTCGCCCTGGTCCGGCAGAACGGCCGCACGGTGCTGCAGGAGCTGACCGTGCTGCTGGGCGTGCTGCGAACACCCGGTACGTCGATGCCGACCGCACCGGCTCCCGGCCCCGACGATCTGGAGTCGTTGATCGCCTCCTTCACCACAGCAGGACTCGACGTCGTACGGCGGTTGGCCATCACCGACCTCCCCGAGCTGATCGGACTGACGGCGTACCGGATCCTGCAGGAGTCGTTGACGAACGTCGTGAAGCACGCACCTGGTGCCGTGGTGCACGTCCGGTGCGAGCAGCGCGCCGGGTCGCTGCTGATCGAGGTCACCGACGACGGCGGTCGCTGCAGCACGCCGTACCGGAGCAGCGGTGCCGGACATGGTCTGCTGGGTATGCGGGAGCGGGTGTCTGCGGTGGGAGGTGAGCTGTCGACAGGTCCGGGAGCCGACGGCGGTTTCCGGGTGCATGCGGTCATCCCCTTGGAGAACGGAGCTGTCAGTGACGATTCGGGTGCTGCTGGCCGACGACCAGACACTGATCCGGAGCGGGTTCCGAGTGTTGGTGAACGCAGCGCCCGGGCTCGAGGTGGTGGCTGAGGCGGCCAATGGCCGAGAGGCGGTCGCACTGGCCCGAAGCGAGCGCGCCGACGTAGTGCTGATGGACATCCGGATGCCGGAGCTCGACGGGCTGGCCGCTACCCGGGAGATCGCGGCAGACGAGTCGCTGTCCGGGGTGAAGGTGCTGATCCTGACCACGTTCGAGGTGGACGAGTACGTTTTCGAGGCGATTCGTGCGGGCGCGAGCGGCTTCCTCGGCAAGAGCGTCGAACCGGCCGAGTTGATCAATGGAATCCGGCTGGTAGCTCAAGGAGACGCCCTCCTGTCGCCCAAGGCAGTCCGTGGCCTCATGAACCGCTTCCTGGCAGAGCCGACGGTCGGCGAGGCCACTGGCTCCCGGCTGGACGTGCTCACGACGAGAGAGCGCGAGATCGTCGGTCTGGTCGCTCTAGGGCTGTCCAACGACGAGATCGCCGACCGGCTCGTCCTGTCGCCCCTGACGGTCAAGACGCACGTGAACCGGGCGATGACCAAGCTGGAGGCTCGCGACCGAGCGCAGCTCGTGGTGATCGCCTACCAGACCGGCCTGGTGCGCGCCCGCTGACAAGTACTACAGCCGCAGTACGACGTACCGTCGCTGCAGCAGCCACAACAGCCTGCCGCTGGACGACGCGGAGCACCCGTGCGCGGCTGAAGCATCGACCGCATGGCTACCTCTCTCTACCGGCTCGGCCGGTTCGCCTTCCGCCGCCCCCGTCTGGTCGTCCTCGTCTGGCTCGGGCTGCTCGCAGCAGGCATCGTCGGCACGGCCACGCTCTCCTCCCTGACCCCGGCCGCCTTCTCGATCCCCGGCACCGAATCACAACGGGCCGGTGACCTGCTGCACGAGCGGTTTTCACAGCTGGCCGCGAACAGCGCGACCGCCCGGATCGTCTTCCAGGCAAGGGATGGCGGCAAGCTCAGTGACCCGGCCAGCCGTTCCTTGGTGTCGGCGACCGTCCAACGCCTCTCAACGGCACCACAAGTCAGTACGGCGTCCAACCCGTTCGCGGCCCACGGAATCTCGGCCGACGGAACGATCGCCTACAGCCAAGTCGGCTTCAAAGTCCCCGCCAAGGAGGTCACCCCGCAGGTCCGGGGCGCCATCAAGACTGCGATCGAACCAGCCCGCGCGGGCGGCCTGACAGTCGAGTACGGCGGCGACGCGATGACGGAGACCGAGGCCCCACACCTGACCGAGGTCATCGGGTTCGCGGTCGCCGCGGTGGTCCTCGTCCTGACCTTCGGCTCGGTCGTCGCCGCGGGCCTGCCGTTGCTGTCGGCCATCATCGGCGTCGGCATCGGCGTGACCGCGATCGGCACGGCGTCCGGCTTCTTCGACGTGGCCTCGACAACCTCGGTGCTCGCGTTGATGCTCGGCCTGGCGGTCTCGATCGACTACGCGTTGTTCATCGTCTCCCGCTACCGGCAGGAGCTGTACGACGGCCTGGAGCCGGAGGAGGCCGTCGGCCGCGCGACCGGTACGGCGGGATCGGCGGTGGTCTTCGCCGGCCTGACCGTGGTGATCGCACTCGCCGCCCTGTCGATGGTCGGCATCCCCTTCCTCACCCAGATGGGTCTCGCGGCCGCCTTCACCGTCGTGGTGGCCGTAGCGATCGCGCTGACCTTCCTCCCCGCCATGCTCGCGATCGCGGGTCCGCGGATCCGCCCGGCGTCCGCTCCGGCCGCTCCGGCCGCTCCGGCCGCTCCGGCCGCTCCGGCCGCTCCGGCCGCGAGAACGATTGGGCGCCGATGGGTGGACTTCGTCACCCGACGACCGATCGCGGTGCTGCTGGCTGCCTGCATCGGCCTGGGCGCGTTGGCGATTCCGGCCCTGGACCTCCAGTTGGGGCTCACGAACGACAGCACCGCCAAGCCCGGCACGAGCCAGCGCGCGGCCTACGACCTACTGACTGCCGGTTTCGGACCAGGCTTCAACGGCCCACTCCTCGTGGTCGTCGATGCGGCGGATGCCAAGGCCGCTGCTGACGGCACCGCGTCGGCCATCCGAGGCCTGCCCCAGGTGAAGGCAGTCGGTACGCCGGTCCTGAACCCGGCGGGCGATACCGCCCTGATGACGGTCATTCCGGCTGCCGGACCGAGCGCCCCGGAGACCCGCGAGTTGGTCCGCTCGATCCGCGACCTCCCCCAGACGGTTGGCGTCTCCGTGACCGGGGCAACGGCAGTCACGCTCGATGTGTCGGCCAAGCTCGGGTCCGCGCTCACGCCGTACCTGCTGCTGGTCGTCGGGCTCGCGTTCCTCTTGCTGATGCTGGTCTTCCGGTCGGTGGTGATTCCGCTGAAGGCAACGCTGGGCTTCCTGCTCACTATCGCCGCGACCTTCGGCACCCTGGTCGCGATCTTCCAGTGGGGTTGGCTGGCCGGTCTCTTCGGCGTCGAGGGTCAGACCGGGCCGATCCTCAGCATGCTGCCGATCTTCCTGATCGGGGTCGTCTTCGGCCTGGCGATGGACTACCAGATCTTCCTCGTCACCCGAATGCGCGAGGCCCGTGGGCTCGGCGCGACGCCGCTCGGTGCGGTGGTCCAGGGCTTCAGCCAGTCGGCGCGGGTCGTCACCGCCGCGGCCGTGATCATGATCGCCGTGTTCTCCGGATTTCTGCTCTCCGGCGAGATGATGTTCCGCGAGCTCGGCTTCGGTCTCGCCGTCGCGGTCGCCATCGATGCGTTCGTGGTCCGGCTGACCATCGTCCCCGCCGTGATGGCGCTGCTCGGCCGCTCGGCCTGGTGGCTCCCCCGCCGGCTCGACCGGGTGCTGCCCGCCATCGATGTCGAGGGCGGGCAGCTCCAGGATCAGGCCGGTGCCAACTGACGGGGCGCCTTGGACAGCACGCCGTCGCTCGGGTCGTCGACGACGTCACCTTGGCGGACCGGGTCCTTCTCGGGCAGCAGGATGTCGCGGGCGACCACCAGCATCAGCCAGAGCGTCCCGCCCATCCGCAGCAGGACGGACAGCCAGTAGATGCGGTCGGGAACGTCCGGGTTGCCGGGTTGCAGGAATTGGGCCAGATGCATCCAGACGAGCATCCAGTAGAACATTTCGCAGGCCTGCCAGATGAGCCAGTCACGCAACCGCGGGCGGGCCAGGGCGACCAGTGGCAGCAGCCAGAGCACGTACTGCGGTGAGTAGACCTTGTTGATCAGCAGGAACGCCGCGACCACCAGGAACGCGAGTTGGGCGAAGCGTGGTGGTCGCGGCGCCATCAGCCCGAGGATCGCGATCGAGAGGCAGAGCCCCGCGAAGATCACGATGTTCAGCTGGTTGACGTCGGTGACCTCGTGCTTGGCCAGCTTGAGCACGTACCAGATCGAGCCGTAGTCGCTCTCCCGCTCGTCGTTGAACGTCCAGAACGACAGCCACTCGTTCTTCGCGAGCAGGTAGATCGGTGCGTTCACCAGCGCCCAGGCGACCACCGCGCCCACCACTGCCTGGACGAACGGCCACATCTTGCGACCACGCAGGCAGACGATCAGCAGCGGTCCGAGCAGCAGGAACGGATAGAACTTCGCTGCCGTGCCCAGCCCGATCAGTACGCCGAACCAGATCGGTTTACCGCGCGACCAGGCAAACATCGCGCCGGCGGTGAGTGCGACCGCGAACAGGTCCCAGTTGATCGTCGACGTCACCGCGAGCACCGGTGCGGCAGCGACGTACAGGGCGTCCATCGGCTGCCCACGGGCCGCGCCAGGGCGGCGGGACACACCACGTGCCGTGGCCACCGTCAGACCGACCGTGAGCAACGCACACAGGAACAGCAGGATGATGTTCACGACGAAGAAGACACCGGCGGTACTGCGTTTCTGCGCGTCGGTGAGGTCCTTCTTCGGGTCACCGGTGACCAGCCAGGTCAGCTGCGCCGCCACCTCCATGAACGCACCGGTGAGCACCGGGTACTCGAGCACCGGGTAGTCGCCGGTGTCCAGGAACGGGCGGTTGCCCTCGGCAAATCCGCGCTCCTGGTAGAGGAAACCGACATCGGAGTAGCACAGCGCCTTGAACGGCCGCCAGCTCTGCCGGTCCCAGCCGGCGTCCATACACGGCGCCTTCTGCAGTACGCCGAGACCGAAGGTGATCGTGCACACGGCGAGCGCTATCCGCAGTGGCGTCCACCAGGACGAGCTGAGCCGGGCGAACCGGCCGGACCGGCCACCGAGCCCGACCGTCAGCCCAGCGACGGCCGGATCAGCCTCCGACGGCGACAGCCGGTCGTGCGTGGGCCGGCTTCCTGGTTCGCTCACGGTGGGCATCATCTCCTATCCGATCAGCCAACGACCAGGGCAGGTTACCCACCCATCGTTCGGCGCAACACCACCCCCACGCCGAAGGACGCCGGCTGGACCGGAATAGGTTCGCCGCCACTCAACCGGTGGATTGGTCGATCAGCAGCGCCGCGGTGCGCTCCGGGTCCTCCCACCAGAACAGGTGACCGGCACCTTGGAACAGCTCCAGCCGTGCCGCGGGCAACAACTCGGAGAGCCGGAGAGCGTTCTCTGCCGGGATCCCGGCGTCCGCCGTACCGTGCAGGATCAGAGCCGGTACGGCGACCGCTCCGAGCCGTGCCGTGGTGTCGTGGGCCTGGGCAGCCGCCCATTGCATCAGCACGACCGGCACCGGGACCTTCACCGAGAGCGCTCTCCGGCGATAGATCTCGCTTGCCCCGGGTACCTCAGCGGCGTACCGGGCGGACAGGTTGGCCTCGAAGCCGGTGCGGAGCCCGTGCTCGACATCGCGGGTGGCGATCGCCTCGACCATCCGGCGCGACGTCTCCGAGATCACGCCGCCGAGTCCGCCCGCCCAGGTGCTGCCCAAGGCGATCGACCGGACGACGGCCGGGTGCCGCAGAGCCAGCTCCTGGGTGACCATTCCACCCAGCGAGATCCCGAAGACGTGCGCGTCGGACCACCCCAGCGATGCGATCACCGCTGCCGCGTCATCGGCCAGCTCCGCGACCGTGAACGGCTCCTCGGCCCGATCGCCCCGTCCGATCCCCCGATGGTCGTACGCGACGATGTCGAACCTGTCCTCCAGTGCGGAGAGCAGTTCGTCTCCCCACATCTCGTGATGTGCTGCCATCCCCTGAATCAGCAGCAGCGGCGCACCCCGCCCGCGCCGTACATAGTCCAGCCGGCGACCGCCGGTCCCAGTGACGAAGTCCATGGCACTCACTGTGGCTGTAGCGCCTTGCAGTCCACTTGCAGCAACCGAACCGGCCAAGTGCTCAGGCGTCGGTGAGCATCGCGACCATCGCGTTCCACGAGACGGTCTCGTCCCGGACCAACGGTCCGGCGGCAGCCAGCTCCTCCTCCACCCAGCGCTCGCCCACGAGGTAGAGACCGGGCGTCTGCAGCCCTAACCGATCCGCATGCACTTGGACCGCGGACAACAGTTGCGTGGCCTGCTCTACCGGTCGTCCGACGCGCAGCAGGGCGAGTGCGCCGATCCGCAAGGTGTTCAGCGCGTACGGGTAGTCCTCGAGCCACAGGAACCGGGCCAGCGCGGTTCGCAGGGCCGCCAGTGCCTGCTCGGCCGAATCCGGGCTCAGCTCAGGGTGCCGCAGGTAGAGCTCGCCGATGACCTGGCTGGCCCAGCCCTTGTTCCATCCCCTGCTGTGCTCTCGCAGTGCGTCGACGTACTGAAGCATCTCCCCACGGTCCGTCGTCCGCCGCAGCAGCGAGACCGTCCGGACCGACATCGCCGCCGGAACCATCTCGAGTACGCCGACGCGCTCGCAGTACTCGATCATCTGCCCGGTCACCTGCTCAGCGACCTCCGGCGGTGCCGTCAGCGCGGCTCCGATCGCCAGGAAGAACAGCGCCTCGACATAGTCGCGTGCTGGGACGTCGGCCGCGATCTGCGGGATCAGCTCATGCACGACCTCGACAAGGTGTGCCGTACCGGCTTGGTCGCCGGAGAAGTACGTCAGTGCGGTCAGCACGTTCAGCGCCCGCACCCGGTCGAACGCAGACGCGTCCGATGCCGCCTCGAGTGCGGTCCGCAGCATCCGGATCGCCTCACCGTGGTGCACGCCTCGGTAGAGGTAGACGCCCAGCGAGAGTGCAGTCAGCAGCGCCTGCTCGGGGTCATGGGCGAGGTCGTGGGCGAAGCCGGCCCGCAGGTTCGGCAGTTCCGCACTCATCATCCGCACGAAGGCGCCCGCCTGTGAGCCGCGCATGGAGTCCGAGCAGCGCGATGCGAGCAGCCGCACCCACCGCGCCTGCGCAGCACGTGTTTCAGCCGGATCCGGGTCGATGACACGGCAGTAGGCTCGGATGCTCTCCAGCAGCCGGTATCGGGTCGGCTCGGTACTGGTGTCGGCCACGACGACCGAGCGGGTCACGAGTGCGGACAGGGACTCCAGCACGGCTGGCCGACGACCAGGCCAGATCGTCTCGGCCACCTCCAGCGTGAAGCCGCCTTCGAACGCCCAGAGCTTCAGCAGCAGCTCACGGTCGGCCGGATCGAGCAGGTCGACACTCCAGCCGATCGCAGCCTCCAGCGTCGCGTGCCACGCGAGTGACCCACGCGGTACCGGTCCGAGCAGGGCGAACCGGTCGTCGAGCCGGTCGGCGATCTCTCCCAGTCCAAGGACCCGGGCGCGCGCGGCCGCCAGCTCGATGGCGAGCGGGAGACCATCCAGCGCAGTAGCGATCCGCCGAGCCGCCACCAGCTCACCAGGACTCGGCTCCCAACCAGGTCGCATGGCCCGCACGCGGTCCACCAACAGCTCCACCGCGGGTGTCCACGGCAAGGGCTGAACAGCCACAGTGATCTCACCGTCGACTCCGAGCGGCTCTCGGCTCGTGGCGAGGATTCGCAGCGCTGGACAGCTCTGAGTCAACCGGTCGACCAGTTCAGCCGCGGCAGCGACCACGTGCTCGCAGTTGTCCAGCACCAGCAATGCCGACGCCGGCCCGATCCCCTCCACGATGGCCGTCACCGGATCACCGCTGACGACCACACCGACCGCATCCGCCACCGCAGCAGCAACACCAGACCCATCCGGTACGTCGGCCAACCGTGCAACCCATGGCTCAGCAGCCGGGCCCAAAGTGGCTAGGTACTCGACCATCAGCCGTGTCTTCCCCACACCGGCCGGGCCGACAAGGTTCACCAGCCGATGCCGATCCAGCCGCGACGCCAGGACAGCCAGCTCCGCGGACCGGCCGAGGAACGTTGTCAGCGGCCGCCTGATCGGTAGCGGCCGCACAACCCGCATCGGCGCGGCCAGCCGCAGCCGTGGGTCGTGAGCAAGCACCTGCCGTTCCAGCTCCTGCAGCTCAGGTCCGGGGTCGACTCCGAGCTGGTCGGCCAGTAGCTCACGGACGTTCCGTAGTGTCGCGAGCGCATCACCCTGCCGGTCACACCGGTAGAGGCCGAGCACCAGCAAGGCCCAGCGACGCTCGCGTAGCGGGTGCTCGCGGACGAGCCGCTCCAGCTGCACTACTGCCTCGGCCGCATCACCGGTACCCAACCGGGCTGCCGCCAGATCCTCCAGCGCCACCTCACGAAGCTCCGTCAGTCGTCCTCGCTCTGCCGCGACGAGTTCATCAGGCAGCTCGGCGTACGGTTCACCCCGCCACAGGTCCAGCGCCTCGGTCAGCCGGATCCGTGCCTGCTCCGGGCGGTCCCCGGCCAGTTGGCCTCGCGCCGCCTCGATCAACTCCGCACAACGCCGTACGTCGAGCTCGTCCGCGTGCAGGAAGTAGCCGGCCGGCGTGCGACCCAGCCGATCGCGGTACGCCGTTCCAAACGCGGAACGCAGTCTGGACACGTAGGCCTGCATAGCGGTAGCCGCCTTGGCCGGAGGCTGGTCGTCCCACATGGCCTGCGCCAACCGGTCGTCAGAGACCGGTTTGCCGTCCGCCAAGGCAAGGGCCGCGAGCAAGCGCCGGGGCAGCGCTCCCCCGACCTCGACCACCGCCCCGTCGACCAGCACTCGGACGGGCCCCAGAACCCGGCACTCCAGCACAGGGCCACCATAGCGGCGCTCAACGCCTGCCGAGCTCCAGACAGGCCAGCTCCTCGTCCAGTACGGGACAGTTACCGGTGGCCAGGAGCCCAGCCACGAGACGCCGTACATGCACGCCCTTGAGCGGCACAGGTGTGCCGTCCACCTCGAGTTCCAGCGGGCCGAGCACTCGGCACCCGAACCGCTGCGCCACACGGACTGCAGTCATGCGACCACAGTCCGCCCAGCACCTTGCAATCCGCCTGCAAGTGGCTCAGAAACCTGGTCGACGCCGTTCGCTGACCATCAGGATTCCGGCCAGTGCGCACAGGACGGCCAGTGCGCCGACCGCCAGGACCAGTCCGGCCTCCAGACCGCGCGGTACGTAGCTGCACGACACCTTGCGCGCCTTCGGCCCTACCGGTACGGCGATCAGTCCGGAGAGCGACTCTGGTGGCTTGGCGGCCTTGCCGTCGACGGAGCAGCTCCAGCCCGGCGTACTGACGACGCCCAGGACCATAGTGCGGGCCTGGCCTGCTTTGAATCGCGCTACGACGTCATGGCCGCCCACCTCGACCTCGGCCGGCTTACTGTTCTGCAGGTCGGTGACCGCTGCCTTCAGCCGGTCTGGGTCCAGACAGCCGATCGCACCGATCGGCAGCCGGGTTGGCGCCGACACCCGGATCCGCACGTCGGCAACGCCGTTCGGGCGCGCCCTGCCGACCCACAGCATCGGAGCGCCGGTGTAGGTACCAGGGCGTTTCGCCTCCGGCTTCAGCACCTGCCTCCAGCCGTCACCGCTGATCATCACGTCGCCGACGAACTCCGGTCCGCGCAGGTAGACGCCGGAGCCCGGTTTGCAGGAGGCGGTCAGTTTGAGCTCAACAGGGTCGTCGGAATTTCGCAGTGGGCGCATGCCGATCCCCCAGTCCCGCTGAGCGGCCGTAGCGCCTTTGGACGCCCAGACGCCCACCTTCGGGACCGTGTAGACGTCAGCACCCAGTGCGGTCTCCTGTACGCCGAACGCTCCCGGATCCGTCGACACCCACGGCTTCGCCGGCCGTAGCGTCACCAGCGGACTCACCGGCCGCTTGGTCAGTGCGAACGTCCCTCGCCGTCCTTCCTGCACCCGGGCGCCTACTGCGAAGACCGAGTCGATCACTGGGTTCTTCGGATCGATCGGAGCCCGGCCGTACGAGCTGTACCCGAAGCCCAGGCTGACCAGTGAATCGGACAAGGACCGCTGGATCGTGCTGGTGTAGTACTCCGCACCCTGACCACCGATCAGCATTGGATCGTTGACCGTCGTGTACTGACTCGCAGACACGCGCTGCTGCGGCCAGTCGTCAGCCGACTCCACCAGTGCGCGGATCGACTCCTGCTTCGCACCCCATGGCTCGTAGTCGTGCATGAACTTCGACCGGGCCTCGTCGATCGCCACTGACGACAACGTGGTCTCCACCAGCACCGCACCGATCAGGAGGCCGACCGCGATCCGCCGTACCCAGAGCAGTGTCCCTGGACGCCACCGCGTCAGCAGAAACGCCAGTACAGCAACACCAGCAACCACCGGTACGACGTCCCGCGTGGTCGGCGTGATGGTCGGCAGGTCGGACACGTTGGTGAACAGCGCACCGACCAGCACCAGCGGCACAACCACTGAGAGGAAGTTGCGGACACCGGACGCCACGGACATCCAGCCGACCACGACCAGCATCCCGGCCACCACGAACGCCTGCCGGTACGGACTGCCGTTCGGAGCGTCGAACCCGTGCCACACCTCGTGTGGGTACGGCAACTGCAGCGTCACGACTGTCAGCACTACGAACAGCGTCCAGACGAACCGCTCCCACCGCGACACCGCACGGTTGAACGGGAAGCTCAGCGCGAGCAGGAGCATGACCGTGCCGACAGCCAGCCCAGGCGACGTACCGACGCCTTCAGAGCCTGGCAGTAGCCGCGAGAGGAACTCTCGCCAACCCAGCGGAGTGAAGACCTCATCAGGACTCGGTGTGGCCGTCTGCACCAGCCAGTACGTCGGCAGCAGCAGCGGAGCCGCCAGTGCGATCCCCACCGCGACACCCACCAGGCAGCGGAACCCACCTTCGACCCGGCGGCCGAAGCTCCCACCTTCGGTGTCGGACAGCACCCGCGCCAGTACGACGATGGCCGCGCCCAGCGTCGCCATGTAGACCGTGTAGAAGTGCGACATCCACAGCAGCGCGACGACGAACGGTGTGACCACCAGCCCGGTCAGAGAGCGCTTGCGCCAGATCCACTCACACAGCAGGCAGATCACCGGAAAGGCGATCAGACCGTTCAGCCACTCGGTCATGTACGCCGCATCATCAATCGCCCAGCCACAGGTCGCGTACGACACTCCAGCGAGCGCAGCCAGCCACACCGGCCCGGCTGGTCGCAGCAAGCGCAGGTACGCCGTCATGGCGGCGGCAGCGGCTCCGATCGCGGCTGTCGCGATCACGTACATGGCCAGGTCGATGCGGTCCCGCGGGAACAACAGCACCATCCAGGACAGGCTGGTCCCGAGGTAGCCCATGAAGTCGCCGATGAACGGGACGCCGTACCCGCTCGACCAGTTCAGCATGAAGTCGCCCGGCGCCTGTCCGGTGAGCAGGTCGCGCAGATAGGCGTGCATCGGGACGAACTGCTGCCCGAGGTCATTGGTGTTCCGCGGCAGCGCCCCGAACGGGTAGGTGCCGCGGATGATCCCCGACGCGACAAAGGTCGCTGCTGCCGCCAGAGCGGCAGCCGGCACGGCCCGCATCTCACCACCGCGCCAGCGCCGGGCTCGCCACGTTCGCAAAGGCTCCCCCATGATCGTCGTACTCATGGCTCGGGGCAGGCGGCCAGTAGCAGGAGCGTAACAGAGGGTCAGGTTGTTCTGGGGGTCCGTGGGTAGGGTGAAATTCGTGGATCAACTCGGAGCGAACGAGACGATCGAGCACTGGGATCGTCGGCACCGGCGGCTCGGCGCACTGCGCTCGGGCGGCGACGCCGGGTACGACGAGTTCAGCAACGAGATCTTCTACGCGGTGCGGCTCGGCCGGCTGCTCGACATCATCGGCGACCGCACCGAGTACGCGGCTCCACTGCGCATCCTCGACGCCGGCTGCGGCAAGGGCTGGTTCGCGCACTCGATGGCGCGGTTCGGGCATGCGATCGACGGGATCGACGTCAGCGAGCACGCGATCGAGCTGTGCCGTGCCGACGCGACCGGCCACAGCACCTTCCACCTGTCCGCGCTGGCCGACTGGCAACCGCCGTACCTGTACGACGTGGTCTACAGCATCGATGTGCTCTTCCACATCATGGATGACGCGCTGTGGGAGGCCTCCGTGCTCAACCTGGCTTCACTGGTCCGACTGGGCGGTCTGCTGCTCGTCGTGGACCACAAGTCCGACGTGGACCGCACCTGGTCGTTCTACCAGCGGACGCGCGCACTGCACCGGTACCAGAGCCTGCTGGAGCCAGCCGGGTTCCAGTTGGACCGCTTCGTCCCCTACGGCTTCCGTGGCGCCCCGACCGGTTTCCTCGTCCTGCAAAGGGTGTTCTGAATGCAGCTCAACGAACTCGTCCGCTCCTGGCTGCCGGAAGGCGGGACGGTCATCGACCGCACCGGCTCCGAGCACGAGTGGCCGCCGCTGATGAAGGCGGCGGACGTAGTGCCCACTCCGCCGGCTGACGACATGATGACCGCAGTGACTGTGCCCGGCTCCCCCGCCGCGGCTGGTGACCTGTCTGCGGTGCTGGCGGACGCCGTACCGGGTGAGGTCGTGCTGTTGCTGCTGCCGTGGCAGCCGCATGAGCTGCCGCTTGGTCCGGTGATCCAGGCGCTGGTGGCAGCCGGGCTGCAGGCCACCGAAGCGCATCCGCTCGCCGACACCGAGTGGGGCGTGGCTGTCATCTGCCGACGCGTCGACGACGAGGTTGGCGAGATCCACGCCTATCTCGACCGCTCGCGCTCACCGGGG
Source organism: Kribbella sp. NPDC058245 (assembly GCF_042882005.1). Lineage (NCBI taxonomy): Bacteria > Bacillati > Actinomycetota > Actinomycetes > Propionibacteriales > Kribbellaceae > Kribbella > Kribbella sp. NPDC058245. The sequence continues at coordinate 301,014 of NZ_JBHVWY010000009.1, forward strand.
CCGCTGGAGGGACGGGCGCTGTTGCGGCTGGTCGACGAGCACGTTGTCGAAGGACTGGTACGCCGTACTCAGGAACTCGCGCTCGAAGCTGTAACAGCCGAACGCGACGCACTACGGAAGCAGCTCGATGCACTACGCACAACGCCCCCCGCCGCGAGCGCGACGGAGGGCGAAGAGTTGGAGAGCTCAGACGACCTGGGGTGACTCCGCGGCCTCCGGCACCACGGGCACAGGGAGCTCGCCGGCAGCGGCCTCGATCGTCTGCGGAGCCGGCAGCCGGAGGTAGGCCAGCCGGGCCGCCTCCTGCCGGCCGCGGGTGATGGCGTCGAGCACGTAGCCGACGGCCAGCACCAGGATCGCGACGATCCCCATCGTCGAGGCCAGGATCGCGGTCGGGAACCGCGGCACCAGACCGGTGTCGACGTACTCGACGATGACCGGTACGCCGAGGATCAGCGAGACGACGCCGAAGACCGAGGCCAGGATGCCGTGGAACAGCGTCGGCCGCTCGAGCCGGGTGACGCTGAGGATCCAGCGCAGGATGCGCATGCCGTCGCGGTAGGTGCGCAGCTTGCTCTCACCACCGGTCGGACGCTCCTTGTAGCCGATCGCGAGCTCGGCCACCGGGACCCGCAGGTGCAGCGAGTGGATGGTCAGCTCGGTCTCGATCTCGAACTCCTGCGCCAGCGCCGGGAACGACTTCACGTACCGCCGGGAGAAGACCCGGTAGCCGCTGAGCATGTCGGTGATCTGGCGGCCGAACAGCGCGCCGACCGTGCCGGTGAGCACCCGGTTGCCCAGGGTGTGGCCCGGCCGGTACGCCTCCTCGTTCGTGTGCTTGCGGACGCCGACGACGTGGTCGTACGGCCCCTGCAGCAGCACCCGGACCAGATCGCCGGCGCGCGCGGCGTCGTACGTGTCGTCGCCGTCGATCAGCACGTAGACATCGGCGTCGACGTCGGAGAAGGCGCGGCGGACCACGTTGCCCTTGCCCTTGCGGGACTCGTGCCGGACGATCGCACCGGCCGCGCGGGCCAGCTCCGCGGTGTCGTCGGTCGAGTTGTTGTCGTACACATAGATGCTGGCGGTCGGCAGCGCGGCGCGCAGCTCGGTCACCACCTTGGTGACGGCGACGGCCTCGTTGTAGCACGGCACGATCACAGCGATGTCCACGCCGGCGAACTCCTGCAGGTCAGTCATGATGGCTTTCTGTGGTCAGCTCGCGCCCGGCGTGAGCCAGGTCCCGAGGACTGCGCTGGACATGGTTCCGTCGTGCACCGCACGCACGTACTCCGGGCCGCGGGCGGCGACCGCACGGGCGGCCTCCCGGTCGGCCACGATCTGTTCGACGACCTCGCCGATGGTGGTCGGGTCGGCGTGCACGATCGGCAGGTCGCGGCCGGTCACCGAGCTGACGTGCTTGCGGACGTCCTCGTCGACGTTCACCACGACCACGCGGCCGGCGGCCATCGCCTCGCACGCGGTCACGCTGTACGGGCCGAGCACGAACTGCTCGAGCACGATGTCGGCACCGGCCATCGCGGCCGGCATCTCCTCGCTCGGGATGTCGGTCAGCCGGCGGTACTCGATCAGGCCCTTGTCGTGCAGCGGCTGCATGGCCGCCTCGACGTACTCGGTGCCCTTGAAGCGCGGGTTGGTCGGTGCGTGCAGGACGATCGGACGCTCCCGCTCGAGCACCGGCTCGTCGTTGGCCCAGCGGTCCGGCTCGATGACGACCGGCAGCCACTGCGCACCCGGTACGTCGACCAGCAGATCCGGAGTGGACACGAAGGTCGGACCGTCGAAGGTGTTGAACAGCAGGCCCTCACGCTTGGCCTGAGCCTCCAGCCGGACGAAGAAGTCGTCCCGCTCCAGGAACGGCGACCACTGGTGCGTCTCGGCGTGCCTGCTCGGCAGGCGGACGTCAGAACCGTGGGCGACCAGGCCGACGTTGACTCCGGCCTCCTTGAGCGTCTTCACGTCGCCGACGGCGTTGCGGGCGAAGCGGGTCCCGAAGACCGGGCGACCGGCCTCGATCAGCACGTGGGTGTAGTTGCCTCCGGTCAGGTACTCGACCTGACGGTCCTGCCAGACGCGGTCGTCGAGCAGCTCGCGCTCCACCTCGATGTCGGCCGGGAACCGGTACGCACCACCGGCGTACTGCATGTTGGTCGCCTTGACCCCCGGCAGGTGCGCCTCGGCCGCCCGGGCCCAGGTGGTGCCCTGGCCGGCGAAGTTGGCCGGGCCGACGAACAACCGGACCTCCGACTTCGGTGGCTCGGGAATCGACGGCAGGGCTGCCTCCCGGCGCTTGCGGTCGACGTTCGCGGCCAGTGTCTTGCCACCTTCGGTCACGGCACGCTTCCCCCGCCCGAGGAACCTGCGTGCCGGGCCCGGAAGCATCGCGAGCACACGAGCGCGCATCGACCTGCGCCCGGGAGTAACAGTGGAACCCATGTGTGGTGCTGACCTTCCTGGTTTGCTGCGTGTGCGCCACCCAGGAGGTTACCGGGTGCCGAGGCCCTTACCGGACCGGAATGCCGTGACGCAATGTCATGCCACGGTCAAGATTTCAGGAGACCGCCGGCACGCCTATTGTGCCGTGCCCTCGATCCGGGCCAGCCACGTGGCCAGGATCTCCTCCAGCCGAGCGGCCTCATCGGGCCGTAAAACGCCGAGCAGGCGCTTTTCGTTGTCCATGTGCGCAGCGAACGCACGGTCGATCAATCGGCGGCCCGCAGCGGTCAGCCGGACCACTCGCCCGCGCCCGTCGGCGGCACTGCGGTGCCGCACGACCAGTCCGGCCGATTCCAGCCGGTCCACGCGTTTGCTGACCGCGCCGGTCGTCACCATCGTGTGTACGGCGATCTCTCCTGGCGCTCGCTCGTACGGCGCTCCGGCGCGGCGCAGCGCCGCCAGCACGTCGAACTCGCCCTCGGTGAGGCCGAACCGCGAGTAGAGCAGCGTCAGCTCACCGGTCAGGTGCGCACCGATCCGGTGCAGCCGGCCGATCACCGCCTGTGGGCTGGTGTCGACGTCCGGCCGCTCGATCCGCCACTCCGCCTGGATCCGGGCGACATGGTCCTGGTCAGTCACGACAGCGACTATATCTTCCCGGGAAGATATAGTGTCTTCCATGGAAAATACCTACCGGTGGGCACTCGTGACCGCGATCGCACCGGTGGCGTGGGGGACGAACTACTTCGTCACTCACGAGTACCTCCCGGCCGGATATCCCTTGTACGGCGCTGTGTTCCGCGCACTGCCCGCAGGACTGCTCCTGCTTGCCATAGCTCGTCGGCTCCCGCACGGCGTGTGGTGGTGGCGCTCATTGCTGCTGGGCGTGTGCAACATGGGCGCGTTCTTCGCGCTGATCTATCTGGCCGCACAGCTGCTCCCGGTTAGTCTGGCGGCCACAATCATGTCTGCAGCACCAATGACCATGGCGCTGTTCGCATGGGCGCTACTGTCCGAGCGGCCAACTGCAAGTGTGCTGGTCGGCGCTGCAGGCGGCTTCGGCGGTGTCTGTCTACTACTGGGCGGCGGTGCGTCGTCCGTGAACCTGCGCGGAGTGGCAGCTTCGGTGGCCGCGCTGACCATGTCGTCCTGCGGCTATGTGCTGGCCAAGAAGTGGGGTCGCGCCGACGGTCCCCTTGCCACCACCTCCTGGCAGCTGATCGCCGGCGGGCTGGTTCTCATCCCGTTCGCGCTGATCTTCGAAGGCGGCCCACCTGCCCTCGATCTGCCGGCAGTCGCCGGTTTCGCGTACGTCGGCCTAGTGGCGACCGCACTGGCCTTCACTGCCTGGTTCACCGGCCTCCGCCACCTCAGCGCGGCCGCTGTCGGTCTGATCGGACTACTGAACCCAGTCACCGGCGTACTGCTCGGTTTGATCGCCTCGGGCGAGTCCCTGTCCACCCGTCAGGCCCTCGGTCTCTCTCTGGTTTTTGCAGGCATTGCCCTCGGACCGGTGAGCGGCGTTGTCTCGGGCTGGAGCACAGTGCGACACTGGGGTGTGAACCGGGCAGGTGGGGACCTAGTGAGTCCGGTTGCACGATTCAGGGGGAGACAACGTGGAGGCGGGACGTAGTCGGGCAGTCGTGCCCACAGTGCTTGCAGTGACGCTCATGGCACTCGGCGTCGCCGGGTGCTCCAGCGCAGTCGGTTCGGAGTACGTCGGCAGCGACGTACCGACCGCACCGGTGCCGAAGACCAGCAAGAAGCCGACGGCTTCCCCGAGGGCGGCGGCCGACTGTACGAAGTCGACTCTGCGGCTTCCGGCCGCCACCGCGGTGGACGGTATCCGGCTGGAGGCGGCGACGGACAGCTCCCGGACCACGCTGCTGCTCAAGAACACCGGGAACCTCGCGGTGATCGTCGTACCGGATGCGAAGTGGAGCACGCGGGCGCTGCCCGCACCGTTCGCCAGCCCGTCCGACACCGCCAGCAAGACTGCTCTGAACGCAGTCGCGAACAGCGGCATCCTGTCGCCCCTGAATGCGCTGCCGGGCCACGTTCCCGCCTCCCAGGCACTCATCGTGCCGCCGGGCTGGGCGGTCTGCGGCCTGACCGACAGCGTCGGCGAGGTGGCCGGTCTGCGCTATCTGCGGGAGCAGACCGCCAGTGCGGAGTACTTCGTCCTGAAGGCGCTGGCCGATCAGGCCGTCGCGGTGAAGACGCCGGCACCGAAGACGTTCTACACAGGTCTGCTGCGCTGCGGGAAGGCCACCCGGCTGCTACTCAAGGAGCGAGTGGACCTGCAGGACATCGAGTTCTACGCCGAGCTGCTCAGGACCGGCAGTCCGTGCCAGCTGGCCTTCGAGACGCTGATGCCGAGCAAAGCCGCTGCGGAGCGGGCGATGGCGCAGGCGCTGAGCCGACTGGAGCGGGTGCCGCATCTGCAGGAGAACACCCTGCTGTTCGACGCTCAAGCCATTACCTGATCCCAGGGTGGTCTCCGGGGGCGATCAGGGTGATCTCCACCTGTGCGGCGACTTCCGAGCCGCCACACTGGTCTTAGACCAGTACACACTCGGAGGAAAAGCACATGATCGGCTTCATCGTCGCGGGACTCATCATCGGGGCGCTGGCGCGGCTCTTCACCCCCGGCAAGCAGCGCCTCGGCCTGTTCGCCACCTTGCTGCTCGGCCTGGCGGGTTCCGTCATCGGCGGCACGATCGCGAACCTGCTCGGCACCGGTGGCATCTTCGAGCTCAACGTCCTCGGCTTCATCGTCGCGGTGATCGCCTCGGTGATGCTGGTCGGCACCGCCGAGAAGCTCGCCGCCAAGAACTAGCCTGAACACCTTCCCCGCCCCACCACCCCGATCTCTAAAGGCTCACCGATCCTCGCCCGCGAAGGCCGGGCGAGGCTCGCGGCCGACCGGCTGGGTCGGCCGGCCGAGGATCGGCACCCGCTTGGTCAGACGCCGGGTGACCGGCGTACCGGCCGTGACCGTGAGCTCCTCTCCCGCGTGCTGGAAGGTGATGCTGGCGTCCACGCCGTCGCGCACCGTGTAGGTGACCGACCCTGCGTCGATGTCCACCGTCAGCCGCACGCCACGCCACCGGATCGAGAAGCACAGCTTCGTCAGGCCCTGTGGCAGCGCTGGATCGAAGGCCAGGACGCCACCGGTGTCCCGCAGCCCACCGAACCCGGCGACCAGCGCGGTCCAGGCGCCGGCCAGGGACGCCATGTGCAGTCCGTCGCCGGTGTTGTTGTGCAGGTTCCTCATGTCGATCAGCGCGGCCTCGTAGGCATAGTCGTAGGCCAGGTCCAGCTGACCGACCTCGGCCGCCATCACCGCCTGCACACACGCCGACAGCGACGAGTCCCGCACGGTGATCCGTTCGTAGTACTCGAAGTTGCGCGCCTTCTCCTCAGCCGTGAAGGCGTCACCGCACCAGTACGTCGCCAGGATCAGGTCGGCCTGCTTGACCACCTGCATCCGGTAGAGCTGGAAGTACGGCGCGTGCAGTAGCAGCGGGTACTTCGCCTTGTAACCCTCGAAGTCCCAGACGGCATAACCCGTGAAGCCCTCGGACTGCGGGTGCACACCGAGCGCCTCGTCGTACGGGATGTAGACAGCCGCTGCGGCGTCGCGCCAGGTCGCCTCTTCCTCGCTGTCAACGCCGAGCGTGCGAGCCACCCCTGGGAACCGTGCGGACAGCTCAGCCGCCGCCGTCAGGTTCCGCGCGGCCATCAGGTTGGTGAAGACGTTGTCGTCGGCGACCGCGCTGTACTCGTCCGGTCCGGTCACACCGGGCAGATGCCATCGCCCATGGGTGTCGTGGTGCCCCAGTGAGGCCCAGAGCCGGGCAGTCTCGACCAGGAGCTCCAGACCGACCTCTTCGATGAACTGGTCGTCGCCAGTGGCCCGGTGGTACCGCATCACGGCTTCGGCAATGTCAGCGTTGATGTGGAAGGCCGCCGTACCGGCTGGCCAGTAGCCAGAGCATTCCTGACCACGGATGGTTCGCCAGGGGAATGCCGAGCCGCGCAGACCCAGTACGTCGGCGCGCTCCTTGGCCATACTCAGTGTCGTGTGACGCCAGCGCAGGGCATCTGCGGCCGCATCCGGCATCGTGTAGGTCAGCACCGGCAGCACAAAGCCTTCGGTGTCCCAGAAGGTATGGCCGTCGTACCCAGCACCGGTCAGTCCCTTGGAAGGGATCGCCCGCCGCTCTGCCCGAGCACCTGCTTGCAGGACGTGGAACAGCGCGAAACGCACGGCCTGCTGCAGCTCCGGGTCGCCCTGGACCTCGACGTCGGCGCCGTCCCAGAAGTCGTCCAGGAACTCGGCCTGCTGCTTCACCAGACCGTCCCAGCCCGAGAAGCGCGCACTGGACAGTCCAGCAGCCACCTGGTCCCGGATCGCGGTTTCTGATCGCAGACTCGACCAGCCGTAGGACAGGTATTTCACCACGCGCAGCGTCTCGCCCGGCTGGAGCTGACAGATCACAGTGGTCCGCGCCCAGTCCTCCCGGACGTCCTGGTGCATCTCGAACCGGGTGGGTGCCTCCACCTCGTGCGTCATCGCCGCACCCATCAACTGCCGGCTGTGCGTGGTCCGGTGAATCAGTACGACGCCGTTCTCGCCACCGTCGTGGCTGACCGGCTTGAGCGGGTTGTCCAGCACCGCTGCCACGCGGGGGTCGTCGGACAGCGTCGGCTGCGCCTCGTTGGCCACCAGCTCGGACTGGATCACGAACCGAGCCGGCTGGTCGACCGCCTCCACGGTGTACTCGATCGCTGCGACCGCACGCTGCGTCAGCGACACCAGCCGCCGGCTGCGCACCCGGATGCGTTTGCCTGCCGGTGACGTCCAGTCGACGTCGCGCTCCAGCAGACCGGTCCGGAAGTCCAGTGACCGCTCGTGCCTGGTCAGGAATCCATAGCGAACGTCGAACGGCGAGTCGTCGACCAGCAGCCGGATCAGCTTGCCGTTGGTCACGTCGACCAGCGTCTGGCCGGACTCCGGGTAGCCATAGCCCGCTTCGGCGTACGGAAGTGGGCGTGCCTCGTAGAACGAGTTCAGATAGGTACCGGGGATCGCATACGGCTCTCCCTCGTCCAGATTGCCTCGCAGACCGATGTGCCCGTTGGAGAGCGCGAACAGCGACTCCGACTGCGCAAGGTCGTCCAGCCCGAGCCGGGTCTCCCGCAATCGCCATGGCTCGACTGGGTGCTGTCCGCGGTCGATCATCGGTCTCCCCCGTCCAGCAGCTCGGCCAGATCCTGTACGACGACATCCGCGCCGTGGGCGGCGAGCTCAGCAGCCTGGCCGACACGGTCCACGCCCACCACTCGCCCGAAGCCGCCGGCATGCCCGGCCGCGACACCGGCCAGTGCGTCCTCGAACACCGCCGCCTGGGACGGGTCGACCCCGAACCGCTTGGCCGCGGCCAGGAACGTGTCCGGCGCCGGCTTGCCCTTCAGACCATCGGTCCGGATCGTCACGCCGTCCACGATCTCCTCGACGTACTGGGCGAGGCCGGTGACGTCGAGCACCTCCCGGGTATTCGCACTCGACGAGACGACCGCACGCCGCAGTCCGGCCTGTTCAGCCGCCTGCAGGTACCGCCGGGACCCCTCGAACACGTGCACGCCCTCGGTACGGATGCGCTGCTGCACTGCCTCGTTCTTGCGGTTGCCGAGCCCATTGACCGTCTCGACGGTCGGTGGGTCGTCGGGCGTTCCCTCCGGCAGGGTGATGCCCCGCGAGGTCAGGAAGTCGCGGACGCCGTCCATCCGCGGTTTGCCGTCGACATAGTCGTCGTACTCGGCCCGTGCGTCGAACGGCCGGTATTCGACACCATGACGTTCCGAGTAGCTCTTGAGGAACTGGTCGAACATCTCTTTCCAGGCAGCGGCGTGCACGGCCGCGGTATCGGTGAGCACTCCGTCCAGATCGAACAGACAGACCCGGATCCCCGTCGGCAGTCCCAGCATCTGCACCCTCTCGCGTCGTGGGCGTTCACTGCACAGTAGACAACTGCCACAGTAGCCAGACGATTGCTGCGGACACGCCATTCCCGCCATGACGGCCCGGTTACGTGAGAACATGACGGGCGGCTGGGGGGCCGTTCAGCATTCACGGGGTGGTAGAGATGCGCCAGATCAGCATGCACAACACGATGCACCGGCGGGGCGCCACGACGTTCAGCAGGCAGGAGGTCCTGGACGCGTCGCTGCGGCTCCAGGTCGTCCGGGCCCGGTTCTGCGACGATCTGCTCGCCCGGCGTCCCTGTGACGCCGAGGTGTTCGTCGTCTCGGACCGCTTCGCGCTGCGTGACTGGCTCGAGGAACACTGCGGGCGGGCCGGAGAGCTCACCGCGGTGACCTGGACCCGGCACCAGACCGTCGAGTCGTTCGCTCCCAGCGACCGCTGCAACCGGGAGCTGGTCGAGTCGGGCGTGCGGATGACGAGCTTCTTCGACATCAGCGAGGGCTCGCCGACCGTCACCGACTTCATCGTCGCTGCCGACGACATGCCCTACCACGTGGCCTTCGGGCCGATCCAGCTCAAACTGCTGGACGGTGAGCGCGTGATCGTCGAGGGCCCGGTCCTGGACGACCGGCGGAGCCTGATGATGATTCACGGCACCGAGGCCGTCAACGCAGCCAAGCAGTACCTGCAGGCGGTCCGGCGCGGCGCGGTCCGGGCCGCCGAGCTCCGCCAGCACTACACCGCCGGTCTGACGCCTCGCCAGCACGTCATCGCCGCACTGCTGGGCGACGGCTGCACCGACGAGGACATCGCTGAGCGGCTGACGTTGAGCGTCCGCACTGTGCGCTACGAGGTGGCCAAGCTGATGGACGTGCTCGAGGTGAAGACCCGCTTCGCCGCCGGCGTCCGCTACGCCGAGGCCGACACCCCGGATCGGCACCAGATTGCAGGAACCTGCAACGCAATCGACCACTGTGGTGGCATGCACGCACGCTGACGCCATGCGAACGATGAGTGGCGACGGATCTCCGGCCTTCAGGTCAACACCCTTGCGCAGGTGGTACCCGAGACTGTGACAGGCGAGTACGGCGCCGGGACAACGCCGTACTCGCCTGTGTCACCTCAGGGGTAGCTAGGTAGGTAGCGCTGCTGGTTGGCGGTGTTCGCGGTACCGCCGGTGTTGTTGATGACGTTGGAGATCGTGCCGACGCCGCCGAGTGACACCGAGACCAGGTCGTGGAAGCGCACTCCCGGTGTGTCCGGGACCTCGAACGAGCGCGACGCCACGATGGAGTTGTTCGGGCTGAAGAAGCAGTAGCTGCCCACTCCCCACGCCTCGTGGGTTGTCACGCTGTTCGCGACCTTGTACGCCGCCCAGCCCTGAGTACCGCCGCCACTCGACCACGACGCCTGGTCGGGAACGTCGTACGGCATCTCGTTCTGGTAGAAGTACGTGCGACCGCCGTTGCCGTTCCACAGCGTCTCGTACTGCTGGTAGTGCTCGACGAACAGGCCGTACATGGTGACGTTGTTGCCGTTGACAACGAGTCCGTTCGCGGCGGTGTTGACGTTCCAGCCGACGCCGTCGCCGTGATCACCGCGCCACAGCCAGAGGTGGTCGCCGATCACGTCGCTGCTGTTCACCTGCAAGCTGACACTCGCCTTGCCGAGGTGCGCACCGCCGACGCGGAAGAACACATCGTGCAGGGAGGTCGGGTTCGCCGCGTGGCTCGCGGTCGAGCCGGCCGCACCGATCTCGACCAGGGACGGCGAGTTCACCGAGCCTGCGTCGATGAGCATCCCAGCGAGCTTGACGCCGTCCACGTCGGCGACGCTGATCGCCGCCTTGCCCGTGTCGGGGATCAGCGTGGCCAGACCGAGCCCCAGTACGACGGTGTTGGGCCGGGTGACCCGGATCGTGTCGTTGAGGTGGTACACGCCGGGGGTGATCAGCAGATGCTTGCCTGCAGCAAGGGCCGCGTTGATCGTGTCGGCGGAGTCGCCCGGCTTGACGATGGAGAAGTCGGCCAGGCTGATCGACGATCCGGCGGCCGGTCCCTGCGACCAGCTGGTGCCGGCCGAGTTGGTGCGCACCGCCGGGACGAACACGTTGTAGTTGCCAGCAGCATCGAAGTAGAGGAACGGCTTCTCCCGGACCTTCGGGGTCTGGCCGACCACCGTGTGCGCCGGGTCCGGGAAGTGCTGCGGCGGGGCGCCGTTCGTCCCGACGAAGACCATGTTCCAGACCGAACCGGCCCAACTGCCGAACTCGGAGTTCCGCGAGAACCACTGCTGCTGCGAGCCCGAGACGACGCGACCGTCGATCTTGCTGTCCGCGAACAGTCCGCCGCTCGCCCAGCCGTCACCGCCGTTCCACAGCTGGACCTCCGGCGCACCCTTCAGATGCATCCGCCGGTACGGCGCTGCCTGGGACACCGCCCAGCGCTCGATCTGACCGGCCGGCGTGGTGACCGAGAGGTTCTCGGCGGACCGCCAGAAGTTCTGCGTGGCATTGCCCTTGTTGTTCGGGTTGTCACCCTGCTGAAGCCAGTCGGCCTCGACCCTGACATGGCCGTTGAGGTTCACATCGTCCGGCGACAGCCCGAGCCCCGCGACCTGCGTGTAGAAACCGAGGTTCACGTCGGCCGTGTAGGTGCCCGGCTTCCACACGACGGCGTACCGCTGGGTGCCGAACTGGTTGGTGTGCATCTCGGTGGCGATCTGGTTCAGCTTGTTCTGCATGTCCGGCTGCGAGCTGCCCGGTCCGTAGACGAAGACGTTCGGCCCGAAGTCGGGATTGCGCGGATCGGTCGGTGGGATCACCGGACCGGTGCCGTCGCTCGTGCGCACTGCCACCTCCCAAAGTGAGTACCCGTAGCCAGTGGCGCGCTGTGTGCCGGTGATCCGCAGGTAGCGCCCGCTCCCGGTGACATCGAGCGTCTGCGCACTTCCGGTCCCGGTCGTGGTCGAGTAGATCTGGGACCAGGCAGTGGCGTTGTCGGAGACCTCGATCCGGAACGCTTTTCCGTACGCCGTCTCCCAGGTCAGCGCGACCTGGCAGATGCTGAGCTTCGATCCGAGGTCGATCTGCAACCACTGCGGATCCGAGAAAGCGCTCCCCCAGCGCGTTCCCGGGTTCCCGTCGACCGCGGCCGACGCCGGTACGCCGGCGTTCTCGACCGATGACGCGGTCGCGGGGCGGTTCAGGGCGGCGTTCGCCGTACCGCAGGCGGCCAGCCGATCTTGTTGCCGGGACCCGGCCGCGGCGTCACCAGCGCCGAGACCGGCCGCCACCAGGGCGAGGGCAGTAAGGCTCTGAAGAACGAGCAGAGAACGCGCACGCAGGCGCGACGACACATCCATGGCGACACCAATCAGAAGGGCGGAAAGGTCCGAGAGAGCGCTCTCTCAGAGAGTGGCCGCGCCCCGGTTCGCTGTCAAGGGAACGTTCCCCCAGCCTGGTTCCGGAACTTCCGGTGGGCGCCGGGCGCGGCTGGACGGGCTAGAGCTAGGCAGACTCGCGACGGATCAGCTCGGGCTGGAAGACGACCGACGCGGGCGGCACGTCCGGGGTCGCGATCCGGTCGAGCAGCATCGCGGTCATGGTGGCGGCCATCTCCTCGACCGGCTGCGAGATCGTGGTCAGCCGCGGGCGCGACATCCGGCTCGGCTCGCTGTCGTCGAAGCCGATCAATGCGACCTCACCCGGTACGTCGCGACCACGGTCGCGCAACGCCCGCAGCGCACCGACCGCCATCAGATCATTGGCGGCGAAGACTCCATCCACGCCGGGCATCGCGGTCAGCAGCTCGATCATCGCCTGCTCACCGCTGTCGGCGGTGAAGTTGCCATGGGCAACTTGTACGTACGGGACACCGTGCCGCTCCATCGCGCGCTGGAAACCGGCGAGCCGGCTGTTCGCGGCGGGCAGGTCGGCGGGACCGGCGATCGTGGCAACCTGCCGGCAGCCTCGCTCGGCCAGGTGGGCGGCCGCCAGGGCGGCGCCGGCCTCGTGATCCAGGTCGACGAAGCTGATCGGCACCGGGTCGGAAGGACGGGCAAAGAGCACGGCCGGGACACCGGCGTCGACGAACAGCCGCGGCAGCGGGTCACCCGGATGGGTCGAGACCAGGATGGCTCCCTCGGCGTTTCCGCGCCGGACGAAGTCGAGTGCCTCCTGCCGGGCTTCATCGGAATCGGCCAGCAGCAGGGTCGGATGCATCGCCCGCTCACGCAGGTAGGTCACGACGCCACCGGTGATCCGCCCGAAGAACGGGTCCCCGAAAGCCTCGGCGGCCGAACCGTCGGAGCCGGACATGACCAGCGCCACGATCCCGGTCCGCCGGTTGACGAGCGTCCGGGCCGCGGCGTTCGGGACGTAGCCGGTGGCGGCGATCGCGTCGAGCACGCGCCGACGGATCTCCTCGTCCACTGTGGCTTTGCGGTTCACCACCCGGGACACGGTGGCGCGCGAAACGTCTGCAGCCTTGGCCACGTCTTCCAAGGTCACGGTCCGTCGGGTCATGGCATCGGATGGTATCCGGGACACGCGCTTCCCCCTCAAAAGTTATCCACAGGGTACGGCGGCCCCAGGTGGTAGGCCGCCGTACCGGTCTGTGGGGATATCAGCGTTTGTAGATCCCGAACTCGTAGAGCGAATACCCGTACGCCGAGCCGCGCGCGGTACCGGTCAGCCGGACGTAGCGCCCGGTCCCGCCGGTGGTGATGTCATCGACGTCGCCGTTGCCGGCAGAGGTGTTGTAGAGCGCTCTCCAGGCGCTCCCGTCATCGGAGACCTCAACCCGGTACTCGCGGGCAAACGCTCCCTCCCAGATCAGCTGGATCCGGTCGAACGACTGCACCGAACCGAGATCGACCTGCACCCACTGCGGATCCGACCAGTCGCTCGCCCAGCGCGTCGCGTTGTTCCCGTCCGTCACGTTCGACGGCGGGTACGGCGCTCCGTTCCCGGTCTGCTGGTACGACGATGCTGTCGCCGGCTTGCCGCGGGCGATGTTCGTGCCGTCGACCGGCGGAGCCACCACCCGGAAGGATCGCGTCTCGATACTGACGTTCCCCTTGCCGTCCCGGACGTAGTCGTACAGCTTCCAGACGCCGAGCCGCTGCGGCACCGTGACCGTGAACGGACCGTTCCCGCTCGACGGTGTCGTGACCAGAGCCCCGCTCCCGTCGATGTACTTCCCGCCCACCTTGAACTCGTGAGAGAGCGCATCCCCGTTGGGATCAGTGACCGCGACGTTGACCGAGATCGTGCCGCCGGCCGGTACGTCGGTGGTCCGGCTCAGCGTCATGTTCGTGATCACCGGAGACGTGTTGCCACCACCCGGACCGCCGAACGCCTGCCGAATCGCGTACCAGGCAAGGCTTTTCTCGTTGCCAGGCGTGATGTTGAACCAGACCGCACCGAAGTCGTTCTCGCTGCCGTAGTGGAACAGCGTCGCCCCCAGCGCAACACCGGTGTGGCCGATGATGCAGTTCCAGGCCTGCGTGTATCCGTCGCGCTTCTGCAGGTCGGTCGGCTGGTTCGGTACGCCGTTCGCGTCGTTCGGCACCTCCCACTCACCGGCAGGTCCACCCTCGGTGAGGATGTACGGCTTGTTGTAGCCACCGTTGATCCAGTCCTGCTTGACCTGGCAGACGTGGCCGTAGGAGTTGACCGCCATCAGGTCGAGGTCCGGCGAGTACTGCTTGTAGTACGGCCAAGCGCCCGTCCAGGCATCGGTCGAGGTGACCGGGTGGTTCGGGTCGATCGCGTGGATCGCCTTGGCCGCATCGTTGACGAACGTCGCGTACGCGATCCGCTGGTTCTCGAGCTCGGTGCCCGAGTAGCAGTTCTGCAGGCCGAGTACAGATTCGTTGCCGACGTTCCAGATCAGAACGCCCGCGTTGTCCTTGTACTCCGTCGTCCAGCGGCGGATCTCACCGAGCATCGTGGTCTTGTAGTTGGCGTCCGTCACGTAGTTCACGCAACCGCCACTGCCGGGACCGCCGCCGGGCTGGAGCCAGTAGCCGGCGACGACGCGCATGCCGTTCGCGGCAGCCGCGTCGAACAAGGCCTTCGAAGTTCCGTCGGTGCCCCAGGTGCGGACCGTGTTGACGCCGATCGCCTTCAGCTCCGGCAGCCGCTGGGCGGCCTCGCTCGTCGGCGGTCCCCAGGTCAGGCCCTTCACGACCCACGGGGTGTTGTTCACCAACAACTGCCAGTTCCCCTGGGTGCCTGCGATCCGGACGGTTCCGGATCCTTGCGGCGGCCCGCTGTCGCCCGGCGTACCGAAGACCTTGAACTCGAACAGGGAAACGCCGTACCCGTTGGCGCGGGTCGTGGCGAAGATCCGGACGTAGCGACCGCTGCCGCTCATGTTCAGCGTCTCGGTGCCGCCGTGGCCGGTGGTCGTGCTGTAGATCGGGTTCCATTGCTGGCCGTCGGCCGAGACCTCGATGCGGTAGCCGGTCGCGTACGCCGCCTCCCACTGGAGGACGACCTGCTCGACTGTCGCGGTCGCGCCGAGATCGACCTGCAGCCACTGGTTGTCGGCCCACGTGCTCGACCATCGGGTGTTCGCGTCCCCGTCGACGGCGGCGGACGGCGGCGTACCGGCTCCTTCGGAGGTCGACGCGGTCGCTGACTTGCCTTGGGACAACAGGGTCGCGGCCTGCGCCGGGACGGTCGACACCACCAGGTTGCCGAGCGCCACCAAGGCCACCGCGATCAGGGCGGCGGTCGTACGGCGGCGTCGGCGGGCACGGAGAGCGGGCAAAAGGTTCATCGGGCGGACTCCTTGTGCGGGAGAGCTCCTGGACGGGAGAGAGGGTGAGAGAGCGCTCTCTCGCGGACCGATGGTTGCCCGCCCCCGGACGGCTTGTCAATGCCTCGGAACGCCGGATTCACGCTCAGCGTGGTTCCGGAACTACGGAGGGTTGACAGTATTGGAGGGCAGGATCATGGTGTTCCAGAGAGCGCTCTCCCGCGATCCGTCCGACCGCGGGCCACCCCGATCACCCTGCCGTCCCTGACCCGATCGCCGCCCCGCGGAATCCCCCGAAACGGAGGAGCTCCGTGTTCTCTCGAAGGAAATCTGCACTGACCTGGAAGACAAGGGTCGCCGCCGGCGGCACCGCACTAGGTGTCGTCGCGGCCGTCCTGACCGCCCTCGCCGGTTCGCCGGCCCAAGCCGACGACCTGGTCACGCACCACGAGTTCCAGGTCAACTGCACCGTCCACCACCGCGCGACCGACGACCCGATCGTGTTCCCGAACATGCCGGGCGCGTCCCACGAGCACAGCTTCGTGGGCAACACCACCACCAATGCCGCCACCACACTGAACAGCCTGAACGCGGCCGGGCCGTACGCGACCACCTGCCTGAATCCCGACGACCTGTCGGCGTACTGGTGGCCGACGATGTTCCGCGGCAACGACCCGATCATCCAGACCTGGGCCCAGACCATCTACTACAAGTCCGGGATCCTCGACTACACGAAGGTCCGGCCGTTCCCGCCGGGACTCCGGTACGTCGTCGGCAGCCCGACCGCGACCCTGGACGCGTTCCGCACGTCACCAGGTGCGGTCGAAGGCTGGGAGTGCGGTGACAGCTCGCACAACTGGGACTTCCCGGCCAGTTGCCCGGCGGGTACCCAGCTGAACATCCGGTACCAGGCACCGAGCTGCTGGAACGGCCGCGACCTGGACTCCGCCGACCACAAGAGCCACATGGCCTACCCGGTCAACGGCGTCTGCCCGGCCTCGCACCCCAACCCGGTGCCGATGCTGGAGTTCAAGATCGCGTTCCCTGCCGACGGTGACGAGTCCGCCATCCGGCTGGCCAGTGGACGTGGGTACTCCTGGCACTACGACTTCTTCAACGCGTGGGACGTGCCGACGCTGGCGGCCCTGGTGAGCCACTGCATCAACGGTGGTCTGCAATGCAACTCGCGCGGCTTCGACCTCTACAAGCCCGACCGCGGTCAGGTCCTCGGCGACAACTACCGGTTGCCCGGACGCCCCTGACCTCTTGAACCTCCTGCGGTGCCGGAGACAGGGCAGGCTCCGGCGCCGCAGGACGGAACTACTTCTTCGGCCGGAACAACCGTGCCCACAACCGATCGGGCACGAGCGGTGCCAGCTGCGCGAACACCTCCATCTGCCAGGGAAACACGATCCGCGCCTTCTGCTTTTCGATGCCGTCGGCAATCATTCTGGCGGCGACCGGCGCGGTCACCATGAACGGCATCGGGAACTGGTTCGTCTCGGTCATCTCGGTGTCGACGAACCCCGGGCAGACCGTCACCACGTCGATGCCCTTGGGCTGCAGGCCGACCCGCAGCGCCTCGAGCAGATTGATCTGCGCAGCCTTGGTCGCGCCGTACGCCTCAGCTCCAGGCAGTCCCCGCAATCCCGCGACCGACGAGATCCCCACGATGATCCCGGCGCCGGCTGCCTGCATCCGCGGGATGACCGCCTCCAGGCAGTTCGCCATCCCGGACAGGTTCACATCCAGATGCCGCTGGAACGACTCGGCATCGAACTCGGTCAACTGCTTCCAATAGCCGGCACTCAGTACGACGATGTCCAGCCCGCCGAGTTCCTCGACCACCCGGTGGGCAGCCCGGCGTACCGCAGCAGCGTCGGTGACATCGACCGGTACGACGGCCATCCGATCGCCGGCGAGATCACGTAGAGCGCTCTCCCGGCGGGCCGACACGGCCACGTGCGCGCCGCGAGCATCGAGCACCCCGGCCAGGGCAGCCCCGATCCCGGATGATGCACCGACGATCCAGACTCGGCGTCCGGTCAGCTCCATGGTCATCTCCTGGTCAGTGCGAATTGTGCGACGTTCAGGTACCCCGAGCGGAACCCTGCCTCGGAGTAGGCCAGGTAGAACTCCCACATCCGCCGGAACACCGCATCGAAACCGAGCTCCGCGACGGTCGGGGTGTTCGCGGTGAAGCGCTCTCTCCAGAGACGCAACGTGCGCGCGTAGTCCGGTCCGAAGTCGCGCTGACTGGCGATCTCGAGGCCGGCCGAGGCGGCAACCGTACGGATCGCCTCGCCGGACGGAATCAGACCGCCCGGAAAGATGTACTCGTGGATCCAGCCCTGGCTGTTGCGAGTGGCCAGCAACCGCTCGTGCGACATGATGATCGACTGCAGACCGAAGCGGCCACCCGGCGCAAGCAACCGGTTGACGGTCGCGAAGTAGGTCGGCCAGTACTCCTCACCGACCGCCTCGATCATCTCCACGCTGACGATCGCGTCGTACTGGCCCTGCACGTCGCGGTAGTCGCACAGTTCAACGTCTGCGTGGACACCAGCCTCGGAGATCCGCTTGCGGGCAAGGTCGCGCTGCTCGGCAGAGAGCGTGATCGAGTGCACCTCGGCACCACGCTGTGCGGCCTGGATCGCGAGCTGCCCCCAGCCCGTGCCGATCTCCAGCATTCGCGTGCCTGCCGTGACGCCCGCCAGGTCGAGGATGTTGTCGATCTTGCGACGCTGCACCATCGCGAGCAGCTCATGGTCGGACGGCGCTCGGTGGTGATCGTCGGCCGAGTCGAAGAGAGCCGCCGAGTAGGTCATCGTCGGATCGAGGAAGGTCGCGAACAGCTCGTTCGACAGGTCGTAGTGGTGCGCGATGTTGGAGCGCGCTCCGGCCCGATCATTGAGTCGAGCGATCGGCTGATCCACCACTCGCCGCAACCGCTGCAGCCCGCGCGGTACCAGCTCGGTGAGCTGGCGCGCGAACACCGTCAGCAGGTCGGCCAGGTCGGTGCCCTCGCCGGCCCGCCACTCCCCCGCCATGTACGACTCACCGAAGCCGAGCTTCAGATCCTTGCCGAGGCGATCGAAGAACCGGTCCGAGACCACCTCGAAGACCGGCTTCCCCGCGCGCACCGGGAGGCCACCCGGAAGCTGAACGGAGATAGCGAGTTGCCTGGTTGCGTGGTTGAAGACCTGGCGGGCCAAGGCCGCGCGAACAGGGTGGTGTGGAGTGCGAGCGACTCGAGGCCAGCGGGTGGAGTCGACGGTCGTAGTGACGCGGTCGGCGGCCTGTGAGGTGGACATCAGGCTCCTTGAGGTGGGAGGTGCGGCGGACGGTGGACGACAGGGAGACGGCGCAGCCAAAGGGCGATGCCGTGCAGACGGATCAGCAATGAGATCTGATGCGTGACGAAGGGGGTGCGCGCGGCGACGGCGAGGACGGTACGGCGGCTGGCCGGGCGCGGGTTGCCGGTAAACGTGGCACTGAATGCGCGCGTGCTGTTCTGGCGCAGGTTGATCGCGACCGCGACCCGGTCGGGTGTCAGGTCGAGTACCACCTCGTACATGCCCTCGACTGTGAAGAACGGCGACACGTAGAACGCTTTCTCGACCGTGAACCGGCCGTCCGCGGTCGGATGGGCCAGGTAGGGATGGCGTTCGCCGTACGTGTTGTGGACCTCGAGAACGACCCATCGCAGCGAGCCGTCCGACGCGAAACACCAGTACACGCTGAGCGGATCGAAGACGTAGCCGAAGCAGCGCGCGTTGGCGAGCATCAGCACCTGGTCGTCGGGTTCCAGCACCTCGTCCTGCGCGGTGACGAACGCCGTGAGGTTCTCGCGCAGGGAGCGCTCTCCCCCGTTCAGATGGTCAGCCGGCCGGAACGACGCGAACGGACGCATCGTCGGCAGCTCATCGATATCGACCAGCCACTGGTACGTGCGATAGCGGAAGCGCTGCCGTCGCGGCAACCGCCTCGTGTGCGCCACCCACCCGGGAACAATCGCGGGCAATGCAATCTCAGAACGTGAGAGAGCGCTCACCACGTGCCGCCGAACTTCTCTGCCGCCTCGACTCCCGAGCGACAACCGTCTTCGTGGAAACCCCACCCGAGGTGAGCACCGGCGAAGGCGAGCCGCGGCCCGCCGGCCGACCGCAAGGCCTGCGCCGCGGCAACCGATTCGGGCGTGAAGATCGGATGGGCGTACGTCATCCGCGCGACCGTCGCCGCCGGGTCGACCCAGCCGTCGGGGTTGAGCGTCACCAGGTACTGGTCGGCAGCATCGAGTCCCTGCAAACGGTTCATCCAGTAACTCACCAGCACCTGCGATTCGTCCGCGTGACAGTCGCGCAAGCGGTAGTTCCACGACGACCGTGCCCGCGCGCTGTCCGGCAGCACCGAGGCGTCGGTGTGCAGCCAGGTCGGGTTCACCGAATAGTCGAAGGCATCGAGCAATGACTTCTCGTCCGGTGTCGCATCGACGAGCAGGTCGTGCGCGGTATCCGCGTGCGTCGCGAGCACCACGCGGTCGAACGAGAGAGCGCTATCTGGCGTCACCACCTCGACCCCGTCGTCGTGCCGCAGCACCGCCCGCACCGGGGCCGACAGCCGTACGTCGCCGATCCGCTCGACGACACGATCGACGTACGTGCGCGAACCGCCGACGACCGTGCGCCACTGCGGCGAACCGCTGATGGCGAGCATCCCGTGGTGATCCAGGAACTGGAACAGGTACCGCGCCGGGTACCGCTCAGCCTCGGCCGACCCGCTCGACCAGACACACGACACCAGCGGGATCGCGAAGTGCCGGACGAAGTACGCCGAGAACCGTTGCGCCGCTAGGAACTCACCCCACGTGATCCCGGTATCACCGGAACGCAAGACTGAGAGCGCTTCGGAGTGGAACCGCCGTACCTCTCCCAGCATCCGCAGGAACCGCACGTCCAAGATCCGTCGCGGCTGGCTGAAGATCGACGCCGCGCCCCGGCCCCCGGCGTACTCGAGGCCACAGCCGTCGCAGCGGATGCTCATCGACATCTCGGTGGGCCGCGTCTCGACCCCGAGCTCGTCGAAGAGCCGGAGCAACTGCGGATAGGTCCGCTCGTTGTGCACGATGAACCCGGAGTCGACCCGATGCTCCTGCCCCATGCTGTCGGCCAGCGCATGGGTGTGCGCATGACCGCCCGCACGGTCGTCGGCCTCGAAGACCGTTACCCGGCAGGTCCGTCGTAGTAGATATGCAGCCGTCAGTCCGGCAACCCCAGAACCGATCACAGCAACGGCAGGGCGGTCGTCTCTCCTGGACACAAAGCTCCCTCGGCGCAGACAGTTCCTGTCCAGGGCCTTCGGAGCCGCCCGTCGTCCGGACGGGTCGGATCAGGTCAGAGATTTCCCAGTACGTCGCGCAGCCGGGCCGCCGCGTCGTCGCCGAGCTTCGCGAACTGCCGTCCCATGAACGGCACCACCAGCCGTGCCACACCGTGGAACTCGAACTCGGCCACATATGTGAGCTCGGTCTCACCCGCTGTCACCGGCCGCAGCGTGATGGTGTCGCGCGCAGTGACCGTCTTGTTCTCCCCACGGAATCGCAACCGCTCCGGTGCGGTCACCTCGTCGACGGTGTAGACCAGCGACGTCTCCCGGCCCCCGAACCGCGAGACATTGCGGTACGTCGTCCCCACGCCTCCGCCGCCCTCCAGACGCGTCGTACGTACCGTGCCGGGGTCCCACTCGACGGTGTTCTCGAAGTCCGCGAGATACCCGAACACGGCCTCCGCAGGCCGTTCGACCGTCATCACCCGCTGAATCGTCACCATGACTGCTCCTCACCGACCGGCCGCGTCGACAGGTCTCACCCGGGCCCGGTACCCGGCCCCGAACCCTGCGCCGGAGTCCCGGTTGCCGACCGCAACAAAATTGCGCGAAACGTTCGGGCCCTTCCCAACGATAGGGAGGCTGGAAGGGGGTGATCCGGTATGTGCGAAGTGACGCGCCGGTTGTTGGCACTGCTACGTCTGTTGGAGACAGACCGCACGCGACCCACGGTCGCGGAAGACGACGTACTGCTGGACACCACGTTCGGCCGCGCCTCGGCCGAGTTCCCGATCGACCGCTACTAGCGGTCGCCTCAGGGCCGGATTACTAGACTCGCGTCATGTCTCTGCACCAGGACGCCGTGGTCGTGGACTGCCACAACGACCTCATCCTGCTGGTCGACCACTTCGACCAGCGCAACCAGCCCGGCCACTTCAAGGACTTCTGGCTCCCCGAGCTGCGGACCGGAGGCGTCGACGTACAGATCCTGCCGATCTGCCTCGAACCGGCCTTCCAGTCCGAGGGCGGTCTGCGGCGCACCCTGTTGCTCGTCGAGCGCATCCATCGCCTCGCCGCCGAACACAGCGACGACGTGGCGGTCTGCGTGACCGGCGCCGAGATCGACGCGGCCGTCGCCGCCGGAAAGATCGCGCTCGTCATCGCGCTCGAGGGAGCGCACGGGATCGGCCAGGATGTCGCGCTCGTCCGCACGCTGCACCGGGTGGGCGTCCGGGTCGTGTCCATGGCCCACTTCGGCCGCACGTTCCTCGCCGACGGCAGTGGCCTCGACACGACCTCGCGGAGCCGCCTCACCCCGGAAGGCATCGAGGCACTGCGCGAGATGGAGGAGCTGGGCATCGTCTTCGACATCAGCCACCTCGGCCTCGGTGGCGTCGACGACGTGCTCGAACTCGCCACCAGGCCGTTCCTCGCGACCCACTCGGCCTGCCTCGGCATCACCGACAGCCACCGCAATCTCCACGACGACCACATCCGGCGGATCGCGCAGCTCGGTGGTGTCATCGGGGTGGCCGCGGCGATCCCGTTCTTCATCGACGCCCAGCACCCCACGGCCGACCGGGTCGTCGACCACATCGAGCGGATCGTCGAGGTGGCGGGCATCGACCATGTCGGGCTCGGTCCCGACTTCATCGACGACTACTACCAGCAGGTGTACGGCGGCTGGATCCTGCCGCCCGGCTTCGAAGCGACCACCGCCCACGCCGAGATCGCCCGTCCCTCGGACCTGCCGAAGATCACCGAGGCCCTGGTACGGCGCGGATTCGGCGAACCCGACATCCGGAAGATCCTCGGCGAGAACGTGCTGCGCGTCCTTCGGGACGTCATGGTTGCGGACCACGCTTGACGGCCGCCAAGACCTAGTCGCCGTCAGGCTCGGCTGCGGGGGCGTGGGGTAGCCGAGGCGGACCGCCAGCACTGTCTAACTCTGCGCGGCTCGGACACTTCACGCTCAACATCACCTGCACGAATAGCCGCACGAGAGGTTAGACAGTGGCACAGGTCCGGCACCCGGGGCGCCGGATACAACCCGGGGGTGTGCACCCCCTGCGGGGGCCTTGAACAAGTTATGCCTTGTTCACAGCCCCCATTTCCTGTCCCCACCCCAGCAACTTCACCTACTGCCAACGGTGAAACAGCACCCAGCCAGCACACCGGCCAACTGACCCACCACACGAAGAAGAGAGCGGTACGCCGCAACCGCCCACGAACTGGGTTCAGAAGAGCCCCATTTGGTGGGCTGACCCAACTGGTGATGGGTGGGCGAGCCGCCTGCGGTGGGCTCACCCACCACCTCGTGGGCCCGCCCCAAAGCCGGTTAGTTAGCGGGTCAGGGTTGGCGTCAACCGGCCTGCCGCCGAGCTGACGTCCGAAGGACCCGCGGGCCTGGTACGGCGTGTCTTCGGACGCAACCGGCGCCGGCGCTACACCCCGGAAACGACAACGAGATCTCCCCAGCCACCGGCCCGACTCGGTCGGCGGGTGTCAGGCGCGGGCCGTCCGGACCGCGAGACCTCGCGGCGACTCCGGGAAGCGGTCGAGCATCTCCTGGAGTTCCAAAGCGGTGACGTTGGCGCCGAAGGCTTCGGTGCCGGGTTCGAGCTGTACGCCGTCAGCCAGCGAACCGGCGATCACCGGGTCGAAGCCGAGGTCGTCGACGAGACCGGCCACCTCGGCCACCTCCAGCGGCGGACCGGCGACCGCGATCGCCTTCCGGCCGGGTGAACCGGCCGGCAGAGCGCCGTCCTCGAGATCGTGATAACCCATGTGATTAAAGGCTTTCACGACACGCGACTCGGGCAGGTACTCCTGGACGAGCTCGGACGACGAGGTCCGCGGATCGGTGAGGTCGTCGCGGATGCCGTCGACCTCCCACCAGTAGTTCATCGCGTCGATCACGAGTTTGCCGCGCAACGCGTCGACCGGAATCGTCCGGTACTTACCCAGCGGCAGCGCCAGGATCACCACGTCCGCCCGCGCCGCCGCGTCGGCCGCGGTCGTCGCGACCGCGCCGGGCGTGACGACTTCCACGATCAGCGCGATCTTCGAGACCGCACCGGACCCGGCGATCAGGACCGGATACCCGGCCGCGATCGCCCGCCGCGCCAGCACCGTCCCCACCTTGCCCGCGCCCAGGATCGCAAGAGTCGGCCGCCCCGGAGCCGAGCCGCCCGACCCCGCGTCACTCAGCGCCGCGTCACTCAGCCCTGCGTCACTCAGACCCGCGTCACTCAGACCCGCGTCACTCAGACCCGCGTCACTCAGACCCGCGTCACTCAGCCCCGCGTCACTCAGACCCGCGTCGCTCACGACTGCTCCGCGAGGATCTCGCGCACCATCGGAATCACCTTGCTGCCATAGAGTTCCACCGCCCGTAGCCGGTCAGCACCGGGTACCGAGCCGGACGAGTAGATCAGGTCGAACCGGCCGACGCCGAGCTTCTGGATCGCCCCTGCGATCCGGCGCGCGACGGTGTCCGGCGAACCGACGTACAGGGAACCGTGGGCGACCTCCGCGTCGAACTCGGACCGCTTCACCGGCGGCCAGCCGCGCAGCGCGCCGATCCGGTCCCGCATCACCTTGTAGCGCGGGTAGTAGATCTCCTTCGCCGCCTCGTCGGTGTCCGCGATGAAGCCCGGCGAGTGCATGCCGACCGGCTGTGCGACCGTGCCGAACTGCTCGGAGGCTCGCTTGTACAGATCCAGGTACGACGCGAAGCGCTCCGGCGAACCGCCGATGATCGCCAGCATCAACGGCAACCCGTAGAACGCCGTACGGACGACGGACTGCGGTGAGCCACCGACGCCGACCCAGGTCTTCAACCGGCCGGACTCGGTCTTGGGGTAGACGTCAGCGTTGTCCAGGGACGCGCGGACCGTACCTTCCCAGGTCACCGGCTTCTCCTCGAGGAGCCGCGCGAACAGTTGCAGCTTCTCCTCGAACAGCACCTCGTAGTCGGCCAGGTCGTACCCGAAGAGCGGGAAGGACTCGGTGAACGAGCCGCGCCCGAGGATGACCTCGGCGCGGCCGTTCGACAGCGCGTCGACGGTCGAGAACCGCTGGAAGACGCGCACCGGGTCGTCCGAGCTGAGCACGGTCACGCCCGAGCCCAGCTTGATCCGCGAAGTCTGCCCGGCGATCCCGGCGAGCACCGTCTCCGGTGAGGAGATCGAGTACTCCGGCCGGTGGTGCTCGCCGAGCGCGATCGCGTCGACGCCCAGCTCGTCGGCCAGCACGGCCTCCTGCACCACCTGCCGGATCGCCGCCGCATCCGACACCAGCTCACCGGTCGGACCCTCCGGCACATCCCCGAACGTATCGAGACCGAACTCGAGATCGCTCATCACCGCTGCTCCTGTTCCACATCGACAAGTCTAGGTTGACATGTCAACGCACAACGAGAGGGGGTCTATTCCGAGGTCACCACTTGTCGTAGTGGACGATCGGATCCAGGTCCTTGCGGGAGCCCGGCTTGAAGTCGGTACCGATCGTGTGCGCGACCGGGATCAGCACGCCCTGCCGGACATCAGCCGGTACGCCGAGCAGCTCCGCGACCTCCTGCTCGTACTTCAGGTGCAGCGTCGTCCACGTCGTACCGAGCCCACGGGCCCGCGCAGCGAGCATGAAGTTCCACGCGGCCGGCAGGATCGACCCCCACAGACCGGCCTGATTGCCCGCCGGCAGCTTCGGCGCGGTGATACACGCGATCACGAACACGGGCACCTTGCCGAGGTTGTCCCCCAGGTACGCCGAACTGTCGTACACCCGCTTCTGTACCGGGTCGGTCTCGGGCCCGCGCGCGGCCGCGTTCGCCGCGAAGTAGGCGTGCAGGGAGGTGCGGTAGTACTCGGCGATCTTGGCGCGCTTCTCCTGGTCGGTGACGACCAGCCAGTGCCAGCCCTGGCCGTTGCTGCCAGAGGGGGCCTGGGTCGCGATCTCGATGCACTCACGGATCAGTTCGGGCTCGACGGGCCGCTCCAGGTCCAGGCGCTTGCGAACAGCGCGGGTCGTGGTGAGCAACTCGTCCGGGTTCAGGTCAAGGGTGTACACGCGTGTCAGTGTTTCACCCACCAGGACCACCCCGCGACTCGTCTCATGTCGCGACGCCGACCCCCGGTACGGCGGCCGCCCGCGCCGCCGGATGACGCCGTACGACGACCGGTACGAACGCGCCCGCGATCCCGAAGATCGCCGCCGTGAGCAGCCACCCGGGCCAGCCCCAACTGACCGCGATCGTGGTCAGCACGAGCGGCGCAACCAGGTCACCCAGTTGGTGCCCCATCGCATACGCGCCCTGGTACTGCCCCTGCGCCCCAGGCGGCGCGAGCTCGAAACTGATGCCCCACCCACCCGCCGACTGCAGCATCTCCCCCAGCACATGCACGATCGCCACGACGATCAACAACGCAATCGTCACCGGCCCCGATGTCACATCGGTGATCGCCAGCACCGCGCACGCAGCCGCGAGCAGCAGCCCAGCACGACGACCAGCTCGCGCAGCACCAGCCAACTGTTCCGTCCCGCGTGCAGTGCGCATCTGCAACAGCACAACCGCGATCGCGTTGATCACGAGCAGCACCGAGATCATCCACCGCGGCGCATCGGTGGCCGTCACGATCCACAACGGGATCGCGAGCTGCGCCATCGAGTGATGCAGGTTCAGAATCCCGTCCAGTACGACGAACGCGAGGAACGGCCGGTCTTTCAGCGCGGTCAATCCCGATGGCCCGGATGCGGCGGCGACCCCGGCGACCACCGGCACACCGAACTGGATCACCCCGGCCGTCAGGACGTAGGTGACCGCGTTGGCGAGCAGCGCACCGACGTACAGGCTGGGCTTGTCGAGCGCGAGAACGATCCCGGCGAGCGCCAGGCCGACGCCCATCCCGATGTTCGTGGTGACTCGCATGACCGCGCGGGTCCGCACCCGCTGATCGGCCTCCGCCAATCCGGCGATCAGCGCGCCCTTCGCACCACGCTGCCCGGAGTCCGCGATCGCGGTCACTCCGGCCACCGCGACGTACATGCCGAACGAGTGCACCTGGGTCAGCGCGCTCATCGTGATCGCCTGCAGCAGGAGGAATCCGACGTACGCGCGGTGAGGTCCGAGCCGATCGGCGACCACGCCCAGCGGCGTACTGGCGATGAGCCCGACAATCCCCGCGATGGTCAGGCCGATCCCGACCTGGGCGACCGACAGTCCCACGACGCGCGTCAGGTACATCGCCCCGATCGCGGCGTACACACCGTTGCCCAGTGTGTTGACGAGGGTCGCGATGATCAACCGGCGCACAGCCGGCGAGAACGAGGTGGTCACCCCCTGACCCAACCTCATGACGGCACCGGCGGCCATTCGATTGCGGGATCCCCGCAGTCCAAAGCCCAGCAGTCCAAAGCCCAGCAAGACGAAACCTGCGGGGCGAACCACAGGGTTCGGGCATGACTCTTGCCCCGCCCCACCGGCTCCCGATCAACTGAACCCGCAACGTTCCCTCTACGCCCCCGAGAGGAAATCACCCATGAAGAACAAGGTCGCGAAGCTCTTCGGTGCCGCAGTCGCAGTCGGCGCCCTCAGCCTGGGCACCAGCACCGCTTTCGCCGTCAACGGACAGGCCAGCTGGTACAACGATGCCGGGTACGGCGCCTGCGGTACCCAGATCAACGCCAACTCCGACTGGCTCGTCGCCGCACCGGCCGCACTGTGGACGACGGCCAACCCGAACAACGACCCGCTCTGCCAGCGGTCCATCCGGGTCAACTACAACGGCAACGTCATCACCGTGCCGATCCGCGACAAGTGCCCGTCCTGCCCGAGCAACAAGATCGACCTGAGCCGGCCCGCGTTCGCCAGCCTGGCCAACACCGACGTCGGCATCATCAACATCAGCTGGGAGATCGTCTAAGTTCCCAGACCGGTGGTGCGGCTGGGCCGCCCACCGGTCAGGCCGGCTTGAAGCGCCGCTCGATCGAGTCGATCATCGCCTCGACCTGGCGGAAGGTGTCCGAGCTGTAGGCGCCGATACTGCGTTCGGTCCCCAGCGCATCGCGCATCGCATCGAGGTAGCGCCGTTGCACAACGGCCATCTGCTCGAAGCTGTCCGGCTTCGCCGCAGCAGCTGCCGGAAGTTGCCGGCTGGCCGAGACGAGCCGCGGAATGATCCGCTCCTTCATCGCTTCGACCATCTCCGGATCGAGCGGCTCACCGCCGACCGTCTGCTCCTCGAGCGGGCCCATCGCATCGATCGCCGACTCACCGATCCGCCGCAGCAACGCCTGCGTCGCATCCCGCTTGTCCTCCGGGCTCTCGGACTCGAACTTCAGCCGCGCGATCACCCACGGCAGCGTCAATCCGAAGACCACCAAGGTGAAGAGCGCAACCAGGAAAGCAGCCAGTACGACGGTCGCCGCCTGCTTGGTGTCCGCCGGAATCGTCTGTACGGCGGCCACTGTCACGACCCCACGCATTCCCGCCCAGGCCAGCACGAGCATGCCGCGCGACGTCAGCGGTTCCCGCTCTTCGAACTCCACATCCGCCCGGCCACGGGCCAGCCGATGCCGGGCCCAGGCGAGCCGCGATTCTTCCCGCTCGCCGTCCGGGTTCATCGCATCGAGCTTCTCTTCGAACTGCGTCAGCCGCGTCCGCTGCTGCTCGTTGCGATCCCCACGCCCGAACCGGCCGGACAACGCCGGCCATGCCAACCCGACGAATCGCAGCACTACCAGGAGTCCGACCACGATCAGGACCAGCGCGGCCATCTCCCCAGCCGTGGTCTCCTCCCGAGCCGCATCCACCAACTCGGGCAACTGGTAGCCCATGGCAAGGAAGACCGCGCTCTCCAGGACGAAGCTGACCGTCGTCCAGGTCGTTGCCTGCGTCTGCCGATCACGGGCACTGAATCGCTTACTACCAAGGACTCCGGTCAAGAGCCCAGCGATCACTACAGCGAGTACGCCGGACGCGTTCAGCTCCTCGGCCGGGAAGTAAGCCAGGAAAGGGACCGCGAACGAGATCGTTGTGTTCAGCACCGGATCGTCGAGGCGCTGCCGCAGCAGAACGGTCAGTAGGCCGACCACCCCACCGATCAGCCCGCCGCCGAGCACCGCCCACCCGAAGTCGAGAACCGTGTGACCGAGGCTGAATCCACCACCAGCAACGCCGATCGCGGCGATCGCCGTCCGCAGCACCACGAGCGCGGAGGCGTCGTTGACGAGACTCTCACCCTCCAGCACGATCATCACGCGCGGCGGCAGGCCGACCCGGTGCCCGATCGCCGTCGCCGCGACCGCGTCGGTCGGACTCACCACCGCACCGAGCGCAACACCCAGGGCGAAGGAGATGTTCGGGAACACGGCATGCACCACCGCGCCGATCGCGAGCGCCGAGACGATCACCATCACGACCGACAGCCAGCCGATCAGCGACAGGTTGCGCCGAATGTCGAGCACCGGCAACTGCACCGCCGAGGAATACAGCAGCAGCGGCAGGACCCCGGCCAGCACGATGTCCGGTTCGAGGTGGATCGTCGGCGTACTGGGCAGGTAGCTGGCTCCGATGCCCAGCGCAACCAACAGCAGTGGCGCGGCGACTCCGGTACGGCGGGCGAACACCGAGGCCGCAATCATGATCGCGAGCCCGGCTCCGGCGATGAGCAAGAACTGATGGTCCACGCCAGGACTCTAGGCGCTCGGTCGTCGATTACAGCGGAAGGACCTCGACCGGACGCGGGCCGATCCGCCCGAGGCAGCCGCGTCCAGGGGTGGGCGGCTCCGGCCGCCCGCACTGCCCTTCCCGGCGGTCTTAACGGGCAGTTGATATCAGCATGAGAGCGCTCCCCTCGCCAGGTCAGGACTTACTTTGCTAAGGTTCCTGCGGATACTTAGGTAAGGTTCCTGCGAAATTCCCGTGAAGGACAGCTCCGGCCGAACTGAACCGGTTTGGCCGACCGACCGTACTGGGGACGAATTCCATGTCGAATGCTGAGACCCACCGTTATCGCGCCGCGTCGAAAGTGCCTTACGAGAGCGCTGACGCGGACACCTATCTCGCCGCGACTCCGCTGCGTGACGTCCAGAAATCCCTGCCCCTGCGCGCACTCTCCGGCGCCGACTACGAGCACTGGCAGACCTACGGCTACACCATCGTGAAACAGGCGATTCCGCACGCCGCGGAACTGCTCGAGTTCGCCTTTGAATTCCAGGGCCTGACAGCAGACCAGCCGGACACGTGGTATCCGGAGCGTGAATTCCGTTCCGACCTCGACCGCGATCTCTACATCTACGGATTTGTCGAGGCGTACCAGCATCAGCTGATCTGGGACAGCCGCCAGGCACAGCGCGTGTACGACGCCTTCGCCGACGTCTGGGACGCCGAGGAGCTGTGGGTGACGCTCGACCGGCTCAACCTCAATCCCCCGAACTTCGGCAACCGCGACCGGGCGCTGATCCCGGCTACCGAGACCGGCTTCGACATCGATCTGCACTGGGATGTCGACAGCACCCTCGACGTCCTGCCGCAGCGAGTCCAGGGCCTCATCGCTCTGACCGACACGACCGCCGACAGCGGCGGTTTCCAATGCTGCCCCGAGTTGTTCCGGCAGTTCGAGAGCTGGCGTGCCGAGCAGCCGCTGGACCGCGATCCGATCCGACCCGCCATCGATCGGAACGAGTTCCCGGTGATCCGCCCACGCCTCGAGGCCGGTGACCTGCTGATCTGGAACGGGATGCTCGCCCACGGCGTCGCCCCGAACCGGTCCGCGGACAAGGTCCGGTCCGTGCAGTACCTGTCGATGATGCCCGCGCTGGAGTCCCATCAGGAGCTTGTCGACTCGCGCGTGAAGTCCTGGCGCACGCTCAGTACGCCGGAGTGGAACCAGACCCTGGTCGGTGACCCGATCAAGCACGAATCGCTGCGGTACCCGACCGCCGAGCTGACCGAACTGGGCCGCAAGCTGCTGGGCCTCGACTCCTGGCACAGCGCGGGCTCCACTGGAGAGGACACGAAGTGAGGCGGATCTGTCTGGCGCTGCCCACCGACCGGGCGTGCGCTCCGATGCTGCGCGAGCTGGCCGAAGAGGCGGCGTACGCGGTCTCGAACTTCGAGGTCGAGATCGCACTGCTGATCCTGGACTCGAGCTCGCCGGCCGACTTCGGTGACCATGTCCGGGTTCTGGCCGAGCTGCCGCTGGCACCGGGTGTCGAGGTCGTACACCTCGACGAGTCCGCGCAGAGTGTGTTTCTCCAGCAGGTGATCAAGGATGCGGGCGTCGCCGAACCCGACCGGATCCTGCACCTGATGCTCCCCGGCATCCGCTCGTACGGCGCCTGTACCAACCGCGCCTTCGTGATCGCGGCGGCGCTGGGCTGCGACTCCGTGCACCGGCGGGACTCCGACTGCACCTACCAGGAGCTGGACGGCGCGAAGATCTTCCCGATCCATCACGAACTCACCATCGGTACGACGGCCGCGGCGGCCCGGGACCGGGTGTCGACGATCGAGCTCGGTCCCGACAGCGACGACCTGCCCGTGGTGATGGCAGGTGCGTCGTTCATCGGCGACATGTCCGTCGACATCGACGACATCCGGCAGCGCGATCCCGAGATCTATTACAACGTTGTGAGCCTCTGGGCGCCCGGCGACGCGACCGAGGCCGAGAAGCGCGCACTGGTGGCCGAGTCGTTCACCGGCGCGGGAACGGCGCCGTTCGTCGCCGACCAGTCGGCTTTGACGGTCGTCGACCCGTTCCGTGTCGACATGTCGAACATCGCCTTCCACCGGATCCAGGAACAGGTGCCGTTGCCGCCGGCAACCGACACGATCGGCAGCGACTACTTCCTGATGCATCTCGTGCAGGACGCCGGACTGCCCGGCGTACTGCACAACCGGCACATCGTGAACCTGCACACCGGCGAACGAAAGACCGACGCCGGTTTCGCGTCGTACCAGCTCGCACTGACGAAGTTCTTCCTGTCGATGCTCTATCTCTGGGATGTCTATGCGGGCCTGGGCAAGGCCGGTAGTTCGCTGCGCGACGACAAGGGCGATGTCGACGCCGCGGCTGTGGCCGAGATCGTCCGGCGGAGCATCGACCTGCCGATCGACGAGAACGTGGATCGGCTCGATCGGCTCGGCGCTGCCTACGAGCAGCTGGGCGGGCGGCACGCCGCTTTCGCCGGGACGCTCGTCGAGCGTCGCGACCAGTTGCTCAGCGAAGCGCGTCAGGACATGGACGACTTCGCCGTACTGATCGATGTCTGGCAGTCGTTGATCACGGCAAGCAAGTCGGCGGGAGCTGGTCTCCGCCCATGACCACGATGTTGAGTGATCGGCTGCGGACCGCCTTGGAGCTCGCAGCCGACGATCAGATCATCTTCGATCTGGGCGGGATCGAAGCGGCGTACAGCCTGCTGACCTCGGAGCTGCCGGAGCTCGCGATCCGGTTCGCGATCAAGGCGTGTCCGGTCGACGACGTCCTGGCGACGCTGGCGCGGCGTGGTTCCGGATTCGATGCCGCGAGCCCCAACGAGATCGTGCAGGCACTGGCGACCGGCGTCGCGCCGGACGAGATCCATTACGGGAACACGGTGAAGTCGGACCGGAACATCGCCGAGGCCTACCGGCTCGGGATCCGGGACTTCGCGACCGACAGCGTTCCCGACGTCGTCGGGATCGCCGCGAGCGCGCCGGGATCGCGGGTGTTCTGCCGGTTGGGAACCACTGGTGAGGGCGCGTTGTGGGGCCTCAACCGCAAGGCCGGCTGTTCGGTGCGGGACGCGTTGATCGTGATGTCGATCGCCCGGGCTCAGGGGCTCGTTCCTTCGGGGCTGTCGGTTCATGTCGGGTCGCAACAGATGACGAGTGCGGCTTGGCAGGACGCCTTCGACCAGTTGGCGTTCGCGATGACCGAGCTGGCCGACGTGGGGATCCAGATCAACCGGATCAACCTCGGCGGCGGGCTGCCAGCACTGGGCTACCTCGACCGCGCCGGTACGTCGCTGGAGCCGTCGATGGCCGAGCTCTTCGACACCATCCGGACCGGGATGAAGCGGTTGCAGGAGATCGCCGGGAGCACGGTCGAGTTCATCATGGAGCCGGGGCGGCATCTCGTCGCGGACCACGCTGCGATCCGGGCGCACGTCGTACGGCTGACTTCGCGAGAGCAGCCGGACGGTGAGCGGGAGCAGTGGTTGTACCTCAGCTGCGGGAAGTTCAACGGGCTGTACGAGGTCGACCAGGTGCGCTACCGGATGGTGTTCCCGACGCATCCGGAGGGTCTTCGGGTCCCTGCGGTCGTCGCCGGGCCGACGTGCGACAGCGACGACGTGTTCGGTCAGGAGCCGACGCCGGCCCGGGTACCGGAGGCGATCGTCTCTGGTGATCCGGTCTGGATCCTGTCGTGTGGGGCGTACTCCACGAGCTACACAACCCAGCAATTCAACGGGTTCGAGCCGCTGCCGGTGACCGTGCTGCCGGAAGAAACCCATGCTGCAGAGATCCATGCTGTCGAGATTCATGCTTGAGACAGTCTTCGTGCGGCCGATCGGCGATGCCGATTGGCCGCACCTGGCCGCGCTGGAGCACACGTCGTACGGACCGCTCGGTCTCTCCGAAGGTCAGAACGCGCTGGAAACCTGGGGAGCGCTCTCTCCGCGGACCTGCTTCGTTCTCGGAGCGCCGGGTGAGGTGCGTGCGTACGTTCTCTCAATGCCCTTCCGGTACGGCGGCTATCCCGAGCTCGGGACGTCGACCGGGGTCTGGACGGGTTCGCCCAACCTGCATCTGCACGATCTTTCGGTCGCCCCGGCCTTCCGCCGTACCGGCTTGGGGCGACACCTCGTCGAGCATCTGACCTCGGTCGCGAGATCGCTCAGCTACCACCGGATCTCGCTGATAGCGCTCTCCGGCACGTTCCCGTTCTGGTCGTCCAACGGCTTCCGCCCCGATCCGGCCGTCCCCGCCCCCACTGGTTACGGCGCCAACGCGCGCTACCTGACCAAGGTCCTCTAGAAAGGGCTCTCCGCATGCGTGACGAGTTCCGCCGCTCACAGCTGTCCATCGCTGCACTCTTCGGCTTCCTCGGTTTCCAGTACTCGACCTGGGCCGCCCGGATCCCGATGCTCAAAAGCTCCCTCGACCTCTCGGCCGCCGAGGTCGGGTTCCTGTTGCTCGCCACGGGTATCGGGGCCGCGATCGCGTTCCCGATCGTCACGTTCCTGATGACCCGGCTGGGTTCGCGGCGGCTCGCACTGCTTGCCTGTCTGGGGCTCACGCTCGTGCTGCTGTCCCTGGCCGTCGTACCGAATCAGCCGATCGCGCTGGCGGTGATGCTGATCGACGGCGTCCTGGTCGCGTGCCTCAACGTCGCGATGAACGCGCAGGGCACGGCGCTGGAGGTGAAGTACGAGCGGAACACGATGGCGAAGCTGCACGCCACCTTCAGCGGAGGCATCTTCGTCGCCGCACTGCTCGCCTCCGGCGTCACTGCTGTCACGACGAACCTGCTGACCCACTTCGTCATCGGCGCAGCCGTCCTGGTCGCACTCATCGTCTTCGCCTCCGGCGGCCTGCTGCCGACCGACCTGCCCACCACCGAAAAGCAGGCCACCGAGAAACAGGCCAAGGGCAAACTCACCATCCCGACGGGCACCATCGCCTGGCTCGCGGTCGCCATGGTCTTCGGCACCGTCGTCGAAGGCGCCATGAACGACTGGTCCGCCCTCTACCTCCGCGACATCATCGGCGCCCCGGCCGCAGTCCTCCCCCTCGGCATCGCCGTCGTCTCCGCCACCATGCTCATCACCCGCCTCTTCGCCGACGCCCGCCGAGCCGCCTGGGGCGACCGCCAGGTAGTCCTCGCCGGCGCCACCATCGCCGGTACCGGCCTGGCGCTCGCACTCCTCATCGGCGGCCTCGTCCCCACCCTCATCGGCTTCGCCTGCGTAGGCCTAGGCATGGCCGCTGTCACCCCCTGCCTCTACGCAGCCGCCGCCAAACAAGGCCCCAACGCCCTAACCCTCGTAGCCACCATGGGCACCCTCGGCCTGCTAGCCGGCCCACCCGCCATCGGCGCCCTCACCAACGCCACCACCCTCCTCTACGGCATGGCCGCCGTAGCCCTCTCCGCCTACCTGGTCACCGCCTGCACCACCCAAATCACCTGGACCAAATCCCCCACCACCCACCCAGTCCCCGCCCCCGACTAACCGCCGTACTGCCTGAGCGCGAAGGTCGGCGTACCGGTTCGGTTCGAGCGGTACGCCGAACGCAGCACCTGGTAGTGCCTCAAGGGGCAAATTCGGTCGTGGCGGGTGAATTCGCGGAGCTACGCTCCTTGGGTGGCTGAGCTCGAGTCGAAGCGTGCGCAAGTGGCGCGCATCCGTCGTACGGCGGTGTGTGCGCTGGCGGAGTATGTGATCGACGAGCCGCGGCTGACGTTCATCGCGCATGGGGAGAACACGACCTTCCGAGTGGACTCCCCCGACGGCCGCTACCTGCTCCGCGTGCACCGGCCGAACCGCCACGGCCCAGGCGTCGACTCCCGACAGGCAGTCGGTTCGGAGTTCGACTGGTTGGCCGCCCTGCAAACAGACACCGACCTGCAGGTCCCCGCACCGATCCGCACCCGGACCGGCGACTGGACTACGACCGCCGACGACCTCGTCTGCTCGGTTCTCGGTTGGCAAGACGGTCGCATGCAGGCGAACCACCCGCGCCCCGTCCACTTCCACCGCCTAGGCGCCGTACTCGCTCAACTCCACAACCACACCGCCACCTGGACCCCACCCACCAAACTCGTCCGCATGCGTTGGGACTGGGAGACGTTCTTCGGCAACACCATGGAGTACGGCGGTGTCTCCGCGGCCGACTGCTGGGACCTGCTCCCCGCCCCGGTCCGCGCCCAGTTCGACGAGATCGCCCGCCGGATGCGAACCGTCATGGCGGACCTCGGTACAACCTCAGACGCGTTCGGCCTGATCCACGCCGATCTCCACCTGGAGAACGCTCTCTTCGCCGCCGAAGCCGTTCACGTCATCGACTTCGACGACTGCGGTCTCGGCTACTGGCTCTACGACCTCGCCGTACCGCTGTGGGACAACCGCTACCGCGACAACTATCCCGACCTCCGCGCAGCGCTCCTCAAGGGGTACGGCGAAGTCCGCGAACTGCCCGACCTCACCCACCTCGACGACTTCATCGCCACCCGCGATGTGGCGTTCGGACTCTGGTTCGCCGGCATGGCACAGGTGAACCCGGCCTTTGCTGCCGATCTGGACAAGACCATGGACTACATCCGGCGCTCGCTCGATCAGCTCCTGTAACTTCGCCTCCACGCACGCACGCCATGATGGGGTCACCACCATGGAAGGTAGGAAGCATGACAGAGGTTGAGCCGAGCACTGAGTGGCACGAGGTCGTCGGAGCTGACGAGGAGGATCGGCACCAGGAGCAGGCGGCTGGATTCGTGGCCATGCAGCAGCGGAAGTCAGGCAAGTTCGGCGTCGGGCGCGCGCTGCACCGACGGCAACTGGCGGCTCTCCGGGCTCAGCTGGGGGTCGTCGACGGGTTGCCGGAGTACGCACGGCAGGGTCTGTTCGCCGTACCGGCAACGTATGAGGCGTGGCTGCGGATCTCGAACGGCGGCTTCAACGTGGCAGCTGACAAGGCGCCCGACGTCCGCGGGTTCTCGATCAAGGTGCGGGGCGTGACCGGGCAGGGAGCGCTGGGCGGAGCGGCCAAGAGCCAGGACTTCGCGCTGATCAACCACGAGCACTTCAGTTCCGCGACCAGCAAGGACTTCAGCGGCGTCGTCCTCGCGACAGGCAGTACGCCGGGTGGTGCGATCCGACGGCTCATCAGCGCACCTTCACTGATCCCGAAGGTCCGTGAGGTTGTGGTCGGGATCCGCGAACCGTTCAGCGGGTTCGCCACGCACGACTTCTTCAGTGCGGCACCTGTTGCCTTCGGCCCGTACGCCGTTCGCGTCCGGCTCCGGGCTGCTTCCGATCAAGTCGACAGCACCGCGTCGGAAGACTGGAGTGCCGACCTCTACCGCCGGCTGGCCGTGGCACCGCTCGTCCACGAGCTCCAGGTCCAGTTCTTCCAGGACGAGGCCACCACGCCGATCGAAGACGCCTCCGCGAGCTGGTCGACGCCGTACCTGACCGTGGCCCGGCTGACCATCCCGCAGCAGGAGCCCGACGAAGAGTTCGCCAAGACCGTCGAGGACTCCCGCTTCGACCCATGGAACGCGCTGGTCGACCACCGCCCACTCGGCGAGGTCATGCGCGCCCGCAAGGTGGCCTACTTCGCCAGCCAGCAAGCCAGAGGCGCCAAGTAGCGGTTTCGCCGGAAATTCTGGCCGTAACACCCAACCCTTTGCAGCCGTCCTCCCATCAGGGAGGGTAGACAGACATCCGAGGGGGACGAGATATGGCCGACTCGACTGCGTTCGCCGAGTTCGCGACCAGTAGGCATGGCGCGCTCTTCCGGTACGCCTACCTGCTGGCCGGGGACCGCGGTCTGGCCGAGGACCTCGTCCAGGAAGCATTGGTGACGACGTACGTCAGATGGCACCGGCTCCGCGATCCGGACAACGCCGAGGCGTACACGCGCCGGGTCATCACCACCACAGCGATCGGCTGGTGGCGCCGGAAGTCGTGGCGCGCCGAACGGCCGCACGACGACGTACCCGATCGGCCGGCCGACTCGACGGCCGCCGACGATTCGACCGCGCGGGTCTGGCTGTGGCACGAACTGCAGCAGCTGGCGCCCCGGCAACGGGCCGCGGTCGTCCTGCGGTACTACGAGGACCTCACCGAGCCGCAGACAGCCGAGATCCTCGATTGCAGCGTCGGGACCGTGAAGAGCCAGGTCTCCGACGCGCTCAAGAAGCTTCGTGCCCGGTTGGGGGCCGACGTCGTGCTGAAGGCAGGAATGAGCGAATGAACAACCTCCTCAAGGACACCCTGGCCGAACGCGCCGCCGGCGCCGAGCCGCCGCCGCTCGACCTCGACGCCATCGTTGCGGCCGGCAACCGCCAGATCTCCCGCCGGCGCACTCTCGGCGTCCTCGGCGGCGCGGTCGCGGCCGCCGCCGGCGTGATCGGCACCGCAACCGTCGTCCGCCCGCGCGAGTCCCAGCCCCAACCGGCCAAGCCGGTCTCGTTCGCCGAGCGCCGCGTCACCTACGCCGTCGGCAGCACCATCCACTACGGCGACGAGCTCCTCTCCGTGGCTCCCCACACGATCGCCGCCTTCGTCCAGACCGACGCCGGCTTTGTCTTCCTCGACGACAGCAACAACATCTACGTCGCCGACCGCTCAGGCACCCGGAAACTGGGCACGGCCAGTTGGGAGCTCATCGCGGACTTCCGGGGCAACCTGGTCGGCTGGACCGACCCAACGAAGCTCCCCAACGAGTCAGTGGTGTATGACGTCGCCGCGGGCCGGGAGCTCGTACGGACCGCGATCGGCAACAAGATCGGGCCGCTCGTCGACCTCGCCTACGGCCCCCGGATGATCGCGATCGACGGCGGCACAGCGTACTTCGACACGGCCCACGGCCCGTACCGCTGGGACATCCAGGCGAACCGGGGCGAGCCGCTCGCGGGCGTGGGGGCGAACGGTGTCCGCGCGGTAGCGGCCGGGCAGATCGTGTTCCAGCAGCCACTCGAGCAGCGCCCGCCCGCGGTGAACCTGACGATCGCGAAGACCGTGACCGAGAAGCCGTCGGTCCGCTTCGTCGGCCAACAGGCGTTCCCGTCCCCCACGGCGGCGTATCTGGTGACCCAGCCGGACGACGCGCGGCTGGACGTCGAGCCGGCGTGGGCCAAGCTGCACCTCGCGGACACCGCATCCGGTCGCCGCATCGCCCTGCCGGACCAGACCTACTCCAAGTTCTACTTCGGCCAGTGGACCGACGACGAGACCTGCACCATCGCGGCCGAACACCGCCAGACGGGCGTGCTGGACCTCCTCGTCGTCAACGCCCGCACCGGTGCCACGAAAGTCGCGGTGCCGCACTTCGCCACGATCCGCTTCAGCACGACGCCGCCACGCGTGGCGTCCTTCGCCCTGCCGAGCGGACGGGAGGTCATCGACCTCTTCGCCTAGCCGCTCCTGGAACGGCTAGCCGACTGAATCCGGCAGACCGACGCCATCGACGACCTGACCGTTGTCGAGCTCGCCCTGTACGGCGGTGATCTTCGTACCGGTGGTTCCTACAGGCCCCGGTCACGTCCTCACCGCGCTGCCAGAACTTCCACACCCGCTCGTGGAGGCCGGCGTCCTGCGCGAGCTCACCGCGTGCGGGCCAAGCCCCGAAGTCCAACCTGACTCCGGTCATTTGGGTTGGTCCCTGAGTCGAGCAGCCGAAGGCTGCAATTCAAACACCTCCGGACGACTCCTCGTGAAGGTCGTCCCGCCGGACACTTTGGCCAAGGTGGGGCGAGCAGCACGCCATGGTCTGGTTCTGGCCCGACGGCGGTCCGCCAGCACTGACCAAGTCGTTGTCCGGCTCGCTTGAGCCGAGGGTGGCCGAATGTCCGGAGCCGGGTTTGGTCGGTGGCGTAGGTCCCGGTGTACCGGCCAACGGGTAGTGGTCCTCAGTTATCCGTCGGCGACTGTCTTGGCACGCGGGTCGATACGTCGCTGAACGAACCACTACCCGTCCGTCGGTACACCGCGGTGTTCCGGACGCCCGGGCCATCACAACCGGCCGGCACCTCGCGGCGCAGGCGGGCAACCGGCCGAACGAACCACTGGTGATGGCCTGGCCGACCGCCAGCACCGTCTAACTCTGCGCGCCTCGCGCGATTCACGCTCAGCGCGCCGTACCGGACGGGTCAGGAACGCACTTGGACGGTGGTGCAGATCCGGGCCCGCGCCCGACCTTCTGAGTGGCCTCAGCTCGCCTGCTCGGACAGCATCGTCGCAGGTCAGCGCCGTGGATGGGTTTGGATGCACCGAGGATGACCGAAGTCAGGAGCTCACGGCGTGCGGGCCAAGTCCCGAAGTCCAACTTCGACGTGTGGCGCCACAGATCGGCCGGTGCCGCCGACAAGCCGCTGACGGCGCTGACGATCGGCTGCTCGCTGACGGCTGGAGAGGCAGCGGCAGCATCGTTACGGCCAGACAAATGTGCCCGGACATATGTTAAGGGCCACCCCTCGCGGGGTGGCCCTTAACAGTGTGAAAGTCCGGCGGCGTCCTACTCTCCCACGACCTCCCGGTCGCAGTACCATCGGCGCTGAAGGGCTTAACTTCCAGGTTCGGAATGGAGACTGGGTGTTTCCCCAACGCTATGACCACCGAAACATCTATTAAAATATCAACAGCCCACACAAACCGGGGGTCCTGTTCATATTCTGTGAACCGTACAGTGAACGCGAACATCGTTACATAGCGCAGTCTAGGATTGCCGCTCACCACAAGGGTGAG
>NZ_JBHVWY010000010.1:0-314709 GCF_042882005.1 Kribbella sp. NPDC058245
CATGCCTTGAATACCCGGGATCGTGGTTGTGTCGTGTGTGGCGCTCCACCGGTCATGTGCGATGCGCACCACCTCATCTCGTGGATCGACGGCGGCATCACAGCCGTCAGCAACCTCGTCCTGCTCTGCCGTGTCCACCATGTCGACCTGCACGCCGGCAAGTGGGTCGTCACCATCACCAACGGCCAGGTCCGCGTCGCTAAACCAACATGGGCTGAGCCGCCGTCGCGCCGACGTCGACTACCTGCAGGGTCCTCACCCGAGTCGTCATTCGCCGCCGCGCCTGCCGATGCTGCGGCCTGTGCATCTGGCGCCAATGAGTTCCGCACAGGCGGTTTCGGCACCGATCAGCTCAGCACCGATCAGCTCAGGACGGGTCAGTCCAGCATGCATCAGTCCAGCGTGAATCAGCCTGGCGTGGATGAGCGTGGAGTGAATGGATTGGCTGCGGCTGAGTTCGGCGGGAGCGGGTGGGTCCGGACTGGGAGCGGCGAGAGTCGTGAAGTCGAAGGCTCGTTGCTGGCGGCAACGGATCTTCGTGCGGCCACCCGCGCTGTCTGGGGAGAAGACTCGTCGCCCGAACCGTCCAGTCGCCCCACGCGGTTGAGCGAGGGGGGTGACTTCGATCCATGGGGTGAGGCGGATCAGGGGCCTGCATCGCCGCCGTGCGCGCCCCGGTGACCCGACGCTGGGGACGCCGCAGCCTGCCTGCCAAAGACCGGCCTGCGGGCGAACGCCCTAGGTAGGAAGCGAGCAGGCGGGTTGGGCGTGGTGCGCGCTGGCTGCCAATTGCGTCACCGTCAACGTGACAGTCGGCCTTCCGCTCCTCCCGCTGCTCGTCACCCCACTGCTCGACGGTGTGCGATGCCGCTCGGGCCTTGGTAATCGGGCTGCTGGGCGGGGTGGGGTCTGCCAGGATTGGGGGTGGGTAAGCGACGGTATGTGGCGCGTGGTGTGCCTGGCGGGTACCGGATTTGGGACAACAAGGTCAAGCGCTGGTGGGGGAATCAGTATGACTTCTGTCCGGACGCCCTCTTGGCCGAGCTCAACTCCACGAAGGATCCCGACCGACTCACCAGCCTTCAGAACGACCAGCGGTCCCAGAGGCGCTAGCGGTTGCGTGGGGTGGTGCAGGTCAACTCGCGAAGGTGACGGCAGTGGCCGGGTGGGTGATGTCGGGTTGGTCGCCGAGGGACCAGGCGGCGACGCGGGAGACCGTGTGGGCGGGGATCGAGTCGCTCACGCCGGGTACGGCGGGAACGCCATACGTGCCGTGGGCGTCGTGAGGGAGGACTACGCGGTAGCCGCGAGCGAGCGCCGTACGGGCGGTGGCGTGGACGCACATCTCGGACATGACGCCGGCGATGGCGAGTGAGCGGACGCCGGCGGCGATCAGGACCTCGCCGAGTGGGGTGGCGTCGAAGCCGTCGTCGCGGGGTTTGCGGATCACGTGTTCGCGCGGACCGGGCTTGACCGGGAGGTAGAGCTCCCAGCCAGGTCCGCCGACCTCGTCGTCAGCTCCAGGTGGGCCGTCGTTCTGCAGGTGTACGACGACAGCGCCGGCTGCCCGCGCGCGGTCGAGGAGGTCGGTTGCGCGGTCGAGTAGTCGCTCAGCACCCGGTACGGCGTCGCTCCCGGACACGAAGGCGGTCTGCAGATCCACGAGGATCAGCGCGTCGACAGGGCGCGGGTGGTCGGCGGGGGAGGTGCTGACAGGGCTGGGCGCCGGGAGGTCCGCGGTGGGCGCGGGGCCAGGGCGGTCTGTGGTGCGCGGGTCGGGCATGGGGCCATCTTTGCGGGTGGGGAGCGGGGGCTCCAGGGAGTTTCTGTCGTTGCGGCATGGGATGCTGGGGGTGTGGCTGCTCGTAGGGGTTCTGCGCCGAAGTTGGGCGATGTGCTGCTGGTGACCGGGTCCGAGGGATTTCTGGCGGATCGGGCGGTGCGGTCGGCGATCGCGGCGGTGCGGAAGGAGAGCGCCGAGGTTGAGACGACGGAGCTTGACGCGTCGCTGCTGGATGTCGGCGAGTTCGCTGAGCTGACCGGGCCTTCGCTGTTCGCGACCGAGCGGGTGCTGGTGTTGCGCGCCCTGGAGAACCTGTCGGCCGAGATGGCTCCGCGCGTGATCGAGTACGCCGGTGCGCCGGCTGAGGACGTGCTGGTCGTGCTCGTGCATTCGGGCGGGCAGAAGGGCAAGGGCGTTCTCGACAAGCTGCGGAAGGCGTCGGTCACCGAGGTGGTGGCGACGGCACCGAAGGCGTGGGAGCTGCCGCAGTTCGTGTCCGGGGAGATCCGGCTGCACGGCGGGAGCATCGACGAGCGGGCCGCGACGGCGTTGGTGGACGCGGTCGGGCATGATCTGCGGGCGCTGGCCGGGGCCTGTGCGCAGTTGGTGTCGGACTCCGAGGGGCAGGCCGTGACCGCCGAGTTGATCGGGCGGTACTTCGGTGGCCGGGCGGAGGTCACGAGTTTCGCCGTCGCGGACGCGGCGATCCAGGGGCGGACCGAGCCGGCGCTGGAGCAGTTGCGGTGGGCGCTGGACTGCGGAGTGGCCGCGGTGCTCGTGACGAGCGCGATGGCGGGCGGGCTGCGCGGGCTGGCGAAGTTCTCGAGCGCGCCGAGCGGGATGCGCGAAGCGGACCTGGCCCGGGAGGTCGGCGTACCGCCGTGGAAGTTGAAGTCGCTCCGGCAGCAGTCCCGGGGCTGGACACCGGGTGGGCTGGCGACCGCGATCAAGGCGGTGGCGCAGGCCGATGCCGACGTGAAGGGTGCCTCCGGCGATGCCGGCTACGCCCTGGAGCGGATGGTCATCACGGTCAGCCGCGCCCACGGCCGCCGCTGACGAGCCAGCGAGCGACTCACAACCAGCGAACGACCGGGCAGCGCTCAACCGAACGACCGGGCAGCGCTCAACCGGGCAGCGCTCAACCGAACGACCGGGCAGCGTCTAACCGGGCAGCGTCTAACCGTGAGAGGGCACGCAAAAACGATCGGCCGGTCCGGAAGACTGGCCGATCGTCAGGCGCGAATCAGAGCGAGGCGGCCTTCTTGAAGATGGCCGACTTGCGGTTGGCAGCCTGGTTGGCGTGGATGACGCCCTTGCTGGCAGCCTTGTCGAGCAGCCGACCGGCGACCTGAGCGGTCTCGGACGCCTTGGCGGTGTCGCCGGCCTCAGCGGCCTCCCGGAAGCGGCGCACGGCCGTCTTGAGGGTCGACTTCACCGACTTGTTGCGAAGTCGCGCAGCCTCGTTCTGACGGTTGCGCTTGATCTGGGACTTGATGTTCGCCACGTGAGCAGAGCCTCGATCAGGAGTATGCGGTCAATACAGGAAAGGTGTCGCGCGTACGGCTGTGTAGCACCCGTGAGTGCGCGAAGAGCCAGATTACCAACAAGCCCGCCCGGTCACCAAACCGGCCGCTGTCGCGACTACGTTGGGTGGTCAGTCATGCGCGACGATCGGAGCAGCTGTGCCCAGTGATTTCGCTTTGAAGGCCATGAACACGGTTCACCGTGCTGTTCTCAAGCTCAGTGCGGGCAAGGCTGGCTGGCGGGCGTCGGACATGCCGGTGCTGGAGCTCACGACGATCGGGCGCAGGTCCGGTGAACCGCGGTCCGTGATGCTGACTTCGCCGTACCAGGAAGGCTCGACGCTTGTCGTCGTGGCCTCCCGCGGCGGTGACGACAAGCACCCGGCGTGGTTCCTCAACCTCCGCGACAACCCGGCGGTGGAGGTCAGCTACCAGGGCGGGCCCGCGCAGTCCATGCACGCCAGGGCCGCCACTGCGTCGGAGCGGGAGCGGCTGTGGCCACTGGTCGTCGCCGACCACAAGAACTACGCCGGCTATCAGACCAAGACGACGCGCGAGATCCCGCTCGTGCTGCTGGAAGCCACGGACTAGCGCTCGGCGGCTGCCTTCAGGCGGTCGAGGGTGATCCGCATGTTGCGCCGGTTGATGTCGGCGCGGTCGCCGAAGACGGCCTTCATCGGTGTCGCGACGAGGACCGGGCGGCGGTCGGTCCAGGACTCGGCGACCGTGCAGCCGTCCGCGGTGGGCGTGAACTCGTAGGACCACAGCGCCACCTGGAGCGGGCCGAAGAAGATCTCGAAAGTGAACCGGCGGCCCGGATCGGCCTCGACGACCCGGCCCTGGGTCAGCCAGCGGGCCGTACCGACCCGG
This sequence comes from Kribbella sp. NPDC058245, assembly GCF_042882005.1. NCBI lineage: Bacteria > Bacillati > Actinomycetota > Actinomycetes > Propionibacteriales > Kribbellaceae > Kribbella > Kribbella sp. NPDC058245. Next base: position 4,177 of record NZ_JBHVWY010000010.1, read on the forward strand.
TTGCGGCCGATGAAACGAGCGCCGACGGCCGGTCCCGGCGTACCGGAATTCCACGTCACGCCGGTACATTCCGGGCTCCACTCGCCCATCCGGGGTAGATCGCTCACCAATGTATATAAGGCGTCAGCGGGCGCTGCGACCGTGATGGTCTCGGTCAGATCCGGCATCGGGTTTTCCCTTGCGGTGCGATGACATGGTCGTGGCGAGCGTGACACCGCTCCGGGTACGACGGCATACTCGGGGCCCCGTGACGCTGCTCACCACCAGCGCCGGATCAACAGCGAGCCCTCACCGTCCTGGAGGACCCCTTGTCCCGCCGTACCCCGATCATTCTGGTCAGCGCGCTCGCCGCGTCGCTGGCCGGGCTGCCGCTGGTTCATGCCCAGGCAGCCGAGACCCCGGCCCTGCCGGACCCGCTGGTCAAGGAGTCGGTCACCGGCTCGTACGTCGTCCAGCTCGACGACGCCCCTGTGGCCGAGTACGACGGTGACATCGCCGGTCTGCCCGCCACTCGCGTCGCGGCCGGCGGCAAGCTGGTCACGACCGCCGCACCCGTCACGAGCTACGTCCAGCACCTGACGCGTGAGCGCGACCAGGTCCTCAACGCCGTACCGGACGCCAAGAAGCTGTACGACTACAACTACACGTACTCCGGCTTCTCCGCGGAGATGTCGTACAACGACGCCGTGAAGCTGGCGAAGTCGTCCGGCGTGAAGAGCGTCGAGCCGAGCGAGCTGCAGCACCAGGACACCGTCGACACCCCGCGCTACCTCGGTCTGTCCGGTAAGGGTGGCGCGTGGGACCAGGTCGGTGGCGTCGACAAGGCCGGCGACGGCGTGATCATCGGCGTCATCGACGGTGGTTTCGTCCCGGAGCGGCCGAGCTTCGCGCCGATCAAGACCACGAAGGCGTCGGACGCGCTGATCGCGAAGAAGTGGAAGGGCACCTGCCAGGCCGGGGAGGAGGCCCCGCTCGTCACCTGCAACAACAAGGTGATCGGTGCGCGGTACTTCAACAAGGGCATCGGTACCCGCCCGATCCCGGAGGAGTTCACGTCGCCGCGCGACTACGGCGGCCACGGCACGCACACGGCCAGCACCGCCGGCGGTAACTACGGCGTCGAGATGTCCGTGATGGGCCGCGACTACGGCAAGGGTTCCGGGATGGCGCCGCACGCCCGGCTCGCGATCTACAAGGCGCTCTGGGCGGTCGACGCGACCGGTGGCGGTTCCGGCACCGACGCGGACATCATCGCGGCGATCGACACCGCGGTCGCCGATGGCGTGGACGTGATCAACTACTCGATCTCCGGCTCCGGTTCGACGTACGTGAACGCGACCGGTCTGGCCTTCCTGCGCGCCGCGAAGGCGGGCGTGTTCGTCTCCGTCAGCGCCGGTAACACCGGCCCGGGTGCGGCCACGGTCGGCAAGACCTATCCGTGGGTGACGACCGTTGCCAACGGCACCCATGACCGCGACATCCAGACCACTGTCACGCTTGGCGACGGCAGCAAGTACACCGGCGCCGGTATCGGCGCGGGCGTGGCGAGCTCCCCGGTGATCCTGGCCAAGGACGCCGGCCTCGCCGGTGCGAACCCGACCAACCTGGTGCTCTGCCAGGCCGGCACGCTCGACCCGGCCAAGGTGACCGGCAAGATCGTGGTCTGTGACCGTGGCGTCAACGCGCGCGTCGACAAGAGCGCCCAGGTGAAGGCGGCCGGCGGTGTCGGCATGATCCTGCTGAACATCGCTCCCGGCACGCTGGACTCCGACCTGCACACGGTCCCGACCGTCCACCTGGACGACAAGGCCACCCCGGCGGTCAAGGCCTACGTCAGCGGTACGGCGAACCCGACCGCGACGATCAGCGCTGGTACGCCGGTCAAGGTCAACGCACCGAAGGTCGCAGCCTCCTCCAGCCGTGGTCCGTCCCCGGCCGGTAACGGCGACCTGCTCAAGCCGGACATGATGGCGCCGGGCACCAACGTGCTGGCCGCGACAACCGCGTTCAGCGCGAACGGTGGCGAGTACGCCTTTATGAGCGGTACGTCGATGTCGACCCCGCACGTCTCCGGTATCGCGGCCGTCCTGAAGAGCAAGCACCCGGACTGGTCGCCGATGGCGATCAAGTCCGCGCTCGCGACCACGGCCACCGACAAGGACACCGTTGGCGAGCCGATCAAGAACGACTCCGGTACGCCGGCCACCCCGTTCGGGTACGGCGCCGGCATGGTCCAGCCGAAGAAGGCGATGGACCCGGGCCTGGTCTACGACTCGACCTACACCGACTGGGCCAAGTTCGTCTGTGGCTCCGGTGAGGTGGCCGCCACGCACGAGCTGTGCGCGGGCGGCAAGATCGACCCGAGCGACCTGAACTACCCGACCATCGCGGTCGGCGACCTGGCCGGTAAGCAGACCATCACGCGCACCGTGAAGAGCGTCAGCAAGCTGCCCGAGGTCTACTTCCCGAAGGTCGAGGGCGCGACCGGGCTCAAGGTGACGGTGTCGCCGAAGCTCCTGATCATGCTCCCGGGCAAGAGTGCGACGTACAAGGTCACTATCGAGAACGCGGGCGCGCCGCTGGAGCAGTACTCGTTCGGCACGCTGACGTGGAAGTCTGGCCAAACAAATAGATACGGCCATAGCGTCTCGAGCACGTTGGCGGTCAAGCCGCTGACGGTGAAGGCGCCGGTGCAGGTCAAGGGCACTGGCGTGAGCGGTTCGGTGCAGGTGCCGATCACGGCCGGCTACACCGGCACGCTGCAGTCGACCTCGGTCGGCCTGACCGCGGCCACGGTCTCCGAGGCGGTCATCAAGAAGGCCGGCGGCGTCTCGTTCCCGACCACCAACCCGCAGCCGAACGACCACGTCGCCAAGATCACGGTGAACATCCCGGCCGGCACGAAGTACGCCCGGTTCTCGACGTTCGACGCGGACTATCCGGCAGCCACGGACGTCGACCTCTACGTCTACAAGTCCGGTACGACGGCTGTGCTCGCGAACTCCGGTGGTGGTTCCGCTGAGGAGGAGGCGAACCTGGTTGCTCCGGCGGCCGGCTCGTACGACGTGTACATCGACTTCTTCGCCGGAGCCGACAACCAGACCGTGAAGCTCAACCAGTGGGCGCTCACCACGGCCGAGACCAACCTGACGGTCACCCCGGCCTCCCAGGCGGTCACCACCGCGGCCCAGGCCACGGTCACGGCCACCTGGACCGGCCTGACAGCTGGAACCCGCTACCTGGGCCAGCTCAACTTCACCGATGGCGGAGCAGGCTCCGGCTCCACGGTGCTGCGTGTAGACAGCTAGAACAAACAAACGAAGGGCGGTCCCACCATCACGGTGGGACCGCCCTTTTCGTAGATTCAGCCGCGCACGATGCTCAGCTGGTTGGGGTACTTCTCCGTCCGAAGCAGCGTGCACTTACCGGTGGTGACATCGCACCGATACATCCGCACGGGTCCGAACCCCCGGGCCTGTTTCCCCATCGTGGTGACCAGTGCGTGCGTCGCGTCCTCGAACGCGCCGGGCGGCAAGGTCTCCATCGGGTCCGGTAGGTCGAGCTTGGTGGTCCTGCCGCTCGCGATGTCGACGGCCAGGTTGCCGGAGAGGTAGATCATGGTGCGGCCATCGGTCGAGAGCATCGGCTGGGAGCCCATCTTGCCGCGCTCGCAGTACTTCCGCAGGACGTCGAAGTTGGTGCCGCGGAACACCCCGGCTTCCAGGCAGCCGTTGCCGCCTGCTCCGGCCGCGACCACGTCGCCTGTCGTGGCGATGGTTCCGCCAACGAAGCCGGGCATGGACACCAGCTGGAACTGCTTGTCCCCGGGTTGAGCCGCGAACAACTCGTACTTGCCGGAGATGTCCGAGAAGGTGAAGATCCCACGGCTGCTCCAGCCGCCCAGGACGGAGACCTTCCGTGGCAGCGGGATACTGCCGACCTCGGATCCGGAGGCGAGGTCGATGATCGCGACCCGTCCCTGCTCGTCACCCCGGAACTTGTCGACGACCATCGCCACCTGCCGGCGGTCCGGCGACAGGGTCGGCGCGGAGCTCAGATCCGGGCCCAGGAAACGAGTGGTTCCGTCCGGCCGCAGGATCACGACCCGGAGGCCTTTGTCGGTGAAGCTCTCGCCGAGCCAGCCGCCGTCGACCCGGGCGCGGATCGTGACGTTCTTCGGGATCCGGACCTTCTGGGCTCCGTCGTACAGGGTGGACGTCTCGTCGCCGAGGACGTCGCCGTAGCGGCTGTCCTTGACGACCTCCACCTCGGTGAAGATGTACGGGAGCTTCGGCGCGGCGTGAGCGGCTGGGGTCGCGGCGGGGGTGGGTTTGTCGTCGGCGTTCGTGAGGAGGGTGGCGGTGACAGCCAGTACGGCGACCACTGCGGCGGCGGCTCCGAGGGCCGGCCAGAGGGGGCGGCGGCGGGTGGTTTCGGCGAGGAGGCCGGGGCCCTGCTCGTTGGCGGGGATGGAGCCGGCTTTGGTGTCGAGGTAGTCGCGGAGGCGCTCTTCGGTGTTGTTCATCGGAGTTCCTTCAAGCGGTCGGTCAGCGTCGCGAGGCCGCGGGTGGCGCTCGAGCGGGCGCTGGACTCGCCGATGCCCAGAAGTTGGGCGATCTCGGCGAACGGGAGATCGAGGTAGAAGCGGAGCACCAGAACCTCGCGAGTCCGGGTGGGCAGGGCCTGCAGTGCCCGTTGCACCTGGAGACGCTCTTCGCCGAGTACGACGTCACTCTCGGCGGAGGCGTTGGGGGCCTGGTGGGGTGGGATGTAGAGGCGCGCGACCCGGCGGCGGCGCAGGACCGAGCGACTACGGTTCAGTACCGCGGTGCGCAGGTAGCCGAGCGCTGCCCCCGGCTCTTTGAGCGGCCAGTGCCGATACAGGTTGGTGAAAGCCTCCTGTACGACGTCCTCTGCCGCCTGCCGGTCGTCCATCACCAGCACGGCCAGGCGCAGAAGCCCCGCCCAGTGCTGCTGATAGAGCGCCGACACGGCGCTCTGCGCCTCGTCACGCATCAGCGCCCTCCGGGGGCCGCTGAGACTCACCATTTGATTCGTCACACCCCCACAGACGCCCGTCGCCCGAAAACGCTGCTACCCGAGCCGCTCCCGCACCCAATCCAGGTGGACGAGCGCCTGCTCCCGCTGCCACGCCCGGATGGTCGGCAGACCCGGCGGGGCCTCCTGGGCCGCTCCCCACCACTGGCCGCCGGCGATGGCGGCCAGGAACCCGGTGATCGCGGGGTCGTCCGGTAGCGCGGGCAACCGGACCGGACTGTCCCGCATGTCGGCCTGCAGGATCACAGTGTCGGTCCAGCGAGGGCCAAGGCCCGGGTGCGCCCAGTCGATGAAGACCACTCGGTCGTCGGTCAGGATGATGTTGTCGGCACGCAGGTCGTAGTGGGCCAGCGCCTTGCCGTCGGCCATTACCCGCAGGGTGTCGTGGGCCATCGCCGCGAGCTCCTCGACCCGTCCCTCCAGCCAGTCGGGTACGGCGAGTCCGTCCGTCAGCACCTGGTCCCAGCGGCTCAGGAACTCACGGCTCCGGACGGCGACCACAGGTGCCTCCGGCCACGGCGACGGGTCCAATGCCTCAGTCAGCTCGGCCAGAGCGTCCAGGACGCGGTCCACCTCGGGCTGCACCCAGGGATGGGACGGGAGCCAGCCGGAGATGTCCTCGAAGAGCAGTCCGACCCAGTCGCCGTCGTCGTACACGTCGAGCAGGCGTGGCGCCGACGCGAGCGGGCCGATGGCCTCAACGGCCACGATCTCCTGCCGGAACAACGACGGCGTCTTGGGATTGAGCGCCGTACCGACGGTCTTGACGAAGGCGCGGCGGCCGGAGGCGGTGACGAGGCGGGCGGCGACGCCGGGGGAGAAGCCGCCCTGCTGGGTGGTGGCAGAGACCACGGTGGATCCGAGCGCACGGGAGACCCAGGCCCGCACCGCGGCGGGCACCTTTTCGAACGGTAAGCGGACTCCCGCAGCGTGTGCCATGGGTCACCACGGTAGGGGCCACGGGTCCCGGCTGCGGCCATTTTTCAAATCCGCTGGCTCCGCATGGGATGATTGACCAGTTGTGCAGGTAGCACCACCCGAGACGAACTGGATCCCCTCCGTGCCCGCTGGCTCCACGAATGTGCCGCAGCCGGGTCGTACCGACCCGACGCTGATCCGGAACTTCTGCATCATCGCCCACATCGACCACGGCAAGTCCACGCTGGCCGACCGGATGCTGCAGATCACCGGCGTGGTCGACGGCCGCGCGATGCGGGCCCAGTACCTGGACCGGATGGACATCGAGCGTGAGCGTGGCATCACGATCAAGTCGCAGGCGGTCCGGCTCCCGTTCGCCCCGAAACCGGACACTCCGGGTGGCCTGCTGGCTCCGGACGGTACGACGTACATCCTGAACATGATCGACACCCCCGGTCACGTCGACTTCACCTATGAGGTGTCGCGGTCGCTGGAGGCGTGTGAGGGTGCCGTGCTGCTGGTCGACGCGGCGCAGGGCATCGAGGCGCAGACGCTGGCCAACCTGTACCTCGCGCTGAACGCCGACCTGAACATCATCCCGGTGCTGAACAAGATCGACCTGCCGGGCGCGATGCCGGAGAAGTACGCGGCCGAGCTGGCGCACATCATCGGCTGCCGGCCCGACGAGGTCCTGCGAGTCTCGGCGAAGACCGGCGTCGGTGTCGAGGAGCTGCTGAGCGAGATCGTCGCGCAGGTCGAGCCGCCGAAGGGCGTCAAGGACGCGCCGCCGCGGGCCTTGATCTTCGACTCGGTCTACGACACCTACCGCGGCGTGGTCACCTACGTCCGGGTGGTCGACGGCGAGCTGACCCACCGCGACAAGATCAAGATGATGTCGTCCGGTGCGGTGCACGAGATGCTCGAGGTCGGTGTCATCTCACCCGAGCCGGTCAAGTCGGGCAGCATCAGCGTCGGCGAGGTCGGCTACCTGATCACCGGGGTGAAGGACGTTCGCCAGTCCCGCGTCGGTGACACCGTCACGGCCGCCATCCGCGGCGCGACCGAGGCGCTCGGCGGCTACAAGCACCCGCAGCCGATGGTGTACTCCGGGCTGTTCCCGATCGACGGTGACGACTACCCGACGCTGCGTGACGCCCTCGAGCGGCTGCAGCTCAACGATGCGGCGTTGAGCTACGAGCCGGAGAGTTCGGGCGCGCTCGGCTTCGGGTTCCGCTGCGGCTTCCTCGGCCTGCTGCACATGGAGATCGTCCGGGAGCGGCTCGAGCGCGAGTTCGACCTGGACCTGATCTCGACCGCGCCGAACGTCGTCTACCGGGTCGACATGGAGGACGGCAAAGAGCACATCGTCACCAACCCGAGCGAGTTCCCCGAAGGCAAGATCGGCGACATCTTCGAGCCGATGGTGCGGGCGACGATCCTGAGCCCGAAGGACTTCATCGGCACGATCATGGACCTGTGCCAGACCAAGCGGGGCAGCCTGCTCGGGATGGAGTACCTGTCGGAGGACCGCGTCGAGCTGCGCTACACGCTGCCGCTGGCCGAGATCATCTTCGACTTCTTCGACCAGCTGAAGTCGAAGACCAAGGGCTATGCGTCGCTGGACTACGAGCCGACCGGCGAGCAGGCGGCCAACCTGGTCAAGGTCGACATCCTGCTGCAGGGCGAGACGGTGGACGCGTTCTCGGCGATCGTGCACCGCGACAACGCCTACGCGTACGGCGTCTCGCTGGCCGGCAAGCTCAAGGAGCTGATCCCGCGGCAGCAGTTCGAGGTGCCGATCCAGGCCGCGATCGGGTCCCGGATCATCGCCCGCGAGTCGATCCGAGCGATCCGCAAGGACGTCCTCGCGAAGTGCTACGGCGGCGACATCACCCGGAAGCGCAAGCTGCTCGAGAAGCAGAAGGAGGGCAAGAAGCGGATGAAGATGGTGGGCCGGGTCGAGGTCCCGCAGGAAGCCTTCATCGCAGCCCTCAAGACGAACGAGCCGGCGGAGAAGGCCAAGAAGTAGGTGCCCGCTATCGACATTCCGGCCGGTCTGCAGGTCGTTGCCTCGCGTGGGCAGGACTGGGCGGACTGGCTGGATCGGTTGCCGCGGTTGACCCGCGACCTGCTCGACGAGTGGGGACTGCGGGTCGACGGCGCGTCGGCGCACGGCGAGTGCGCGCTGGTTGTTCCGGTCCGCACCGGCGACGGACAGAGCGCCGTACTGAAGGTTCAGTTCCCGCATTGGGAAGCTGAGACCGAGCATCTCGCGCTGCGCGACTGGGCTGGGAACGGTGCGGTCCAGCTGCTGCGGGCGGATCCGCGGCGGTTCGCCTTGCTGCTGGAGCGGTTGGAGCCGCGCGACCTCACCTCGCTGCCGGTTCTCGATGCGTGCGAGCTCGTCGGTACGACGTACCAGCGGCTGCACGTGGTCGCCGGACCGCAGTACCGGACGTTGTCGGGGGAGCTGAAGCGCTGGCTGGAGCGGTTCCGCCAACTGCCCGCGTCGGCTCCGGTCCCCCACCGGTACGTCGAGCAGGCGATCTCACTGTCCGAGGATTTCGTCTCGGACCCGGCCACCGACGGTCGCTTGATCCACACCGACCTGCACTACGAGAACGTGCTGGCCGCCACCCGGGAGCCTTGGCTGGTGATCGACCCCAAGCCGCTGTCCGGTGACCCGCACTTCGAGGTCGCACCGCTGGTCTGGAACCGCTGGGAAGAGATCACCGGCGACCTCCGCTTCGCCGTACAGCAGCGCTTCTACACCGCGGTCGACGCGGCCGGCTTCGACGAGGAGCGCGCCCGCAACTGGGTGATCGTCCGCCAGATGCTCAACGTCCTCTGGGCCCTGGAGAGCGCAACCTCCGACGAGACCCTCCCGCAGGACTGGGTGACCCGCAACATCGCCATCGTGAAAGCCATCCAGGACTGAGTCCTGTGAGGTGGCGCACGGTTCCTTCAAGTTAGTAGTAACCACCTACTAGCTTGAAAGCATGTCGCCGATGAGGGCCTCGCGGGCTCTGGCCCCGGTGGTGGTGTGCATCAGCCTTGTGGTTGCGGTCGGGGGAAGCCTCGGCTCGCCGCTGATCACTGCGGTCGCCACCCAGTACGGCGTATCGCTGGCGGCCGCGCAGTGGACATTGACGATCTCCTTGCTGGCTGGTGCGGTGGCAACGCCGGTGCTGGGGCGACTCGGCTCCGGGCCGCGGCGGCGCGGCGTCGTACTGGTGACTCTTGGCGTCGTGCTGACGGGCAGTGTGCTGACGGTGCTTCCGCTGCCGTTCGCGTTCCTGCTGGCCGGTCGCGCCGCTCAGGGGGCCGGGCTGGGGCTGACTGCGCTGATGATGGCGACCGCTCGTGATCATCTCGATGAGCAGCACGCCGCGCGCACGATCGCCACGCTCTCGATCGCGTCGACCGTCGGTGTCGGAGTCGGCTATCCATTGTCCGGCCTCCTCGCCGATCTGGGTGGTATCCGGGCCGCCTTCGCTCTCGGCCTTGTTCTCACCGCGGCCGCCCTCGTTGCAGCCGTGATCGTCCTTCCGCCAGCACCGCCACGAACTGCCAGCCGCGTCGATATCCCCGGCGTACTCCTGCTCACGGTGGCGCTGATCGCGCTGCTCCTCGTCATCAGCCAGACTGCGCTCTGGCACGATCACACCGCGCTCGCCGTGGCGATCCTGGTGTTCTCGCTGGTCATGTTCGCCGTGTGGACGATCGTCGAACTGCGCACCGACAAACCACTGGTCGACGTACGGCTCCTGCGGCATCCCGCCATCGCCGTCGCCAACCTGGTGATGCTGACCGGTGGCGTCGGCATGTATCTCCTGCTCAGCCTGATCAACCGCTATGTCCAGACGCCGGCCGCCGCCGGTTACGGCTTCGGGCTGAACACCTTCCAGGCCGGACTCGTGCTGGTCCCGTTCTCGGTCCTTGGGTTCGCCGCCGGGCGGGTGATGCCCCACCTGCGGAGCCGCTTCGGCGCGCGATCGTTGCTCGCGGCAAGCACCGCGGTCGTCCTCGCGGCCTTCGTACTCTTCGCGCTCGCCCGCGGTCACCTCGTCGAGCCGGTACTCGCGATGAGCATCCTCGGTATCGGCGTCGGCTCGTTCTCCGCCGCGATGCCGGCCGTCATCCTGGCCGCGACCCCGGCGGCCGAGACCGCGAGCGCGATGGGCGTCAACCAGGTCGTCCGCAGCGTCGGCTTCTCGATGGGCAGTGCGCTCGGCGGGCTCATCCTCGCTGCCCACACCACCGCCGTCTTCCCCAGCGAAGGCGGGTACGGCGCTGCCGCCTGGACCGGGGCGGTCACCACGACGATAACCCTGATCATCGTCGCCGTGCTGTACCCGAAGCGCACCTAAAGCACTGGTCCCAGCCCGGCGATCGGAGGAGGATGCGGGTATGCGCGTGCTGACGGTGAATGTGGTCGAGGAACTGATCCCGGGTCCGAAAGAGATGGGGCTGACCGCGATCGACAAGCGTCCACAGGCCGGTCGGGTGCCGGTCGGCGTACTCGGGCTTGCGGGCGACCAGGTGTGCGACACGAAGAACCACGGCGGCCCGGATCAGGCGCTCTACGCGTACGCCGAGGAGGACGCGGCGTGGTGGGCCGGAGAGCTGGATCGCGACATTCCCACCGGTCTGTTCGGGGAGAACCTGCGGACCGAGGGTCTCGACGTGAACGGCGCTCTGCTCGGTGAGGTCTGGCGGATCGGTGCTGAGGTCGAGGTCATGGTGCGCTCACCACGAGTCCCGTGCATCACCTTCCAGCACCGGATGGAGATCCCGCGCTGGGTCAAGCGCTTCCACGCCGAAGGCCGCCCGGGCGCCTACCTGAAGGTCCTGAAGACCGGCACCATCGCCGCCGGCGACCGGATCGAGATCCTCAGCCGTCCGGACCACGAGGTGACCGTGGCCGACATGTTCGCCGGCCAGGACTCCGCCAAGATGCAGCGCATGCTCGCCACCGACGTCGACCTGGTGGACGAGATCCGCAGCATCGCCCACCGCATCGCCGCCCGCCCCTAACGTCCGAAGGTCCGGAGACGGGCTCTCCGGTTCTTCGGACGTTAGGGGGATGGTGTGGTTAACGTCCGAAAGGCCGGAGACGGGCCCTCCGGTCCTTCGGACGTTAGCGCGACGGCCGGGGTCAGGAGGTGGTGAGGTTGTCTACGTTGGGGCCGCCGTTGGCGGTGGTGGCGACGGCTTTGATCTTGTTGCTTCCGGCAACCAGGTTGACGGTGAGGGTTTTGGTTTGCCAGGTGGTCCAGTCGCCGGTTCCGGCGAACGCGAGTCCGGGGGAGACCGTCGTACCGTTGACTGACACGTCCATCGGCCGGTTCGCCGTCGTACCGTTGGCGTAGCGCAGTTCGATCGTGGCCGGGCCGGCTGTAGCCGCGTTGACTGTCCACTCGACTGCACTGCCGACCGCGTTGTCGTAGTTCACGAAACCGCGTCCGGTGAAGCCCTCGTGGTTCGACTCGACCACACCGGCGGTGATAGTCGCGTCCTCGGCCTCATAGGTGACAGGCTGCGGGTCCGTGGGACCGCCGCCGTTGCCCGGGATGGTCTGCGTGGCCGTGTTCCACCCGGTGATCCGCACCGATGGCGAGGCACCCTTCAGGTCCGCAGTCCGGTACGTCGCCCGCAGTACCGTCGTCTCGCCCGGCCACAGCGATACCGCGTTGTCGTTCCACTGAACCGGCAGCACCGGCTTGCCACCAGCCACCACATGCGCGTCGAGGTAGAACGCTGGAGTCTTCGCGGAGGAGGTGTTCTTCAGCGTGACCGTGGTGATGGTGTTCTCGCCAGAGGTCGTCGTCGAGGCGTTGGCCGAGACCGGCGCCTGGGTCAGAGTCGACAGACCCTTCAAATCGGCGTAGCTGGTCGTCGGCGTGTAGTACCAGTCGGTGCTGTTCCAGTCGAGGGTGTCCGCCTTGGTGGACAGCCAGTAGACGTTCCGGCTCACCTCGGTACCCGACGAGTTCGTCAGCACGAGCTTCGCCAGGTACGTCGTCGACAGGCCGCTCACCGCCGGGATCGTCAACGCCGTCGCCTTGCCACCGTCACCGGGAACTGTCACGGCCGCCGACTGGGAGAACTTCTCGGTCCCGTCGATGTTGTAGAGCTTGACCGATGCCGTCAGCCCCGACGCGGCCGCATGGTTTTGGTTGATGACGGCAACGGACTTCGTGTCGTAGGAGTACTGGATGTGCAGCGGCTCGTTCGCCTTCTTGGCGCCGTAGTACGCGCCGTTCTGATCGAGATAGGCGTCGAAGAGCTGCCAGTGCAGGGATGTCCAGCCACTGTTGAGCATCCAGTAGATCAACCCGGTCGACGGATTCGACGAGTCGGTGAAGTTGCGGTTGTGCGACTCGAACTCGGCGCGCACATTCTCGTACGCCGCGAGCTGCGCCTTCTTCACGTAGTCGTTCAGGTCCACCGGAGCGCCGTACCGGCCGGTGATCGCATTGCCGAACAGCTTCAGGTTGCCGAACGTCGACGACTCGGAGCGGTGGTACTGGTTGGCCGCAGGGTTCTTCCAGAGCACGTCGAGCTCGGCCGGGGTCAGCATCCGGTTCAGGGTGTCGAGAGTCGGGATGTCAGGTCCGGCCGACGTCTCGGAGTTGAAGCTCCACGCGCCGCCGGAGTCGCTGTGCGCCTTGTCGTACCAGTAGTTCGGCGGGATCCAGTCGTACGGCCCGTTCATCTTCATGCCGGACGTGCCGAGCTGCGGGGACGACTTCGCCGAGGCCGCCGAAATGATGGGAGTCTGCCAGTCGGCCGCGGTCAACGCGTCGAGGTAGCCCTTCTCCTTGTCCGCGGTCGGCGCGAAGTCACTGCCGATCAGGAAGGTGAAGACACTCGGATGGTTGCGCAGCCGCTCCGCCTCGCCGGTCATCGACCGCTTGGCGACCTCCTTGTCCTCCGCGCTCCACGAAGTGCTTTCCCACTTGTCGCAGCATTCCCAACCGGGCATGGTCAGGACGCCGAGCTGGTCGGCCAGATCGAAGAACTCGTCGTTCTCGATGTGCCCTTCCAGGCGAACCGTGTTGAGGCCCAGATCCTTGACATACTTGAGCTTGTCGGCCGCAGCGGTCGCATCCCATCGCAGGAACAGGTCCGGCGAATAGCCGCCACCCTTGACCAGGAACGGCCGCCCGTTGATCGAGTACGCTCGGCCGCCGCTGCTGTTCAGTGGCGCCTTCACATCCCGTACGCCGAACTTGGCCGTCGTACTGTCGGACGCCGTACCGCCGATCGACGCGGTCAGATCGATCGCATAGAGCGGTTGCCCGCCCATCCCGGCCGGCCACCAGACGTTCGGGTTGTCCAACCCGATGGTGGCGAACGTGACGGTCTTCTTCTCCTTGGCAGCCAGCGAAACAGACTGACTGACCGGTACGCCGGCCACCGTGCCGCTGACCGTGGTCGTGACAGCGGCCGCGGAGTCGTTGCGGACGTCAACCTTCGGCGTCAGGTCCACGTGGTTGAGGGACGGAACCGTCAGCTTGGTGACGACGTGCGCGCCGCGTAAGGCGACGGCACCACTTCGTCGTACCAGGACGTCCCGGACGATGCCCATGTTCTGGTCCGGCGGGGTCTGCGCCCAGTCGATCCAGCCCATCGTGAGGTCGCGCTTCGGGTCGTTCGGGTAGACCTTGAGCGCGATCGTGTTGCTGCCGGCATGCACCTGCGAGGTGATGTCGAGATCGTTGCGGGTGTAGGCGCCGACGACCTGGTTCTTGTCGGCGACGCGGACACCGTTCACCCAGACGTCGGCGCGGGACAGCACGCCGCTGAAGTCGAGGTAGGTGCGCTGACCGGTGTCGGCGAGCTGCAGCTCCGAGCGGTACCACCACGGGACGGTGAACTGGGCCTTGTCGACGTTCTTCATGTTCGTCGAGAAGAACGGATCCGGGTACTTGTTGTTCTGCAGGAGGCCGGCGTACACGGTCGACCGGGACGAGACCGGCAGCCAGCCCGAGGTCGGGAAGCCGGGTTTGGTGACGGCGGAGTCGTCGGAGACCTGCGCGGAGGTCTGTAACAGGAAGCCAGGGATGGGACTGACCGAGGCAGCAGCCGCAGCGACACTGGTGGTCGGTGGAACAAGGCATCCGACGACCAGTGCACCTGCGAGCAACCAGCGGAGAGGAGATTTCATGGGCGATCCTCTGCACGAATGGTTAGGAAGGTTTCCTAACTATAGGCGCACCGCTACGGCTCCCGATAGCCCAGCGCAGCGGAGATCTTGCGGGCCGCCTCGGTCGCCGCGGGGGCCATCAGCGCCACCTGAGCGATCGATTGTTCCAGGGACAACGTGGAAATGCTGACCGCGGCGATCGCCAGCGCGGTGTGGTCGTGGATGACGGCGGCCACGCAGCGAATGCCCGGCTCGTTCTCTTCGTCGTCCAGCGCGTAGCCGCGAGCGCGGACCTGAGCCAGATCGGCCTTCAGGCCGGCGGCAGTGGTGTGAGTCAGGGGAGTGCGCGCGGGCAGGCCGGTCCGGGTGATGTGCGCGTCGAGCGCGTCGTCGTCCTTCTCGGCCAGCAGCGCCTTGCCGATCCCCGTGCAGTGCAGCCAGAACGCTTTGCCGACCCGGGACGGCATCCGGTACGGCTTGGGGCCGTCCAGGCGGGCGACGTAGATCGCCTCGTCGCCGTTGAGCAGGCCGACGTGCACAGTGCAGCGCGTCTGAGCGACCAGGTCCGCGAGCACTGGGCGGGCGACGGTGGCCAGGTCGACATTCGTCAGGGCATGTCCGGCGAGCCGAAGTGCCTTCGGGCCTGGGTGGTACGAACCGTCGTCGGCCTGCGCGACGAACTCGTGCTCCACCAGCGACGCCATGATCCGGTGCACGGTCGACTTGGCCAGACCGGTCGCGTTCACCACGTCGGTGAACCGCGAGTGTTCCAGCACGGCGTCCAACACCATCAGCGTCTTGTCGATGGCCGAGGGCGAACTCATGTCGGACATCCTGCCACTCCTTATCTCGCCAGCCAGCCACCGTCGACCGCGAGGATATGGCCGTTGATGTAGTCCGCCGCCGCGGAGGCCAGGAAGACCGCCGCACCGACGAGGTCATCCGGCCGCCCCCAGCGACCGGCCGGGATGCGGGACCGGATCGCGGTCTCGCGTTCCGGATCGGCCCGCAGGTCGGTGGTGTTGTCGGTACTGATGTACCCCGGGGCGATCGCGTTCACCTGAACGCCGGCCGCCCCCCACTCGTTGGCCAGCGCCCGGGTCAGTCCCGCGACCGCGTGCTTGCTGGCAGTGTAGGCCGGAACCGTGATCCCGCCCTGGAAGCTCAGCAGGGACGCGATCGTGACGATCTTCCCGGCCCCCCGCTCGATCATCGCGGCCCCGATCGGCCGGGTCACCGCCCAGGTCGAGTTGAGGTTCACATCGAGCACGTGCCGCCAGTCCGCCGTACTGGTCCGTGCTGCCGGGCTGCGGCGGATCGTGCCGGCGTTGTTGACCAGGATGTCGATCCGCCGGGTCTTGGCCAGCTCGATCGCGGCGGCCTCGACGGCGTCCGGATCGGCGAAGTCGGCGGTCACGATGGTCGCCTCGCCACCGCCGTTCTGCTTGATCGCCTCCAGCGTGTCCTCGAGTGCGGCGTCGCGGGCGAACAGGATCAGCTCAGCGCCGGCCGCGGCGTACCCGGCCGCGATGGCTGCGCCGATACCGCGCCGGGCGCCCGTGACGAGCGCCGTACGGCCTTTGAGGCTGAACGCCCCTGCTGTCACCGGAGGTCCCGGACGTCGACACCGTCCATGTCACCGAAGGCCTGGTTCTCGCCCGCCATCGCCCAGACGAAGCTGTACGACGACGTGCCGACGCCGGAGTGGATCGACCAGCTCGGGGAGATGATCGCCTGGCGGTCGGCCACGAGCAGGTGCCGGGTCTCCTCGGGCTCACCCAGCAGATGCACGATCCGCTCGGTCTCCGGAAGGCCGAAGTACAAATAGCACTCGGTACGACGGTCATGGGTGTGCGCGGGCATGGTGTTCCAGGTGCTGCCGGCGTGCAGCGTGGTCACGCCGAGCACGACCTGGCAGCTGCGGACGCCGTCGGCGTGGATGTACTGGTCGATGGTCCGGCGGTTCGCGGTCTGCTGGTCGCCGAGCTCGAGCCGGTTGCCCTCGCCGGGGTTGACCAGCGTCGTCGGGAACTCGGTGTGCGCGGCGGCGGAGAAGATGTAGAACGCCGACTCGGGGCCCTCGAAGACCACCTCGCGGGTGCCGCGGCCGACGTACAGGCAGGCACCGGTGGCGAGCTCGTACTTGGTGCCGTCGGCGGTGATCGTGCCCGGGCCGCCGACGTTGACGATGCCGGCCTCGCGGCGCTCGAGGAAGTACTCGCTGCGCAGCTCGGGCCACGTGCCGAGCGTCAGCGGGCCGCTCGCGGGCACGGCGCCGGCCAGCACGATCCGGTCGTGGTGGGTGAGCACCGCGGTGACCGTGTCCGGCGTGAAGAGGTCGTCGACCAGGTACTGCGCGCGCAGGCCGGCGGTGTCGAGTCCGGGCACCTGGGCGGGGTGGGTGGCGTGGCGGATCTGGAGTGGCGACTGTGCATTCACGGAACTAGGTTCTATCTCACAGAACCTCCTGTCAAACCCCTGCTGGGCTCTGTTGCGGCGTGGAACTCGGGCCGATTTTGTTCCGGGTTCCGTCTCTTGACACGGTGTTCTGTTCGATGGAACCTTCCAGTCACTCGCCCGTTGTCCCCTGGGAGGACCCATGACCGCTCTGGACTGGACAGTCCTGGTCGGCTATTTCGTGTTGATGGTGGTGATCGGTCTCTGGTCCCGCTCCAAGATCAAAACGGTCGTCGACTACTTCACGACCGGAGGCCGGATTCCCTGGTGGCTGTCCGGCATCTCGCATCACATGTCGGGCTACAGCGCGGTCATGTTCGTCGCGTTCGCCGCCGTCGCCTACAACTACGGCATCACCGTCTACGTCTGGTGGGCCGTGTCGATCGGTGTCGGTGTCGGCATCGGTGCCTTCATCTTCGCCGCCCGCTGGAACCGGCTGCGGGCCAAGCACGGGGTCGTCTCGCCGCTGGAGTACCTGGCCCGGCGCTACAACCTGCCGACCCAGCAGGCGCTCGCCTACTCCGGTGCCGCGCTGAAGGTCGTCGACATCGCGTCCAAGTGGGTCGCGATCTCCATCCTGCTGAACGGATTCACCGGCGTACCGATGCGGTGGGGCATCCTGCTCACCGGCGTGGTCACGATGGCGTACGCGACGCTGGGCGGTCTGTGGGCCGACGTGCTCACCGACTTCGGCCAGTTCATCATCCAGGCCGCCGCCGGGATCGCGATGTTCGTCGGCGTGCTCGCCCATCTGGACGGCATCCCGACGCTGTGGAAGATGTGGGACCAGCTGCCCGCGGGACATGGTTCCGCGCTGAACGGGCCCTACACGCCGATCTTCCTGATCGCGTTCCTGTTCATCAAAACCTTCGAGTACAACGGCGGCATGTGGAACCTGGCCCAGCGCTACATGGCTGCGCCGTCCGGCTCCGCGGCGAAGAAGTCGGCGCTGCTGTCGTCCGCCCTCTGGCTGGTCTGGCCGCTCGTCCTGTTCATCCCGATGTGCGCCGCGCCGCTGCTGGTGCACCCGGGCAAGGCCGAGCAGTCGTACGTCGCGCTGTCGCAGCTGCTGCTGCCGAGCGGACTGATCGGGCTCGTGCTGGCCGGCTTCTTCTCGCACACGATGGCGATGGTCGCCTCCGACGCGAACGCGATCTCCTCCGTCATCACCCGCGACCTCGCCCCGGTCCTGGTGAAGAAGGTCCGCGAGATGACCGACGAGGCCGCGCTGAAGATGGCCCGGATCACCACGTTCGGCTTCGTCACGGTGAGCATGATCATCGCGATCGCCACCAACGGGCAGGGCGTCGTACTGAAGATCGTGGTCGACCTGGTGGCCGCCACCATGGGCCCGATCGCCATCCCGCTGATGCTCGGCCTGCTGCCGTGGTTCCGGCGCAGCGGTCCGCGGGCCGCACTCGTCTCCTGGGCGGTCGGTCTGATCACCTGGGCGATCGTGAAATACGGTATCGGCTCCACCGACACCACCCTGGTCGTCGCGTTGCCGTTGGCAACGTCTCTGGTCATCTACGTGGGCCTCGGCCTGCTGCTGCCGGAGCGCAAGGACGACGTCGACAACCTGCTCGACTCCCTCAACTCCGACGACGATCCCGCGGAGGTCGCCGCCCGGCGCACCCCCGCTCTCAGCTGACAACCTTTGGAGAACCTCCTATGCCCAACATCACCGTCGAGCTCCTGTCCGGCCGCACCCTCGACCAGCGCCGCGAGTTCGTCGCCGCCGTCACTGACTCCGCGATCTCGATCCTCGGCGCCAAGCGCGAAGCCGTCCGGATCGTCTTCCAGGAGATCGAGAAGTCCGACGTCGCCAACGGCGGAGTCCTCGTCTCCGACAGCTGACCCCTTCCCTACGCCGCCCCGGCCACCAGTGGTGGCCTGAGACACCAAACAATGGCCGGAGACCTGTTGCCATAGGTCTCCGGCCATTAGTTCCTGCCTCAAGCCACCACTGATGGCGCGGGCCGGGCTAGTGGTGAGTGAAGGCTGCCGCGAGTGACTGGTGGGCGACAGTGGCGAGTTGGTCGGGTGTGAGGCCGACCTCGGTCAGCGCGGTGCGGTGCTCCTGGGAGAGCCGCACGTTGCTGACCCGCGGGTTGTCGGTGTTCAGCGAGACCGGAACACCGGCATTCAGGAGCTGGTGGATCTGGTGGTCGGCAAAGCTGGGCGCCGCGCCGGTCTGGGTGTTGCTGGTGAGCGAGACCTCCAGCGTGACGCCGTGCTCGGCCAGCCAGTCCATCAGGCGTGGATCCTCGGCCGCCCGCACGCCGTGGCCGATGCGTTCGGCGCCGAGCTGGCGTACGGCGTCCCAGACGCTCTCCGGCCCGGCGGCCTCACCCGCGTGGATCGTGACATGCAAACCGGCATCGCGCGCCTTCTGGAAGGCATCGGTGAACAACTGCGCCGGGAAGTTGGCCTCGTCACCGGCCAGATCGACAGCGCAGAAGGTGTCCCGCCGCGACAGCAAGGTGCTCATCTGCCGCTCGGCCGAGTCGGCCCCGAGATGGCGTACGACGATCCCGATCAACCCGACCGGCAATCCACGCCGCTGCGAACGCTCGTGCACGGCGTCGGAGACCGCATCGATCACAGCCTCGGCGGCGAGACCGGTCTCGTGCGCGATGATGCCCGGGCAGTACCGCAGTTCGAGGTAGTCGAGCCCGTCGTCGTACGCATCGTCGACGGCCTCACCGGCCGCCCGGCTCCAGTCGTCCAGCCCGGTCAGTACGCCGATCGCCAGATCGACCTTGTCGAGATACTGCAGGAGGCCGGACTGCGAGCGATCCGCGACCAACGCCGTACGGGGAGTTGTCCGGCCGGCAAGCTCGTGTCCCGTCCGGGCGGCGATGCCGAGAACCGTGCTGGTCCGGATGGAGCCTTCCAGGTGGCGGTGCAGGTCGACGAGTGGCAGCTCAGTAGTCATGACAGCTCCAGTGTTGCAGCGAAGGTTGCGGCGATCTCACGGTCCAGCACTTCCGGCACAGCTTGTACGCCGGCCGTCGCGCGTCCCGCCGCGACCAGGGCGAGCGACCGTGCTTGCAGCGTCAGACCGAGATCCATCGCCTCGATCGGGTTGCCACCGGCGCTGACGAGATTGATCATCCGCGTCTTCGCCAGCACGATGAGGCGCCGGCCATCCGGTTGGACGTAGGTGTCGTGATGAGCGGTCTGCCGAGCCGACCCCGGTACGTCGACCTGCCGGGCGGGCGCGCCGAGACGCTGGAGGTCGAGCTCCCACGGATAGTGGCCGACCCCGGAGATCACCGCATTGTCGGGGAGCGCGGCGATGCCTTCGTCGCTGACGACATCGGGGTGCCCGGTCGCCAGGAACAGCAGATCCGTGTCCGCGAGCAGGTCGTCAAGCTGTCCGATCTGGTGCCCGTCCAGTGCGGCCTCGAGCCGACGGTACGGATCGAGGTCGGCGACTCGCACTCGCGCGCCCAGTTGCCGCAGCGTCTGGGCCACGCCGCGGCCGCAAGGCCCGTACCCGGCCACCGTCGCGCGGGAGCCGGGCACCATCCGGTTGGTCGCGTTCATGAAGCCCTGTACGACGGACTGACCGACGCCCCAGCGGTTCTCGACGAGCAGCTTGAGGTAGCTGTCGTTGATGACGATCACGGGGAACGGCGGCTGGTCCTCGCGTTGCCGCAGGAGACGGGCGCCGGTCGTCGTCTCCTCGGTGCCGCCCAGGAAGTTCGGTGGCACGCCGTGGTCGAGCAGCTTGCGGATGAGGTCCGCGCCGTTGTCCAGTACGACGTGGGGGTTGCCGGCCAGGACGTCATCGACCCGAGGAGCCTCGTCGTCGGCAGCCGCATGGACCTGGACACCAAGGCCGGTGAGCCAGTCGGCGACGTCCTGGCGCGTCGTACCGGGTGATCCGGTCAGCCACACTTCGGCCCCCGCCTCGATCAGGAGGGCACACAGTACGGCGGTCTTGGGCTCGATGTGCAGGCAGATCGCGACGCGCAATCCCTTGAGCGGTGTCAGATCGGTGTTGAGTAGCAGGGGCATGTTCTGAGCAGCCCACCGGATATCGGCATGGGTGAACCGGGAGAGGTCGTGCATGAATGATCCTTCGCAGCGAAAGGCGTGGGTGACGGTCGGCTCGGCTGGAAACAGCCTGGAGGCCTACTGGTACAGGTCGCTGCGGTACGAGTGGTCGCCGAAGATCACCGCGGCACGCGCGGGTCGGCTGTTCACACTCGTCACCCACAAAGCCTAACCCAGCCGCACCGAAGGGTGGATATCCGGCCGGGCCAGGCACGCGGCGCATTAGGCTGTTTTCATGCGAGTAGGAGTGTTTGGAGCGACAGGGCAGGTCGGCGGGGTCATGCGGCAGTTGCTGATCGAGCGCAACTTCCCGGTCGACGAGATTCGGTACTTCGCGTCGGCGCGGTCGGCCGGCAATCAGCTGCCGTTCGGTGATCGCGAGGTGACGGTCGAGGACTCGGCGACTGCCGACTTCGCGGGGCTGGAGCTGGCGCTGTTCTCGAACGGGAAGACGGCGTCCAAGGAGTTCGCGCCGCGGGTGGCCGCGGCCGGGGCTGTCGTGGTGGACAACTCGTCCGCCTGGCGGATGGACCCGGAGGTGCCGCTGGTCGTCTCCGAGGTGAACCCGGAGGACCTCGATCACCTGCCGAAGGGGATCGTCGCCAACCCGAACTGCACCACGATGGCCGCGATGCCGGTGCTGAAGCCGCTGCACGCGGCGGCCGGGCTTTCGCGCCTGGTGGTGTCGACGTACCAAGCTGTGTCCGGTTCTGGTGGAGTCGGCGTGAGCGAGCTCGAGGACCAGACGCGAGCGCTCGCTGAGGTCGGTGGACGGCTGGCGCTGGGGACCGAGGGCATCACGCTGCCCGAGCCGAAGGTGTACGCCGGTCCGATCGCGTTCAACGTGCTCCCGCTGGCCGGGTCGATTGTTGCCGATGGCACCGGTGAGACCGACGAGGAGCAGAAGCTCCGCAACGAGAGCCGGAAGATCCTGCACCTGCCGAACCTCCCGGTCGCCGGGACGTGTGTCCGGGTGCCCGTCTTCACCGGTCACTCGCTGAGCATCCACGCCGAGTTCGAGCGGCCGATCACACCGGCCGAGGCAGTCGAGCTGCTCGGGGCCGCGCCTGGCGTCGTACTGGCTGATCTGCCGACGCCGTTGCTCGCCGCCGGTCAGGATCCTTCGTACGTCGGCCGCATCCGTCAGGATCAGTCGGTTCCGGACGGACGCGGCCTCGTGCTCTTCGTGTCGAACGACAACCTCCGCAAGGGCGCGGCACTCAACGCCGTACAGATCGCGGAGCTCCTGGCCACCCGCTGATCCCACCCGGTACGGCGGGGTGGTTGCTCGCCGATCCGACTGCGGCCGGAGAGGTGGGCCTTGGGTTGCTCGCCGATCCGTCTGCGGCCGGGGATGTGGGTTTGTGGTTGCTCGCCGCTGCGGCCGATTTACAGTGGCGGGTGGCTGGCGTGGGCGCGTGGCTGAGGGGGATGGCTCGGTCGGCGACCACGGTGGCCGTTGTTTGGGCTTCCGGGTTGTGGTTGGGGTCCAAGATCTGCGCCGAGTAGACGGTTCGGTCGCCATTTGGACAGAACGTTCCACCGAACGGACGGGGCGGCCGGCCGCGGGCGGGTTCCGCGTTGCGGGTGAGTTTTTCGGGTCCAGGTGCCGAAAAAGTCACCGATAACGAGCAAGCCGGACCCCAGAGCGGGGTCGGTCGCGTTAGTTGGTGAGTTTTAGGGACTGGGTGACGAAAATCCACCAATTAGCGAGGGTTGTCAGGCGCGGCCGTACCCCAAGCACCCCGGGCCCCCGCCATCTGATGGGTTAACCCATGAGCTTGTGGGTTCTGCACCCGCATGAGAGTGCAGAACCCACAACCTGCCTGGGTAACCCATCAGATGGGCCGCGTACTTAGGCCCAAAGCGTGGCACAGTCGATGCCCGGTCTTCGCGCTCGCTGAACCGTCCGATTTGGCTGGCTAGGTAGTCGCGTTGGGGGTTAAGCACTCTGAACCACGGTGCTTAACCCCTAAATTCGGTGCCTAGCCAGCGAGATTGGGTTAGCAGCGGCGGTAGTCCTTGGTGTAGATGCCGTTGGTGGCTTGCAGGGTGTGGTCGTAGCAGCCGGTGGGGCCTAGGGATTGGTAGCGGACGGTTTGGGTGCCGGTGGCGTGGCGCTGGTCGCGGGGGACGTTGTAGATCCAGGACGCGCGGCCGTCGTAGGTCTCGTTCGTGAGGCCGTGCGTGGTGCGGATGGTGTCGTGGATCTTCAGGTCCGTGACGACGTCGTACGCGCCCGGGATGGTTGCGTTGGGCAAGAAGGTGAGTACGCCGGTCTTGCCGTAGTCGAGATCGGTGAGCTCGACCTTGCCGCCGCTGGTGACGATGGAGGTGTCGCGCCAGTTGGCGTCGAGGCTGTCGTTGGTCTCGCCTTCGGTCCAGGTGTGCTTGCCGTCGTTGCGCAGCGTGCGCTGGACTGTCGTGCGGACGCGGCCTGCCGATGTGTCGACATAGCCACTGATCTTCAACGTACGTGACGCTTTGGTCGAGACCGAGCCGGTGGACACCTGGTCGGACTTGGTCAGCGGGGCGACGGCGTACGAGGTGAGGGCGCCGTGGGTCTGCGCGCGGTGCGGGTCCGTCCAGACGTGCAGGTTCGGGACGGTGAACCAACCGCTTTGACCAGCCGGTACGCCGTTGACGTGGACGCGGAACTCGTGTGGCTTGCCGTCAGTGAGCAGCCCGGCGAACGGCGTCAGGTCGTAGGTCAACGGCTTGATGTCGAAGGCGCGCGGCGCGGGGGAGGGGCGCCAGGAGTATGGGTTCGACCAACCGCCGGTGTAGATGTACGGGTAGGGCAGCGCGATCCCGGCCGGCTTGCCGTCGATCGAGACATCCACCTCCCGGTACGGCGATCCGTCCGGGCAGGAGTATCCCGTCTCGGCCGGGGCGGAGGTGTCCCAGAACTCCTCGCAACCACCACCTGAGCCGGTCACGTAGACCTCGCCGAGGAGACGGGTCGTGTTCCGCGGGAGCGTCGCCGTACCGATGAGGTCGGATTCCTCGCGGCGCTGATCCTGCAGAGGCAGTACGACGTTCGCCGTCTTGGCCGCGGGGACGCGGCGACTCGTCGTATAGAAGTCCAGGGTGACCGTGATGTCCAGGACGCCGGTATAGGTGTCGTTGACCACGTTGCCGAGCTCCATCACGACCGGCTGCGGCTTGGCGAGCAGCGGGGCGTAGGAGGTGACGTCCTTCTCGACGTCCCAGGCGATGCCGTCGGCGCTCGGCTCCGGGGTCGAGGTCCGGAAGACGCCGACGCCGCCGAGTGTGATGTGGCCGAGGCGGTCGTACTGGACGCCCTTCACCTCGCCGTGCATCCGCAGCACGACCTTCGACCACGGACCCTGGCAGGCGGCCGGGGGCGTGTAGGTCGAGGTGTACGGGTCGAAGTTGCGGAAGCCGTTCCGGACGATCTGCACCTCACAGTGCTGGGTGTCCGGTACGGCGACCGCCGGGGCGGGCGTCCGGGGATCGTCGTAGTCGGAGCCGAACTCCGACGGGGGCGGGGCCGCCGCGGCCGGCAGCAGTTGGCCGAGCAGCAGGGCGGAGAGTGAGAGAAGGGCCACAGGCCGTATGCGCATGTTGCGGAAACGTAATCGAGAAGGTCGAGGTGGGCAAGCGAGTGCCATGGTCTCCGGCCGAACCTTGCATTACTGTCCAGTTCACTTGACCCCCGTTGGAGGCCATCGGATGAACGCCGTGCTCAGCAACCGCAAGTCCACCATGGCCCAGATGTTCCTGGACCGGGTCGCGGCGACGCCGCAGCGGGAGGCCTTCCGATACCCGGCCGGGGACGGCTGGACCTCCGTCACCTGGGCGGAGACCGACGCCCTGGTACGCCGTCGTGCCGCGAGCCTGATCGCGCTCGGTGTCGAGCCCGAGCAGCGGATCGCCATCGCCGCCAGCACCCGGATCGAGTGGGTCGACTGCTTCCTCGCGGCCGTCCTGGCCGCGGCCGCGACGACCACGATCTACCCGACCACGATGGCCGCCGATGTCGCGTACATCGTCGCGGACGCCGACGTACAGGTGATTTTTGCCGAGGACGCCGGTCAGGTCGACAAGCTGCGGGCGCACAAGTCCGAGCTGCCGTCGCTGCGCAAGATCGTCCTGATGGACGGTACGCCGGCTGCTGAGGACGGCGACTGGGTGATCTCGCTGGCCGACTTCGACGCGCTCGGCTCTGCTGAGCTGGACGCGGTCGACGATCGGATCGCGCAGGTGAAGCCGGAGCACCTCTGCACGCTGATCTACACGTCCGGTACGACGGGCCGCCCGAAGGGGGTGCGCCTGCCGCACTCCGTGTGGACGTACGAGGGCGCCGCGGTCGAGGAGACCGGCGTACTGAGTGCTGATGATCTGCAGTTCTTGTGGCTGCCGCTCTCGCACGTGTTCGGGCAGGTCCTGGTGGCCGTCCAGCTGCAGATCGGGTTCGCGACCGCGATCGACGGGCGGATCGACAAGATCGTGGAGAACGCCGCGATCGTCCAGCCGACGTTCATGGCCGCCGCGCCGCGCATCTTCGAGAAGGCGCACTCCCGGATCAAGACGATGATCGCCGACGAGGGCGGTGTGAAGGCCAAGCTCTTCGACTGGGCCTTCGGCGTCGGTTCGCGCGCCTCCCGGCTGCGCCAGCAGGGGACCGAGCCGACCGGTGTGCTCGCGGCTCAGCTCGCCGTCGCCGACAAGCTCGTGCTCTCGAAGATCCGCGCCCGCTTCGGCGGCCGTATCCGCTTCTTCGTCTCCGGCTCGGCAGCCCTCGACAAGCAGCTCGCGGAGTGGTTCCACGCCGCCGGTCTGCTGATCCTTGAGGGCTACGGCCTGTCCGAGACCGCGGCGGGTTCGTCGTTGAACCGGCCCACCGCCTACCGCCTCGGCAGCGTCGGCCCCGCCTTCACCGGGACCGAGATCAAGATCGCCGAGGACGGCGAGATCCTGATCAAGGGCGACGGCGTGATGAGCGGCTACCACAACCTGCCCGAACAGACCGCCGAGGTGATGACCGCCGACGGCTGGTTCCACACCGGCGACATCGGTCACTTCGAGGACGGCTTCCTCTACATCACCGACCGCAAGAAGGACCTCTTCAAAACGTCCGGCGGCAAGTACGTCGCCCCGCAGGTGATCGAAGGCCGCTTCAAGACCCTCTGCCCGTACGCGAGCCAGTTCGTTGTCCACGGCAACAAGCGCAACTTCGTCTCGGCGCTGATCACCCTGGACCCCGATGCGATCCAGAGCTGGGCCGCCGCCAACGGCCTGGCCGGCAAGCCCTACGCCGAGATCGTCACCTCCGACGCCGCCCAGGCGATGGTGCAGGGCTACGTCGACGAACTCAACGCGGGCCTGAACCGCTGGGAAACCATCAAGAAGTTCACCATCCTCGACCGTGACCTCACCGTCGAGTCCGGCGAGATGACCCCCAGCCTCAAGCTCAAGCGCAAGTACGTCGAAACCCAGTACGCCGACGTCCTGGACGACATGTACAAGTAGTCCTCACGGCTCGTCGATGTAGCGGCGTTCTTCGGTGACCGCAGTGGTGCGCGCCGCGCGCGGACGGCGGCTGAGCAGGAACATGGTGAGGACCAGGCCGAGCGCGCCGGCGCCCATCAGGATGTAGCCGACCATCGTGAGATCGACACCGCTGATGTGGTCGGCGACGGCGAACGAGAAGATCGCGCCGACCGCGAGCAAGAACACTGATACGCCGATACCCATGATGGCCTCCTGCCATGAACCCCGAGGTTATGGACAGGACTGCAGTACCCCACAGGCGCTCGGCGTTAAACGGCGATCAGTCGTCCAAGGGCGGGAGGGCTACGCGGATCACGATCAGGCCGAAGAGGATCAGCGTGAGGGCGTGGACGACTGTGCACCAGAGGCAGATGGCGTTGATGCGGAAGAGCTCAGCCCAGATCAGGTAGCAGACCATCACGACGCCCACGGCGACGCCGGCCAGTCGCAGGCGGCCCGGCCAGGGGGAGGCAGTGCGCCACAGAGGTGGCAACGACAGCGCGAGCATGCCGAGGAAGAAGAGTAGACCGAGCAGTGCCACCGGTACGCCGAACAGTTTCGAGTACTGCGATGAGGTCACCTTGAAGCAGTTGACCACGCCGGTTTCGGGGCAGGCGAGCGTCGTACCGGCCGTGAAGTGTTCGTAGGTCAGGTAAGCCGAGACGAGGACGCCGGCGGCTGAGACGGCCAGAGTGAGCCAGGGGATCACGCCCAGGGACGATCCCCGGGCGGTCGTCGTGCTCAACTCAGGCCTTTCCGAGCTTGCCGGCGGCGGTCTTCACTGCGTCGGTCGAGCAGACGGCGGCCGGCTGGTTGTTGGTGATGCCGCAGATGGCCGCGGTGTAGACGTTCGCGGAGGCGTCGACCGCCTTGGCGATCGGGCTCGAGGGGTCCTTGAGGGCTTCGGCGATCTCGGCCTGGGTCTTGCCGGCCAGGATCTCCGGGCTGTACGTCGCACCGGAGCCGACGAACTTGCCGCCCAGATCGATGAACGGGATCGAGCCACCGCTCTTCACGTACGGCGGGGCGTTGTAGGTCTGGAACGTCTTCTGGTCGTCGGCGCTCGGGGTGTCGAGCGGCTTGTACTGCCCGTCGGCGCCCTTCTCGTTGGTCGTCGTCTCGAGACCGGTGAAGGACAGCCACTGGCTCGTGTACTTCGCGCCGTGGAACGACAGCGTCGGGGTGTTCGGAAACACGTCCTCGGACGCGGAGTGCGTCGTACCGAGGTTGCTGAAGGTTCCGAACCTCGACAGCGCGACCGACACCGGCCAGCGCTCGGCGGCGCAGTACGGGCAGAACTCGGCGCCGATGTAGAGCACCTTCGGCTTGCCGTCGGCGGTCAGCGCGGGCGCGGTGATGGCGGAGGGAGCAGCCTGTACGTCGTTGCTGCCGACCTTCGCGAACGTCTCCGCCGGGATCGAGCTGAGCGCGGTGACGATCTGCGCGTCCGCGGTGCCGGACGGCCCGGTCGCTGTCTTGTCACCGCCGCCGCCGGTGACCTTGATGAGCACCAGCCCGCCGACGACCACCACGACGGCCACGACCGCGCCCACCGCGATCAGCAGCCGCTTGCGCCGCTCTGCCCGCTGCTGCTGCGCCCGCAACGCCGCCACTCGCTCACGCGCCTGAGCCTTCTGCTCGACCCGCCTGCTCATCCCGTATCTCCCTGCCTGGTCACCAAGTACAGAATCCCCCAAGAGCACAACTGCCGATGGTGGCCCGAAGTTCCACGTTGAGGGCAGAAATCGCGTCCTTGATCTCTCAGCAATTTGCGGACAGCAACGATGTGCCGTCTTCGGCCTGGTCCGAAGGGACGTTTCCACGACGCTCGAATACTGCCGGCGAGGCCCCCGCGGCGACCTACGGTCAGGCGTATGGCGGGCGCTGTGAGCTATCGAGACGTGTTCCGGGTACCGGAATTCCGCGCAATGTGGCTGGCCGAGCTGCAGTCGGTCGCGGGTGATCAGCTGGCGCGGGTCGCGCTGTCGGTGCTGGTCTTCGCCGACACCGGCTCGGCCGCGCTGACCGGACTGACCTACGCGCTGACGTTCGTGCCGTCCCTGCTCGGCGGCCTGTTCCTCACCAGCCTGGCGGACCGCTTCCCGCGCCGCGACCTGATCATGTGGATCGACGGCCTGCGCGGTTGCCTGATCCTGCTGGTCGCCATCCCGGCGATGCCGTTCTGGTCGTTGTGCGTGCTGGTCGGCATCGTCTCCCTGCTCCAACCGGTCTTCAAGTCGGCTCAGGTCGCGCTGCTCCCCGACGTACTCGGCGAGGAACGCTTCAGCACCGGGATGGCGATCCGCAGCATCACCATCCAGTCCGCCCAGATGGCCGGCTTCGCCGGTGGCGGTCTGCTGATCGCGATCTTCAACCCGTACGTCGTGCTCGTCCTCGACGCCCTCACGTTCTTCGGCTCCGCGATCCTGATTCGCGCCCGCCTCGCTCCTCGCCCGGCCGCTGACCGGGCTGCCGCTGGTGCGCCCGGCGTACGTCGTACCGGGCAGAGTGCTTGGGGGTTGTTGTTCGCCGACCCGGGTATGCGCGCTCTCACGCTGATGCTCTGGCTGATGGCGCTCGTCGCCGTCTACGAAGGCATGGCCGCCCCGTACGCCGCTCTGTTCGGCGGAGGGTCGGTCGCAGTGGGCCTCATCCTCGCCGCCGATCCGTTGGGCAGCGTGATCGGTGCGTTCCTGTTCAGCAAGTTTGTGCCCGAGGATCGTCGGCCCGGGCTTCTCGGCCCGCTCTCGATCGCGGCCGCAGCACCCGTCGCTGTCTGCCTCCTCCGTCCCAACCTCGTCATCTCCATCCTGCTCTTCGTCATCGCCGGCGCCTTCGGAACCATCGTCGTCATGCAAACCACCACCTCCATGACGCTTCGCCTCCCCGACGCCCGTCGCGGCCAAGCCATCGGCGTGTCCAACTCCGGCCTCACCACCGCCACCGGCGTCAGCCCCCTCTTCGCCGGCCTCCTCGCCGACAGAACCAACGCCGCCACTGCCATCGGCTGGTTCGGCGTCGCAGGCACTGCCGCCGCTCTCTTGCTGGCCCTCGTCTGGTTCCGCGCCAACCGCTCGGCCCCCGTTCACACGCCGTGATGTTCCGCGGGTGTTCAAGCGTTGGTCCCCAGGCCACAGCAGACTGAGCCGGTTGCCGTTGCCGTCTTCGTGAGGAGCACTGGGATGAACCGGTTGGGTCGGATCGCGGTTGTCGCTGTGAGCGTGTTGGGGCTGACGGCGGGGAGTGCTTGGGGCGCTCCGGTGGCTTGGCCCGGTGGGTCGAGCGTGGCCACCGCTGACGGCAGCAACGTGTTCGGGGAGAACCTCAGCGGGCTGTCGTTTCAGAGCGCGAGTGTGGTCTGGGCGGTCAAGAACGGCCCGGGCAAGGCCTACCGCTTGGTTCCGGACGGAGCTGGTTGGAAGCCGGATCCTTCTGCTGGGAAGACGTTGCGGTACGCGGACGGCAAGGGCGATCCGGACGCCGAAGGCGTGGTCGCGTCGCCGGACGGGATCGTGGTGGCGACCGAGCGGGACAACAGCGACAACGACAACAGCCTGCTGAAGGTGCTGCGGTACGACGGGACCTCGTCCGCGTCGACGCTCACCGCGACCAGGGAGTGGAACCTCACCAGCGACCTGCCCGACGTCGATTCCAACAGCGGGCTCGAGGGCATCTCGTGGGTGCCGGACAGCTTCCTCACCGCGCACGGATTCCGCGACGAACACACCGGTACGACGTACAACCCGGCCACGTATGCGGGTCACGGCACCGGCCTGTACTTCGTCGGCCTCGAGGACAACGGCGCGATCTACGCCTACGCCCTGAACCAGTCGTCGAGCAGTTACACCCGCGTCGCGACCATCACGAGCGGCTTCTCCGAGGTGATGGACCTCGAGTTCGACGCCGCCACCGGCCGCCTCTGGGCTGCCTGTGACGACGGCTGCTCAGGCCGTACGACAACCCTTGAGATCAACACCGCCGGCAAGTTCGCCCCCACCGCGACCTACAACCGCCCCTCCGGCATGGCCAACCTCAACAACGAAGGCTTCGCCATCTCACCCACCTGCACCTCCGGCACCAAAACGGTCCTCTGGTCCGACGACAGCAACACCAGCAACCACGCCCTCCGCCGTGGCACCCTGCCATGTAGTAGCTAGTCGGAACGCGGGCGCCGGGCAGGGCGTCGTACGGGAATGCGGAGATGGCTGTGAGCGTCGGCGTGGTGGCCGCGGTTGATGTGGTCTGGGTATTGGGACTCTTCGCGGTACGGCGGAGAGTTCGGCCGCGGCTGTTGCTGACCTCGGGGCTCGGGTGGCTGGTTGGGCTGGTGATCTCCACTACTGGCATGCCGGCGGGGCGGGCGGTGCCCGTCGGGCTGCTGGTGGGGACGATGGTGGCGTTGTTGTGGTCGTTGGCTACTCGATCGGGCGTGACGTTCACCTGGGAACCGGACAAGGTCTACAACCAGGACGACGGCCCCAAGCCGCGGCTGGAGACCGTCGTACTGGTGGCGACTGCTTTGTTCGGGGTGGTGGCGATTGTGCTGCTCGCCACTACCCACTAGGCCGGGGTGAGGGCGGCGGCGTGTTTGCCGGTGGTGAGGGACTGGCCTTGGTCGATCATCTGGGCGGCCAGGCGGTCTACGGCGTCGGAGAAGGCTTCGGAGTTGTCGGGGTCCCATTCGGCCAGGCGGGTGAGCATCCAGGTGCGGAAGGCGCCGACGAAGCGCTGGAACATCTCCAGGCCGGCCGGGGTGAAGCGGTACTGGCCGAGGGTCTCGGAGAGGTAGCCGGCGGCAACTAGCTGGGTGGCCAGGGGCTCGATGACGCCGGGCGGCATCTTGAGGTCGGCGGTCATGGCGGCGAGGGTGGCGGAGCCGGTTTCGCGGCCGCCGCGGAAGACGCGCATGATCAGCCAGGCCTGGGCGGCGTTGAGCGGCAGGCCGGACTCGGCGAGGACCTCGGGGGCGGGGTTGCGCTTGTGGTGCTGGACGACGAGGGCGGCGAGCTTCTGGAGTTCGTGCTCGGAGTCGAAGGACGAAGGGGCGGCGAAGTTCTCGCCGACGTCGCGGGCTGCCATCCGGGCGGTGTCGCGGAGCGGGACCTGCTTGAGCAGGAGCGCGGTGATGAAGCCGAGGACGGCGACCGGGACCGCCCAGAGGAACACGACGTGCAGCGAGTCGGCGTAGGCCGCGGTGATGAAGGACCGGGCGGTCTGAGGCAGGTTGCGCACACCCTCGACCGTTGCGGCCAGGCGCGGGTCGATCTGAGCGCTCTGTACGGCGGGAGCGAGCTTCTCCGGGAGCTGGTGTGCGTAGATCGAGCCGAAGACGGCGACCCCGAAGGAACTGCCCATCGTGCGGAGGAAGCTGACGCCGGAGGTGGCGACGCCGAGGTCGGAGTAGTCGACCGTGCTCTGGACGACCACCGTCGGCACCGGCATGCAGAGGCCGACGCCGACCCCGAGAACCACCATGAAGCCGGCGATCTCGACGTACGAGGTGCTGTTGGTGAGCAGCGACAGCAGGAAGAGTCCGGCGCCGATCAGGACGGTGCCGATGATCGGGAAGATCCGGTAGCGGCCGGTCTTGCTGATGATCTGGCCGACGAAGATCGACGCGACCAGCAGACCACCGACCAACGGCAGCATCTGTAGCCCGGACTCGGTGGCTGAGGCGCCGCGCACGAACTGCAGGTACGTCGGCAGATACGTCACCCCACCGAGCATCGCGAACCCGATGATGAAGCTCATGATCGAGCAGACCGTGAACACGCCGGACCGGAACAATCGCAACGGCAGCAGTGGTTCGGCGGCTCGGCGTTCGGCCAGGATGAACAACCCGAGCGCGAGCACGGAGCCCACGATCATCGCGATGATGACGGTCGAACCCCACGCGTACTCGTTGCCGCCCCACGTGGTCACGAGCGTCAGACCGGTCGCGGCGGCACCGATGAACAGGATGCCCAGATAGTCGATCTTCGGACTCGTTGGTGCTTTCACCGACGGAAGGGTGATCGAGGCAACGATCAGTACGACGATGCCGAGCGGGATGTTCACGTAGAACGCCCAGCGCCAGCTCAGGTGGTCGACGAACAGCCCGCCGAGCAGCGGCCCGGCGACGGTGGAGACGCCGAAGACCGAGCCCATCACGCCCTGATACTTACCGCGCTCGCTCAGCGGTACGACGTCCGCGATCACCGCCATCGCGGTCACCATCAGGCCGCCGGCACCGAGGCCCTGGATCGCGCGGGAGCCGACCAGCCACAGCATCGAGTCGGCCATCCCGCACAGCGCCGAACCGCCGAGGAACAGCACGACGCTGAGCAGGAACATCGGTTTGCGTCCGTACAGGTCGCCGAACTTGCCGATCAGCGCGGTCATGATCGTCTCGGCCAGCAGGTACGACGTGACCACCCAGGACAGGTGGTTCGCGCCACCCAGGTCGCTGACGATGGTCGGCAGCGCGGTCGCCACGATCGTCTGATCGAGGGCCGCGAGCAACATTCCGAGCATGATCGCGACCACTACCGCGTTCCGGGTGCCACGTCCTACCGGCTGAGCCTCGGTCTCCATGAGCCGAATGTAACGGGTTCCGCACTCTCCGCAACCACAGAATCGCGGCGATCACATGAAGAAAGGTTTCGCGGACCTGCGCCACTCACCAAGTGCCCCGGACTGTGGATTCCGGGTGCCGGCTGAGCGTGGCGGGGTGGGCGCGGCGGAGGTTGGTGAGTGGGGGCGGTCCGCTCTCCGGCGGTCCGTAGACTGGGCGGGTGCCGTCAACGTTGCCTGAGGGGGAGGTTGCGCCCCAGGATGGGTCGCTGCCGGATGCCGCCGTCCGCGAAGCGGCCGGTCGTCCGTTGGGGTTCTACCTGCATGTGCCGTTCTGTGCATCCCGCTGCGGGTATTGCGACTTCAACACCTACACCGCCAAGGAGCTCGGCGGCGGTGGCTCGCAGGCGTCGTACGCGGAGACTGCTGTTGGTGAGGTCCGGCTCGCGCGGACTGTACTGAAGGACCTCGACCGGCCGGTCGAGACGGTGTTCTTCGGAGGCGGTACGCCGACGTTGCTGCCGGCCGCTGATCTCGGGGCGATGCTGAAGGCGGTTCGCGACGAGTTCGGTCTCGCGGTCGGTGCGGAGGTCAGTACCGAGGCGAATCCCGAGTCGGTCGATCCGGCGTACCTGGAGGCGTTGCTCAAGGCTGGGTTCACGCGAGTGAGCTTCGGAATGCAGAGCGCGTCGTCGCACGTGCTGAAGATTCTCGATCGCCAGCACACACCTGGTCGCGCGCTGCAGGCCGTGAAGGAAGCGACCGCGGCCGGCTTCGAGCATGTGAACCTGGATCTGATTTACGGTACGCCGGGGGAGTCGCTCGAGGATTGGCGTACGTCGCTCGAGTCGGCGCTGTCGGCGGATCCGGACCACGTCAGTGCCTACGCGCTGATCGTCGAGGACGGTACGCAGCTGGCCCGTCGGGTTCGTCGCGGCGAACTGCCGATGCCGGACGACGACGACCTGGCCGACAAGTACGTGCTCGCCGATGACCTGCTCAGCCAAGCCGGCCTGAACTGGTACGAGGTCTCCAACTGGGCCCGCACCGAAGACGCCCACTGCCGCCACAACGAGCTCTACTGGCGCGGCGACACCTGGTGGGGCATCGGCCCCGGCGCCCACAGCCACGTCGGCGGCGTCCGCTGGTGGAACGTCAAGCACCCCACCGCGTACGCCGAACGCCTGACCGCCGGCCACAGCCCAGCCCACGCCCGCGAACTCCTCGACCCCGAAACCCGCCGCATCGAACGAGTCCTCCTGGAAGTCCGCCTTCGCGCGGGCCTCCCACTGGACGTCCTCGACACCCCCGGCCGAGCCGCCGTCGACCAAGTCGTCGCCAACGGGTTGGTGACCCTGGCCGACAACCGCCTCACCCTCACCAACCGCGGCCGCCTCCTAGCCGACGCCGTAGTCCGCGACCTCCTCCCCTAACCACCTGTCGCGGGTGCGCTGATCCGGTAGTGCGTAATAACCTGTTCGAGGACCCGGCAGCTTGTTCAAGCCCCCGCTTTGTGGTCATGTCCTCTCTCCTCCGTCTCGCTCGTCTGCGGCCGGCCCCGTACGGCGTTTGGTTGCTCGCCGCTGCGGCCGATTTACAGTGACGGGTGGCTGGCGCCCGGCGCGTGGCTGAGGGGGATGGATCCGTCGGCGACCGAGGTTGAGGTTGCCTGAGCTTCCGGGCTTCGGTTGCGGTCGGTAACAACGAGGCCTGAAAAGTGACCCACCGTGGCAGACGCTCTCGCACAGGCCCCCGGCCCCCTCCGCATCTCGTGGGTTCACCCATCAGGTTGTGGGTTTTGTACCCGCATGAGAGTGCAGAACCCACAACCTCATGGGGTAACCCACCAGATGGCGAGGGACCGGGGGTGCTGGGGGTGCTGCCGGGTCTGTTGACCCGCGTTGATTGGTGGATTTTCGTCACCGGGTCCCCAAAACTCACCAACTAGCGCGATCAATCCCGCGGTTCGGGTCTGCCTGCTCGTTATCCGTCACTTTTTCGGCGCCTGGCGCCGAAAAGTTACCGACTAGCGCACCTCCCGCCCCCCGAACTCACTGAGTGGAACATTCTTCGCAACTAGCGACCTGAAGTTTCCACTCAGCGCAGATCTTGGACCTCAGCCACAACCCGGAAGCCCAAACAACGCTCACTGTGGTCACCGACCGAACCATCCCCCTCAGCCACGCGCCCACGCCAGCCACCCGTCTCTGTAAATCGGCCGCAGCGGCGAGCAACCACAAGCCCACGCCCCCGGCCGCAGTCGGAATGGCGAGCAACCACCCCGCTCCGCACCCCGTTACTCGGCGCGGATCTTGGGCCTCGGCCACAGCCCGGAAGCTCAGGCAACGGGAACGCGGTCGCCGGCCGAACCATCCCCCTCAGCCCGCGCCCACGCCAGTCACCCGCCACTGTAAATCGGCCGCAGCGGCGAGCAACCACAAACCCACATTCCCGGCCGCAGACGGAATGGCGAGCAACCACCCCGTCGTACCGGCCGGCCGCGCCCGAGCACACCTTTGTGGATAGCCAGGGCCACGGAGCGGCCCTAGGTATCCACAAAGGGGGCGGGTGGTTAACCGGCGTGTGCGGAAGTGATTGGTTGTTGGGTGTTGACGACTGTTGTGTGCAGCTGATGGAGTGGGAAGCGCTTGCCCACGCCTGAGGAGTTGCCGATGCCGCCCATTAGTCGACGACTGGTACTGCAGACGAGTTTGGCCGCCGGAGCGCTGGTCGCCGCCTCCGGTTCAGCCCCCTCCCGAGCTGTCGCGGTTGATGAGTTTGCGGCGCTCCGCAGTCGGTGGGTGGAGCTTGCGACTGGGGGTGCGATCAATGCGGCGGATCCCGCGTACGCCGATGCGCTCGCCAATCTGACGCGCCTAGCTCAAGGCTTCCTCGACACCCTCAGCGCGGATCCGAACCGGACCGCGTTGTGGGCCGACCTGCCGCTCAGCCCGGATTCCGGCAACTTCTCGATCAGCTACACGCGTCTCAAGGCGATCGCCCTCGCCCGCGCGACTCGCGGCACTACGCTCACCAGTGACCCGGGTGCGGCGCTCGCGAGTGCGCTCGACTTCCTCAATCAGCGTTCGTTCAACGAGACCTTGCCCGAGACCGGCAACTGGTGGTTCTGGGAGATCGGGGCGCCGCGCGCGCTGCTCGACACCTGCATCCTCGCGTACGACGCTCTGTCCGCCGACCAGCGTTTGTCGTACCTGAAGGCCGTCGACCACTTCGTCCCCGACCCGAATCGCCGGACCCTCTATCCGACGGTCCGCGAGACCGGCGCGAATCGGGTCGATAAGGCCCTCATTGTTGCCCTCCGCGGCATTGCCGGCGACAACGCTGCCAGCATCGCAAAAGCCCGGGATGCGCTGAGTGATGTCGCCGAGAATGGCAAGAACAGCGTGTTCACCTACGTCACCAGCGGTGACGGTTTCTATCGCGACGGCTCGTTCGTCCAGCACGGCAATCTCGCGTACGTCGGTACCTACGGCAACGTCGCGCTCGCTGGTGTCGCCAATCTGTTCTCGCTGCTCGGCGGCTCGACGTGGGAGATCACCGACCCGAAGCGCACGGTGATTCTCGATGCGGTCGAGGCGAGTTACGCGCCGTTCATGGTGAAGGGCCTGATGATGGACGCCGTCTCCGGCCGCGCGATCTCCCGCGAGAAGGGTGGCGACCACCGCAACGGTCACGCGACCACGTCGGCCGTGCTGCTCCTCGCCAGCGGCGTCGCGGAGCCGTACGCGTCGACGTACAAGGCCTTCGCCAAGGGCTGGATCAACAACGATTACTTGCCGGAAGCATCGATTCCGGAGATCTCCCGTGCGAAGGCGATCGCTGACGTCAAGCCGGCACCGACCAAGCCCCAGCACTTCCAGTTCCCCAACCAGGATCGGGTCGTACATCGCCGCCCTGGCTGGACTTTCTCCCTCGCGCTGTCATCGAAGCGGATGGCCCGCTACGAGTCCGGCAACGGCGAGAACCTCCGCGGCTGGTACGTCGGCGACGGCATGACCTACCTCTACAACGACGACCAAGCGCAGTTCTTCGACGCCTTCTGGCCGACCGTCGACGCGCAACGCCTGCCCGGTACGACGGTCAGCACCAAACCGCGTGAGCCGCTCGGCAGTGGACCCGGCACCGGCACGGTCGCCGCGTACGCCGATTGGGTCGGCGGAGCGTCGTACCAGGACACGCTAGGTGCCGTCGGCATGCATTTGATCAACCACGACAAATCCTTGCAGGCAAGGAAGTCCTGGTTCTGCCTGTCCGACGCGGTAGTTGCCCTGGGCGCCGGAATCACCGGCACCGACGGCTACCCGGTCGAGACCGTCGTCGAGAACCGCATGAGCACCGCCCAGCTGCTCATCAACGGCCGAACGATCAACGGCCGGACAGTAACCAACCACCTGTACGACGCCCCGCGCTGGGCGCACCTGAACGGAGTCGGCGGCTACCTGTTCCCGGAGGGCGGTCAACTCCGGGTGTATCAAGAGGACCGCACCGGCTCGTGGTCCGAGATCAATGTCGGGAACGACACCGGCGGATCAACAACGCCGCACACGCGCCACTACCAATCCCTCGTCGTCGAGCACGGTCTCGAGACCGGTGACTACGCCTACATCCTGCTGCCGGGGGCCAATGCCTGGCAGACCGCCCTGCGCGCGCTTCACCCCGGAATCACCGTCCTCGCGAACACCGCCACCGTCCAAGCCATCCGATCGGTCCGGGACCGCGTGACGATGGCGAACTTCTGGGGCCCTGGATCGGTCGACGGCATCACGGTGGACGGCCCGGCTTCGGTGGTCGTGGGACCGACCACGATCGCGGTCTCCGATCCCAGCCGTACGGCGACCACGGTCCGGCTGACGATCGAGCGCCGTACCGGGGTGCCGTTGGTGCTCGATGTCGCGGTCGGCGGAACCCGCGGCGCGACCCAGACCTTCGAGCGAACCTGGTAACTGGCTGTGAATGATGTAAAGATTCAGCACACGGTAATCGGCGTGGTTCGCAGCGTGACAACGATGCCTCATATGTACTGACCTGAACTCGCCGGTATCTCAGCGTAACTATCAAAGCCTTGACAGCACTGGTGAAAACGCTCGAAACTCAGCTCACTTTCGCGATCCGAGAGCGCTCTCAACTCCGTCCAGTTCCAGGGAGCCATTCCATGCGGCGCAGATACCGTGCCGGCCACCGCCCCAAACAAGCACTGCGCCCTACCGCACTACTTCTGGCCTGCGCCCTGACGCTGCTGACTGCCGCGTGCGGCGGGCCGAGCAACGCCGGCGACGCGCCGAAGATCGAGCTGACCATCGCGACCTTCAACGAGTTCGGCTACTCCGACCTGTACGACGAGTACATGGCCGAGCACCCGAACATCCGGATCGTCGAGCGGCATGCCGAAACGGTCGACGCGCACATCAAGAACCTCGACGCGAACCTGGCCAGCGGGTCCGGGATGGCCGATATCGAGGCGATGGAGATCGGCTGGATCTACAAGTACCTGGCGCGCGGGGACCAGTTCGTGGACCTGCGGGACTTCGGCGCGAACGACCTGAAGGACCGCTGGCTGGACTGGAAGGTGGCCGGTGCGACCACGCAGGACGGCCGGATCATCGGCTACGGCACGGATATCGGCCCGGAGGCGATCTGCTACCGCCGCGATCTGTTCGCCAAGGCGGGGCTGCCGACCGACCGCACCGAGGTCGCCAAGCTCTTCACGGACTGGAAGTCGTACTTC
Organism: Kribbella sp. NPDC058245; assembly: GCF_042882005.1. Classification (NCBI taxonomy): domain Bacteria; kingdom Bacillati; phylum Actinomycetota; class Actinomycetes; order Propionibacteriales; family Kribbellaceae; genus Kribbella; species Kribbella sp. NPDC058245. The sequence continues at coordinate 42,642 of NZ_JBHVWY010000010.1, forward strand.
GAGACCGGCCGCAGGTTCAAGGCGAAGGTGCCGGGCTCGGCCTGGTACGACTCCGCGGTGCTGACCTGGGAGGCGATGCGGAACCAGCTGATCCAGGCCTACTACTCCAACCAGGACCGCTTCCTCGCCAGTGAGAACAAGGAACTGAAGACCACCTGGGACCAGGTGGTGCAAGGCAGTGCGGACGGACTCTCCGCGCGGCTGCCGGCCTGGAGTGAGCAGTGGAACAAGGCGTTCCGCGGCGACGCGTTCGCGACGATGGCGTGCCCGGGCTGGCTGCTCGGCGTCATCCAGAGCAACGCGGGTACCTACGGCAAGGGCAAGTGGGATGTCGCGGACGTGTTCCCCGACGGCGGCGGCAACTGGGGCGGGTCGTACCTGACCGTGCCCAAGCAGTCGCAGCAGCAGGCGGAGGCGGCCCGGCTGGCCGCTTGGCTCACCGCGCCGGAGCAGCAGGTCAAGGTGTTCAAGAAGGTCGGCTCGTTCCCGTCGACCCTGGACGCGTACGACGACCCGCAGGTGAAGTCGGAGGTTAATGCCTACTTCAACAACGCGCCGGTCGGGCAGATCTTCGTCAACCGGGCGCGGGCGGTGATCCTCAAGCAGCACAAGGGTCCGCGCGAGGGCGAGATCAACCAGGTCTTCAGCGCCGAGCTGGCCAAGGTCGACGAGGGCAAGCAATCCTCGCTCAAGGGCTGGAACAAAGCGCTGAACGATGCCGAAAAGGCCGCGAACACCAGATCGAGTGGTTAATGCGGCTCCCACACGCGCTCTAACGCCAGAAAATAACCCCGGAAAGTAATACGGTGTGAACACACACCAACCAAGCCGGGGAGGACCGATGGACGACTCGGGTTCTCCCACGCTCGAGCAGGTCGCAGCGCTGGCGGGAGTATCGCGGGCGACCGTGTCGCGCGTGGTGAACGGATCGCCCAAGGTGCTGCCGGAGACGGTGGCCCTGGTCGAGCGCGCGATCGGCCAGCTCGGCTACGTGCCGAACCGGGCCGCCCGCGCGCTGGTGACCCGGCGCACGGACTCGGTGGCGATCGTCGTACCGGAGCCGGACAGCCGGGTGTTCTCCGATCCCTTCTTCGCCGGGATGCTGCGGGGCGTGAGCCGGACGCTGGCGCCGACGTCGTCGCAGCTCGTGTTGCTGCTCGAACCGGCCGAGGGCGATGACCAGCGGCTGCTGCGGTACCTGCGCGGCGGTCACGTCGACGGCGCGATGGTGATCAGCCACCACGGACGTGACAACGTCCTGCAGGAGCTGGCGCAACTGCCGCTGCCGATCGTGTTCAGCGCGCGGCCGCTCGGCGTCGACGTACCGGTGGCGAGTGTGGACGTGGACAACGTGGCGGGCGCACGGGCCGCGGTCGAGCACCTGCTGAGCATCGGCCGTCGCAACGTCGGCACGGTCGCCGGACCGATCGACATGACGGCCGGCCTGGACCGGCTCACCGGCTACCAGAGCGTGATGGCCGAAGCGGGCCTTCCGGAGGCCGTTGCCTTCGGCGACTTCACCGCCGACGGTGGTGAGCTGGCCGCGATCGAGCTGCTCGACAAGCACCCCGATCTCGACGGGATCTTCGTCGCGAACGACCTGATGGCGACCGCTGTACTGCGGGTGCTGTCCGAGCGCGGCCGTCGAGTGCCGGCCGATGTCGCGATCGTCGGTTTCGACGACTCGGTGATGGCGACCACGACGACCCCGAAGCTCACCACGGTCCGTCAGCCCGTCGAGCTCCTCGGGGCCCGGCTCGCCGAGATGCTGCTGGCCAAGATCGGTGGCGCCGATCTGCACAGCCCCGAGGTCTACGGCACCGAGCTGATCATCCGCGAATCCACCTGACGCCTACGGCGGATCGTTCTGGAACTGGAACTGCACCCGGACCGAGTCGTTCAGCGGTACGACGACGGTCGTGTTGGAGGCGGTCCAGTTCTGCGGGACCAGGAAGAGCCGGTTCTCGCCGACCACGAGCAGCCGCAGTCCGCGATAGCGGTAGTTGAACGTCTGCCCGGTACCGGGCCGGAGCGCGGTCTCCTCCAGGCCGGGAGACCGCAGGGCGAGCTTCTCTTTGGTGTCCAGGATGACGACCGGGAAGCGATCCAGGTGCCGCGCGTCGGACTTGGCCAGCCCGCGACCGGAGTACTGCGCTGTGGTCGCGGTCGCCCAGAACGCACTGGTCACCGTGACGACCGCGAGCAGGACGATCAGCACGCGCGGTGGACTGGGCGCTCCGTCGGTCCGACTCCGGAGATAGGTGACGTAGGCAAGCGCTGCGGCCGACAGCCCGATCACGATCGGTACGACGAGGGCGTAGTACGGCATCTGGCCGAGGAATGGATAGGCGATCAGTCCAAGGACTCCGATCAGCAGTACGACGACGGTCACCCGACTGGATCGCCGTACGGCGGCTGCTGTCGGGTGGATCGCGTTGTGGACGAGCAGCCCTGCGACCGCGAGAAGCGTCATCACCAGCAACGGGACGAGCAGGGGCTGCGGACTGCGCATCACGTAGTCCTGCGTACTCAGGCCGATCGTGTCGACGTCGATGCCGAAGTACTCGTACTGCGAGCGCGCGGAGACGTACCCGAAGTAGAACAGCAGCGTGCTGATCAGCGTCACCGGCGTGACGATGCCGGCGGCGAAGCTCAGCCAGCGCTCGGCCTGCGACCGCTCGTCCGCCACCGGTCAACCACCGGTCGGCGTTTCGCTTGTGCTGGTGAGTTCGCCGGGCACGAAGGCGACCGAGCTGCCCACCTTCTCCGCAGCACCCTTGAGGGTTTGGCAGTCGTCCTCGGACGCACAGGTCACCACGGCTGCGACGACCACCTTGACGGGGTCGCTGCCCGCGGCGACCTGGCGCGCGCCGACGTAACACGAGTCGCGCGAGTCCTTGGTCCACTGCACCTCGGGACAGGACCGGCCCTCGCAGATCCCCTGGTCGAGCTGGAAGATGCCGTCTGGTTCGAGGTGTACGGCGCCGAGCGTGACCGTTGTCCCTTCAGCGAGGTCGACGCCGGTCAACGAGACGGACGCGCATTGCTCAACACCGGCGTCATCGGCATTGCCGCCGGCGGGCGCGGTGGCCAGCTCGAAACCGGGTTTGCGCTGCTCCGGCTGGCTGCTCTCCGCGTCGGTCGGCTCCGGCGCCGGCTCATCGGTCGACGTGGTTGTCACGCTGCCGTCGGGCGGCGTCGTACCGGCGTCTCCGGGCGAACTGCCGCCCGACGACTGACCGCCGCACCCCACGGCCACCATCACGATCGCTGCTACTAGTGTTGCCATCGCTGTGCGCATAACGGCCACCCCCAGAACTCAGGATGCGCCCCTGGCCAAGGGCGGACAAGCCTTCGCCGATGCACCTAGGGGCAAGCTTTCGTTCACTCTCCGCTGTTGCATAAGTCTGTTTCTGTGACCATGGTGGTAGTTGTGAGGCAAGTGAGGCTAGGGGAGACCTGTGAGTGAACATGAGATCCGGATCGCGCTGGTTCTCAATGGTGGGGTGAGTCTGGCCGTCTGGATGGGCGGTGTGACGCACGAGCTGGATCTGATCCGGCGTTCGTCGGGGTCGGCGTCGGCGCCCGGTCCGCAGCCGTACGACGCGGTGCTGGCCGACCGCTGGCGGGAGTTGTGCCAGCGGGGCGGTGAACGGCGCCGGGTGGTCGTCGACGTGATCGCCGGGACGAGCGCCGGTGGGCTGAACGGGTCCTTGCTGGCGACCGCGATCTCGAATGGGTCGACGCTGGATCCCGGCGGTTCGGACGGGCCGTGGTTGCGGCAGAAGTGGGTCGGGCTGGGATCGCTCGAGGTGGGCAAGCTGGTGCCGTCGGCCGGGGAGAAGTCGACCTCCGTGCTGGACGGCAACTACTTCCTGGAGGAGCTGGAGAACCTGATCAAGGGCGTCGCGGATGCCGGCGAGACGGCGGCCGAGGAGCCGGTCACGCTGTTCGTCACCGCGTCCGGGCTCGGCGTCCAGCAGTTCGAGGCGCGGGATGCGGCCGGCCAGCGCTTCGTCGTACCGGATCATCGGTATCTGTTCGCGTTCACGAGTGAGAACGCGGCCAAGTACGACGGCATTGATCGATCGTTCGCGGTCAAGGACACCAACGGGTTGAAGGACACCAAGCTGCTGGCGCGGGCCGCGCGGGCGAGTGCGTCGTTCCCGGCCGCGTTCGGGCCGGTGCTGGAGACGCCGAAGCTCGCTTCGTCACCGCCACGGCTGCAGCCGACGCACGCCGACTCCGGTGCCTGGCTGGTCGATGGTGGCGTGCTCGACAACGCGCCGTTCGGGCCGGTGCTCGACGTGGTCGCGCGGCGCCCGGTCGCCGGACGAGCGAGCAGATACGTCCTGTACGTCGTACCGTCGGCCGGGATCGGGAGTGCGTCGACGGCGTTGCCCGAGGCGAAGGAGCCGAGCTGGCGGGTGGCGGCGTTGTCGGCCGTGCAGTTCCCGCGCGAGGTGGACTTCCGCTCCGACGTCGAGCAGCTCGAGCGGTTGCTGCTGGAGGCCGACGCGTCCTGGTCGGACACCCAGCGGCTCTTCGATCGTTGCATGGAGCAACCAGATGAGCGGGGGCGGCTGAAGGCCGCGGCGAAGGCTTTGCAACCGACGTACTCGCGAGGTCGCGCGGCCGGGGGAGTCTGGGAGGCCGTGACGATCGCGAGCCACGACCAGTCGACCGTGCTGGATGCGGCGACCGCGTTGTCCGAGGCGGAGATCGACGAGATCCTCGCGACCAAGCACCCGTGGGTGCCGGACCCGGACGGTTCGACCGCGCCGCTGCTGAACGACGCCGACGGTCATCCGCGCTGGCAGTGGGGGACCGGCTCGGCCGAGCGGGTGATCCGGTTGATCCTGCGTTCGCTGCGGAGCCGGATCGACGTGGCGCCGAAGAAGGCACGACCCGAGCTCGAGCGGCGGTTGAAGGCAACCAGCGACTGTCTGCTCAAGGCGCAGGCCATCCGGGACGCGTTGAACGAGCAGCTCACTCTGGCGGATCTCGACCTTCGCCCGGCCGGTGGCGCCGAGGCGGTCGCGGTCGGCCTGACCGACATCTTCGAGGACCTGCAGATTCAGCTGGCACTGGGTTCGGCCTTCGCCGACGTGATCTCGGTGATCGGCTGGGAGCTCGTCGAGACCGCGCTCGAGGTGGAGATCGTCTCGCGCTGTACGTCGTCCCGGACGCCGCAGCAGCGGAGTGCGCCGTTCCAGTTCCTGCGACTCGGGCCGGACATTGCCTTGACGCTGCTGGATGATCTGCCGGCCGGGTCGATCGCTGATGATCTGAAGGACCGGATCCTCTACGGGAGTCAGGTCGGGCACTTCGGCGCGTTCGGTGCGGCGGACTGGCGGCGGTGGGACTGGCTGATGGGGCGCCTGCACTGCGTGGCGCACCTGGGCGCGATGCTCGGCGCGGATGCGGACTGGATCCGCGAGACGCAGCGGCAGATCCTGCAGGCCGAGGGCTGGACGCCGCAGGCGGTCGCGGACCGGATTCAGCGGCTGGCCGAGGACTTTCCGGCCGACGCCGGGCTCGGCGCGCTCACGACGATGCGCGACGAACTGAACCAGTCGACCGAGGGACGCGCGACGACCAAGGGTCTCGCCGACCGGATGGTCGACGTCTCCAGTGGCCTCGGACCTCAGGTGGGCAACGCGGTCAAGGCGATGGCCGGGCGCAAGCAGCAACCGGCTTCGTGGCTGTTGCGGACCGCGCGCTGGTTCACCGAGCCCGCTCGGCAGACGGTGTGGGGTCGCGTCGTGCGTGGGGTCAACCTGACCCCGGCGCACCGGCCGCTGCTCTTCGAACCATGGATGCCTGTGGTCACGATCGGTGTCGGTGTTGCCCTGCTAATCGTGGCTGCGCAGATCAGCGCAGGCGCGGTTGTGCTCGCCGTACTGTCCGGGGTGCTGCTGGCTTCGGGCGTGCTGCTCGGCGCCCTGACCTTCTATGTACGGCGAGCGCGCCGGCTGATGCGTGCCTGGATCGAGAAGCGAATGCCCGAACTCAGTCCAGCGTCACGAAATCGATGAGCTCCTCGACCCGGCCGAGCAGGCTCGGGTCGAGGTCGGCGAAGCTGTTCACCTTGGACAGGATGTGCTTCCAGGCCGCGGCGACGTCGGCCTGGTCGGTGGCCGGCCAGCCGAAGGTCTGCAGCACGCCCTTCTTCCAGTCCTGGCCGTGCGGGATCCGCGGCCAGGCCTTGATCCCGACCGAGGACGGCTTGATCGCTTCCCACACGTCGATGAACGGGTGCCCGACGACCTTCACGTACCGGTTGTCGATCTGCGCGGCGATCTTGGACTCCTTGGAGCCCTCGACCAGGTGGTCGACCAGGACGCCGAGCCGTCGGCCGGCACCGGGCTGGAACCGGTTCACGATCCCCGGCAGATCGTCGATCCCGCCGAGGTACTCGACGACGACACCCTCGATCCGCAGGTCGTCGCCCCAGACCTTCTCGACCAGTTCGGCGTCGTGCCGGCCCTCGACGTAGATCCGGCTCGCCCGGGCCACCTTCGCCCGGACATTGTCGACGGCGACCGACCCGGACGCCGTACGGGTCCTCTTGGCTGGAGCGGCCTTCTTCGGTGCGACCAGGCTGACCGGCTTGCCGTCCACCCAGAAGCCAGGACCCATCGGGTACGTGCGGATCTTGCCGTGCCGGTCCTCGAGATCGACCACGCCGTGCTCCCAGCGCACGATCGCCCCGACGAACCCGGACGAGGGTTCCTCGACGACCATGCCCTTCGCGATCTCGACCTCGACGGTCCGCCCGTTCTTGGGCTTGCGCCAGTCCCCACTCAGTACGTCGTTCCCATACCGATCAGCCACCCGCCAACCGTACCCGGCAGTGATTTAGCGTCCGAAAGACACGCGGGCCAGGTACGACGTTCCTTCGGACGCTAGCGACGAGTCAGCCGGTACTGCGATGAGCGTCCGAAAACTCGCCGACCACGTACTGCGTTCCTTCGGACGCTAGCGGCGAGTCAGGCGGTGATGGGTTCGCGGGAGGGGGTCAGGCGGGTGAGGAGGAGGAAGGCGATGAAGCCGGCGATCAGGCCGACGAGCCAGGAGTAGTCGTACAAGGGCTTGAGGAAGGGGATGAGGCCGTCGGCGGGGAAGGGGCCGGCGCCGGGGTTCGAGTAGGCGCCGCCGACCGCGAGGATCGCGCCGAACAGGGTTGCGACCACGGCGCGCCAGTTCCAGCCGGATGCGTACCAGTAGCGGCCGGACGACTTGTAGAGGTCGGGCAGGGTGAGCGCCGTCCGGTCGATGAACCAGTAGCCCGCGATCAGCACGCCCGCGACCGAGGCGAGCACGCCGCCGTAGAAGGACAGCCAGACGAAGATGTAGATCGACGGGTCGGAGATCAGCCGCCAGGGCTGGATCACGATGCCGATCACGCCGGTGAGCAGACCGGCGGTGCGGAAGTTCAGCCAGCGCGGAAGGGCGTTCGCGAAGTCGTACGACGGACTGACCACGTTGGCCGCCACGTTGCACGACATCGTCGCGAGGATCGCCATGATCAGGCCGACCGTGACGACCACCGGGTTCTCGAAGCGGCGGGTGAGCTCGACCGGGTCCCAGATCGCCGAACCGTAGACGATGACTGTGCCCGAAGTGGTGATGATCGAGACCAGCGCGATGAACGACATCGTCGTCGGCAGGCCGATGATCTGGCCGATCACCTGCTGGCGCTGGCCTTTGCCGAACCGGGTGAAGTCCGGCATGTTCAGGCTGAGCGTCGCCCAGAACGCGATCATGCCCATCAGCGACGGCGCGAAGATCTTCCAGAAGTCCGCGTCCCAGCCGAGCTTCGAGGGCTGCGACAGGATCGGGCCGAACCCGCCGGCCTTGACCAGGATCGCGATCATCAACGCCAGGAAGGCGACCGTGACCAGCGGCGCCGCCCAGTTCTCGAACCGCCGCAGCCCCTCGATCCCGCGCCAGATCAGCACCATCTGCAGCGCCCAGAAGAACGCGAAGCTGAGCCACATCGTCCACGGATGACCGGCGACCGCGGACGCGTCGGTCCAGCCCTTGCCGAACAGCTCACCGACGATCACGTAGATCGCCTGACCGCCGATCCAGGTCTGGATGCCGAACCAGCCACAGGCGATGAACGCCCGCAGCAGGGCCGGGAAGTTCGCCCCGCGAACGCCGTAGAAGGCGCGCGCGAAGACCGGGAACGGGATGCCGTACTTGGTGCCGGCATGACTGTTCAGCAACAGCGGGACGAGCACGATCAGGTTCCCCAGCGTGATCGTGAGAAAGGCTTGCAGCCAGTTCATCCCGAGCGCCACCAGCCCCGCGGCCAGCAGGTAGCTCGGGATGTTGTGCGCCATCCCCATCCACAGGGCGGCGTAGTTGTACGTCGTCCAGTTCCGCTCCGGCAGCCTGGTCGGGGCGAGCTCCGCGTTCCCGTACCGGCTGTTCGCGATCGCGTCCGGATCGGTCAGTTCGACCCGGCCGTCCGGGTGCGTCGTCTGCTCAGTCGTGATGGCCATGGATCAAGTTGCGCCCTTCACCGAACCGCTGTCAACGAGTAACTACTACTACTTCACCAAGCGAAGCGCGAACGGGTACTTGTAGGGCAGGCCCTTGCTGGCGGCAATGGTCGCGAGGATGGCGAAGACGAGCGCGGCGGCCCAGATCACGAAGAACGTGACGAAGCCGATCAGCACGACCATCAGGATCGACGAGACGACGTACCCGATCGTGACGGTGATCTGGAAGTTCAGCGACTCGACGGAGTGCGCGCGCACCATCGGCGACTTCTCGCCCTGGACAAGCAGCACGATCAGCGGGGCGATGAAGCCCAGCACGATGGTGCCGATGTGGGCCAGCAGCGACCAGGTGCGCTCGTCCCGCGGGCTCAACGCCTGCGGCTGGCCCGGCTGGAAGGCCGGCTGCTGCTGGTACGGCGGGACGTTGCCGTCCTGCGGCGGGCCGGCATTGTCAGGTTCGGTGTTCTGCGGTTCGGTCATCCCAGCACGGTAGGGGAATCAGGTGGAGCGATGGTCACGTTGTGGCCCCGATCGTGCACCTGTGCACGTTGGGGCAGTCAGCTCGGCCCGAGCAGCGGGATGGTCGGCCGCCGCGGCGGACCGAGGACGGCGTACGCGCGCTTGATCGCGTCCTGCAGCCCGGCCGGATCCCACGGCCAGCCGTCGGTGTGCTCGAGTGCCTTCTCCAGCGACGTCCCCGCGTGGTGCAGGTCGGAGATCGTGTTGGCGACCTGCCCGATCTCGTCCCGCTGCGCGGTGGCGAACGCCGCGTCGACGACCGCACCATGACCCGGTACGACGATCGCGCCCTTCGGCATCGTCCCGATGATCCGTTCCAGCGTGTCCGGCCATTCGAGTGGGAACGAGTCGTCGCCGTACTGCGGAGGCTGTGACTCCTCGACCAGATCACCCAGGAAGAACACGTTCACATCCGGTACGACGACCACCGCGTCGCCGTCGGTGTGCGCGTTCCCCAGGTACAGCAACTCGACCCGACGGTCCCCGAGGTCGATCACCTTCGCCACCGAGAACGTCTCGGCAGTCAGTTCAGCCGACGCCACCGTGTTCTCATGCGCGTACGCCGTCGCCTCCGTGAACACGCTGTTCCCGTTGACGTGGTCGAAGTGCGCGTGCGTGTTGACCACCCACCGCACCGGCAGGTCGGTCACCTCACGAATGTGCCCGAGCAGTTCCTGGGCTTCTTCGGTCGTCGCCCGGGTGTCGATCACCAACGCACCCTCGGACCCGACGACCAGTCCGACGTTCAGGTCCCACTCGTCGTACCGCCGTACCCAGCACCTGTCGCCAACCTCGGTCCACCCAGTCACGGCCACGACCCTACTAGGGGTTGATGGGCGGTTCGGTGACGCCTAAGGTCGTTGCGAATCTTCCGGTGACAATCGCGAAACTTTCGAAGGCGGTTTCTTGTGACGACACGACGCGCGCTGGTGGTGCGGGGTGGCTGGGACGGGCATGTGCCGGTCGAGGCGACCGAGTTGTTCATCCCGTACCTGAAGGAGAACGGGTACGACGTGACCACGTCGGAGAGCACCGAGAGCTACCTGGAGCTGGACGGGGTGGACCTGGTGCTGCAGTGCGTGTCGATGGGGGAGACGAAGCCGGAGCACATCAAGAGCCTGGCCGACGCGATCCGCGGCGGGACCGGGTTCGCGGGCTGGCACGGCGGGATCGTCGACTCGTTCCGGGACAACACCGACTACAGCTTCATCACCGGTGGTCAGTTCATCTCGCATCCGCACAACTTCACCGACTACCGCGTCGAGGTGGTCGCGGAGCACCCGATCGTCGAGGGCATCACGCACTTCGACGTGCACACCGAGCAGTACTACCTGCACGTGGACCCGACCAACAACGTGCTCGCGACCACCACCCTGGCCTCGCACCCGGACTTCCCCTGGATCGAGGGCGCCGTGATGCCGGCGGTCTGGACGCGCACGTGGGGTGAGGGGCGCGTGTTCGTCTGCACGGTCGGCCACAAGCTCGACGACTTCGACGTACCTGAGGTGCGCACGATCATCGAGCGGGGGCTGCTGTGGGCGAGCAAGTGACCCGCGTCGGCATTGTCGGTACCGGCGTCATCTCCGGCACCTACCTGGATCACCTGGCCAAGCTCCCCGGGGTAGAGGTGGTCGCAGTCGCCGACCTGGACCTCAGCCGCGCCCAAGCCGTCGCTACCGACAGCATCCGCGCCCTCTCGCCAGACGAGCTGTACGCGGCCGACGACGTCGACATCGTCCTCAACCTCACCATCCCCGCAGCCCACGCCGCCGTACACCAGGCTGCCCTGGCAGCAGGCAAGCACGTGTACGGCGAGAAGCCGCTGGCCATGGATCGTGCCGAAGCCGAGCCGCTCCTCAAGTACGCCGCTGCGAACGACCTCCGCATCGGCTGCGCACCGGACACCGTTCTCGGCACCGGAACCCAGACCGCACGCGCGGTGATCGACCGGGGCGACATCGGCACGCCGCATGCTGCGACTGCCTTCATGGTGACGCCCGGCCACGAGCTATGGCACCCAGCGCCCGAGTTCTACTACCAGCCCGGTGGCGGCCCGGTTCTCGACATGGGCCCGTACTACGTGACCAGCCTGGTGACCCTGCTAGGTCCGGTACGACGGGTTACCGCGCGCGCCGGCAAGTCCAAGCAGGAGCGGATGATCCACACCGGTCCCCGGGCCGGGACGGTCTTCCCGGTCGAGGTGCCGACGCACCTCACCGGCGTACTGGAGCACGAGTCCGGTGCGCTGACCACCGTGCTGATGTCCTTCGACGTGTGGGCCGGGCGGCTGCCGCGGATCGAGGTGCATGGCACTGACGGCAGCCTGTCCGTCCCAGACCCGAACGGGTTCGATGGGCCGGTTGAGCTCGTCACTGCGGCGCAGCGCGAGTGGACCGAAGTGCCAACAGCTGGCGGGTACGCCGGAGCGGGCCGGGGTGTCGGTGTGGCCGACATGGCAAGGGCTTTGCGCAACGGCGAACCACACCGGGCGAACGGCGAGCTGGCGTACCACGTGCTCGACGTACTGGAGTCTTTTATCGACTCTGCCGTGCAGGATCAGCCCCTCGATGTGACGAGTACAGTGACGCGCCCCGCAGCCGTTCCATTGGGAGCGACGCCTGACACCGCCTAGACTGGCACTCTGACTATTTGAGTGCCAAGAGTCTTGAGAGGGTGGTGCGCGTGCTGGACGAGCGCAAGCTGGATGTGCTCCGCGCCATCGTCGAGGACTACGTGGCGACCCATGAGCCGGTCGGCTCGAAGACACTGGTCGACCGGCACAACCTCGGGGTCTCCCCCGCCACCGTGCGCAACGACATGGCGGCGCTGGAGGAGGAGGGGTACATCACCCAGCCCCACACCAGCGCCGGCCGGATCCCGACCGACGCCGGGTACCGGCTCTTCGTCGACAAGCTGAGCACGGTCAAGACGCTGTCCGCGGCCGAGAAGAAGGCGATCACTTCCTTCCTCGGCGGTGCGGTCGACTTGGACGATGTCGTACGGCGAACTGTCCGTTTGCTCGCGCAGATCACCCGCCAGGTCGCGATCGTGCAGTACCCGTCCCTGAACCGGTCGAGCGTCCGGCACATCGAGGTCGTCACGATGACCCCGCGCCGGCTGCTGCTCGTGCTGATCACCAGCAACGGCCGGGTCGAGCAGCGGATCGTCGAGCTGCCGCGCGATGTCGAGGACCAGTTGGTCGCCGACCTGCGCTCGCGGCTGAACACGGCGCTGGTCGGCCAGCGGCTGACCGACGCGACCACCACGCTGGCCACGGTCGCCGACGCCTTCGCGCCGGCCGACCGACCGCTCGTGGCCGCGATCGTCACCACCCTGCTCGAGGCCTTCACCGACGAGATGGGTGAGCAGCGGATCGCGGTTGGCGGTGCTGCCAACCTGACCCGGTACGGCGACGACTTCGAGCGGAACGTGAAGCCGGTGCTGGAGGCGCTGGAGGAGCACGTCATCCTGCTCAAGCTGCTCGGTGAGGCGACCCACCCGCAGACCCTGACCGTCCGCATCGGTCACGAGAACCCGTACGAGGAGCTGGCCACCACCTCGGTGGTCGCGACCGGCTACGGGTCGAAGTCGGAGGCGCTGGCCACCCTCGGCATCGTCGGCCCGACCCACATGGACTACCCCAGCACGATGGGCGCCGTACGGGCCGTCGCGCGCTACGTCAGCCAGATCCTGGCCGACTCCTGATGATCAACTCGACAAACCCCTGGTCTGGAGTATGAGCACCGATTACTACGCCGTCCTGGGCGTCAGCCGTGACGCTTCAGCGGACGAGATCAAGAAGGCGTACCGCAAACTGGCGCGCCAGTACCACCCGGACGTGAACGACTCCGAGGACGCGCACCACAAGTTCCAGGAGATCGGCCGCGCCTTCCAGGTGCTCAGCGACCCGCAGAAGCGGCAGATGCACGATCTCGGCGGCGATCCGTTCGCGTCCGCCGGGGGCGGTGGCGCCGGTGGGTTCGGCGGCCAGGCGTTCACGTTCACCGACATCATGGACGCGTTCTTCGGCCAGACCGGCGGGGCCACCCGCGGGCCACGGCCGCGGACGCGCCGTGGTCAGGACGCGTTGATCCCGCTGCGGATCGACCTCGCCGAGGCGGCCTTCGGGACGACCCGCGAGCTGAAGGTCGACACCGCCGTACTGTGCCCGACCTGTTCGGGTTCCGGCGCGGCCGCCGGCTCCGAGCCGGTCACCTGCGAGATCTGCCACGGCCGTGGTGAGGTCACCCACACGCAGCGTTCGTTCCTCGGCGAGGTGCGCACGATGCGCCCCTGCCCGAACTGTCGCGGCTTCGGGACGACCATCCCGAACCCGTGTGTCGAGTGCGCCGGTGACGGCCGCGTCCGCTCCCGTCGTACCGTCACCGTCAAGATCCCCGGCGGCGTCGACTCCGGCACCCGGGTGCAGCTGTCCGGTCAGGGCGAGGTCGGCCCCGGCGGCGGCCCGGCCGGTGACCTGTACGTCGAGATCGAGGTCGAGCAGCACGAGGTCTTCACCCGCAACGGCGACGACCTGCACTGCACGGTCACGCTGCCGATGACGGCGGCCGCACTCGGTACGACGATCGACCTACCGACGCTGGAGGGCGAGACCACCCCGCTGGAGATCCGCCCCGGCACGCAGTCCGGTACGGCGATGACGCTGACCGCGCGTGGTGTGCCGCGACTGCGGCACGCGGGTCGTGGTGACCTGATCGTCCAGATCATCGTCGAGACGCCGACCAAACTCGACGAGAGCCAGATCGACCTGCTTCGGCAGCTCGCGGTGGCGCGTGACGAGGAACGTCCGCAGGGTCAGATCCAGGCCGCCCACAAGGGCGTCTTCGGCCGGCTCCGCGACGCCTTCGGCCAGCACTAACGATGGGTGTCGCGGTCTTCTTCGCCGCCGAGCTCGACGGCGAAGAACTGACGCTGGACGGCGCGGAAGGGCGGCACGCCGCCGTCGTACGGCGGATCGGTCCGGGCGAGCGCATCCGGCTGACCGACGGACGGGGTTCGTGGGCCGAAGGGCCAGTGGTCACCGCCTCGAAGTCCGGGCTGACCGTGACTGTCGATCAGCGGGGGAGCGACCCGGCCAGTACGGCGCGACTGATCGTCGTACAGGCGTTGCCAAAGGGCGAGCGGGCTGAGCTGGCCGTCGAGATGCTGACCGAGGTCGGCGCCGACGTGATCGTGCCGTGGAACGCGGAGCGGAGCCAGTTCCGCAGCAACCCGGAGCGGTCCGCGAAGACGCTCGCCAAGTGGCAGGCCTGGGCATTCGAGGCCAGCAAGCAGTCGCGTCGCTCGTGGTTCGCCGAGGTGGCTCCGATCGCCACCACAACGGAGATCGCGAAGCTCCTCCAGGACGCGGCTCTCCCGGTAGTCCTTCATGAAGAAGCCACCGTGCCACTCGCCGGTCTGGAGGTTCCGGCCACCGGCGACATCGTGATCGTCATCGGCCCGGAAGGCGGGATGGCGCCCGCCGAGCTCGCCGCCTTCGCCGTCGAACCGGTCCGCCTCGGCAACACCGTCCTCCGCACCTCAACCGCCGGCGTAGCCGCCGCCTCGGCTCTGCTCGCCCGCTCCCGCTGGAGTTAGCGAACGACCTCAACGGTCTTGGTGTCCATGTCGCTGATGCTGCCGTCGGCGGCCGAGGTCAGGTATGCCTCGATCTGCCAGAGGCCGGGTGCGAGCTTGAGCTGGAAGGTGAACTCCGAGAACTTCTGGCCCTCGGTGGTGTTCACGACGCTCTTGCGCATGTCGCCGGTCTTCACGTTGGTGGCGAGGTAGTTCACGGTCGCCTCGGACGCTGCGGCCATTCCCTGGACGGTCACCGGGCTGGTGGCCACGGATCGATCGGTTGGCGACTCGATCGAGACCAGGGCCTCGACATCAACCGCCTGGGCGCGGCCGAGCGGCGTACTGGTGTCGATCGAGCCGAACAGCTTGGCACCGACCTTGCCCCGCTGGGTGACCTGGACCGGCTGGGTGCTGTCCTCGAGCGCGCCCTGCACGGTGTAGACCAGCTGCTGCGCCGCGATCTCGGCGATCGAGGCGTCGACCTCCCCCTCCGGGAACTGCTTGAAGTCGACCGTCACCACTCCGTCTGCCCGGGTCACCGAGCTCACGACGGCGCCCTTCCAGACCGAGTAGTAGTCGGGATCATCCGGCTGCCTCCGCGTCATGATCTGGACCGCCTGAAAGGCCGGCCGGCCGGACACCTTCGTCCAGGTCCGGTAGAGCCGCGTGGTGGACCTGGCCTGCGGAGTGGGTTTCTTGGCGCTGGTCTTGAGCGGTACCGCGTCCCCGAGCCAGTAGATGGGCACGGCCTTGCTGGCGACCATCGGCTCGGGCTCGCCGGGCTGGACCGTCGGCGCCTGCTTCGGCGGCAGGGTCGATGCCTTCGTCGGGTCGTTGCGGGGGGTCTCCGGCGAGCTGGTCGGCGCACCGCTGGCGGAGGCTGTGGTGCCCTGTCCGGCGACGGCGTCACCGTCGTTCGCGGTGTTCAGGTTGCCGTTGAAGACGGTGAACGCGCCGACCGCGGCCGCCGTACCGATGGCGGCCAGCCCGGCGCCGACGACCCAGGGCCGGCGGGTAACAGGACGTCGTACGGCGTGGGCGCGGGTGAGGATCTCCGGCAGGGCATCGGTCGGCTCGATCCGGTTCGCCTCGTTGGCCAGCGACCGGCGCATCAGCTCGTCGAACGGGTCATCGTTGTTCATAGGTTCTGCTCCAGCACCTGGCGCAGCGACTTGGTCGCTCGCGCGGCATGGCTCTTGACCGATCCCCGGCTGATGCCCATCGTGTCGGCGATCTCGGCCTCCGACAGGTCACCGTAGTACCGAAGCACCATCACAGTGCGTTGTTTCTCCGGGAGCGTCCGCATCGCCTCGATGACCCGGTCGGTCTCGGCCGTCCGCAGCGCGGCCTGCTCCGCACTGGGCTCGTCCGGCAGGCTGCGCGGCATGTGCTTGTCGACGACCACCAGGTGGCGCTGGCGGGAGCGGGTGCGGTTCACCACGGCGGTGCGCAGGTACGCGAGTGCCTTGTGGGGGTCGCGCAGCCGGTGCCAGCGGCCGTGCATCGCGACGAACGCGTCCTGCACGATCTCCTCCGCCGATCCGGTGTCACGCAGCAGCAAGGCGGCGAGGCGCACCAACGACGTGTAATGCGCCGTGTAGACAGCCGTCAGCGCCTCGTCGGCATTCCACGAGGACTCATGTGTCACGCACTCTTCGTACACCACCGCAGGTTGTGCCACACAACAGAGACGCGAAGGCCTCGTCCCAGGTTGACAACAGGGCTCGATGAACTGCACCGATGGCACTCTCTGTGCATGAAGCAGCACGGAGACGGTCACTGGTGCGGTCACCGGGACATCACGTACGCCGCTGTCGCCCGCCTCTACGACCGGACGGGCCGGGACGGTCTGAGTCGCCAGGAGTACTCCGAGCAGCTCGACAAGGCGCAGGCCTATCAGGACCGCCCACTGGGTGCGGGCGTGATCAAGAACTTCGGCGGTACCGGAAAACCCTTCGTGTACGCCGGAATCGGGCCGACCGGGCACTCGGCGTACGCGAATCCTGACGCTCAGCGAGCACACTTCATGGCCGACCCGTACCGACGTGGTGCCGACAACCTGCAGTCGAACACCGAGTACCTGTTCGATGAGCTGAGCGCAGCCCACGTGGCCGAGTCGCCGCGTGAGGAGATGCATCACCTCGGTGCAGCCGTGCACGCGCTGCAGGACAGCTACTCGGGCGCCCACGCCTGGCGAGAGCTCTCCGTGTACGACGGGGATCCCACCGCGCGGGTGCAGTCGTTGCACGTGTTCACACCGGGTCATGTGGTCGGGCTGGACAAGGAGCGCAACACGCACGCCGACGAGTTCGACTCACCGCCGGCCAGATCCGGGTCCACATTGGCCGCGATCGAGGCGACGTACCGGATGTTGCAGGCCTATGAGGTGAACCGCGACAAGCCGCCACAGGAGGCCGAGTTGGCACGGCGGGAGGCCCTCGGTGACCTGGTCCGGCCGGGGGAGAACGTCACCGTGAACCTGCATCCCACGCCGGAGTGGACCGCCGAGCGAGGCCAGCGGCTGGCGCTCGAGCAGGCGGGTCCGGGTGTCCAGCAGTCGGGTGAACTGGGCCAGTTACGGGGTGTGCTCGCGGCTCAGACCGCCCCCGGCGTGGGGGCTCTGCGGACGACCGAGCGAGCCGCGCGGGGCGTGTCCCGGGAAATTGGCAGTGAGGGTGTCCGCCGGGACGGCTAGCATGGACAGGTCAGCTTCCCTTTTCTCGAGTTACACAGTTCAGGAGGAAGAGCCTGTCCAGGCCACGCAGTATCGAACCGGGGGCCCGCGCAGACGGCGCAGCCGCCACCACTCCGCAGACGTCGCACAAGATCGTCGTGCCGAACAGCATCGACATGGTGGCCCTGCTCGGAGCCCGGGACGAGTTCCTCCGCATCATCGAGAAGGAGTTCGCCGCCGACATCCTGGTCCGCGGCAACGAGATCACGCTGACCGGTGAACCCGCCGAGCTGGCACTGGCCGAGCGGCTGCTGGACGAGCTGGTCGTGGTGATCCGGACCGGGCACGGCCTGACCGCCGACTCGGTCGAGCGGAGCATCGCGATGGTCAAGCAGGCCACCGGCGAGAGCCCGGCCGACGTCCTGACCCAGAACATCCTGTCCAGCCGCGGCCGCACCATCCGGCCGAAGACGCTGAACCAGAAGCGCTACGTCGACGCCATCGACAAGAACACGATCGTGTTCGGGATCGGCCCGGCCGGTACCGGCAAGACCTACCTGGCGGTGGCCAAGGCGGTCCAGGCGCTGCAGGCCAAGGAGGTCAGCCGGATCATCCTGACCCGGCCGGCCGTCGAGGCCGGTGAGCGGCTCGGCTTCCTGCCCGGCACGCTGTCGGAGAAGATCGACCCGTACCTGCGCCCGCTGTACGACGCCCTGCACGACATGCTCGACCCGGAGTCCATCCCGCGGCTGCTGACCGCCGGCACGATCGAGATCGCGCCGCTGGCCTACATGCGCGGAAGGACCCTTAACGACGCGTACATCATCCTGGACGAGGCGCAGAACACCTCGCCGGAGCAGATGAAGATGTTCCTCACCCGGCTCGGTTTCGGCTCCAAGATGGTCGTCACCGGTGACGTCACCCAGGTCGACCTGCCGACCGGGACGAACTCGGGACTGCGGGTCGTCCAGGACATCCTCGAGGGTGTCCAGGACCTGGAGTTCTGCCGGCTCACCGCGCACGACGTGGTCCGGCACAAGCTGGTCGGCCGGATCGTGTCGGCGTACGAGAACTACGAAGGACAACGGGGCGCTGAGCACCAAAGATGAACGTTGAAGTGAACAACGAGTCCGGCGTCGAGATCGACGGTGGCGGACTGATGCGGCTGAGCCGGTTCGTGATGTCGTCGCTACGGCTGCACCCCGAGTGCGAGCTGTCGATCAAGCTGGTCGACGAGGACACGATGGCCAGGTACCACGTCGAGTTCCTGGACCTTCCGGGGCCGACCGACGTGATGTCCTGGCCGATGGACGAGCTGCGGCCCGGTTCGGACGGCGGTGACGACGCCGAGCTGCCCCTGGGGCATCTCGGCGACATCGCGCTGTGCCCGACCGTGGCCGCCGCCCAGGGCGCCAAGGCCGGGCACGGCACGTGGGCCGAGCTGGAGCTGCTGACGGTGCACGGCATCCTGCACCTGCTCGGGTACGACCACGCCGAACCGGCCGAGAAGGCCGAGATGTGGGACATCCAGGGCCGGCTGCTGGAAGCCTGGCGCGCACCGGGAAACAGGTTAGAAGGCGTCTGACGTGAACTCTGACGGCCTAGTCCTCCTGGTCGTTGCTGCGGTGCTCGTGCTGCTCGCCGGTCTGTTCGCCGGCGTCGAGGCTGCGCTGTCGGCGTACTCGAAGGTGCGGGCGAACGAACAGGTCGAGCTGGGCAACCTGCGGGCGGTCCGGCTGCGCGACCTGCTGTCGGACGCGCCGCGCTACCTGAACTCGCTGCTGCTGCTCCGGCTCAGCTGCGAGATCACCGCGATCGTGCTCGTCACCCAGGCGCTGTCGGAGGTCTTCCAGGTCACCTGGGAGCACATCCTGATCACCGCCGTGGTGATGGTGCTGATCTCGTACGTGATCATCGGCGTCGCGCCGCGGACGCTCGGCCGGCAGCACTCGGACCGGTTCGCGATCGCCGCGGCCGGGCCGGTGATGGCGTTGACGCGCATCCTCGGACCGCTGCCGAAGCTGCTGATCCTGATCGGCAACGCGCTCACCCCGGGCAAGGGATTCGCGGCCGGCCCGTTCGCGACCGAGGCCGAGCTGCGCGCGCTGGTCGACTACGCGGAGAAGTCCGCCGTGATCGAGTCCGGCGAGCGGCAGATGATCCACTCGGTCTTCGAGCTCGGCGACACCATCGTCCGCGAGGTGATGGTGCCGCGGACCGACATGGTCTACATCGAGAAGCACAAGAAGCTCCGCCAGCTCATCTCGCTGGCGCTGCGCTCGGGCTACTCGCGGATCCCGGTGATCGGCGAGTCCCTGGACGACATCCTCGGGGTGGTTTACCTCAAGGACGTGATGCGCCGCGTCTACGACAACGCCTCGGCCGAGTCGACCGAGCGGGTCGAGTCGGTGATGCGTCCGTGTATGTACGTCCCGGACTCCAAGCCGGTCGACGAGCTGCTGCGCGAGATGCAGGCCGCCCGGATCCATCTGGCGATCGTCGTCGACGAGTACGGCGGAACCGCGGGCCTGGCCGCGATCGAGGACATCCTCGAGGAGATCGTCGGCGAGATCACCGACGAGTACGACGAGGATCCGGACTCGGTGCAGGAGCTGTCCGACGGCGCCTTCCGGGTCTCCAGCCGGTACCCGATCGACGAGCTCGGCGAACTGTTCGGTGTCCCGCTGGACGACGACGACGTCGACACCGTCGGCGGTCTGATGGCCAAGCTGCTCGGCAAGGTGCCGATCCCCGGCGCCGAGGTCGAGATCGCCGGGCTGTCTCTCACTGCGGAGCGGCCGTCCGGCCGCCGCAACCAGGTCGGTACTGTGCTCGTGCGCCGCGAGGAACCCGTCGCCGGCCGCACCGACCAGAACCACCAGCACGCCTAGGAGCACCCACTTGTCAGATCTCTCGGCGGAGGACGCCAAACTCGTCACGCTCGCACGCGCGGCCCGGGCCCGGACCCGCGCAGCCGAGGGTGCCGCCGTGCGTGATTCCGACGGCCGCACCTACTCGGCGTGCACGGTCGCGCTCGACACCGTCGAGTTGACGGCGTTGCAGCTCGCCGTCGCGATGGCGCTGGCCTCCGGCGTGAAGGGCCTCGAAGCGGCCGCTGTCGTCACCGAGGCGGATACTGCTGACATCAACGTCGTCCGTCACTTCGCCGGCGCCGCCATCCCGGTCGTTCTGGCCGACGCCTCCGGAGAGGTCCGCAATGTCATCAACACCTGAGCCCCCCACGAAGGGCCGGGGCAAGCCGGCACCGGCTCCCGCTCCTACCCCTTCGCCCACTGGGTTCAAGTCGGGCTTCGCGTGTTTCGTCGGGCGGCCCAACGCGGGCAAGTCCACGCTGACCAACGCGCTCGTCGGCCAGAAGATCGTGATCACCTCGTCGAAGCCGCAGACCACGCGGCACGCCGTACGGGGAATCGTGCACCGGCCGGACGCGCAGCTGATCCTGGTCGACACCCCGGGGCTGCACAAGCCGCGCACGCTGCTCGGCCAGCGGCTGAACGACCTGGTGAAGAGCACCTGGGCCGAGGTCGACGTGATCGGCATCTGCCTGCCGGCCAGCGACAAGATCGGCCCTGGTGACCGCTTCCTGGTCGCCGAGGCGGCGAAGGTCGCGAAGACGCCGAAGGTCGCGCTCGCCACCAAGGCCGACCTGGTCGAGCCCGAGCGGATGCTCGAGCACCTGACCGAGATCCAGGAGCTGGGCGAGGCGTCCGGGATCGAGTGGGCCGCGATCATCCCGGTCTCGGCGACCTCCGGCTTCCAGGTCGACCTGGTCACCAGCGAGCTGATCCAGTTGCTGCCCGACGGGTTCCCGCTCTACCCGGACGGCGACATCACCGATGAGCCCGAGGAGACCCTGGTCGCGGAGCTGATCCGCGAGGCCGCGCTGGAGGGTGTCCGCGACGAGTTGCCGCACTCGATCGCCGTCACCATCGACGAGATGGGCCTGCGCGAGGACCGTCCCGAGGACAAGCCGCTGCTCGACATCTACGCGAACATCTTCCTCGAGCGCGACAGCCAGAAGGGCATCGTGATCGGCCACAAGGGCGCCCGCCTGCGTGAGGTCGGCGCCGAGGCCCGCCGCCAGATCGAGGCCCTGCTCGGTACGCCGGTCTACCTCGACCTGCACGTGAAGATCGCCAAGAACTGGCAGACCGACGCCAAGCACCTGCGCAAACTGGGGTTCTAGATCATGAGCACGCCCGAGCTGCGGAATCCGACGTACGACGCCCTCACCGGCCCGCACGCGGTCTTCGCGGAGTCCCGCGGGAACGCCCGCCGGTATCAGCCGGAGGTCGCACCCTTCCTCGGCCTGCCGGCAGACCCGACCGATCAGGACTGGGCGGATCTCGCCGCCCTGCTCGGCCCGGGCTCCGGCGGCGCGATCATGGCTCCGGACCAGCCGTTGCCGGAGCCGTTCAAGCTGGACAAGCAGTTCGACCTGGTCCAGTTCGTGGCTCCGGACGACCTGGCCGCTCCTGACGACGAAGCGGTCGCGCTGACCGCGGACGACGTACCGGAGATGATCGCCCTGGTCGCGCTGACCGACCCCGGCCCGTTCCGGTCCCGCACGATCGAGCTCGGCCCGTACCTCGGCATTCGCCGCGACGACGAGCTGATCGCGATGGCCGGCGTCCGGCAGACACTCCCGGCGTACGCCGAGATCAGTGCGGTCTGCACGCACCCCGACCACCGCGGTCAGGGCCTCGCGCGCCGCTTGATCCGTGCGGTCGCGGCAGAGATCACCGCGACCGGCCGGACTCCGTTCCTGCACACGGGCGGCACGAACGTCACCGCCCAGCGCCTCTACACCGCGATGGGCTTCACCATCAGCAACCGCATGAAGGTCACCGTCGTCGAGGTCGTCTGACCGCCAAAACTCACAGCGTCCGAAAACACGCCGACCACGCACTGCGTCTCTTCGGACGTTAGCTCCTCGAGACCCCCGCCCGACCCGTCTGCTCGGCTGGATGACTGGCCGCGTGTCGGGGTGTGCACCCCTTGTGGTGGGCGTGAACAAGCTATGAGGTGTCCGCACTCACCATTTCTTGTTCAAGCCCTCGGTGGTTGGCGTGGCTCGGCCGCCTGGCGGCGGTCGACTGGAACCTTCGGGCGCGCCAAGTAGATGGCTGAGGGGGATGGTGCGGTCGGTGACCAGGCTGGGCGTTGCCTGGGCTTCCGGGCTGTGGCTGAGGTGCGTGATGCTCGGGAGTCTTGCGTTAGTCGGTAACTTTTCGGGTCCAGGTGACGAAAAAGTACCGGCTAACGTCATGGACAGTGTGGGCAAGTTGAACGGGCAATCAGCCCACAGCAACAGCCCACACATCCGTTGTAAATAAGGGCTTTTCGGCTCGAAAACTGTCGGTGGGCGTGGCTATGCTTTCGGGTATGGAGATCTTGGCGATGGCGCCGGTGTGGTCGCAGAGTGGCAGCGAACTGCTGACCAACCTCGACAACCTGTACGCCGCCAAATCCCTCATCGACACCTACATCCTGCAAACCACCCGACGACTGGACGAGATGAGCACCGCCCAAGAACTCGGCGCCCGCGACACCGTCGAGTTGGTGGCGCAGCGATACCGGCTCAACCCCGCCGACGTCCGCAAAGACCTCAAGGTTTCTGGCGCCCTCGGCAAGTACCCGGCCGTCAAACCGCCCAGCCACCCTGCCTTCAATCGGCCGCAGACAAGCTCAACCACAGCGAACGTCTCCGGCCGAGGCCGGGTCGGTGGGGGTGAAGTGGGTGGTGGTTGGAGCTCCAGTGGTTAGAGCTTTTTCTGGAAGTCCAGGAAGCGGGCGACGACCGTGTAGTTGAGCTGTTCGTTGATGCCGATCATGTGGTTGTTGGACTCGGCGTTCCAGGTGTCGACGCGGGTGAGCTGCGGCTCCTCCTCGCGCAGCCACAGCAGCATGCCGGCCTTGAGCAGCGCGCCGAGGCGGTGACCACGGTGGTCCCGGGAGACCGCGGTGTCGTGCTGCCAACCCTGCTCCGGACGCTCACGCTCGACCGCGATCACGGTGTGACCGGCCAGTGCGCCGGTCTCCTTCTGTCGCGCGACCAGACGGTAGGTCGTGTTTTCGCATTTCGCCTGCGCTTCCTCGTACGCGCGCAGCCGCTCGGGGCTGAAGACGTCGTCCTCGATCTCGAGGTCATCGGTCGGCGCATCGTTGATCGACGCGACGACGGCGATCATGCCGTCGACCATCTCGTCGGGCAGCGGGCCCTTGATCCGGAGGAGTTCGTACTCGGCCGACTTGGCGACAGCGCCGTCGTACAGGCTCTGCACGAGCGACCAGTCGAGGCCCGCGATGTCCTGCTTGCGGTTCACCTCGATGGCCTTCTGCTGGTAGCCGTGCTCGATGGCGTGGGCGAGATCCTGCGGGGTGTCGAAGGTGTTCAGGCCCATCATCGTCCGGCCGGCGCCGACAGCCTCGGCCTCGGCGAACGCGGCGAGCTCGGCCCAGACGTTCCCGTCGCGATGGTCGGGATGGACCCAGATGTCGAACCACACCTGATCGGTGTTCTCGTACTTCGGGAAGTGCAGGCCGACGCTACCCACCAGCGTGCCGTCGGCATCGTGCGCCAGGTACTCCAGGCCGGGGTTCAGATCCCAGCCGTAGCGCAGCGCGTTCGCCAGCCCCTTGGGCGTCCCCACCACCAGGTCAGGGCAGTCCAGTTTCGCGGCCGCGGTCTTCAGCGCGACGGCGGCGGCTACGCCGGCCTCGTCGTCGGGCGACAGTCTCGTGATGTCCACACCCACAGACTGACTCCCTGGACCACTTCCCGCGAATCATTTATTGACCCGGGGTGTTGGGGCGGGGAAGGAATCAGTACCGAAGTAGTTCTTCGGAGAATTTCCAGAGCCGGCGGGCATTGTCGGGGTCGATCGCGTACGGCAGGACGCCGAAGGTGCCCGGGGTCAGTGCCAGTACGTCGGTGTCCGGCTCCGCGCCGCTGTGCACAGTAGCGATCTCGACGTCCTCGCAGTAAAGGCCGCCCAAGCCGTCGAGCTGGGGACTGGTCGCACACCAGACTTGTGTCGCGGCGCCCTGCTCGGGTGTCTTCAGGCCACGACTGGGGTCGATGATCGGCTGGAAGTCGTCGTCCAGGAAGCCGCCCCGCCGCAGCACCTCGCGGTCGGCGTTCTGCGCCAGGTTGGTGATGATGCTGCCCGGATGGACGGCGAAGGCCCGGATGCCGTTGTCCTGCTCGCGATTGTCGAGCTCGACCGCGAACAGCACGTTCGCGGTCTTCGACTGCCCGTACGCCGAATAGGGCGCGTACTCGCGATTCTCGAAGTTCGGGTCGTCGAACACGACCGGACTGTAGCGATGGCCGCGCGACGACACCGCGACGACCCGCGCTCCCTGTGCCGCCCGCAGCGCGGGCAACAGCCGGGTGGTGAGCTGGAAGTGGCCCAGGTGATTGGTGGCGAACTGCGACTCGAAGCCGCGCCCGTCGCGCGCCAGCGGCGTGCCCATGATCCCGGCACTGTTCACCAGGAGATGGAGTGCGCGTCCGGTGGCGAGGAAACGATCCGCGAAGCCGTCGATGCTGACGGGATCGAGGAGGTCCAGTTCCGCCACGACGACGCCGTCGATGCCCGCGAGCTGCTTGCTCGCCCGAGCCGTGTCGCGAGCCGGGACGATCACCTCCGCACCGGCCGCGCGGAAGACCCGAACCGTCTCCAGGCCGAGTCCCGAGTAGCCGCCGGTGACGATCGCGGTCTTGCCGGTGAGGTCGATCCCGGCCATCACCTCGGCGGCGGTCGAGTACGCGGTGAAGCCGGATCCGATGGGTTGCTGTGTGCTCATACGTCGACCGTAGATCCGCTCCGGCGTACGCTGAATAACTGTGAGTCCCGAAAGCATGCTCGATCGTACGGATGTGCTCGCCGAGGTGCTGACCCTGACCGAGGCGACGTGTCACGTCTCCCGGAGCTTCGTAGCGGACGGGGAGTGGGCCCTGCGGTACCCGGCGACCGAGCGGCTCAAGTTCTCCGCGGTGGTCGAGGGGACCTGCTGGATCGACTTCGACCACCTCGATCAGCGGATCGAGCTACAGCCCGGCGACGTGGTGATGTTCGACGGGCGGCATCCGTTCGTGAAGGGCAACTCGGACGACGTGCCGATCGGAGACGCGGTCGCCGCGTTCGGTGCCACGGACGGGTCGATCGCCCGATTCGGTACCGGAGTTGGCCCGCGAGTGCGCGGAGTCGGCGGCCACGTCTCGGTCAACCGGATCGGCGAGGAGTTGCTGTTCCGCGCGTTGCCGCCGATGATCCACCTCCGCGGTGACGACGACAGGTCCGCCGTACTGCGATGGTTGCTGGAACGGCTCGACCGCGAATCGGCCGGCGGTGAGCCGGGTGCGGGGTTGGCCGCCGACAAGCTCGCCCATCTGTTGTTCGTCGAGGCGCTGCGAGCCTGTCTGGACGAGGCGACCACGCTTCCGGTTGGTTGGCTGCGAGCGACCGCCGACGAGCACATCGCGCCGGTGCTGCGGTTGATGCATGACGAGCCGGGGCGGGCCTGGCAGCTCGAGGAGTTGGCGAAGGCTGCCGCGATGTCGCGGACGACGTTCGCCGAGCGGTTCCGCGCCGTGGCCGGCGTACCGCCATTGACCTATCTGCTCAACTGGCGAATGCGGCTGGCCGAGCGAGCGTTGCGCGACGAGGACGTTTCGCTCTCCGCCCTCGCGCACTCGCTCGGCTACACCTCTGACAGTGCCTTCAGTACGGCGTTCAAACGCGTGAACGGCCTCGCGCCGAAGCGCTACCGGGAGGCGTCACGCCGGTGAGGGCATGCCGTAGGCGTGCTCGACGGTCATCGAGAAGAGCAGCCGCTTGTCCCGGACCATCACGGTGCGGTACTCGTCCCAGTCCGGGTGCTCGCCCGAACCCTTGCGGTAGTAGTCGACCAGCGCATCCACCGTCGCGTCGTTCGGGTCGGCGGCGACCGGGGTCAACTCTGCCTTGCCTTCCAGGACGATGTAGGCGCGACCGCCGTTCTCGTTGATGTAGACGCTGGCGCGCGGGTCGCGGCGCAGGTTCTTCGTCTTGGCGCGGTCGTCGGTCAGCGAGATGCGGACGTGCTCGCCGTCGTACACATAGGTGATGTTCGACAGTTGCGGCCGCCCGTCGCGCTTGAGCGTGACGAGAACGCCGAGGCCGGTACTGCCGATCCGTTCGAGGAGGGAGGTCATGCCGAGAAGCCTAGTTATTCAAGTGCCCTTGAAGGCAACAGACACTGTGGGTTGGCTGAAGATCGGTCCCGCAGCCTGGTCCTGAGCCGCCCCGGTCGAAACCATCGGGGACATGACCGAGATCAGCGAGCAGGCCGTCGTACGACGGCTGAACGAGCGCCTGGGGTTCGGGCCGCCGCCGGGGGAGCCGGCCGTGGGTTTCGACGAGACGGTACGGCGGTTGCTCGGGCCGGCCACGGATGCCGCGGCCGCCGCGATCGTGCCGCCGACGGGGCTGACCCCACCACCGCCGACCGGGACCAAAGCAGACAAAGCAGACAAGGCGGCGAAGAAGGCCGAGCGGCGGGCTCGGACGGCGCAGGAGCGGAAACTGACCGTCTGGTGGCTGGACCGGATGGTGGCGAGCCGGACGGCCTCCGAGCGGCTGACGTGGTTCTGGCACGGGCACTTCGCGACGAGCAACCAGAAGGTCCGCAACGCGGCCTGGATGCTCGCCCAGAACCAGACCCAACGCCGGTACGCCGCGACCGGGTTCGGTGATCTGGCCGCCGCGATGATCGTGGACAGCGCGACGATCCGCTGGCTCGACGGGCAGAAGAACCGCCAGGGTTCGCCGAACGAGAACCTGGCGCGCGAGTTCCTGGAGCTGTTCACGCTCGGCATCGGCCACTACGAGGAGAAGGACGTGGCCGAGGGCGCTCGCTGCCTGACCGGCTGGGTGCTCGGCAAGGACGGCAAAGCCGCAACGTTCAAACGGCAACGGTTCGACTCGGGCAGCAAGACCGTGCTCGGCAGGACGGGCAACTTCGACGCCAAGATGTACGCCGGACTCGCGGTGGCCCGGCCGGAGTCGGCACCGTTCGTGATCGGGCGGCTGTGGTTCCGGCTGGTGTCGACCACGCCGCCGGATGCGGCGACGATGGCCCGGCTGGAAACGGCGTACGGGCCTGGACGGAACGTGAAGTCGTTGCTGACGGCAATGGTTGCGGAAGCGGCGTTCCGGGACCCGGCAGCGGCTCTGGTGAAGCAGCCGGTGGAGTGGGCGGTCGGCTTGATGCGCGCGTTGCGGATCACGCCGGGCAAGCTCGCCGAGAAGGAGCAGACCAAACTGCTGGCCGGTCTGCGCGGAATGGGGCAGCTGCCGTTCCGGCCGCCGAGTGTCGGCGGTTGGCCGTCCGGTGCGAGCTGGCTGACTACATCGGCCGGTCTCACCCGGCTGCAGCTTGCGCAGCACCTGGCCGCGTACGCCGAGCTGAACGCGATCGGATCCGCGGACGACGTCGCCGAGCTGCTCGGCGTCG
Source organism: Kribbella sp. NPDC058245 (assembly GCF_042882005.1). Lineage (NCBI taxonomy): Bacteria > Bacillati > Actinomycetota > Actinomycetes > Propionibacteriales > Kribbellaceae > Kribbella > Kribbella sp. NPDC058245. The sequence continues at coordinate 70,452 of NZ_JBHVWY010000010.1, forward strand.
ACGGCTGGTCGGCGCGGACCAAGGCCGCGCTCGCCGCGGTGAAGCAGCCGGCGCAACTGGTGGCGATCGCTGCCTGTGCCCCCGAGTACGTCGTGAGCGGATGAGTGGAGGACCGATGGACAACGTGACCAGAAGGCGCTTCCTGACGCTGAGCGGTGTGACCGCCGCGGGTGCCTTGGCGGCCGGTGCGACTCAGGTGCACTGGTCCGACCTGCTCGCCGCCGCCGTCAACGACCCGCTGCCGAGCGATGAGTCCGTGCTCGTGGTGATCACCTTGTACGGCGGCAACGACGGCCTGAACACCGTGGTCCCAGCCGCGGACCCGGCGTACCAGAACGCCCGGCCGGACCTGGCCTACCAGCCGAACGAAGTGCTCGACCTCGGCGAAGGGCTCGGGCTGAACCCCGGGCTGAAGGGTCTGAAGGGGTTGTGGGACGACAAGCAACTCGCGATCGTCCGCGGGGTCGGCTATCCGCAGCCGGACCGCAGTCACTTCCGGTCGATGGCGATCTGGCAGACGGCCTCCCCGAAGTCGCCGATCCCGACCGGCTGGCTCGGTCGCTGGCTGGACGCGACCGGCGCCGACCCGCTGCGCGCGGTCTCCGTCGAGCCGACCTTGCCACCACTGCTCGCCGGTGCGAGCACCGCCGCGGCCTCGTTGCCGTTGCGCGGGCTGGCGCTGCCGAAGGGTGCGATCGGTACGGCGTACGCCGCGCTCGGGAAGCCGAGTCCGGGGGAGGGGCTGTGGCAGGCGAAGGCGGCCAAGGCTGTGCTGGATCTCCAGGAGGCAACTCGCGTGCTGGGAACTGCCGTGAAGATGGGGCATGACGAGACAGCTGGCGACGAGGACGAGCAGCGCACTCAGGGCGCGTCGGCTGGTGGGGCTTCGCAGCTTGGGGCGCAGCTGGAACTGATCGCCGGGCTGATCGAGGCCGGCGTACCGACTCGGGCTTACTCGGCGTCGCTCGGTGGGTTCGACACGCATGCGGACGAGCGCGGTACTCAGCAGCGGTTGCTGAGCGAGTTGGACACGGCGTTGACGCCGTTCGCGCAGCGGCTGGCCAAGACCGATCGGGGCAAGAACGTGGTGGTGCTCGTCTACTCGGAGTTCGGCCGGCGGGTGCAGGCGAACGGCAGCGACGGGACCGACCACGGTACGGCGGGTCCGGTGCTTGTCCTGGGCAACAAAGTGGCGGGTGGGTTCCATGGTGAACAGCCGAGTCTGACCGATCTGTCCAACGGTGACTTGAAGGCGACCACCGACTTCCGGGATGTCTACGCGAGTGTCCTGCAGCATGTGCTCGGCACCGACCCCGGGAAGATCCTCGACGGGCACACGACCACGATCGACGGACTGCTGCGTGCGTGAGTGCGAGGATGGCTGAATGGCGGCGCGGGTGCTGGTGGTCGAGGACGCGGAACCGATCCGGACCGCGGTCGGCATCGCGCTGACCGAGGCCGGGCACGAGGTCCGGACGCGCGCCGACGGGGATGGGCTGGAGCGAGAGCTGGCCGGGTTCCGGCCCGACCTCGTTCTGCTGGACGTGATGCTGCCCGGGCGGGACGGTTTTGCGCTGCTGAGCGTGACACGCGAGACGTCGAACGCCGGCGTGATCCTGCTGACCGCCCGCGACGGCGTGGAGGATCGGCTGCACGGCCTGCGTACGGGCGCCGACGACTATGTGGTCAAGCCCTTCGTGCTGGCCGAGTTGATCGCCCGCGTCGAGGCGGTACTGCGCCGGATGGGGCGACTGCGGACGGTGCTCGAGGTCGGTGACCTGGTGATCGATGTCGAGGCCGGGGTCGCGACGCGCGCTGGCGAAGTGGTCGAGCTGACCGCGACGGAGTACAAGCTGTTGCTGTTCCTGGCCGGTCGCAGTGGCAAGGTGGTGGGGAAGACGCAACTGCTGACTGCAGTCTGGGGGTACGACGACTATGCGCCGAACCTGGTCGAGGTCAACATCAGCGCGCTCCGCCGCAAGCTCGGTGCGGGGTTGCTGCACACCGTGCGCGGATCGGGATACGTGCTGAAACCGGAGGAGTCGTGAGGCGGTTCCGCGGGGCGTCACTGCGGATGCGCGTGACGCTGACGGCGATCGCCGTACTGCTCGTGGTGTTGCCGGTGACCGGGCTGGTGGTGAAGGCGGTCTTCGACGCGCAGGCGGAGCGCAGCCTGGACTCGCTGCTCTCGGGCCGGGCGCAGTTGGCTCAGCAGCTCGCCCGCCAGAACGTTGCTCCAGGCAACCTTGTACGGCGGATCGACGCGGATGGGGTCCGGGTCACGCTGATCCTGCGGAACGGTCAGCAGTTCGGCGCGCCACCGATCGAGGCAAGCGGCACCGTCCGCCAGGTGAAAGCCACCTTGCAAGCCGGTCAACGCACTCGCGACGCAACCCTGCTGCTCACCGCCGACACCGCTCTGCTCGCCGACGCGGGTGCCCGCCTCCGCACTGTTCTACTGCTCTCCGGCGCAGCCGCGGTCCTGATCACCGCGCTGGCCCTGATCGCCCTGATGCGCTTGGCGTTGAAGCCACTGGACAACATGACCACGCTCGCCCGGTCCATCGTCGCCGGCCGCCGTGGTGACCGCCTCCATCTTGAACGCGCCAACACCGAACTCGGCCGCACCGCCGCGGCGTTCGACGAGATGCTCGATGCCCTCGAAGGCGCCGAACACACCGCCCACCGCTCCGAAGACCGGATGCGCGAGTTCGTCGCCGACGCGGCCCACGAACTCCGCACCCCGATCACCGGCATCCAGACCGCGGCCGAAACCCTGATCCACCTAGGCCCCGAAGCAGCGCCTGACCGCCGCGAGGAATTAGAACTCCTCCTCGTCCGCGAATCCCACCGAGCCGGTCGCCTGGTGGCCGACCTCCTCGAGCTGAGCCGCCTCGACGCCGGCCTCCAACTCCACTTGGCTCCGATTGATCTCCACGAACTCGCGAAGACCGAAGCAGCCAACTCGCGGCTGCGTGCGCCTGGGCTCGCGATCACCTTGACTGCCGCCCAGACAGGGCGAGTGATGGGGGACGCCGAGCGGTTGGCGCAGGTGCTGGCCGGGTTGCTGGACAACGCCCGGCAGGCCGGAGCGCGGCGGGCGAACATCGTCGTACGGGCTGACGGGTTCGTGGTCGAGGACGACGGGCCAGGGGTGCCGCCGGAGCAGCGGGAGCGGATCTTCCAGCGGCTCGTGCACGGGCCGCACAGCAAGGGCGCCGGACTCGGGCTGGCGATCGCCCGTGGGGTGGCGCGGGCGCACAGAGGTGATCTCATCGTTGGCGACCGGCCGGGCGGGCAGCGGGGAGCGTCGTTCCAGCTGCGGCTACCGACCTGAGTCGTCACGCTGCGTGTCTCGCCGAGTGAGACCCCCGGTTCGACGGGTCAAGCGGGTTGTGCATAGACTCGTCGTCACTATGCGGCACCAGCTTCTCCTCCTTCGCTGCCGCGGCGAGGCCTGATCAGGCCGGTTCCCTCGCCGCGGGGTTTCGTCGTACGCCGGTCGGCCCGCGTACCCGCACATCTCTTCGAGGAGAACCTCTCGTGGCACCGCAGAATCAGCCTCAGCCTGTACAGCAGCCTTCCGGCATGCCGATCCACCGCTACTCCGCGTTTCCGCCGATCGACCTGCCGGACCGCACCTGGCCGGGCAAGTCCGTCGCGAAGACCCCGCGCTGGCTGTCCACCGACCTCCGCGACGGCAACCAGGCGCTGGTCGAGCCGATGTCGCCGGCCCGCAAGCGGCGGATGTTCGACCTGCTGGTGAAGATGGGCTACAAGGAGATCGAGGTCGGTTTCCCGAGCGCCAGCCAGTACGACTTCGACTTCGTCCGCAGCCTGATCGAGGGCGACGCCATCCCCGGGGACGTGACGATCTCCGTCCTGACCCAGGCCCGCGAGGAGCTCATCGAGCGGACCGTGCAGTCGCTGCAGGGCTCGCCGAAGGCGACCATCCACCTCTACAACGCGACCGCGCCGCTGTTCCGCCGGGTCGTGTTCAACGTGGACAAGGCCGAGTGCCTGAACATCGCCGTCCGCGGTACCGAGATCGTGATGAAGTACGCCGACGACATCCTCGGCGACTGCCAGTTCGGCTACCAGTACAGCCCGGAGATCTTCACCGGCACCGAGCTCGAGTTCGCGCTCGAGGTCTGCGAGGCGGTCAGCGATGTCTGGCAGCCCGCCGAGGGCCGCGAGATCATCCTGAACCTGCCGGCCACCGTCGAGATGTCCACGCCGAACGTCTACGCCGACCAGATCGAGTGGTTCGGCCGGAACCTGACCCGGCGTGAGCACTCCGCGATCAGCCTGCACCCGCACAACGACCGCGGTACGGCGGTCGCCGCGACCGAACTGGCTCTGATGGCCGGTGCGGACCGGGTCGAGGGCTGCCTGTTCGGCCACGGTGAGCGGACCGGCAACGTCGACCTGGTGACGCTGGGGATGAACCTGTTCAGCCAGGGCATCGACCCGCAGATCGACTTCGCCGACATCGACGAGATCCGCCGTACGGTCGAGTACTGCACCCAGATGCGCGTCCCCGAGCGGCAGCCGTACGCCGGTGACCTCGTCTACACCGCCTTCTCCGGATCGCACCAGGACGCGATCAAGAAGGGCCTGGAGGCGCTGGAGAAGCAGGCCGCCGCCGAAGGTGTTCCGGTCAGCAACGTGCACTGGGAAGCGCCTTACCTGCCGATCGACCCGAAGGATGTCGGCCGCTCGTACGAGGCCGTCATCCGGGTGAACTCGCAGTCCGGCAAGGGCGGCATCGCCTACATGATGAAGGCCGAGCACCGGCTCGACCTGCCGCGCCGGCTGCAGATCGAGTTCAGCCGCGTGGTCCAGCAGCACACCGACGCCGAGGGCGGCGAGGTCGGCCCGCAGCAGCTGTGGGACATCTTCGCGGCCGAGTACCTGGCGCCGGGCAAGCTGTCGCTGCTGACGGTCAACTCGTCGTCCGGCGAGGCCGTGAACGACCAGCTCCGTGTTCAGGTCTATTCCAATGGTGTCCCGCACGAGCTGACCGGTGAGGGCAACGGCCCGGTCTCCGCGTTCGTCGATGCGATCAAGCCGCTGAAGTACGACGTACGGGTGCTGGACTACCACGAGCACGCGCTCTCGGCCGGTGGCGACGCCCTGGCCGCGGCGTACGTCGAGTGCGAGGTCGGCGACGACGTCTTCTGGGGCGTCGGTCGCGACGCCAACATTCTCACTGCCTCGCTCAAGGCGGTCGTCTCCGCGATCAACCGCGCGACCCGCTGAACTACCAAACGGCGCCCGCTCTCCGAAAGGGGTTGCGGGCGTCGTTTGCGTTGCGGTGCCCAGTGATCCAGCACACACCGTGGCAGGATCAGTGCGCAGGGCAATCGTCTGCTCACGATTCGGTGTCTCTGATTTCCGAACCTCTGAAACCGTTGACTTGATGCCTGCGGCTGCGCAAACTAGCGCCACTGTGCGCAGATCAATGCAAGAGATCGTGCATTAGAGCCGTTCAACTTTCAGGCAAGCTCGTCGGCGGTCCTCGATGGAGGTGAGCAGTGAGCGGTGCGGTCGAGACACCTGCCCCCCAGCTGATCGAAGGGCCGGTGGACGAACCGAAGCCCTCGGCGGCGCGGCGCTTCTTCAGCGCCTGGCTGGTCCGCAGGCTGGCCAAGGCGATCCTGACGATCTTCCTGGTCTCCACCCTGACGTTCTTCCTGGTTCGGCTGCTGCCGGGCAACCCGGTCGACACGTACATCCAGACGCAGATCGCGCAGACCGGCATCTCGTACGCCGACGCGGCCGCGCAGGCGCAGAACCTGTTCTCGCTGGACCCGAACGAGCCGCTGATCCTGCAGTACCTGACCTACATGGGCAATCTGCTCCAGGGTGACTTCGGTACGTCGCTGCTCTCGCCCGGTACGACGGTCGCCCAGGTGATCAAGACCTACCTGCCGTGGACGCTGTTCTCGGTCGGTATCGCACAGATCCTCAGCTTCGTGCTCGGCATCATCGCCGGCATGATCATGGCCTACCGCCGGGAGAGCTGGATCGACCATCTGCTCACCTCGATCGGCTCGCTGCTGCACGCGATCCCGAACTACATCGTGGCGATCCTGATCGTGGTCTTCCTCGGTGTGAAACTGCAGGTCTTCAACCTGACCGAGGCGCGCGGCTCCTATACCCCTGGCGTCACACCGTCGTTCAGTTTCAGCTTCCTGAACGACATCCTGTACCACGCGACGCTGCCGATCCTGGCCTATCTCCTCACCACGGTTGGCTCCTGGGCGCTGGTGATGAAGTCGTCCACGGTCGAGACCTTGGGCGAGGACTACGTCACCGTCGCCCGCGCCCGCGGCCTGACCGACAACCGGATCCGCGCCGGGTACGTCGGCCGCAACGCGGTCCTGCCGCTGTTCAGCCAGCTCGCGGTATCACTCGGCTTCGTGGTCGGCGGCTCGATCTTCGTGGAGAAGATCTTCGGCTACCAGGGCATCGGCTTCAGCCTCTACAACGCCGTCTCGGGTCGCGACTACCCGGTCCTGCAAGGCATCTTCCTGGTCGTCACGATCTCCGTGGTGGTGGCCAACCTGCTCGCCGATGTCCTCTACAGCCGGCTGGATCCGCGGATCCGGGTCGGCGGGAAGGCCAAGGGGTAAGCGCGTGGCCACCGAGACTGTGACCAGCGGCGCCGTCGCCGCGATCGGTACGACGGGGGTCTCCCGGTTCGCCGGGATCCTGCGGTCGTTGCGCCGCAGCCCGGCCGGGTTCATCGGCTTCATCATCGTGGCGCTGCTGGTGCTGATCACCGCGATCGGGCCGATCTTCACCCCGACGCTCGAGCCGAACATCAAGGAGATCCTGCTGCCCTTCGGGTCGCCCGGGCATCTGCTCGGTACCGACAACGAAGGCAAGGACGTCCTGATCCAGATGATCGACGGCGGCCGGTCCGTCATCTTCATCGGGTTCGTCGCCGCCGCGATCTCGACCGCGCTGGCGATCGCGCTCGGGTCCCTGGCCGCCTACCTCGGCGGCTGGGTCGACTCCGCGGTCGTCACGGCAGCTGACGTCGTACTGACTGTGCCGCAGATCGTGCTGCTCGCTGTCCTGGGTGCGCTCTTCAAGCTCGACTCGCCGTTGCTGCTGGCGCTGCTGGTCGGTGGGTTGTCCTGGCCGGTGCTGACCCGGGCGGTGCGTTCGCAGGTGCTGTCGCTCAAGGAACGCGAGTTCGTCGAAGCAGCTCGGTTGCTCGACCTCGGCACCGCCCGCGTCGTGTTCGTCGAGATCCTGCCGAACATGGCCAGCTTCATCTTGATGAACTTCATGATCGGTGTCACGAACGCGATCTACTCGCTCGTCGGCCTCTACCTGCTCGGCCTCGCGCCGCTGACCGGCTCGAACTGGGGGATCATGCTGAACCGGGCCTGGATCGCCGGCGCGATCTTCAACGACGCCAGTCTCGGGTTCATCCTCAGTCCGGTGGTCGCGATCACGCTGCTCCTGCTCGGTCTGGTGATGATGACCAGGTCGCTCGAGGAGATCCTCAACCCACGGCTCCGGGACCGGTGATCGCATGACTGTTCCTGTGACAAGTGCTCGCGCGGTCCGTGGCGGCAGTGGCAAGCCGCTGCTCTCGATCCGCGACTTCAAGGTCGAGTACCGGACCGGCTCCGGTACGACGGTGCAGGCGGTCCGTGGTGTCGACCTCGACCTGTTCCCGGGCGAGAGCCTGGCGCTGGTGGGGGAGAGCGGTTGCGGCAAGACGACGTTCGGGCTGGGCCTGTTGCGGCTGCTGCCGCGCCTTGGGCACGCGTCCGGCCAGGTCACCTTCAACCGCAGTGACGGCACGGAGATCGACGTACTGGGTCTTGATGGCCGGGACCTGCGCAAGTTCCGCTGGCGGGACGCCGCGATGGTGTTCCAGGGCGCGATGAACGCCTTCAACCCGGTGCTGAAGATCCGCGGGCACATGCACGACACGATGCGGGCGCACACCAAGGCGACCAAGCAGGAGATCGAGGAGCGGGCCGGCGAACTGCTCCGGCTGGTCCGGCTCGAACCCGAGCGGGTGATGGATTCGTATCCGCACGAGCTGTCCGGCGGGATGCGGCAGCGCGTGCTGATCGCGATGAGCCTGCTGCTCGAGCCCGAGGTGCTGATCCTCGACGAGCCGACTACCGCTCTCGACATCCTCACCCAGCGATCGGTGGTCGACGTCCTGCACGAGGTGCGGGAGCGGCTCGGCTTCTCGATGATCTTCATCTCGCACGACCTGTCGCTGGCCGCCGAGCTCGCGGACCGGGTCGCCACCATGTACGCCGGCCGGATCATCGAGACCGGTGGCGTCCGGGACATGTTCTACCAGCCGCGGCACCCGTACACGCTCGGCCTGATCAAGGCCGTGCCGCCGATCGTCGGCGACCTGCCGGACCTCGAGTCGATCCCGGGCGGACCGCCGAGCCTGGCCAACCTGCCGAAGGGCTGTTCGTTCCACCCGCGCTGCAAGTTCGCCACCGACGAATGCCAGGAGGTGGATCCGCCGTTGATCCCGATCACCGACGAGCCCGGCGACGCCCATGACGTTGCCTGCATCCACTCCGACCAGGTGCACCTGGAGCGGAAGGTGGTGTCATGACAGCAGTGGACGAGACTCCCGCCGTACAGGCTTCCAGTGGCAAGCCGTTGATGACGCTGGACGGGGTCAGCCAGGTGTTCGACACCAAGGCGGGACCGATCCGCGCGGTCGACCACGCCAACCTGTCGATCAACCCCGGTGAGGTGCTCTGCCTGGTGGGGGAGAGCGGTTCGGGGAAGACGACGGCGGCCCGGATGGCGGCCGGCCTGACTCGCCCGAGTAGTGGGCAGGTGATGTTCGACGGCGCCGACATCTGGTCGCTGAAGAAGAACGACTTCAAAGACTTCCGGCGCAGCGTGCAGTACGTGCACCAGGACCCGTACGCCTCGCTGAACCCGACGCGCACGATCCAGCAGACGCTCACCGCGCCGCTGCTCAAGCACGGCGTGGTGAAGGGCGCCAAGGCCGCCGCCGAACGCGCGACCGAGTTGCTGGCCAAGGTCGATCTGACGCCGCCGGAGAACTATCTCTCGAAGTACCCGCACCAGCTGTCTGGTGGCCAACGGCAACGAGTTGCCGTCGCCCGGGCGCTGACGCTGGACCCGAAGATCATCATCGCCGACGAGTCGACCTCGATGCTCGACGTGTCGATCCGGATCAGCGTGCTGGCGATGCTCGGCCGGCTGCGCGACGAGCTCGGCGTCGGCTTCCTGTTCATCACCCACGACCTCGCGATCGCGAAGTACTTCGGCTGGCGCGGCCGGACCGCGGTGATGTATCTCGGCCGGATCGTCGAGTTCGGCCCGACCCCGCGGATCATCAACGCGCCGACGCACCCGTACACGCGGGCGCTGATCGACGCGATCCCGGAGCCGGATCCCGACCTGACCCGGACCAAGAACGCGGAATCCCTGCGCAGCCTGGAGATTCCGAGCCTGGCGCACCTGCCGTCGGGCTGTGCGTTCCACCCGCGCTGCGGCCGGTTCGAGGACGGGCTGTGCGACGGCGAGGTACCGCAGCTGCTCCAGGTCCGGCCGGGACAGTCGGCCGCGTGTCACGTCGTCCAGCGCGACGGCGCCGATGAGCCGGCGGCCTGATGCCGCCGGAGCTGGGCCGGATGGCACTCGGCTGGGCGGCCTTCCTCGTCCTGGCCGCCGGTGTCCTGCTGCTCACGCTCACCCCCGGTACGCCGGAGTTCGTCGTCACGTTGTTCACCTTGTTCTTGGGCCTGTTCCTGGGCCTGATCGTGGTCGCCGGAGTCGTCTGGACCCGCCGACGTACGAAACGCGAGGACGGTCAGTAAGAACCCAGAACAACTGGTCACGCGACGGCGTGTGGCCAGGATCAGGAAAGGACCGAGGATGAGTCCCACCGGCAACAACGAGTCCGGGGCACGGGCCCGGACGAACGAGGTCTCCCGCCGCAACGTGCTCCAGCTGTTCGGCATCGCCGGTCTCGGCGCCGCCGGTCTCGGCTCGGCCGTGGCGTGCTCGCCCAGCAAGCCCAACGCCCAGGGCGGCAGCGGCGGCGACAAGGAGTTCCACGGCGCCTACCCGTACCAGCTGCCCCCGAAGGGCCACTTCAACCTGGGCGCCGGCGTCACCGACGGCGTGCAGCAGTCCAGCCCGTACCTCGACCTGATCTATCCCAGCTCCGGCCTGTACTACTGGGCCGACAAGAAGTGGGAATACATGATGGCCGAGTCCGGGACCCTGGACGAGAAGGCCAAGACGTACACACTCAAGCTCCGCTCCGGCCTGACCTGGAGCGACGGCTCGCCCGTCACCAGCAAGGACGTCGTCGCGACGTTCAACCTGCGCTGGCTGATGCGTCAGCAGGACTGGACCTTCCTGGCCGACGTCAAGGCGACCGACGACACCACCGCCGTCTTCACGATCGGTACGCCGTCCACCGTGCTCGAGCGGTACATCCTGCGCGCCCCGATCCTGCCCTCGGCCGTGTACGGCGAGTGGGCGACCAAGGCCGAGACGCTCCGCAAGGCCAAGGGCAGCCTGGACGACGGCGAGGGCAAGACGCTCAACGGCGACTTCCAGAAGTTCCGGCCCGAGAACCCGATCGTCTCCGGCCCGTTCAACTACGACGTCAAGAGCATGACGAACGCCCAGATGACGCTGGTCAAGAACGCCAAGGGCCTGTTCGCCGACAAGATCGGCTTCACCAAGGTCGTGCTGTACAACGGTGAGACCTCCGACATCACCCCGACGGTGATGAACAAGGACGTCGACTACGCGACCCACGGCTTCGCGGTGGCCAGCGAGAAGAGCTTCCAGCAGAACGGCTTCCGGATCCTGCGGCCGCCGGTGTACTCCGGTCCCGCGCTGGTCTTCAACTACACCACGCACCCCGAGTTCGCCGACGTCAAGGTCCGGCAGGCGATCGCCTACATCCTGGACCGCAACGAGAACGGCACGATCGCGCTCGGCGACTCCGGCAAGGCCTGCAAGTTCATGGCCGGGTTCTCCGACATCGCCGTACCGGACTGGGTCTCCGACGCCGACCAGAAGAAGCTGAACGCCTACGAGAAGGACTTCGACAAGGCCACCCAGCTGCTCACCGCGGCCGGCTGGAAGAAGTCCGGCGACAAGTGGCAGACGCCGGCCGGCAAGCCCGCGGCGTACGACATCAAGTTCCCGACCGAGTTCGCCGACTGGAACCCGGCCGCCACCAACGCGGCCGACCAGCTGACCAAGTTCGGGTTCAACATCACCAAGCGCGGCATCACGTTCACGCAGCTGAGCCCCGACGTACTGGCCGGCAAGTTCGACCTGGCGATCCAGAGCTGGGGCGCGTCGTCGCACCCGCACCCGTACTTCTCGTTCGTCCAGGACCTCTACGCGTTCAACTACGTGACGGCCGCGAACTCCGGCGGCAAGGGGATGAACTTCCCGCTCAAGCAGAAGGTCACCAGCGGTGACATCGACCTGAAGGCGGTCGTCGACAAGTCCGCCCAGGGCCTCGACGTCGACGAGCAGAAGAAGAACGTGACCGCGGCCGCGCTCGCGTTTAACGAACTCCTGCCGATCATCCCGCTGTGGGAGCGCTACGGGAACAACCCGGCGCTGGAGGGCAAGCGGGTCGCCAAGTTCCCGGCCGACGACGACCCGATCCTGAAGAACGCCCCGTACGCCGACAACTTCGTCATCATGGGCATGTACTCCGGCAAGGTCGCGCCGGTTTAATCGTTCGCATCTGACCCGTTTGTTTGGTTGGGTCGGCCGGGTGATCACCGTTCGCGAGATCGACCCGGCCGACCCTGTCCTGTTCGACGCCTGGTACGACGCGCTGCGCGCCGGCGTACTGGCTGATCGTGAGGCCGCGCTGCTGGGGACCCGGGACGCGTTCGCCGTCTCGATGCGCAACCCTTCACCGCTGAAGGCGCGGCTCGCCGTTGTGGCGCTCGAGGACGAGCGCGTGGTCGGCGCGATGCTCTTCGAGTACCGGTTGCAGGACAACCTGGACACGGTCGACGTCGAGATCGACATACCGCCGGAGAACCGGCGCCGCGGTGTCGGTACGGCGTTGTGGCAGTGGGCGGAGACGCGGGCCGCGCAGCTCGGGCGGACGATCTTCCAGACCGAGCTCGGGGTTCCTTCCGAACCGTGGGCCGGGTCCGCGTTTGCTGCGAAGCTCGGGTTCGAGGTCGAGCACGTCGAGGACCACCTCGTCGTACCGCTGCCGTATGACGAGGCGCGGCTGGTCTCGCTGCGCGAGTCGGCGGGGGAGCTGGAGGGGTACACGCTGACGTCATGGGTGGGCGCGTGTCCGCCGGAACACCAGCAGGCGTACGCCGATCTCCACACGGCGATGGACAACGACGTACCGACCGGTGGGATGACTCGCGAGACGGTGCCGTGGACGGTCGAGCGGCTCGCGGCCAGCGAGGAGCGCGTTGCCCGCAGCTACCTCGCCCTGGTGACGATGGCGCACACCTTGGATGGTGAGCCCGCCGGATACACGTTGCTCTATCTGTCGAAGGACGATCCGGAGTATGCGCAGCAGGATGACACGCTCGTGCTGCGTGATCACCGCGGTCACAACCTCGGTACCCATCTGAAGCTGGCGAACCTCGACCAACTCGCGAAGCACCGCGTCGCCCAGCCCTACCTGCATACCTGGACGGCCCTCTCCAACACGGCGATGCAGAAGGTCAACGCCCGCTTCGGGTTCTACACCGTCGAGCAGAACCAGGAGCTGGAGCTCACCCGTCCCAACCTCCGCCCGGCGGCTCGTGCGGTGATCCTCGATCCTTCGGACCGGATCCTGCTGGTCCGCTTCGAATTCGCTGATGGTCCGCTCTGGGCAACGCCGGGTGGTGGCCTGGAGGCTGACGAGTCCCTACTCGAGGGACTGCGCCGCGAGCTGGCCGAAGAGGTCGGCCTGGCACTGGAGGCCGACCCGCCGCATGTCTGGCACCAGGAAGTAGTTGCCGAAGGCCACGCCACCGGGTACGACGGCGTCATCAACGACTACTTCCTGATCCGCACCTCGGCCTTCGAGCCTGCCGGCACCATGAGTGTGACCGAGCTGGCCGCCGAGAACGTCCATGGCAACCGCTGGTGGACCCTCGACGAACTCCAAGCCCACGAAGGCCGTTTCGCCCCCAGCAACCTGCCAGCCTTACTCGCAGACCTGCTGCACAGCGGCCCGCCCACGATCCCGTTGTCGTTGGGCTTGTGAGAACGCCGTGCGAGCCGTGTGAGAAAACCTCCGGCGGGGCCCGGACCGGCCTAACGTCGTTGGTGTGAAGCCTCGACATTGTGATGACTGGTACGTCCCCGTCCACCCCGCCGGCGGCGTCGGCTGCACTCTGCAGACCGGCCACCTCCCGGACGGCCGCCGCGTGGGCATCGCCTTCACCACCCTCACCCACCTCCACACCGCCTGCGGCCCGCACCCCGAGTACCTCCGCATGACCGAGGCCGCCCTCCGTGAGTCCCTCCACCCCTTCGGCATCACCCGCATCCAGCTAGACCCCCTCCGCGTAACCCCCGCCCCCCACCTAGCCCCCACCGGCTGACGTCGCACGCGCCCGGGCCGACCGCCCCCATTTGGTGGGCTGACCCATCTGAGTGTGGGCTGGCCAACCGCATGCCGTGGGCTCACCCGCAACGGCATGGGCCCGCCTAGCAAATGGGGACAGCTGGTACGACGGTCCCCCTACAACCGGCGGAGCCAGGTGAGATGGCCTTCGTCCATGAGGGCGTGGCCGTCGGCGGCGGCGGCGACGGTGGGGTCGTGGGTGGCGATGACGACCGCGGCGCCTTGGTTCGCTTGGCTGCGGAGGAGGTCGAGGACGCGCTCGCGGTTGGTGCTGTCGAGTTCGCTGGTGGACTCGTCGGCGAGGATGACGCGACCGTGTTGAGCGATGCCGCGGGCAACGGCTACGCGCTGCTGCTCACCACCGGAGAGCTCCTCGACCAGGTGATCACCGCTCTCCTCGAGCCCGACCGCCTTCAACGCGCTCTCCACAACGACGTGGGCCTCGTCCGGGTCCTTGCCATTGGCAAGCAGCGGGATCGTCAGGTTCTCCCGGGCCGTCAGTACGCGCGCCAAGCCGTTCCCCTGCGGAATCAGTACGACGCCATGCGCGGCGGCAGCGGGACGACCGCCGATCACCAGCCCGTCCACCTCGACCTTCCCGGTCAGCACCTCGACCGCACCAGCGATTGCCCACAGCAACGAACTCTTCCCGGCACCCGACGGTCCGCTCACCGCGAGCACGAACCCCGGCGGTACGTCGAACGACACCTCGTCCACCGCGATCAGATCGCCGTACGCGACCGTGATGTTCTTGACCTGGATCACCGAGCCCCCTCCTGATCCACCGGGCTGAGCCGAACCTGACCGTCCTCGATCGTGACCTGCACCAACGTTCCCGCCGGCAACAGCTCGGCGACATGCGGTGGCAACGGCAACGACCCGTCGGTAGCAACCACGGCGTACTCCTCACCAGACCGTCCCTCGGCCGCGATCCGCCCATCCCGAATAGTGATGGTCCGGGGGAGCGCCGCCGCGACCTCAGGATCATGCGTGATCAGCAGAACCGTCATACCGGTCCGGTGGTTGATCGTCCGGATCGCCGCCAGTACCTCGTCGCGCGCATGGTGATCCAGCTGACTGGTCGGCTCGTCGGCCAGCAACAGCCCCGGCATCGTCGCGATCCCCACCGCGACCGCACACAACTGCACCTGGCCCGGCGTCAACGTCGCGAGCGGGCTGGAGGCCTGCTCCCGCAGCCCCACCAACTCCAGTACGTCGATCGCCGGCGGCAGCTCGCGATCCCGCGGAGCCGCCTGCTGCGCATACCGCACGTTGTCGAGCGGCGACAGATAAGGAATGAGATTCCGCCCAGCCCCCTGCAGCACGATCCCGACATCCCCGGACCGCATCCGATCCAGCTCGGCCTCGGTCATCGTCGCGAGGTTGTGCTCACCGATCTGCAACCGTCCGGCGCTCGGCGTCAGCAACCCACCGCACAGCTGCAGCAACGTCGATTTCCCAGCCCCAGAAGGCCCGAGCAACCCAACCAGCTCACCCGGCCGAACCGTGATCCCGATCCCGGAGAGCGCGGCGACGTCATGGCCGTGCGCACGATAGATGTGCACGAGCCCCGTCGTACTGATTGCCAGTCCGCTCATGTCAGCTCCTCCCGGATCCGGCTGTACGACGCCCGCCGGTTCACGCCGGTACCGAGCAGCAACGTCACCACCGCGAGCACGATCGTCCCGCCCGCCCACAACCCGAGCGCGACCGGCCAGTTCGTTGCCAACTCCAACGGATACGGCCCGCCGGAGTCGGCGAACAACGGGATCAGCGGCAACGCGATCTGCGCCCCGATCACTCCACACACCGATCCCAGCAACACAGCCAAAGCGACCGGACCGGTCTGCTCCCACCGCGCAGCCCGCCCAGTGAGCGGAGCCGGTACGCCGGTGATCCGCAGGCTCGCGTAGTCCTGCGCGCGCGACCGCCACGACGTCACGACGGTCAGCAGCAGTACGACGATCGCCAGCGCCCACGACGCGATCCCGACCACCGGCGTCAGTTGCAGCGTCAGCGCACTCGCAGACCGCCCGTACGACGCGATCCGCTCGGACCGCACATCGGCCAGCTCCGCGTTGTATCCAGCCTTGCTCAGAGCAGCCGTCAGTACGTCGACCCGAGCGAGCCCCGCGTCGTTCAGCCACAGCTCGAAGTCCGTGCCGAACTCGTCGAGTCCGCCGCCCAGCCGCCGTACCGTCTCCAGATCGACGACCGCGGTCCGATCGGGGTAGCGGTTCACTGGGCCGGTCATGGTGCCGAGCTTGCTGATGAACATCGGCGTACCGTCACTCGCCGGGCTGGTCGTGGTTCCGTCGGCGTACCGGAACTCGGGCGTCACCACCGCCGGAACCGTGGTCGGCACGGTGGCGAACTGCAGCAGTTGGTCGTCACTGAAGCTCTTCACCGACAATGTGAGCAGGCCGCCGGCCTTGGTCGCGATCGTGCCTTGGTCGCCGCTGAGATGCTCGACGCCCTTCCAATCCGGCGCCGTTCCGAGGGTGATCGACGGCTGGTCGTCGGTGGAGACCTTGCTGATGGCAACGTCCGCCTGGACGCCGCCCTGGTCCAGCACCTCGCGCCCGAAGCCGAGCTGCAGCAGCTGACAGCCGCCCAGACAATCGACCGCCGTGCTCAGTGCGACCGGCTGTTTTGTTGTCAACGGCAACGGTGGGAACGAGACCAGGGAGCGGCCGCCGTTGCGCAGGCTGACGAGATACGCCCGCAGGACCAGAGAGCGACCCGGCGCGTACTGCGGACCACCCGGGATCGGATTCGCCAGCTGCTTGACCCCACCGACAGCCGCGGTCATGGTCAGCTTCGAACTGCGGAACTCGATCGGCTTGACCTTCGGTGCGGTCAGCGCCTGCCAGCCGGCGGCGTCGGTCAGTCGGTCGCCGCGGAAAGCGATCCGCCGGAAGCTCTCCGGCTCGATCATCATCGTCTTCAGCGAATCCGGGGCCGGGGTCCGCGACAGCACGACCGGGGTGAACCAGTTCCGCTGTGGGTCGATCTCGTTGATCGTCTTGGTGAAGTCGCCGAGCGAGAGCGCGTTCATCTTCAGCACCGCCTGCGCGCCGACCTCGTACCCGGCGCGGGTCTCGCGGTTGTGGTCGCCCACCGACGCGGCCTGGCCGGCGAACGCGAGCAGACCACCCGCCACCGCGACGGCGGCGACGATCCGGGTGACGGCCGGCCGGCGGGAGATCTGCAGCGCACCGAGCGCCAGCCCCAGCCGCCCACGGCGGGCGGCCCGCCGGCTGATCAGCCCGGCGGCCGGGAGCAGCAGGTGAGCGAACGTGAGGCCGACCGCGAGGGAGAGCAACGCTGGAGTGAGCACAGGCAGCGGTCCGCGACCGTCACCGGTCACCGCGGCGGCGAGCCCGGCGACCGCGAATACTATGACGCAGAGGTCGACGATGCCGAGCCGCCAGCCGCGACCACGCGCGGCGACCCGGCGCAGCAGGCTGGAGATCGTCTGCCGGACCCCGCCGCGGACCTGGAGGACCACGACCAGCAGCGCGACCACGACGGCCAGGGCCAGCGCCGCCGGGACGGTCCACGGCAGTTCGAGCGGAGCGCCGTACCGGAGCCAGGTCGCGCGGGCGATCAGCAGCAGGCCGAACCCGGTCGCGAGGCCGGCCAGCGTCCCGATCAGCACCGGGATTCCCAGCTCGACGATCAGACTGCGCGCCGTACGGCGGGTGGACGCGCCGCGGAGGCGTGCGAGAGCGATCTCCGGGCGGCGCTGGTCGACGACGGCGCCGAGGGCGAGGGCCAGGACGACGACGCCGAACAGGGCGACCTGGACCATCACCAGCGGGATGATCGTGCGGCCCTGTGAGCGCTGGTTCTGGATCTGGTCGACGACCGTGGCCAAGGACGAGGTGTTCTCGGCGTTGATGCCGAGCTCGACGGCGTTCCCGTTCACCTTGTTCGAGGCGTCCTGGAGCCGGAGCAGGTCGTTGATCCGGGCGACGCCGGGAAGGACGCGGGTGTCGGAGCTGAGCCGCGGTGCCCAGGCTGTGCCGGTGAAGGTCGCGCGGTCGGCGTAGAAGTCGTCCGTCGAGCCGGGATCCAGGTCGGACGGTGCCCGGGAGTGACCGGTCGGGTACTGCCCGAACCAGTACTCGCCGCGCGCCTGGAGCGGCCGGTAGAAGCCCACGACCGTCAGCTGACCGCCGCCGTCGAACTTCTCCGACGGCCGCGCGCTGACCGTCGTACCGACCTTGAAGTCCCAGGTCGTCTTGTCCACGATCGAGGCGATCACCTCGTTCGGGCGTTGCGGGCAGCGGCCTTCGAGGACGGTGAGTTGCGCGCAGTAACCGTCGCGCCAGGCCAGGCGGCCGACTATTGATTTGTCGTCCCTGATCATGGTCGGCACCCGCCAGCTCAGATTGCTGCGCATGCCGTGCACCGGGGGACTGAAGAGCGGCTTGAGAGCGGCCGGGACCAGCGCGTCGAGGCTCGCCGGATCACCGTCGGGACTGTTGCCGACGTCCTCGACCCCGGTCCGCGACGACAGCTTCCAGGCGGCCGGCAAGGCCTGGCTGGTCAGCGTTTCGGTCATCACCGTTTGCTCGACGGCGCGCGAGAACCACGGTGCGAACACCGCACACGTCCCGATCAGCAGACTGATCCCGGCCAGCACCAAGGCCTGGGCCCAGCGATACCGCAGCGCTTTGCGCAGGAACATTCCCTACCCCACCCCTCTTACTCGCTGTGAAGATACGGAAAGCGACGGCCGGTACGGCGGATCGCGGCAAAATGTCACAGAGTCGTTGCCTGCGCAGGAATCGGGTCACCAGGTGGATCGGGCGCTCCGGCTGCGGGGTAGGTTCGGAGCATGAGTGAATCCCACCTCGGTGACCTGACCGTCTCCCGCCTCGGCCTCGGCTGCATGGGGATGTCCCAGTCGTACGGCGTGACGTCGGACGAGACCGAATCGATCGCGACCG
The DNA here is from genome assembly GCF_042882005.1 of Kribbella sp. NPDC058245. Lineage (NCBI taxonomy): Bacteria > Bacillati > Actinomycetota > Actinomycetes > Propionibacteriales > Kribbellaceae > Kribbella > Kribbella sp. NPDC058245. The sequence continues at coordinate 89,025 of NZ_JBHVWY010000010.1, forward strand.
TGCACGCGGCGATCGACGCCGGCTGCACCTTCCTCGACACCGCCGACATCTACGGCAACGGCGCGAACGAGGAGCTCCTCGGCCGCGCGCTGGCCGGTCGGCGCGACGAGGTGGTGCTGGCGACGAAGTTCGGCTTCCGCCCGCAGACCGGCTCGTCGATGCCGAACAATGTCGACGGGAGTCCGGCGTACGCGGTCGAGGCCCTGGATGCGTCGCTGCGGCGGCTCGGGGTCGATCACGTCGACCTCTGGTACCTGCATCGGCGTGACCCGCAGGTACCCATCGAGGAGACCGTAGGGGCGATGGCTTCCCAGGTTTCCGCTGGCAAGGTGCGTTACCTGGGGCTGTCCGAGGTGAATGGGGACACGGTGCGGGCGGCGCATGCGGTACACCCGATCACCGCCGTACAGAGTGAGTGGTCGTTGTGGACGCGGGACCCGGAGACCGTCGTACTGCCGACGCTGCGGGAGCTCGGGATCGGGTTCGTGCCGTTCAGCCCGCTGGGGCGTGGGTTCCTCACGGGGCAGTTGAAGTCGCCGGAGGACTTCGAGCCGGACGACGCGCGGCGTGGTCTGCCGCGGTTCAGCGGCGAGAACTTCCAGCGCAACCTGGACCTGGTGGCGAAGGTCGAGGAGCTGGCCGCTGAGCGTGGTATCACGGCCGGGCAGCTCGCGCTGGCCTGGTTGCTGGCCCAGGGCAACGACATCGTCCCGATCCCGGGGACCAAGCGGCGCAAGTACCTGGCCGAGAACCTTGGTGCGCTTGACGTTTCACTGACCGCATCTGAATTGGCGGCGTTAGATGCGGCCTTCCCACCGGACCTCGAGGTGGCGGGGGAGCGCTACGCGGCCGGCGGTATGGACCTGGTGGGCAAGTGATCGCGCTGACCGGATCCACCGGCCAGCTCGGTTCGCGGATCGCACGGTTGCTCGCGGACGCCGACGTACCGCAGCGGTTGCTTGTCCGTGACGCCTCCCGAGCGCCTTCGTTGCCGGGGGCATCGGTCGCGGTGGCGGCGTACGGCGAGCACGCCGCGCTGCTGAACGCGCTTGACGGTGTGGACACCCTGATGTTGCTCAGTGCAACTGAATCCGCAGACCGGGTTTCTTTGCACAAGGCAACGATCGATGCCGCGGTCGCTGCCGGTGTGAAGCGGATCGTGTACACCTCCTTCGCTGGTGCCGCTCCTGACGCGACGTTCACGTTTGCTCGCGACCACTGGCACACCGAACAGCACCTCCGTGCCGCGGGCATCGACTTCACCTTCCTGCGCGACAACCTGTACCTCGACTTCATCCCCGGCTTCGTCGGTGAGGACGGTGCCATCCGCGGCCCCGCCGGTGACGGCCGTGTCGCCGCAGTCGCTCGTGACGACGTGGCCGCTGCGGCTTTCGCCGTACTGACGTCTGGTGGGCACGCGGGGGCGACGTACGACCTCACAGGCCCCGCCGCGTTCACCTTGGCCGAGGCCGCCGCCGTCCTGTCCGCCGCCTGGGACCGCCCGGTTCGCTACGAGCCCGAGACCCTCGACGAGGCCTACCGCTCTCGCGAGTCCTACGGCGCGCCCTCTTGGGAGGTGGCCGGCTGGGTGACGTCTTACGCGGCCATCGCCTCCGGCGAACTCAGCCACGTCTCCACCGCTGTCCCCGATCTCACCGGCCGCCCGGCCCGCAGCCTCGAACAGCTTGTCGGCGGCGAGTGAGACACTGATCAGGTGCCGCTGTACCGGGAAGAGGCGATCGTTCTGCGCACCCACAAACTGGGTGAAGCAGACCGCATCGCTACGCTCCTGACGCGCTCCCGCGGCAAGGTCCGCGCCGTCGTCAAAGGCGTCCGCCGTACGTCGTCCCGGTTCGGCGCCCGCCTCGAACCCTTCAGCCACGTAGACCTCCAGTTGGCCACCGGCCGCACCCTCGACGTCGTCACCCAAGCCGTCTCCATCGCCGCCTACGGCGAAGGCATCGTCAACGACTACGCCCGCTACACCACCGGCACCGTGCTCCTGGAAACCACCGACCGCCTGGTCGTCGAAGAAAAAGAACCCGCCACCCAGCACCACCTCCTGCTGGCCGGCGCCCTCCGAGTCCTCTCCACCGGTGAACGCGAACCAGCCCTAGTCCTGGACTCCTTCCTCCTGCGAGCCCTCGCCATCTCCGGCTACGCCCCCTCCTTCGGCGACTGCGCCCGCTGCGGCGAACCAGGCCCCCACCGAGCCTTCAACCCCGCCGCCGGCGGCGTAGTCTGCCCCACCTGCCGCCCCCCAGCCTCAGCCATGCCCGCCCCCACCACAGTCACCCACCTAGCCGCCCTCCTCACCGGCGACTGGCCCACCGCCCTCCGCGCCGACCCCCGAACCCGCCGCGAAGCCACCGGCCTCATCTCGGCCTTCTTCACCTACCACCAAGACCACCAACTCCGCTCCCTACCCCACCTCGACTTCACCCAGTAGTGCAGTTGCCGGTGACCGTGGACAGGAAATGGGGGCCGTGAACAAGGCATGACGTGTTCAAGCCCCCCACACGGGGTGCGCACCCTCGGGATGTGTCCAATGGACGGACCGCGCGCCGCTGTCCACCACTCGCGGCAGTTGCGCGGCGACTGCGCCCAGCGCTAACCCCGCTCGGGCCACCCGGTTGGCCCTACTCGGGCGCTGCGCGGCCGCTCCCGCGCGACCGTGGCCGACCGGTCGCTTGGCGCTCGCGGTATGCCGGCCGCGAGCGGCCGCGACGACTGCAACGGCCGCTGCCCAGCCCACGCATGAGCAATCGCCCGCCGCGCATCCATCTCCGCCTGCCGCTCGGCTCCGTTTCCGCCCGACGCGGTCTCCCGTCCGAACCGGTCAAGCCCCGGTTGCCGATCGGTCACCTGCCGCCCGAGCCGTGCACAAACATGCGCGTAGACATTGTTGGACCCATGCCGAGCCCGAATGGCCAACAGTTCCCGCCGCGGCAGCCGACCAGGCACCTCGGCCCCCATCTCCCGGAAGACCAGTCGATAGTCGGGTTTGGCCTGCGGGTCCGAACGCACGTACGCCGTCACACAGTCCCGCAGATCGCCCTTCCCAGACTCGTACCCCAGGGCGTGATGACCGTCGGTCACACCCGTCCGGAGCCGCTCGATTTCCCGCAGCACCTCGCGATACAGCGACAGGTAGACCGCAGGCTGCGCTTTCGCCTGCTGGCGCAGGAAATGCAGATCCTGATGGAACTTCTCGACGCCGACGACTTCGTATCTACTGTCATCGATCATCACCCGGCGCCCTCTCCTCGGCGCGGATTTCTGCCAGCAGCTCCTGCGTGAACGGATCCCCGGCCGCCCACTCGTCCAGATCCAGCGGCCGGCTGCCCGGCAACGGCTCCGTCGCATAAACCCGCACCGTCGGGTCATCCACCACCCCAGCCGGCGGCTGATCATCCCCGCGCAACTCCCGGTACTGCGCCGTAGACATCACCACCGCCTCCGGCTCCCCGTCCTCCCCCCACACCACCGGTACGCCGTCCCCCCGCCGTACCGCCGCGACAATCGCCCCCAACCCCCCAGCCAACTCCCCAGGCGCCACCACCTCGTCCCCGACGGTGAACTTGTGCTCGCCCCCAAGATCCTCGAACTCGTCGTACGTGAGCATCACCGCCTCGGGCACCCCATCCCCAAAGCTGAACGCGCGCGTCCGCCCCGCCCGGAAACGCCCCAACACATCCGCCAACCCAGCCCCCACCTGCTGAACCGAAGCCATTCCACTCATCCGTCGAACCTCTTCCCGCCGCACCCGGCGTTTGTCGATGGATCCCCTCAGGACCCGCAGCCGGCCTTCTCGGGAACCTTCACGTTGCTGCCCTCGGGATCAACGAGAACGGGAACCGCCTCACCGATCCGTAGTTGAGTTGCGGCGTTCTGCGTCAGGTTGATCTGTCCGGTATCGCCGAGCGTGCTCTGCCAGTTGATCGCCCACTGAGCGGTGGCGGTCACCGGGTACTCGCAGTCCTTGAGCTTGCTGGAGGTCTTCGTGTAGCGGTGCCCACAGTCGGGCGAGTCCTTGATCCCCATCGACTTTGAGTACGGCGTACCGGCGGTCTTGCAACGGATGGTCTTTCCGTCACCCATCTTCCAGTCGATCGCCGTGACCTCAGCCGTAGCCGTAACAGTCAGCCCCGGAACACTGGCCTCCCGCTCAATCGGACCCCACGTGTTCTCCGTCTTCGTAACCCACAACCAAACAGGCATGTTCACCAACCCCACCTGCCCAACCCCAGGCGCCGACTTCACCACCGGCGGCGCCAGGTGCATCTCCGCAACAGCCCGATAAGCCAACGTCACCGGATCAACCACCACCGTGTCCGGCTCCCCCGGAAGCCAGACCCACTCAGTCACCAGATGCTGACCCTCGTCATAACCCTGTTGTCGAACACACGCCCAGATACTCCCGTCCGTGTGCCCTTTCCAGCGGGGGTCGCTAAAGGGCGGCGGAGGCGCCTCACGATGCATGTAGCACTGATGGCTGTTGGACCAGTTCCCGAGCGTCTTGTCGGAGCAGGCCTGAGGCGCACCCTTGTACTGGCACACGGGCTTGTGCGTGGAGGTTTGCTTCGGATCGCTCCCGTCCGATCCGGGGTCACCACCGACGGGAACGTCGGCATTGAGTACGAGAGTGAAGTTGTTGAGGTAGGGGTTCCACTTCCAGTGGTAGCCAGGAGGAGGGGGACCAGGAGGGGCGGGCGAGTCTGCCCACGCGATGGTGGCGGTCAGCAACATGAGAAGCGCCAGACCCCCGAGCCGAACTGCCCTCAGCATGAGCCGACGGTCTTTTCTTCGACGAGGAACCACATCTTGGGTCCCGCGGCCGACGGTGCGTACACAAGACGCGCGTTGATCGTATGGCGCGTGCCCCCCGCTGTGGTCGCCACTGGAACGGGCTTATCAGTCTTTCGGTAGCGCATCTGCCCGCCTGATCCATCGACGCAGGTCTTGAGTACGACTACCGGCTGCTCTGCGGTCAGGTCGACTGAGGTTGGCTCTGCGGACTCGATCTTCGCCTCCCCGCCTTGGTACAGCTGGCGATCCCGGAGGTAGACGATGTATTCGAGGATCGACGTCAGCCAAGCCCCACCGTTACCTGCCGCTTCCAGTCGCTTGCGGTCAGCGTCCTCAGGCCGTTGAAGCTCGACTCCCACGGCTGCACGCGCTGCCTTGTACCGCGCAGTTGCAGCCGTGATCGCGGTCTGTTCCTCAGCGGTCCAGGTCGGCGCTGACGGGGTCGGCGTCGAGGACGTGGTGGACGAGGGCGGGGCGGTGTTGGGGCGACCGGCTTCGGGGGAGCCTTGGCAGGCGGTTAGCGCTAGGAGGGCGCAGAGGGCTGCGGTGGCGGGTCCGAGGGCTGGTCGGCGGGGCATGGGGGCTCCGTTTCTGGGGGTGCGGGTGGGTTAAGGGTGTCATACGGAGGGTGACCGAGGGGGTGAGTTATCCACAGGTTGCAGCTTTTGGCGGGGCTGGCGGAGCGGGTGGTGTGAGGGTACGGGGCGGGATGGGAGAGGATCTGGGTATGTCGCCATTGGGTCGTCGTCGGGGTCGTGGGGTGGAGCGGGTCGGGGGGAAGGTCGTGGTGGCTCCGGAGAGGCATCCGAGTGGGGCGGTGCCGCCGGTGGTGCCGCGGGAGTTGGTGCCGGAGCATGTGGCGATCGTGATGGACGGGAACGGGCGGTGGGCCAAGCAGCGGGGGCTGGCGCGGACCGAGGGGCACAAGGCGGGCGAGGCGAGTCTGCTGGATGTGATCAAGGGTGGGATCGAGATCGGGGTGAAGCACATCTCGGCGTACGCGTTCTCGACGGAGAACTGGGCGCGGTCGCCGGAGGAGGTGCGGTTCCTGATGGGGTTCAACCGGGACGTGATCCATCGGCGGCGCGACGAGCTGGACGCGATGGGGGTGCGGGTGGTGTGGTCGGGGCGCCGGCCGCGGTTGTGGAAGAGCGTGATCGACGAGCTGGAGTACGCGCAGGAGCGGACGAAGGACAACGACACGATCACGCTGCAGTTCTGTGTGAACTACGGCGGCCAGGCGGAGATCGCGGACGCGGCGCGGGAGATCGCCAAAGAGGTTGCCGCGGGCAAGCTCAATCCGGACCGGATCAGCGAGAAGACGATCGCGAAGCATCTGTACCACCCGGAGGTACCGCCGGTGGATCTGTTCGTGCGGTCGTCGGGGGAGCAGCGGACGTCGAACTTCCTGGTCTGGCAGCTCGCGTACGCCGAGATGGTGTTCCTGGACACGCTCTGGCCGGACTTCGACAGGCGGGACCTGTGGCGCGCGATCGAGATCTACGCGCAGCGCGACCGCCGGTACGGCGGCGCCGTACCGAACGAGGTCGAGGTCAAGACCGAGGGTTAGGCAGCAGCCCGAGCTCCATCGCGACCGTGACCGCGCGGGTCCGGTCGTCGACGTCGAGTTTCGTGAACAGGCGCTGGAGATGCGTCTTCACGGTGGCCTCGCCGATGTACAGCTCGCGCCCGATCTCGGCGTTGCTCAACCCGCGCGCTACCGCGGCGAGGACCTGAAGCTCGCGCGGCGAAGGTTGCGCGGCCAGTGACGTGGCGGGCGTCCGCAGCCGCGACATCAGCCGGGCCGCGACGGGCGGCGCGAGGACGGTCTCGCCGCGCGCAGCAGCCCGGATTCCGTCCAGGAGCTCAGCATGCGGAGTGTCCTTCAGCAGGTACCCGGTCGCACCCGCCTCGACGGCATGCAGGATGTCGGTGTCCGTGTCGTACGTCGTCAGCACGAGCACCTTCGTCTCCGGATACCCGGACGCGATCGCGCCCGTCGCGGTGACCCCGTCGGTCCGCGGCATCCGCAGATCCATCAGTACGACGTCCGGCCGCGTCGACTCGACCAGCGCCAGCGCCTCGGACCCGTCGCCGGCCTCGCCGACTACAGAGATGTCGTCGGTCACCGACAACATGCCGATCAGCCCGGACCGCACCACCGGGTGATCATCGACGACCAGTACGCGAATCACGGAGTCTCCTGAGTTGGGATCAGAACCTGTACGACGGTGCCGCCGCCGGGCGTGCTCTCGACCTGCACCGAGCCGCCGGACTCCTCGACCCGCCCACGCATCGCGGCGAGCCCGAACCCGGTAGACGGCTCGGTCACTGAGAACCCGGAGCCGTCGTCGCGGATCTCGATGGAGACCCGCCCCGCGGACAGACCGAGCGTGATCAGCACCGACTTGGCACGTGCGTGCTTGCGAACATTCGCCAGCGCCTCCTGCGCCGCCCGGAGCAGAACCACCTGCTGGGACTGGGGAAGCGCGACGACCTCCGACTCGTCCAGGTCCAGCAACACCCGGACATCCAGGCCGGTCTCGGCGGCGAACCGTTCGCCCTGCCGCCGCAGCACTTCGGTCAATGTTGCCTCTGACAACGCCACTGGGGTGAACGCGGCAACCAATGCCCGCGCCTCGGCGAGATTCTCCCGTGCCGTCGCCTCGATCTGCGCGAACCGCGCTGCCACGCCATCACCACCGCGCGCCAACTCGGCCGCACCGGTCTGCGACAGCATCACGATGCTCGTCATCCCCTGCGCGAGGGTGTCGTGGATCTCGCGTGCCATCCGTTCGCGCTCAGCCATCACACCGGCGCTGTGGTGCGCGTCGGCAAGCTCATCGCGGGCGGCATGCAGTTCCTCGATCAGGTGGGCCCGCTGCTGGCTCTGCGCGATCACCTTCTCGATCCAGATCCCGAACAGCAGGCTGACGACCAGGCTGACGACCATCCACGGCAGGATCGACCAGAACGCTTCCCAGCCCCAGCCGGCGCCCCACAGTTGCGCCGTACCGCACCCGATCACCAGCGCCAGGCTGAACCCGATGCCGTCCCGAAGGTCCCGCGCCAGCAACCAGACCTGCGCCGAGGCGATGAACATCAGGAAGACCGAGGCCGGACTCAGCCCGACGAGAACCATCAGGCAGAGGACCAGTACCACCCGGAACACAACCGACGGAATCCAGCGGCGGGACTGGATGGCCGGCATCCCGACGAACAGGTACGTCGCCCCGAGCAGCAGCGCCGCGCCGGTGGCGAGCCCCCGCTGCGGGATGGTCAACGGTGTCGTGAACGAGACCAGCAGGCTCATCGCGAGGATGACCCAGAAGACGATGTTCCAGCCGAGCAGGGTTCCGTCGCCGATCACCCGGTCCGCTCGCGTACCCGTCGCCTCCATGGCGACTATCTTCCTCCACACCAGGACCCAGGTACGAGAAGCGGGTCCGGTACGGCGCTCAGCGGTGGCCGGTGCCGTACCGGGGAGCCCCCTATCGGTGGGCACAGGATCAGCCCGCGTCCCGGCGGGTCCAGCGGAACACTCGCTGGGCGATGACCAGGCCGACGACCAGCCAGACGCTGAGCACGATCGCCCCGGTCCCGAGCTGCCAGGAGCCGCCTGGCTCGGTGGTCACGAAGTTGTCCGGCAGGAACACCGACCGCATGCCCTGGGCCAGCCACTTCAGCGGGAAGACCGACGCGATCGTCCGCATCCAGCTCGGCAGGTCGCTGTAGACGAAGTAGACCCCGGACATGAACTGCAGCAGCAGGACGACCGGCGTGACGACCGCCGATGCGGCCTTCCCCGACTTCGGTACGACGGAGAACGCGATTCCGAGGACGGAGCCGGACGCCGTACCGAGGACGAAGATCCAGAGGAACCGCAGCCACTTCTCCGGCTCGGTCGGGATGGCGACGTCGAGCACGAGACCGGCGATCAGCAGGAGCAGCGCGAACTGGAGGATCGAGGTGGTCAGGACCAGCCCGATCTTCCCGGCGAAGTACGACTGCGGGGACATCGGCGTACCGCGGAGCCGCTTCAGCAGGTCCTGGTCGCGCTCGATCGCGATCGAGATCGCCAGCGACTGGAAGCTGGACAAGAAGATGCCGGAGGCAATCATTCCGGGGGTGAAGTAGGTGGCCGCGGTGACCCCGCCGCCGAAGTTCGAGCCGCCGAAGACGGCGGAGAAGATGCCGAGGAAGATGATCGGGAAGAAGAACGTGAAGATCAGTGCCTCGCGCTCGCGGAAGAATTCCTTCACCTCGAGCTTGGTCCGGGACAGCCCGACCTTGATCGTCGACGGCAGCGTCACCGTGGGGGTGCTCATCGAACGGCTCCTTCCAGTTCGGCGGCCGCGTCGGCCTTGCCGATCAGTTCCAGGTAGATGTCTTCCAGGCTGGGCCGACGGACCTGCAGCTCCGGGACCTCACCGCCGTACTGCGCAAGGAGCCGGGCGACCTCGGCGGTCGGGGTGTCGGTGCGGATCTCGCGCGGGCCGTCCGAGGCCAGCCAGGAGACGCGGGCCGTCCGGGCGCCGCGGCCGCCGAGCGTGTCCGGCGTCGCGACCTCGAGCATCTTGCCGTCGGTGATGACGCCGACCCGGTCGGCCAGCTCCTCGGCCTCGTCCAGGTAGTGGGTGGTGAGCAGGATCGTGGTGCCCTCGGTGCGCAGGTTCCGGATCAGCGTCCAGAACTGCCGCCGCGCCTCGGGGTCGAACCCGGTGGTCGGCTCGTCCAGGAACAGCAGTTCCGGGTTCCCGATCACGCCGAGCGCGACGTCGAGCCGGCGGCGCTGACCGCCGGACAGCTTCCGGGTCCGCGTCTTGCGCTTCTCCTCCAGCCCGACCGAGGCGATCACCTCGTCGGGGTCACGCGGCGACGGGTAGTACCCGGCGAAGTGGTGGATCAGCTCGGCGACCGTCAGTTCGGCCTCGTCCCGTGAGGACTGCGCCACGATCCCGATCCGCGCCCGCCAGTGCCGGTCGGCCCTGGCCGGGTCGCTCCCCAATACGTCGATCTCACCTTCGTCGGCGTGGCGATACCCCTCCAGAATCTCCACGCTCGTCGTCTTGCCCGCCCCGTTGGGCCCCAGCAGTGCGAACACCTCACCGCGGAAGATGTCCAGATCGACACCCGCCACCGCCACCTTGTCCGGGTACCGCTTCACCAGCCCCCGCACCCTCACAGCCTTCTCTGTCTCCATGCCTCAACTCTCGCGGCCGGACCCGGGTCCCAGGGAGCGTCACCCGGCGGACCCTCTGTCCCCCGACCGGTGGACACGATGCGGAAAAGTCGCCACGCCCGGAGGTGCTGACGGGGACGGGGTCCGGCGGTTAGCGTCGGGGCATGGGACAGACGGTGCGTGGTGTGGTGGCGGCGGCCAAGGGTGCGCCGGTGACGATCGAAGAGATCACCATCCCGGATCCCGGTCCAGGGGAGGCGGTGGTGCAGATCCAGGCGTGCGGGGTCTGCCATACCGACCTGCACTATCGCGAAGGCGGCATCAACGACGACTTTCCCTTCCTGCTCGGGCATGAGGCGGCCGGGATCGTCGAGAGTGTCGGCGACGGCGTCACTGACGTGCAGCCCGGCGACTTCGTCGTACTGAACTGGCGGGCGGTCTGCGGCAGCTGCCGCGCCTGCCTGCGCGGTCGCCCCTGGTACTGCTTCAACACCCACAACGCCAAGCAGAAGATGGCGCTCAAGGACGGCACCGAGCTGAGTCCCGCGCTCGGCATCGGCGCCTTCGCCGAGAAGACCCTGGTCGCCGCCGGTCAATGCACCAAGGTGGACCCGGCCGCCAAGGCCGAGGTCGCGGGGTTGCTCGGCTGCGGCGTGATGGCCGGCCTCGGCGCCGCCATCAACACCGGGAATGTCGGCCGCGGTGACACCGTCGCCGTGATCGGTTCCGGCGGAGTCGGTACGGCGGCCGTCGTCGGCGCGCGGTTGGCCGGGGCCGCGAGGGTGATCGCGATCGACCTCGACGAGCGCAAGCTCGCGACGGCCCGGGAGCTCGGCGCGACCCACGCGATCAACTCCAAGGGCCTGGACCACGACGGTGTGGTCGAGGCGATCCAGGAGCTGACCGGTGGGTTCGGCGCCGACGTGGTGATCGATGCCGTCGGCCGCCCCGAGACCTGGAAGCAGGCGTTCTACGGCCGCGACCTGGCCGGCACGGTCGTCCTCGTCGGCGTACCGACGCCGGACATGCGCCTCGACATGCCGCTGCTCGACTTCTTCGGCCGCGGCGGTTCGCTCAAGTCCAGCTGGTACGGCGACTGCCTGCCGAGCCGCGATTTCCCGCTGCTGATCGACCTGCACCTGCAAGGCCGGCTACCGCTCGACCGCTTCGTCTCCGAAACTATCGCCCTCGAAGACGTCGAAGCCGCCTTCACCAAGATGCACCACGGCGATGTGCTCCGGTCGGTCGTTCTCTTCTAAACCGTAAAGCTGATCCAGGTGTCCGGCGGTGCGTCGGGCCGGCCCTTGATCGGTCGGTGTTCCTCGGTCCACGCATCGCCTGACATCGCCTCGGCGACTCGACGCCAGAAGCTCACCGCGGTCTCGTTGTTGTCCTGAAACGCGACCTCGCACGGACCCGGGTGGTGCGCAAGCACGTCTTGGACCGCGCGCAGCCCGTGTCCGCCGCGGCGCATCGGACGCACGATAAAGAAGCTGTTCAGCACCCGCACCGGCTGCTGCAGTGCGCGCATCAGGCAGTACCCCACTGGGTGTTCACCACTGTGGAAGATGTACCCCGCCCACTCCGGGTCCCCGGTCAGCGCCGACTCCAACCAGTCGCTCCGGTAGCTCCCGTCGGCAGCCGGCAACTGCCCTTGGAACTCCGACAGGTCGTGCCGGAACATCAGATACAGCCGCTCCATCACCACTCGGTCGTCGGCATCAAAGCGCCGTACCACCAGGTCACTCATAGCTCTCCTCAGCAGGCTCGGAACGCAGAAAAGCCTCCCGCCGGAATCGTCCGGTACGGAAGGCTTACTGCGGACAGCTTATCAACCCAGTGGGTCAGGTCACCTTCTGGCAGTCGGAGCAGGTGCCGAAGATCTCCAGGGTGTGGCTGATGTCGGCGTAGCCGTGCTCGGCCGCGACCTTGTCCGCCCAGCGCTCGACGGCCGGTCCTTCGACCTCGACGGTCCGCCCGCAGCTGCGGCAGACCAGGTGGTGATGGTGACCCTTCGAGCAACGCCGGTACGCCGTCTCTCCGTCGGCCGTCCGCAGGACGTCGACCTCGCGGGAATCGGCCAGCGCCTGCAGTGTCCGGTACACGGTGGTGAGCCCGACGGCCTCCCCGTCCGTGCGGAGCTGCGCGTGGATCTCCTGGGCAGTCCGGAAGTCGTCCAGCGTGTCGAGCGCCAAAGCGACCGCAGCGCGCTGACGGGTCGAGCGTGTTCCGATAGCCACCGTTCCTCCTGTCCTCACCGGCTTTTCCGCGGCAACGCCAGCAATTGTCTCAGAACTCAGCAAATCAGTGCTCATCCCAGTGATCGCAGCGTGCCACTAGTGCTCATCCCAGTGGTCTCCGTGCGCGGCGTGCAGGTGTCCGTCGTGGACGTAGTCGACGTGGTCACCGTGTTCGACCTTCTTGTGACTGCACTCCTCGCCGTGCGCGTGCGGGTGCCCAGCGCTGACGACGTGCGGCAACGGACCCGGTACGCCGACCTCCGGCTCTTCGTCGTCGAGGGGTGCAATGCGGCCGGAGCGGCGCCGCAGCAGGGTCCCGATGGTCGCGGCCACCACGAACCCGGCCAGCGCCAGTACGACGATGGTCGCTCCCGGAGCGACGTTCGCGTTGTACGACGTGATGATGCCCGCCAGACACGCGGTCACACCGATCGCGCACGCGGTCACGAACGTACTGCGGAAGGACCGCGTGATCTGTTGTGCGGTCGCCACCGGTACCACCATCAGCGCGCTGACCAGCAGTAGACCGACAGTCCGCATCGCCACGGTCACCGTTACCGCAGCCATCACGGCGATCAGCAGGTTCAGCAGCTGGACCCGCAGCCCGGTGACTCGGGCGAACTCCTCGTCCTGACACACCGCGAACAGCTGCGGCCCCAGCCCGATCGCGATCACCAGGACAGTCACGGCCAGCCCGACAACGACGTACAGGTCGCTGGTGGAGACGGTGGTGAGTGAGCCGAACAGATAGGTGTTCAGGGTGGCGGCGCCTTGACCAGCTAGGCCGATCAGCAACACACCGCCCGCGATACCGCCGTAGAAGAGCAGCGCGAGCGCCACATCGCCGGACGCCTTCCCGCGGGCGCGGACGAACTCGATCGCGGTCGCACCGACGATCGAAACGATGATCGCGGTCAGCACCGGCGCCGTACCGGTCAGCAGCCCCAGAGCGACACCGGTGATCGCGATGTGGCCGATCCCGTCACCCATCAGCGACAGCCGTCGCTGCACCAGGTACGTGCCGATGGCCGGCGCGGACAGCCCGGTCAGCAGGCCCGCGATCAACGCGCGCTGCATGAACTCCAGCTGGAACATAGTCATGAGGTCAGCCAGCCTGGTTCGTCGTCACTGTGCGAATGATGGACGTGGGCGCTGGTCTGCGAGGCGTGCGGGGGACCGTCGTACACGATCCGGCCGCGGCGCAGGATGACCGAGCGGTCGATCAACGCGTCCATCGGGCCGAGGTCGTGGCTGACCATCACCACGGTCGTGCCGCGCTTGACCCGTTCGCGGATCGCGTCGGCGAAGATCGCCTGACTGGCCAGGTCGACCCCGGCCGTCGGCTCGTCGAGGATGAGCAGCTCGGGATCGGAGACCAGAGCGCGCGCGATCAGCACGCGCTGCTGCTGACCACCGGACAGCTCGGCGACCGCGTCCTTGCGCCGGTCGGCCATGTCCACGACCCGCAGCGCGTCCTCGATCGCATCCTTCCCGGCTGCGCTCAGCGGCGCGAACAACCGCCGCCGCGACAACAGCCCGGACGACACCACTTCATACACCGTCGCCGGTACGCCGCCCGCTGCGGTGATCCGCTGCGGTACGTATCCGATCCGCTTCCACGCGCGGAACCGGGGGACCGGCGTACCGAACAACCGGACCTCTCCACGCGCAGCCGGCAGCAGACCGACGACGGTCTTGATCAGGGTGGACTTGCCGGAGCCGTTGGTCCCCAGTACGGCGACCACCTCGCCCTGGCGGATCTGGAGATCGACGCCCCGCAACACCAGGCGGCCGCCCAGGTCGACCGAGAGATCGGTGACCTGGACGGCTTTCGCGGCGGTGTCTGGTTCCGCGTTCTTGGGTGCTGTCACGCGCAGGAGTTCGCCTTCCGGAGCTCTTGGAGGTTCTCCCGCATCAGGCTCAGGTAGGTCTCGGAGGAGTTGGCGTCCGACAGGCCCTCGATCGGGCTCAGTACGGCGGTCTTGACGCCGACGTCGCGCGCGATCGTCTCGGCCACCTTCGGGCTGACCAGCTCCTCGTAGAAGATCGTGGTGACGTGCTGCGACTTCACGATCTTCTGCACCTCCTCGATGCGGGTCGGGGTCGGCTCGGCATCCGGGGTGAATCCGGCGATCCCGACCATCGTCAGACCGTACCGCTTCGCGAGGTAGGCGAACGCCTCGTGACTCGTCACGAACGTCTTCAGTTTGCAGTTCGCCAGCCCGGTCTTGTACTCGGTGTCGAGCTTGCCGAGCTCACCCAGCAGCGTCTTGGCGCGGGCCTTGTAGCCGTCCGCGTTGGCGCTGTCGGCCGCGGCCAGCTTGTCGGTGACCGCGTTCACGACCGCGGTGTAGCGGATCGGGTCGAGCCAGAAGTGCGGGTCGAGCGCGCCGTCGGTGTGCGAGGCCGGCTTGATCGCGCCCTCCTCGTGCTCCTCGAAGTCCGCGCCGGTGGCCTCCAGCTGAGCAGCCGGAGCGACGTCGAACCCGGCGTCCTTCGCGTTCTGCTCGACGGCCTCGTCGACGGCCGGCTGCAGGCTCTTCTCGTAGACGACCAGCTTCGCGGTCGCGATCTGGCCGACCTGCTTCGGCGTCAGCTCGAGATCGTGCGGTTCCACACCCGGTGCGGTCAGTGTGGTGACATTGACCGCGTCACCCCCCACTGTGCGGGCGATGAACTCGAGCGGGTAGAACGAAGCCACGACGTCGAGCTTGCCACCGGAGCCACCGGCGGACGGCGACCCGCCGCATCCGGCCAGGGCGACGGCCGCCAGGACGGCGGCACCGGCAACGACAGCGCGAGCACTAGATCTCATGACAATCATTTTCATTTAAGTGGAGATGATTGTCAAAACAGGGAGTTCAACCGATGAGCAGCCGACCCGTGGGGCGCCGCCGCGCCGAACGCCGGGGGACCCGTCGACGTACCCTCGAAACCCCGTCAGGACACGGCCACGGGCATGGTCACGGCCATGGCGATCACGTCGTCGACACCTCGGTCGTGGACCAGGACGCGATCGTCGCCCGCCGGGTCCGGATCGTGGTCGCGGCAGTCCTCGCGCCGCTCATCACGGCCGCGGTGATCGCGATGATCGTGATGTGGCCGGGCGGCGGCGTGAAGGTCGCGTCGTACCAGACGGAAACGGCCCGCGGTGAGGTCATCAAGCTCGCGCCCTGTCCGGACAAGCGCGACCAGTGCGATCTCGCCACGATCAAGTTGTCGACCGGCCCGGACAAGGGCAAGGAAGCGCCGGTCCAGGTGCCGCAGGCGGGCAAGGTCCCGATCGCGGTCGAGGTCGGTCAGTCGCTCATGCTCGGCGTCCAGAGCGACGCGAAGGACATCGCCAGTCGCTATCAGTACGTCGATCATGACCGCACCAAGCCGTTGTTGATCCTGGCCCTGGTGTTCGCGGCCGCGGTGGTCGCGCTGTCCCGGTGGAGGGGTTTCGCGGCGCTGATCGCGCTGGCGGTGACCGCGGTGATGCTGACGCAGTTCATCCTGCCGGCGATCCTGAAGGGTTCGAATCCGCTGCTGGTGGCGGTGGTCGGCGGCACGGTGATCATGGCGATAGCGCTCTTCCTGACCCATGGGATCAACGCCGAGAGTTCGATCGCGTTGTCCGGGACGATCGCCGCGCTCGGGATGACCGTCGTCCTGGGGTGGTTCTTCACCAAGTTCTGTCAGCTGACCGGGCTCGCGTCGGATGGTGCGTCGGCGGCCAAGCAGTTCGCGCCGAACCTGAGCCTGACCGGGCTACTGGTCGCCGGCATGGTGATCGGTGCGCTGGGTGTGCTCGACGATGTCACGGTCACCCAGGCTGCCGCGGTCTGGGAGTTGTCGGCCGCCAATCCGTCCGCGTCCCGCGCTGAACTGATCAGCGCCGGGCTCCGGATCGGCCGGACTCACGTCGCCTCGGTCGTGAATACGCTGGTTCTCGCGTACGCCGGTGCTGCGATGCCGGTGCTGATCACCTTCGCGATCCAGGGGCTGCCCGGGCAGTACGTGCTGTCGACCGAGATGGTCGCGATGGAGGTCGTGCGCGGCCTGGTCGGCAGCCTCGGGATCATCGCCGCCGTACCGCTCACCACGACGCTGGCCGCCCTCGCGGTGGCCGACCGCAGCCGGGACCTGGTCAGCGCCCAGCAACCGTGACAGCAACAACTGACAACAACTGAAAATCAGCCCTTCCCCCAGGCGGCCCAGCCTCCTACAGTGCAATTAGGTCACGGAGAGTCCGCCAATGACTACCTTCTGTGGCCAATGTCCTGGGTTCGGCCTTAGCCGACCTCCTGACTCAGGACAGTCATACGGGGTGAGGAGCGCTGATGAGATTCCGCCATCGGGACGGATCGACCGTCCATCTGGGGTACTCCGCCACTGTTCTGCCTGCCACCGACCTGGATGAGCTGATCAAGTGGCTGGACGGCTGCGCGGGCGTCGCCCGGGCCGAGCTCGGCGTGCCGACGCTCGGCATCGGGCTGTGGCTGGTGAGTCCGCTCGCGGACCGGCTGGCCAACTCGCCGGTCGCGCTGCGCAAGCTGCAGCGGGCGCTGGCCAAGCAGCAGTTGGAGGTCGTTTCGCTGAACGGCGTCGCCCACTCGGCGTTCGTCGACAAGGTCGTCGGGTCCAAGGTCTACTGCCCGGACTGGACCGACATCGAGCGCCTTCGCTACACGGTCGACCTGGTCGACATCCTGGCGGAGCTGATGCCGCCGGACGCGTCGTACGGGTCGATCTCGACGCTGCCGTTGGCCTGGCGTGAGCCGTGGTCGAAGCAGCGCAACGAGGCGACGCGGGTGGCTTTCGATCGGCTGGAATTCCACCTCGACCGGACTGAACGCCGTACCGGCCGTCGGATCCGGATCGCGGTCGAACCCGAGCCTGGATGCGTGCTGGAGATGGTCGGGCAGGCGGCGGGCTGGCTGAGTAAGTACGTCAGTCCGGACGCCGGTAAGTCGCGGATCGGGCTCGGGCTGGACACGTGCCATCTCGCGGTCCAGTTCGAGGAGCCTGCGCCGGCGTTCGAAACGCTCTGGCGTGCTGGTGTGGATGTGGTGAAGGGTCAGTTGTCGGTGGCGCCGCAGTTGGTCGACCCATCTGATGGATTGGGTCGGCAGGTGCTGAGCGGCCTGAGCGATCCGAAGTTTCTGCGGCAGGTGCGCGAGTGGTGTGGGCCTGGCGTCGACGACGTCGATCTGGCCTACCAGTTGTCCGGTCACGCCTGCTGGCGGATGCATGCGCACATTGCTGCCCATGAGCCGCCGCCTCCGCCGCTGACCGCGACTACCGCCGTACTGGATGAGTGTCTGAATCGGTTGGTCGGCGGCGGGCATCCGATGACGCACCATCTGGAGTCGGAGACCTATACGTGGACGCGCCAGCCGCGGACCCGGGCGCAGCTCGCGAAGCGGATCGTGGGGGAGTTGCAGTGGCTCCGGGATCGCCTTACTGGACTGGGTTTGCGGGAGATCCTGAACTAGCTACCTCAAGGAATTGCTCAACTAGCGGATTGGGGTTGTCGCGGCGCCAGACCAGGTACATGCGTGTCGACGTGCCCTGGATCGTTCGCGGTACGACGCCGTACCGGCCGAGCGCGCGGAAGGAGTCGGCCAGGATCGCGGCGCCGAACCCCGCCGAGGCGAGGGCGAGCAGGGTCTGCACGGTGCGTGCCTCGGCGCCGAGCACCGGGGTCGCGTCGGCGGTCCGGAAGATCGTCATGATCTCGTCGTAGGACTGCGATGACTCCTCCCGCGGCCAGATCACCAGCGGTACCTGGCCGAGCTCGGCGGGCTGGAGTTCGCCGGTGGACTTGGCCAGCGCGTGGCCGGCCGGGAGGAAGGCGGTCATCGGCTCGTGCCACCACAAGCGAGTGACGAGCTGTACGTCGGCGGTGGGGAGCCGCTGGACGGCGATGTCGGCCTCCCCATCGAGTACGGCGGATGACATCGCGGCGTCGTTGAAACTCTCGTCCAGGCCGAGGGTGACGTCAGGGAGGGCCGCGCGGAAGGCGGCGAGCGCGCCTGCCAGCGGGCCGTTGATGCCGGAGCCGGCGAAGGTCAGCCTGAGTCGGCCGCGGCGACCGGCGGCGATGTCGCGGACCTGCTGCTCGGCGGCGGCTGCGTTGGCCAGTAGGACTCTGGATCGCTCGACGAGCGCTGCGCCCGCAGCCGTCGGTACGGTCCGGCGGTTCTCGCGGGTGAAGAGCTTGGCGCCGAGCCGACGCTCCAGGTCACGCAATTGCCGGCTCAACGTGGGCTGGGTGATGTGGAGCGCATCGGCGGCCTGGGCGACCGAACCGGCATCAGCCACGGCAACGACGTACGAGAGTAAACGCAGTTCCATCTATGCCTTCCGGGCATGTCGAGTGAGCCTAAGACTGCCTTGAAGGCTACTCGATCCGCGACCATGATCTTCGTATGACCAACAACGCCACCACTCGCCAGCAGCAGTTCGACCACGGCATGACCGTCCTGGACGCCGTTGATGGCAAGAGCGGCCAGCGCGTGATCGACGCCCTGGCCGACGTCTCACCGGAACTCGGCCACCAGGTCGTCGCCTGGGCCTTCGGCCAGATGTACACGCGCACCGAGCTCACCCCGCGCGACCGCCAGCTCGTCACGCTCGGCATCCTGACCGCCCTCGGCGGCTGCGAACCGCAGCTCGACGTCCACGTCAACGCCTCACTGAACGTCGGTCTCACTCGCTCAGAGATCGTCGAGGCTTTGCTGCACGCGTCCGTCTACTGCGGAATGCCGCGCGCGCTCAACGCCACGTTCGCCGCCAAGAAGGTCTTCATCGAGCGCGGCCTGATCCCTGAAGCTGCCTAGAGTAATCAGGCAGCGGAGTGGAGCCGAGCGCCTTGCCGACCGCGTTCTGCGACCAGATGAACCGCTGGATCGGAGTCGGCAATCTCGGTACGACGGCCGCGGCCAGCGGGATCAGCCGGAGTGCGGCCGGTCCTCCCGGGATGATCGAGCCCATCACCTTCGGGCCGATTGCCCGGCTCCGATCGACCATCTGCCGGACCTTCGTCTCGTAGCTGCGCAATCCAGCCGGACCGTTCGTGGCGAGCTCGCCGGCGAGGATGTACGCCGTAGCGATAGCGAGGCTGGTTCCGCCGCCAACGGCGGGAGCGGGGCAGTAGCCGGCGTCACCGACGAGGCCGATCCGGCCGCGCTGCCAGGTGTCGAGGGTGATCTGGGCGATGGCGTCGAAGTAGAAGTCGTCGGCGGCCTCGAGGTGCTCGAGCAGTTGCGGTACGCGCCAGCCGTAGTCATGAAACTCCCTTGCCAATAAGCGTTTCTGTTGTGTTTTGTCGCGGTAGTCGTACTCGAGCTCGGCCGCGGTCCGGAACATGAAGGCCGCGCGGGACTGCCCGGTCTGGCGGACGCCGTACGTGGCGACGAGCCGATTGACCGACTGATGCGTGACCATGCCGGTGCCGAGATCCGGCGTTGAATAGACGGCCAGATAACCCCCGAGGTGGCGTCGCATCGACTCCTCGGGTCCGAAGGTCAGCCGGCGCACATTCGAGTGCATGCCGTCGGCGCCGATCACCAGGTCGAACCGTTGCGGCTTCGCGTGCTCGAACGTCACGTCGACCCCGGCGCCGTCATCGGTGAGGCTGGTGATCGAGTCGTCGAAGAGGTAGTTCGTTGCTTTGGCGGTGGCGGCGGACAGGATCCGGGTCAGCTCGCCGCGGAGGATCTCCACGTGCTGATCCGACATCCCGGCGTACAGGCGTCTGAGGTCGACGTGCACCGGACGGCCGCCGGTGCGCTCGATCGTCAGCTCCTCGATCATCGTCCGGGCGGCGACGATCTCGTCCAACAAACCCATCTGCTGTACGACGTCCGCCGCGTGCCCGAACAGGTCGACGGCATGCCCGCCGAGCCCGTGCCGCAGCGCCGGCGTGCGCTCGACGACGGTCGTCGCGAACCTGTACCGGTCCAGCCAGTAGGCGAGCACCGGCCCGGCCACACTGGCGCCGGAGATCAGAACTCTCATGGTCTGCCCCCCTGTTTACTTAACGGAAGGTAAGCAGCTTACTGAACGGAAGGTCAGTTACGCTAGGGGTTATGCCGAGACTGCGCACGGACGACCCGAAGGCCCGGATCCAGCAGGTCGCGGTCGAGCTGTTCGCCGAGCGTGGCGTGCAGCAGACCAGCCTGCGCGACATCGCCGAGCGCCTCGGCGTCACCAAGCCCGCGCTCTACTACCACTTCGCCTCCCGCGAGGACCTCCTGCGCAGTCTCGTCCAGCCGCTCATCGACGACTTCGACGCCTACGTCGCCGCCCAGGAAGCCGCCGCCCCGGTCGCCCCGCACGATCTGCTGACGTCGTACTTCGACCTCGCCCACAAGCACCGCTGGCTGATCCAGATCGTCATCCGCGACCTCGCGGTCCTCACCGAACTAGAACTCGCCAGCCGCTTCCTGCAATGGCGAGCCCGCCTCACCGAACTCCTCATCGGCCCCGCCCCCACTCTCGACGCCAAAGTCCGCGCCATGGTCGCCCTAGGCGGCCTCTCCGACTCCGCCGTCATGTTCGACAACGAACCCCTGGACCAACTCCGAGCCGCCGCCATATCCGCCGCCTCCGACTGCCTCGGCCCAGCATGAGCCGTCTGTGTGGAACAAAATGTGCGTTCCGCGACAAGGAAGTTCCACATAAGGGTTAGCGCACCGGGCACGAAGGGCCGCAGGGCTTGGCGGTGGGGACGGGCTTGGTGCGGCGGAGGATCTGGAGAGCCTGTACGGCGGCCTCGCACGGCCGGTTGGTGATGTCGAACCAGCCGTAGCGAAGGGTTGCTTCGGCCCGGAGTGTCGCCCGGTTGTCCCTGTCGAGGTCTCGCCAGCGCTGACGCGGAACGAGGTGGAGACGACCGTCCAGCTCGACCGCCAGCGTGAACCCGTCGTCCACCGCGCGTTGCCGCCGCCCCGTCGGCAAGCCGTGCCGACGCTCGACGTCTTGCAGATACCGAAGTTCGAGTAACGAGTGCGAACCGGCGGCAACGTCGTTCAGGATCGGGAGCAGTGCATGCCGGTGCCGAAGACGGGAACGGTCGGTCAACGCCCGCAGGATCTGCGCAGGGCTCACCCGGCCGGTCTGGCAAGCTTGCGCGATCGTCGCAGCGGCCTCGTCCGTCGAGTGGGCAAGACCGACGATATCCAGTACGGCGTCCGCGGGCTTGCGGCGAGGCGGAACGACTGTGGCCCGGCGACTGGCCCAATGCTCGTCGCGATAGATGACGATTCCGGGCTGCGGCTTGACCCTGCGTCGCTTCGGGATGGCGATGTAGATGGGCCGGCTGGTGTCGGGTTTCAGCAGTCCGAGTTGCTCGGCGGCGGTGTAGTGACTCCACGCGGCTTCGGGGCCGGCGTACAGGAGTGCGGCGAGGCGACGTTCGTCGTACCCGACGGGACCGGTATGCGTCGCATAGACGCCGGGGTGAACAGCTTGCCAGCGGCGGTTGCGTAGCCCGCGGCTGATCCGCGGATCGGACCACCCGGCAGCCCGCAGTTGGGCCCGCGCAACGATCCGGCCCTGGTTGTGGATCAGCGCGTCGATCCCGTCGTCCTCAAGCTGACGCTGCCACCACCAATCCATCGCTCAAGCGTGACGGATTTCGCGCACTCCCGCCGGAGGCCCTGTGGACAACTGTCGATTCGCGAGGTCTGTGGAACAAAATGTGCGCTCCACGACAAGAAGTTTCCACAAAGGCGTCAGGCTGATTCGCGGATGACCAGTTGGGTGGGGAGGGTGACTGGATCGGCGGTGCCTTGGGTGAGGAGGTTGAGGAGGAGCTGGGTGGTGTGGACTGCTTGGTCGGTCATGGGGGAGCGGATGGTGGTGAGGGCGGGGGAGGTGTAGAGGGCGGCTTCGATGTCGTCGAAGCCGATGACGGCGACGTCGTCGGGGACGCGGCGGCCGGCTTGGCGCAGGGTGCGGAGGGCGCCGATCGCCATCAGGTCGTTGGCGGCGAAGACGGCGTCCAGGTCGGGGTCGTCGTCGAGGAGCTGGCGCATCGACTCGGCGCCGGAGATGCGGGTGAAGTCGCCGAGGGCAACGATCGAGCGTCGGCCGGTGTCCTTGAGGGCTTCCCGGTACGCCGCTAGTCGCTCCTGCGCGGCGGTCATGTCGAGCGGACCGGAGATGGTGGCGATCCGGCGCCGGCCTTGGGCGAGTAGGTGCTGGACGGCCTGGGTGGCGCCGCCGTGGTTGTCGTTGTCGACCCATGGCATCAGGCCGGGGGTGGCGAGGCGGCCGTGCGAGACGATCGGGAGGCCGGTCCGCGACAGTACGGCGGGGAGTGGGTCGGAACCGTCCATCGAGACCAGGATCGCGCCGTCGACGTGACCGGCCGCGAGCGACTTCTCGACTCGGAGGCGGCTCTCGTCGGAGCCGGCCAGCATCAGGGAGACCTGCTTGCCCGCGCGCTCCAGCTCGCGGCTCGCGGCGCGGACGACCATCGCGAACATCGGGTCGTCGGAGACGAGACCGGCCGGGGGATCGGAGACGATGATCGCGATCGTGTTGGTTCGCTGGGTGACCAGGTTGCGGGCGGCGCCGTTCGGGACGTAGCCGAGCTCGGCCACCGCGGCCATGACGATGTCCCGGATCGCGGGCGCGACCGTCGGCTCCCCGTTGATGACGCGGGACACGCTCGACTTCGACACCCCGGCCCGGGCCGCCACGGCATGCAAGGTCGGCCGTCTCATTGTCTGAGGATGGCACGGTTCCGGAACCTGTCAACCCTTGACACCGTTCCCTCACGGGCACAGTCTCCCTCTCAGGGAACGTTCCCTGAAGTGCCCCTGATGTGCATCATCCGACTGCCCCCGGAGACGCCCATGCCACATCTCACCCGCCCCAGAACCCGCTCCAGAATCCGACCCAGAATTGCGGCTGCCCTCGCCGCTCTCTCCCTCCTGATCGGCACTCTCGTCGCGCTCCCCGCGCGCGCCGCCGACGTACTGCTGTCCCAAGGCAAGACCGCCACCGCCTCCTCCTCCGAGAACGTCGTCTTCGGCGCCGCCTCGGCCGTCGACGGCGACCCCGGCACCCGCTGGTCGAGTGCGTTCGGCGACCCGCAGTGGCTGCAGGTCGACCTCGGTACCTCGGCCACCATCAGCCAGGTGCAGCTCTCCTGGGAGGCGGCGTACGCGACCGCTTTCCAGATCCAGATCTCCGCCGACGCGTCCAACTGGACGACCGTCAACACCACCACGAATGGTGCCGGAGGCAACCAAACTCTCAACGTCAGTGGTACCGGTCGCTACGTCCGCCTGGTGGGCACGCAGCGAGCGACGCAGTGGGGTTACTCGCTGTGGGAGTTCAAGGTCTTCGGCGCTGGTGGTACCGGCCCTGGCCTCAGCTCCGGTCTGCTGTCCTACAACAAGCCGGGCTTCGCATCCACGCAGCAGAGTGACGGCAACTGCTTCGAGTGCACGCCGGCCCGCGCGTTCGACCTCGACCCGGCCAGCCGCTGGGCGACCGCGACCGACTCCGGCTGGGTCGACCCGGGATGGATCTACGTCGACCTCGGTGCGACCGCGCAGATCGACAAGGTCGTCCTGCAATGGGATCCGGCCTCGGCGAAGTCCTACCAGCTGCAGGTTTCCAACGACGCGACCAACTGGACCACGATCTACTCGACCACCACCGGCCCCGGCTTCAAGCAGACGCTGACCGTGTCCGGCAGCGGCCGCTACGTCCGGATGTACGGTACGCAGCGCAACTCGCCGTACGGGTATTCGCTGTGGGAGTTCCAGGTCTACGGCACCGGGGGAGCGCCGAACACGCCGCCGACCCCGCCGGCCGATCCGGCGAACCCGCCGCAGCTGATCTGGCAGGACAACTTCGACACCCCGGCCGGCGCCAAGCCGGACGCGGCGAAGTGGCGCGCCGACCCCGGCATCGGCCAGAACAACGAGCTGCAGGTCTACACCAACAACGACAACATCCAGACCGACGGTCAAGGCCATCTGGTGATCGAGGCCCGTCGTCAGGAAACCCCCGGTACGGCGTGCCCGATCGACCCCGTCAGCGGTAAGGGGACGTGCCAGTACACGTCGGGCCGGATCAACACCGGCACGAAGTTCGACACGACGTACGGCAAGGTCGAGGCGCGGATCAAGGTGCCGAAGGGCAATGGTCTGTGGCCCGCGTTCTGGATGATGGGGAGCGACTTCCTCACCGGCCGGCCATGGCCGTACAACGGCGAGATCGACATCATGGAGATCCTCGGCCGCGAGACCACCAAGGGCTACTCGACGCTGCACGCCCCGGCCTACAACGGCGCCGGCGGGTACGGCGGTTCGTACGGCCTACCGGGTGGTGCGGACTTCGCCGACGACTTCCACACCTGGACGATGCTCTGGAACTCCACCGGCATCACTTACCAGGTCGACGGCACCACGGTGTTCACGGTCGACAAGGCTCAACTCGAAGCGACACGCGGGCCGTGGATCTATGACCACCCGTTCTACCTGATCCTGAACCTGGCTGTGGGCGGCGACTTCCCCGGTCCGCCGAACGCTGCCACGCCGTTCCCGTCCCGGATGCTCGTCGACTACGTCCGCGTCTACCACTGAGAGGAGTCCGCTGATGAGAAGAGCTCTACTGACTGTGCTCGCCGTACTCGGCGCCTTCCTGGTGACGTCGGGCAACGCACAAGCCGCTGAAACCCTTTTGTCCCAAGGGCGTCCAGCCCTCGCCTCGTCGGTCGAAAACGCCGGTACGCCGGCTGCCGCGGCCGTCGACGGTGACAACGGAACCCGCTGGGCGAGCACCTTCGCCGACAACCAGTGGCTGCGGGTCGACCTCGGGTCCACCCAGTCGTTCAGCCGCGTGCTGCTGCGCTGGGAGGCGGCGTACGCCCGCGGCTTCCAGATCCAGACGTCCGACACCGGCAACGAATGGACCACCGTCCAGACGACCACCAACGGCACCGGTGGTGAGCAGAGCCTCGCAGTGACCGGCTCCGGCCGCTATGTCCGAGTCCTGGTCACCGAGCGCGCAACCCAGTGGGGAGCGTCGCTCTGGGAGTTCCAGGTGTACGGCGGAACCGCTGGTGGGCCGATCGTCCGGGTCGCGGAGTTCCTCGCGGACTGCGCGTATACGCACCGGCTGCCGGACGACCCGATCGTGTTCCCGAACATGCCGGGTGCATCGCACATGCACAGCTTCTTCGGTGCCACGGTGACGAACGCGAACACAACCGTGGACGACCTCGCCACTTCACCAACCAGTTGCAACCCGTCGGTCGACAGGTCGTCGTACTGGGTGCCGACGTTCTACTCGAACAACCAGCCGGTCGAGCCCACGGGTACGACGTTCTACTACCTGGGTGAAGGCGTTCGCGATGATGTCATCGCGCGCACCCAGCCGTTGCCTTACGGGCTGCGGATCGTGGCCGGCAACGCGAAAGCCACCGGGCCGAACGACAACACCATCTCGCGGTGGTCATGTCTGCACGCCGGCGACGCGGGCGCCGGTCATGACTTCATCAACTGTCCGGCCGGGTCGATGCTGGAGTCGTACCTCGACTTCCCGCAATGCTGGAACGGCCGCGACCTCGACTCACCGGATCACAAGAGCCACATGGCTTATCCGGTGAACGGCGACTGCCCGGCGACGCATCCGATCCCGGTACCGAAACTGCGGCAGGTACTGCGCTACCCGGTGAACGGCCCGACCGCGGGCTTCCGGTTGGCGAGTGGTGGTGGGTTCACCATGCACGGCGACTTCTTCAACGCCTGGCCGGTGGACGAGATGGCTCGCCGCGTCAACGACTGCATCCGCCCGATCATCAAGTGCGGGGCGGACGGTCACCCGTGAGGCAGTTCCTTCTACTGGCGTTGGTCGCCGGAGTACTCGGAGGGTGTGGTGCTCAGCCCCAGCCACAACCCCCAGCTCCGGCGGCCTCCGTCGCCCCTGTCGCCTCCGTCGACCCGGCGTTCAACCCCACGGACGCCGCCTGGCTCGGACTGATGATCCCGATGGACGAACAGTTCCTCAAGATCCTCGCCTTCGCGCCAGCGAACTCCGCAGACCCCGCCGTACGGCGATTGGCCGCGAACCTGACCGTCAGCCACCAGGCGGAGCTCAAGCAACTGATCGCCTTACGCGACCGCGCCCACCTACCCACCGAAAACGCCCACTTCGGCCATGACATGCCCGGGATGATGACCGAGGACGAGGTGGCCGCGCTGCAGAAGCTGCGCGGCCCCGCCTTCGACAAGGTCCTCCGCCGCGAGGTCAAAGACCACCTCGACCAGTCCGCCCTCGTCACCCGCAGCGTAAAAGCCGCCGGCCAGGAAGCTGGGGTGAAGCAGCTCGCAACCACCATCGAGAAAACCCGCGCGGCGCAGGCCGCCGGCCTGGGGTAGCTGACCGCCGCACTCGATTGAACGAGCTTGGGGCGGTCCGGCGCCGCACTTGATTGAACGAGCTTGGGGCGGTCCGGCGTGGCGGTTGGTTGGCGTGCTCGGGGTGGTCCGGCGTGGCGGTTGGTTTGAGCGGTTGTTGGGTGCGGCGGAGGGGGGCGAATATCGAGGGTGTTGTTTGGCGGGTTTGGGGTGATCGCGCGCAGCAGCTTGGGAGCGCAGGTGAGGTAGCTTCGTGCTGTGCCAGCTGCCACCTTCGAACCGCCTGCCCACCGGGGTCTGCTCACCGAGAGCATCGCCCGGCGGCTGCAGAACGAGATCCGCTCCGGCGCGATCCCGGTCGGCGCGAAGTTGCCGTCGGAGCGCGAGCTCGCCGTACAGTTCGGCGCGAGTCGCAATGTCCTGCGCGAGGTACTCCGCCGCCTCGAAGCCCAGCACCTGATCGAGGTCGCGCCCGGCCGAGGCTCCTTCGTCATCGACCAGTCGACCGCCGACGCGCGCAGCTACGACGCCCTCTACCGCGCCGGCCGCCCCACCGTCCGCCAACTGATCGAGGCCCGCATCCCGATCGAGGTCGAGATCGTCGGCCTCGCCACCTCACGCGCCACCGACGTACAGATCGAAGCGATGCGAACCGCCAACGCCGCGATGATCGCCGCCACCGACCCAGTCGTGAAGGCCCGCGCCGACCTCGAGTTCCACGACACGATCGCGGCCGCCGCCGGCAACCCGGTCCTCCGCATCATGCTCTCGTCCATCGGCGGCATGATGTTCGAGATGATGCTCCGCTCCAATTCGGACCCCTCCATCGCCGAACCCGGCGTCCCGCACCACCCCGAGATCCTCGAAGCCATCACCGCCCGCGACACCGACCGCGCCCGCCACCACATGCGCGAACACCTGTCGCTGGCCCTCCGCACCTACGGCCCCGACCTAGACCTGAGCCTCGACGTCATGGCCGCCAACCACATAGAAACCCTCCTCCACCGCCGCTCCACCCCCTAACCCCCTCCCGCCCCGGCCACCACTAGTGGCAGGAGACAAGAAGTGGTGGCCCGAGACCTGTGGCCAGAGGTATCCGGCCCCCACAAGCTGTCTCCGGCCCCCGGTTCTCCGCGGTCCCACCAGCCCCCGCGCATTTCAGAGGGTATCCACTGAAGTTGCTGGTTCTCCCCTCAGATTTTGAGGGGAGAAGGGGCAAGTTCAGGGGAGATCCGGTCAAATTGCCCTGGGGTGGTGAGGGCCGGTACGGCGAGGCGGCGGTGAGGTTGACGAGATGGCTGCAGCCCGGGGTGGGAGGTGCTGTTACGGTCCGGCTGGTAGTACCAGTTGGACCGGGAGGTGGTTGGGCGTGGATCGGGTGATCAGTCGGCGGGCGGTCGGGCGGCTAGGGGCGGGGGTTGCGGGCGGGTCGCGTTGCCGCTCGCGGCACCCGGTACGGCGACTGCCGCCGCTCGCGGCACCCGCTACGGCGACTGCCGCCGCTCGCGGCACCCGGTACGGCGACTGCCGCCGTACTGGCGTTCGTCGCGAGCCGGAACAACTTCATGCTCGCGATGAGCACACGATGACCGTGCCGGTCGCGTTGTTCTCGTTCATTTCGTACGCCGGAACGGACTGGGGTGGCCTGATGGCGGCCTCGACCGTGATGACCGTTCCGGTCGTCGTGGTCGCCGTACTGGCGCAGAAACATCTCGTTGCCGGCCTCACCGCCGGCGCCACGAAAGGCTAACCAGATGAAGATCGTCGACGCGTCCGTCGTCGTCACCAGTCCGGGCCGCAACTTCGTCACGTTGCGGATCACCACCGACGACGGCGTGACCGGGCTGGGCGACGCGACGCTCAACGGTCGCGAGCTCGCCGTGGTCAGCTACCTGCGCGATCACGTTGCACCGCTGCTGATCGGCCTCGATCCGCACAAGATCGAGGACACCTGGCAGTCGCTCTACCGCGGGGCGTACTGGCGGCGCGGCCCGATCACGATGGCGGCGATCGCTGCCGTGGACGTGGCGTTGTGGGACATCAAGGCCAAGGTGGCGAACCTGCCGCTCTACCAGTTGCTCGGTGGCGCGAGCCGTGATCGCGTCCGCACGTATGGTCACGCGAACGGTCGTGATCTGCCCGAGCTGTTCGACTCGGTGCGGGAGCGGATGGCGCAGGGATACCAGTCGATCCGGATCCAGACCGGCGTACCGGGGTTGAAACGCGTGTACGGCGTTCATGGCGAACCCGAGGTGAGTCCGGACGGGCACCCGCGGCCGCTCGTCGAGGACTGGGACACGGGCGCATACCTGCGACACATGCCGTCTGTGTTCGAGGCCGTGCGGAACGAGTTCGGTCCCGACCTGCCGCTGCTGCACGACTCGCACCACCGGCTGACACCGCAGCAGGCGGCCCGGCTGGGTAAGGATCTCGAGCCGTACGACCTGTTCTGGCTGGAGGACTGCACGCCGGCCGAGAACCAGGAGGGCCTGCGGCTGGTCCGCAGTCACACCACGACCCCGCTCGCGATCGGCGAGGTCTTCAACACCGTGTTCGATTTCCGCACGCTCGTCAACGAGCAGTTGATCGACTACGTCCGTGCCGCGGTTACACACTTCGGTGGCGTTTCACCCCTGAAGAAGCTGTTCGACTTCGCGGCGCAGCAACAGATCAAGAGCGCGATTCACGGACCGGAAGACATTTCGCCGGTTGGCATGGCGGCCGCGATCCACCTCGACCTGGCGATTCATAACTTCGGTATCCAGGAGTACGCCGGATACACATCCGCGACCGAGGACGTGTTCCGGCACGCGTTCACATTCGTGGACGGGCACCTGCACCCCGGAGACGCGCCGGGCATCGGCGTGGAACTGGACGACGAACTGGCCGCCGCCCACCCCTACGCACCGGCCTACCTACCGGTCAACCGGCTCGCGGACGGCACCGTCCACGACTGGTGAGCGCTTAGGCTCCCGCGATCCGGGAGACGGCGAACAGCAGGATCACCAGGATCGAGAAGATCCGCAGGAACTTCGGGCCGGTCGTGACGGCCGGCCAGGACAGGAACGCCAGCCAGCCGAGCACCATGGCCAGCAGGATCAGGGCCGGTACGGCGACCGGGACCGGAGCGAAGACTCCGACCAGCGCCAGGACACCGGTGATGATCGGCAGGGTCAGCTTCGGCATCCCGTGCAGCCGCGCGACGTACGGGTAACTGATCTTGGTGATCCGCTGCCGGAGCGGGCTCACCGGCTGACTGCTGGGGGAACTCATAGACCCATTGTTCCAGGTCACCGGAGTACTGCGGTCGGGCGGACAGGTTTGATGAGGACATGACACGTGGTGAAGTGCGGTTGCTGCGAGTGTTTCCGGAGCGGCCGGGCGGTGGAAACCCGGCGCCGATCGTCGCCGATGCCGACGGGATGTCCGATGCCGAGATGCAAGCCGTCGCGCGGGCATACGGCCATGAGAGCGGCTTCGTCATCGGTACGCCGGAAGGCTTCGACCTCGGACTGCGGTTCTGGGTGCCGAACCACGAGATGGAGATGTGTGGTCACGCCACAGTCGGTGCCGTCTGGCTGCTCGACCGCCTGGGCCGGTTGCCGCGCGACGAGGTGAAGGTGTGGACCCGCAGCGGCCCGGTCACCGCCAGAGTGAGCGGCCCCACCGAGAGCCGCCTGGTCGAGGTCACGCAGGACGAAGGCGTGGTCGAGCCAGTCTCGGACGACGGAGTGGCCGCCGTACTGGACGTCTTAGGCCTGTCCGCAGAGCAATTGGCGGCTGCTCCGGTGCGGAATGCGCGCACGAGTCGGGTGAAGACGCTGGTACCGCTCAGAAGCATGGAGATCCTCGACGGGCTGCGGCCGGACTTCAGCCGGGTCGAGGAGGTTTGTGAACGGATCGGGTCGACCGGGCTCTACCCGTACGCCGTTGAGTCCGCCGCCGGACAGGTGTTCCGGGCGCGGCAGTTCCCGCGGTCGTCGGGCTACCCCGAAGATGCGGCCACCGGGATCGCGGCGGCAGCGTTGTGTTTCGGGCTGCGGGAGAACGGCTGGGTGGGCGACGGGCCGATCCGGGTCAAGCAGGGGCAGGCGATGGGGAGTCCTTCGGAGATCCTGTTGCGGTTCCGAGTGGGTGGGATCTGGCTGGGCGGGCGCGTGCACGTAGGGTGACGCGGGTGTTCGTCGTGATCAGGTTCCGGGTTCCGGAGACCGAGCAGGTGGAGTTCGCAGTCCGGCTGGACGCGGCCGTTGAGGTGCTGAGCCGGCAGAAGGGGTTCGTGGCGGCCCGGACCGGGCGGAACGTCGACGACCCGGAGCTGCTCGCGCTGAACCTGGAGTTCGTGAACGTCGGGAGTTACCGGCGCGCGCTCTCGCCGTACGAGGTGAAGCTGACCGCCGTACCGCTGCTGTCGCAGGCAATCGACGAGCCCACCGCCTACGAGGACCTGGCCGTGGACCGGACCGGATTGCTGCCGTAGCAGTCAGCATGCGCTGAATGCGACTTTGGCCACCCAGGACCGATAGCCTGGTCCTTTCCGTACCCGACCTGTGCCCGTTTCTGGAGTTCAAAAGTGCCCGTGGAAACCGTCGATGCCGTCGTCAGCCTCAGCAAGCGCAGAGGCTTCGTGTACCCCTGCGGCGAGATCTACGGTGGAACCAAGTCGGCCTGGGACTACGGTCCGCTCGGCGTCGAGCTGAAGAACAACGTCCGGACCCAGTGGTGGCGGTCGATGGTGACGAGCCGCGACGACATCGTCGGGCTGGACTCCTCGGTGATCCTGCCGACCAAGGTCTGGGAGGCGTCGGGTCACCTGCAGGAGTTCGTCGACCCGCTGACCGAGTGCCAGTCGTGCCACAAGCGGTTCCGTGACGACCACCTGCGCGAGGACTACGCCCGGCGCAAGAACAAGGACCCCGAGACCGTCGAGCTGGCCGAGATCGCCTGCCCGAACTGCGGGAACAAGGGCACCTTCACCGCGCCGCGGATGTTCAACGGACTGCTGAAGACCTACCTCGGCCCGGTCGAGTCCGAGGAGGGCCTGCACTACCTGCGCCCGGAGACCGCCCAGGGCATCTTCGTGAACTTCGCCAACGTGATGGGCACCGCGCGGAAGAAGCCGCCGTTCGGGATCGCCCAGATCGGCAAGAGCTTCCGCAACGAGATCACGCCGGGCAACTTCATCTTCCGGACCCGCGAGTTCGAGCAGATGGAGATGGAGTTCTTCGTCGCCCCGGGCGCCGACGAGGAGTGGCACGAGTACTGGCTGAAGGCGCGCTGGGACTGGTACACCGGCCTCGGGCTGAACCCGGACAACATGCGGTTCTACGAGCACCCGAAGGAGAAGCTGAGCCACTACTCGAAGCGCACCGTCGACATCGAGTACCGGTTCAACTTCGGCGGCAAGGAGTTCGACGAGCTCGAGGGCATCGCGAACCGCACCGACTTCGACCTGTCCACGCACTCGAAGCACTCCGGCGCCGACCTGTCGTACTTCGACCAGGAGAAGGGCGAGCGCTGGACGCCGTACGTGATCGAGCCGGCGGCCGGCCTGACCCGCAACGTGCTCGCGTTCCTGCTCGACGCCTACACCGAGGACGAGGCGCCGAACGCGAAGGGCGGCGTCGACAAGCGGACGGTCCTGCGCTTCGACCCGCGGATCGCACCGGTCAAGGCCGCTGTGCTGCCGCTGTCGCGTAACACCGATCTGTCGCCGAAGGCTCGCGATCTGGCCACCGAACTGCGGAAGAACTGGAACGTCGATTTCGACGACGCCGGTGCGATCGGTCGCCGGTACCGCCGCCAGGACGAGATCGGTACGCCGTACTGCATCACCGTCGACTTCGACACGCTCGAGGATCACGCGGTCACGATCCGCGAGCGCGACTCGATGAAGCAGGAGCGGGTCGCCCTGAGCGAGGTCACCGGGTACCTGGCCCAGGCGCTGGTGGGTTGCTGACATGAAGGTAATGGGCGAGCGCCTGCGGTTCGGGCTGGCCGTTTTCGGAGTGTCGGCGCTGGCCGTCTTCCTGCTGGCCGCCTGCTCCGACACCGATCCCAAGGCGGGCTCGAACCCGTCAACGCCGAACAGCTCCGGTCCTTCGGCGCCGTCGTCGGCGCCGATCCCGACCGCGTCGACGCCGACCCTGAAGCCGCTGCCGACGCCCTCCAAGCCGTACCCGGCCCCGGTTGTCACGGGTGCGCCGGCCGACGACGCCCCGCTGGCCAACCGGATCCGCTTCGCGATCGCCAAGCAGACCCAGGTCACCGCGGGCAAGGCGGCGAAGACCACCGTCAACTGCCCGGGCCTCGACGACGCGGACAAGCCCGGGAAGCACACGCTGAAGTGCACCGTCACGTACGCCGGTCAGTCGTTCACCGGCACGTTGACCGTCGACGCCGAGCCGTACAACGCGTCGTACAAGTTCACCTCCGAACAAGTTGCCGTGGTCAAGGAAAAGGTCGTCGACGCTGTCCTGCGCGCGGTGCCGGACGCCTCGAAGATCACCTGCACGATGAATCCGGTCGCCGTCGTACCATCGAGTGGTGACGGCATCCGCTGCGATGTCACCACGACGGCCAACGCGGTCGTACCCCACAACGCCCGAATCTCCGGCGACGGCAAGATCCTCGTCGCAAAGGCCTAACTGATGCTCAAGCTTGGCAATCTGACCATCGATACGCCCGTGGTGCTCGCGCCTATGGCCGGGATCACCAACGCGGCGTACCGGCGGTTGTGCGCTGAGCAGGGTGCCGGGCTGTACGTCTGCGAGATGATCACGTCGCGCGGAATCGTCGAGGGCGACCCGAAGTCGCTGGACATGCTCACGTTCGACGAGCGCGAGACGGTTCGGTCGGTGCAGCTGTACGGCGTCGATCCGGTCTACATCGGCAAGGCCGTCCAACTGCTCTGCGACCAGTACGGCGTCGCCCACATCGACCTGAATTTCGGCTGCCCGGTCCCGAAGGTCACTCGCAAGGGTGGGGGCGGGGCGCTGCCGTGGAAGCGCAATCTGCTCGGCGCGATCCTGAAATCGGCGGTCCAGGCGGCGACGCCGTACGGGATCCCGGTGACGATGAAGACCCGGATCGGGATCGACAGCGACCACCAGACCTATCTCGACGCCGGCCGGATCGCCGAGGAGTCGGGTGCGGCGGCCATCGGGCTGCACGGGCGGACGGTGGCACAGGCGTACTCGGGTCAGGCGGACTGGACGAAGATCGCCGAGCTGGTCGAGCACGTGAACATTCCGGTCCTCGGCAACGGCGACATCTGGGAGGCCGGTGACGCGCTCCGGATGGTCGCCGAGACCGGCTGCGCGGGCGTGATCGTCGGCCGCGGTTGCCTCGGACGGCCGTGGTTGTTCCGCGATCTCGCAGTGGCGTTCGCCGGTGGCGAGACGCTCAACCTGCCGAACCTCGGTGAGGTCGCGACCGTCATGCGCCGGCATGGCGAGCTGCTCGCCGGCCTGATGGGGGAGCAGCGCGGTCTGCGCGACTTCCGCAAGCACGTGCCCTGGTACCTCAAGGGTTTCCCGGCCGGTGGCGAGCTGCGCGCAGCCCTCGGCATGGTCGACACGCTCGCCCGCCTGGACGAGCTGCTCGGTCAGCTCGATCCGACCGTCCCGTTTCCGACCGCGGAGCTGGGTGCTCCGCGTGGCCGCCAGGGCAGCCCGCGCGAGCGCGTCATCCTCCCGCACGGCTGGCTGGACAACACCGACGGCCTCACCGACGACCTGGCCGACGCCGAGATCGGCGTATCCGGCGGCTAAATCCCGCTGAGTTCGGCGTGCAGCCGCGCTGTGAACTCCGCACGCTGGGCGTCGCCGTTGGGGAGTTGGTCGCCTAGCTCCCACCGCCAGGCGATGACGATTGCGAGCATCAGCAGTCGGCACTGCCGCACCAGTTCCCGATCGATTCCGGGGTAGTGGTCGGCGAGCTCTTCCGGCGCATGTGTGACATCGAACTCGACCGGCCCACGGCACATTGTCTCCCAGTCGATGAACAGCGGGCCGTCCGTCGTACTGAGCAGGTTCCCCGGATGCGGTTCGCCGTGCAGCAGTTGCTCCGGGGCACCCGCCGCCAGGACTGCCCGGCTGGCTTTGGTCAGCGTCGTGACCAGAAACTCACGATCGGCCTCAGACGCGTCCGGCGAGAGCGCCGGATTCGCCAGCACATACGTCGCTTCCACCACCCGATCCATGAAATGCGGCACCGGTACGTCGACCTCGCGCAGCCCCTCGTGGAGTCGGTACAACGCGACGGCGAACTCGTCCGGCGGGATCGGCGCCTGCGGTGCGTAGTACCGCCAGAAGCAGACCGAAATACCGTCCTGCTCGTAGACCTTCGGATCAGCCGGCGCGACCGCCGGATACCCAGCATCCGCGAGCCGCCGGCCAAGCTCCAGTTCCCGCTCGAACCCATGCTCATCCGCCAACGCGACCCGCGCGACGACGTCCTGGGGCAGCAATCGCAGAACCACCTTGTTCGATGCGTTGAGCACGATCGCCTCATCCGCCGACAAGATCGCCTTGGCCGCAGCTACCGCCGGTTCGACATCCACCGCCCGACCGTATCCGCCCCTCCACCAGCCGAGCGACCCGTTAAATCCCCAACCGCCGTACCAACCAACGGGTAGTGGTAGACCGATCGACGATCCGCTGAGCCTGCGCAGCGTCCCAAACTCCTGCTAAGCACCACCACTACCCGTTCGTCCGTTCACCCCGCGACCGCGGTTAGCGGGGGTTGGTGGTGCGCCAGGTGACGTAGTCGGCGACTGCGGCGGGCACGTCGTACTCGGGGGTGAAACCGGTTTCGGCGGTGAGGCGGGAGATGTCCAGGTAGGGGTCTTCACCGGGGCCGGACTGGCGGCCGGGGATGAGGTCGAGGTGGAGGGCGGGGGTGATGGCCTGCAGGGCTTCGGCGACCTGGCGGTTGGTGGATCGGCTGCCGCTGGAGACGTTGTAGATGCGGTGGTGCAGGGTCTCGGCGGTGGTCAGGAGCGCGATCGCGCGACCCGCGTCGGCGGCGTAACAGAAGTCGCCGCCATCATCGGCGTACCGGGCCTCGGGTGTCTCGCCGCGCAGGATCGCACTGACGTACGGCGCGATGGTGATGATCGGCGACTCCGGATCCATCAGAGGTCCCCAGATGCTGCCGATCCGGAGCAGGACGGGGTCGATCCCGGTGCCCTGCAGGCTCTGGGTGGTGATCGGTTCGACGGCCTTCTTGAGGGCGATGATCGCCAGCGGCAGGTCCGCGTCGGGAATGGCGAGCTCTTCGTGCCAAGGGATTTCGGGCCGGCCGATGTAGTTCCCGAGGCTGCTCGCAACCGCGAACCGGCGCACTCCCCAGGCGCGCGCCGCATCCAGGGCATTCAGCAGGCCGGCGAGATCGTTGCGGAAGAACGCAACCGGGTCATCGCCTGGAATGCTTCCGGCCAGGTGAACGATTTCGGTGATGTGATGCTGTTTGCCCAGGGCAAGGAATGCGTCCCGGTCGGTGACGTCCAGGGACTCGACCGTGACCCGGCCGGCCAGGAACGACGGGGCTTCGCTGCGACGGTGTGAGGTGACGACCACTTCGTGCCCGAGATCGACGAGAGCGCGGGCGGTCGCGGCGCCGATCATGCCCAGTCCACCGGTGACGAGGATCATCGGATCACCTCGTAGTGCAGATGCGTCACGCCCGGAGCCGGTACGGCGTCGATCAGCCGCAGCGCGATGTGTTCGGGGAGCTCCTGGAAGAACCGGCGACCGCCGCCGAGCAGAATCGGCACCTGGTGCAGCACGAGCTCGTCGACGAGTCCGGCCGCGAGCGCGGACGTCACGGTGCCGCCGCCCATGATCCCGATATCCTTGCCGTCGGCAAGCTTCCGCGCGATCTCGACCGCCTCCTCGATGCTCGAGGCGAGGGTCTGCGTCGGTCCGACCTCAAGAGGTTCGTGACTCAGCACTACCAGCGGTGCAGACGGATGCGGGCTCCCACCACCGAAGTCGCTGGAGTGCGTGTACGTCGTATGCCCGCAGATGACCGCGCCGTCTCGCCCGGCCAGTTCGTCGAAGATGCGAGCACTCGGCGCACTCAGCTTGAACCCGTCGCCGAACACCTGGCTGGGGGTATCGCCGTTGAAGTACCAGTCGAACAACATTCCGGCGTCGCCGAGACCACGCCCGAACTCGTCCGCGCCGTCCGGTGTCCGGCCACTGATGTAGCCGTCCACCGACACGGCAAGCGCAACGATGACCTTGCTCATGAAACGTCCTCTCACACTGCCTGGGGAAAATCGAAGAATCGATCCGGGTCATAGACCTGCTTGACCGCGCGCAGCCGGGCGAGATTCACACCGTGGTACGCCGTCGGCCCGTCGGCCAACGTCAGATCGGGGAAATTCGGATACACATGGCCGGAACCGTTTGCATAGGCGGCAGGCGACTCCAGCAGGAACCGTTCGTTCCGATGGGCGAATGCCGTCGCATCCGTGGCGACTCGGTTGTAGGCGCCGCCCATCGCGGTGAACGCCATCCGGCCGGCAAGCTCGCCGGTGAGCGGCTGGTCGAAGAACTCCGAATGCATCTCCGCGGTCTCGGACGGCGTCGCGTCGGCGAAGCTCGCCTTCACCTCGGACAGCGGCACATCCGCGTGCAGCACGAACGGAACCGCCGTACCGGCCAGGGATGTGAATTCGGCCAGCAGAGCGCGGGTCGGTTCGAGTGGGAGAAGGCTTGCGCCGATCAGAACGGCTTGCGCTCCGTCGACGGTGAGATTCAGCGTGAGGTCGTCGGGCGCGTCCGGTGCCCAGACCTGCCACGCCTGGGCGATCTCCATCGGATTCGGCGCTGCCCAGTCAGCCGCGATGCGCGTCATCATCGGCTCCGCAATGGTCTTGAACCGGAACTCCGTCACCACCCCGAACTGCCCACCACCCGCACCACGCAGCGCCCAGAACAGGTCCGGTTCACGGTCAGCATCGCACTCGACCACACTGCCGTCGGCGAGCACGACCTGCGCGCCGACCAGTCGATCGCACGTCAGCCCGTACTTGCGCCCGACCAGCCCGATCCCACCACCCAACGTCAGCCCCGCGATCCCGACCGTCGGCCCACACCCGGCCGGCAATGCCCGCCCGACGTTGTGCAGTTCGCCATAGACCTGTCCCAGCAAGGCACCGGCACCGATCGTCGCGACTCCGTCGTGAGCGACCGCAATCGTGTGAAGCCCGCTCAGATCCAGCACCACATCCGCGGCGGACGTCCGGTCCACGAAACAGTGCCCACCGCCTCGCGGTACGAGTCGCCGGCCGCTCTTGACCGCGGCAACCACGTCCGCGACCGAACGACAGTGCAGGAGTTCCATGGGCTCGAGGCTACGAGCGCCGTACCGGCTAGGTCTTGAACAAAACGTGCATGCGTCGGGCGAGGAACGGCGTGTACGACGCCGAGTGGTCGTGGCCGCACCCGCACCGATCGAGATCGCCGCCGAGCAGCTGCGACGGTGTGAGCCCGGTCAGCCGGTGGCACTCGCGGCTGAGGTGGGCCTGATCGGCATACCCGGCATCGATCGCGAGCCCCGCCGTACCGTCAAGTCCTCGGCGACCGGACGGCGTCTGCCCAGCCTGCGCCAACGCCAGAAACCCCTGGAACCGCAGCGTCCGCTGCAGCACCTTCGGCGTCGTCCCAACCGCCTGCAAGCACCGTCGACGGAGCTGACTCGCGGAAAGCGACAGATGGGTGGCCAGCTTGTCAATCGATGTCAGCTGCCAAGGCATCAAACCCAGTACAGCCTCCTGAACAAGTTCATCCACCTGGACGGTACGCCGGAACTCGGACAGCAGATGTGCTTGCAGATAAAGCAATGCACGTTCCGGAGTCGTTGCTTCGGCCATGGCCTCGACGAGGCGATCGGCCGTGTGTCCCCAGAGGTCGTTGAGGCTCAGGTGCTGGTCGATCAGTTCATCCAGTACGGCGGGCAGCGGTGGCGCCGTACCGGGATGGAACCGCACCCCGACGAGCGTGGTGTGCGCCGGGATCACTTCGATCGCCGGACCGGTCAACGGGCCGAGCAATTGCGGGCGTCCGCCGAGCGGGAAGTGGATCTCCACACCGCCCGTGGGGAGGTGGCGATGGACGTGTTCGATCGCGCCGGTGCGTTGGATCCAGACCGTCCGAACCACACCTGCCAGGCCGGGCACCGGCAGCTGCTCGACGTACTCCACCCGAGCACTGAAGCGGTCGGCCTAGACCGGTGTCAAGGAGTGTTTCCGGGAAATTTCATTCCGGCGATCCCTTGACCCGGACCCCGAAACCAAGGGAGCTTAGGCGGCATCGGATTTACGAGTGACTTCCGAACATGGTTCGGAAATGACGCTGTCGCACCTGCTTCGTCCAAGGGAGTTCTGTGGCCATCGTGATCGGGGTTGTGACCCACGCGACGCACGGGGTGCTGTTCCGCGAGGCGGCCAGCACGTTGCGCGGCGTCGACCTGGAATGGGTCAGCTACGACCACGAGGAGAACGTCCGCGAGAAGGTCGCGGAGTTCCTGAGCACGACGCGGCTCGACGGGTTTCTGGCCGGTCCGGTGCCGTATACGGCCAGCCGGGAGCTGCTTCCGCCCGGGCTGCCGGTCGGCGTGATCCGGCCGTCGGCGCTTGACCTGACGCTCGCGCTCTACCGGGCGCAGCAGCA
Organism: Kribbella sp. NPDC058245; assembly: GCF_042882005.1. NCBI lineage: Bacteria > Bacillati > Actinomycetota > Actinomycetes > Propionibacteriales > Kribbellaceae > Kribbella > Kribbella sp. NPDC058245. Next base: position 128,311 of record NZ_JBHVWY010000010.1, read on the forward strand.
AGGTTGGGGCCGGACGCCGGTCAGCATCGACACCTTCCCGGCCGAGGCGGTCGAGGCGGTGGCGAGCGCGCTCGAGCTCGATCAGAACGAGATCGCCTCCCTGCCGTATTCGCCGACGCAATCGGTCGAGCAGATCCTCGACTTCCACCGGACGGCGTTCCACCGGTTCGGCGATCGCGGCTACGTGATCAGCGTGCGCGCCGCCGTACGGGAGCAGTTGGCCGGCGACCCGATCGGGATCATGAGCGGAATGCCGGTACCGACCACGATCCGTACCGAGCTGCATGAGCTCGCGCTGCGGATCGAGTCGGACCGGGCGAGTGCACAGCGGTTCGCGGCCGGGGTCTTCCTGATCTCGCAGGCGGCCGACGAGGAGCGCGCCCGGGTCGGCCTGATGAACCTGTTGCTGAACACCCCCGAGTTCGCCGGGGCCTGGATCGAGGACCGTGGTCGCCGTGGCGTCGTCGTCTTCGCCCACAAAGCCCTGTTCGAACGCGTGACCCGCAACTGGGTCGCCGTACCGGCTCTAGCCGAAGCCGGTACGGCGCTTGGTGCGCAGGTGTCGGCCGGATTCGGGGTCGGCGTCTCCGCGCGCAACTGCGTGCTGCTCGCCGAGCAGGCCGCGGCCCGGGCGGAGCAGGAGAACGAGCCGTGCGCCTACCTGATCGAGGACAGCGGGGTGATCATCGGGCCGATGGGTCCGCTGACGACCACTGACCGCGAGGCGCTCAGCTTCTCCTACCGCGAGCACGGCGAACACGTCGAACAGCTCGCGAAGACCGTCGGTCTCAGCGCGGCCACCGTGTCGCGGCTGGCGGCACTCGACCACGAGCTGGAAGGCCGCGCGATCTCGCCTGGAGAGCTCGCCGACCGGCTCGGTATCACGGACCAGTCCGGACGCCGGCTGATCCGCACCCTCGACGCCGGCGGCCTGGTCAGCGACGAAGGAACCGCGCAGCACCACCCCAAAGGACGTCCCACACGTCTTTATCGGCTTCGCATCGCCCACGCATTAGCGAAGGGAACCACATCATGGAGTTCAATCGCCGCCAGGTCCTGAAGCTTGCGGGCCTCGGCCTGACCGCAACCGCCACGCCCGGCCTGCTCGCCGCCTGTTCGAGCGACAAGCCTGCAGCCGGAAACGGCAGTGTGAAGTTCGAGGGCTGGGACTACGAGGCGACTCTGGTCCAGCAGAACCTCGACCGCTTCACCCAGGCCAGCAACATCAAGGTGAACTACACGCCGATCACCAGCGCGCAGTACGTGCAGAAGGTCGTTGCCGAGTTCACCGGTGGCGGTGGGCCGGACGCCCTTTACGTCTATGACGACTCGCTCGCCGCTTGGGTCGAAGGCGAGTATCTGCAACCGATCGACGGGCTGCCCGGTGTCGACGAGGTGTACGCCTCGATCTTCCCCGGCAATGCGGAGGCGATGACGTACCAGGGCAAGCGCTACGGCCTGCCGTACTACACCGACTCGAACTGCCTGATCTACAACGCGGAGATCCTCTCCAAGGCCGGCTTCAGCAAGCCGCCGGCCAGCCTGGAGGAGCTCGAGGCGCAGGCGGCCAAGATCAAGAGCCAGGGTCTGCTGGAGCACCCGATCGGGTTGCCGGCTCAGCTGTCCGACACCTGGTGGGCTTGGGTGTGGGGGCTGGTCTTCGCCAGCGGCGGCAACCTGTTCGACGACCAGCAGGCGCCCATCATGAACACCACCGACGCGGTGACCAAGGACGTCCTGACCTGGCTGCAGAACGCGGCGAACAAGTCGAAGGTGCTCGACCCGGCGTCGCTGCAGTTGCTGCCGGTGCCGGTCGACAACGCGATGAAGGCGAACCGGTACGCGTTCACGATCGGTGCGCGCTACGCGCTGCGCGACTACAACGACGCCTCGAAGTCCAAGGCGGCCGGCAAGATGAAGATGGCGCTGGTGCCGAGCCTGGACGGCAAGGTGCACGGGACCATCAGCAACACCCGGATGTACGGACTGGCCAAGGACACCGAGGTCAAGGACGACGCGTTCAAACTGCTCACCTACCTCGGCGGGCTGGACGCGAACAAGCAGCCGAACACGGCCAAGTTCTGGTTCCAGGAACGTGGACTGGGGTTCGCCTACAAGGACATGGCCAAGGATGCGGAAGTCAACGCCTCCTTGAAGAAGTTCGCCGATCCGGCGATCTACGCCCACCTGGCCGAGATCGCCCGGCCGCGCAACGTTCTCGGCGTTGCCTGGTACACCGAGTTCGAGACCGAGATGCACAAGGTGGTTCAGGGCGTGCTGAGCAACCAGGTTCAGCCCGCTGCCGCGGTGGCGACCCTGGCGCAGAGCGCCGAGACCCTCAAGAAGAAGTACTCCTGACGTGAGTGTCCTGACCGAACGACGGCCGCTCGGCGACACCGGGAAGGCCTGGGCACTGAACGCCCCGGCCATCACGGTGATCGCCCTGCTGGTCGCGTACCCGATCGGCTACTCGTTCTACGTCAGCCTGCAGCGTAACAACCTCAAACGCCCGCGGGCGAAACGGTTCATCGGCCTGGACAACTACAAGGCGCTGTTCAGCGACGACGCCTTCCTGTCGGCGCTGAAGGTGTCCGCGTTGTTCGTGCTGGTCGTCCTCGGCCTGACCGTCATCCTGGCGCTCATCCTGGCCCTGGTCCTGAACGAACGGTTCCGCGGTCGTGGCCTGCTGCTCAGCCTCGCCTTGTTGCCCTGGGCAATGCCCGGCGTCGTGAACGGCCTGATGTGGCGAACGATCTTCGATGCCAAGACCGGCGCCCTCAACGGCCTCATGATGCAACTAGGCCTGATCGACAGCTATCAGGCCTGGCTCACCTCCGGCACCGGTGCCTTCCTCTTCACCGCCCTCGCGCAGGTCTGGAACACCCTGCCCTTCTCAGTGATCATCCTGCTCGCCGGCCTGTCCACGATCCCTTCGGAGCTGTACGACGCTGCCACCGTCGACCGCGCCGGCGCCTTCCGAAGGTTCACCCAGGTCACCGTTCCGTGGCTCCTGCACCCGCTCCTCATCGTGTTGATCCTCGAGACCATGAACGCCTTTCGCGCCTTCGACACGATTTACGTCCTCACCGGCGGCGGCCCGGGCGACGCGACCACCACGATCGCGCTCCTCGACGTCCAGACCGTCTTGACCTTCACCGACTTCGGCCTCGGCAGCGCCTACGCCTGGGTCATCACCGGTATCACCCTGATCATCTCGGTCGGCTATATCGGACTGCTCTACCGGAAGGGGAACTTCGAAGTATGAGTACCGTCGTTCAAGTTCCGCTGAGGTATCGCATTCCGTGGAAGAAGATCGCTCTGTATGTACTGGCGATCGCGTTCGGGTTGTATCTGGTGCTGCCGTTCTACTGGATCGTGGCGATGAGCTTCATGCACGAGGCCGACGCGATCGCCGTACCGCCGCATTGGGTGCCGGTGCATCCGACGCTGGAGAACTATCTGGGGTTCGTGAATCCGGATGCCGCGCAGCAGTTGGTGGGTGGGCGCGCGGTGTCGGAGACGCCGTACTCGTTGCGGAACAGCCTGATCGTGGCGTCGGCGACCGCCGTACTGAACCTGGTGCTGGCGACGTTTGCGGCGTACTCGTTCAGCCGGCTGAAGTTCAAGGGCAGTCAGGTGTTGCTGGTGCTGTATCTGCTGACGCGGATGGTGCCCGGCATCGCGATCATCATCCCGTTCTATCTGCTGATGCGGCAGTTCGGGCTGCTGGACACGTATCTGGCGCTGATCCTGTCGTACACGACGTTCGCGTTGCCGATCACGATCTGGATCCTGAAGGACTTCTTCCGGTCGGTACCGCGGGAGCTGGAGGAAGCGGCCCGGGTCGATCGGTGTGGCTGGTTCCGGACGATGTGGTCGGTGTTCCTGCCGGTCGCGGCGCCGGGGCTGGTGGCGGCGGCGGTGTTCGCGTTCATGACGGCGTGGAACGAGTTCATGTTCGCGCTGTTCCTGACCAGTACCAAGGCCGCGAAGACGATCCCGGTGGTGGCGGCGAACTTCGCCACCGACTTCAACACCCAGTTCACGGTGATGGCCGCAGCCGGTGTGCTGGCGGTCGTCCCACCACTCGTACTGGCCCTGCTCTTCCAGCGCAAGCTGGTTCAGGGGATGGCCGCCGGATCTGTGAAGGGCTGAGACGATGGCAGAGGTACGACTCGAAGGCATCACCAAGTCGTTCGGCAGCAAGCTGGTCGTCGACGATCTGAACCTGACCATCGAGGACCAGGAGTTCCTGACGCTCGTCGGTCCGTCCGGCTGTGGGAAGTCCACCACCCTGCGGATGATCTGCGGGCTGGAGCGTGCCACGAGTGGGAACGTGTTCTTCGATGGGAAACCGGTCAGCTGGCTGCCGGCGAACAAGCGGGACGTCGCGATGGTGTTCCAGAGCTACGCGCTCTATCCACACAAGACGGTCCGGCAGAACATCGGGTTCGCGCTGAAGATGATGCGGGTGCCCAAGGCAAGGATCGACGAGCAGGTCCTGCAGGCCGCGCGCACTCTCGACATCGAGGACCTGCTGGAACGCAAGCCGCGTGAGCTGTCCGGCGGGCAGCGGCAGCGGGTCGCGCTCGGTCGGGCGATCGTTCGCGATGCTGGCGCCTATCTACTGGATGAACCGCTTTCCAACCTGGACGCGCAACTGCGGGTGCTGATGCGTGCAGAGATCAAGCGGCTGCATGTGGATGTGGCGCGGACGTTCATCTACGTGACGCACGACCAGGTCGAGGCGATGACGATGTCGGACCGGATCGCGGTGATGCGCGACGGCATCATCCAGCAGTGCGCGACACCGGAGGAGATCTACGAGCGGCCGGCCAACCGGTTCGTCGCGTCGTTCATGGGCTCACCGCCGATGAACTTCATCAGCGGCTCACTGGCCGATGTCGACGGGGTCCGGATGTTCCGCAGCGAGGCGCTGACACAAGAGATCACTCTGTACGGCGATCAGCCGGCTGACCCCGCCGTCGTACTCGGGATCCGTCCCGAGGATGTGTCGTTGTCGCCGACTCCGGTCGCCGGGTACCGCCAGGGCCGGGTGTTCGTGTCCGAGCCGCTCGGTCCCGACGTACTGGTCACGGTGCGGATCGAGGGCGAGTTGCTGAAGGCGCGCGTTCCTACCCCGTTCCGGCTCGGCCATGACGCGCCGGTCTACGTGGGATTCAATCCACAGCGTCTGCACCTGTTCACATCCTCGGACGGATCCGCCCTGCAGGCACCGAGACAGGAGGCTGCATCTTGAGAGACCTGGAGAACACACTCGTCCCGGTCGAACGGCCGGCCGACTTCGACGAGTTCTGGGCGGCCGGGCTGGCCGAGTGCGCGTCGTACCCGCTGGATCCGGTGCTCGTCGAGATGCCGACGCTGTCCACCGAGCGTGTGGTCGTGTACGACGTTTCCTATGTGAGCTTCGGCGGGCTGCGGGTCAGCGGCTGGTACGCCGTCCCGCGGGCTGGCGCGGCCCCGTACCCGGGACTGATCACCATCCCCGGGTATATCTCCGAGCCGACGATCCCGAAGGAATGGGCCGAGCTCGGGTACGCCGCGCTCGCGGTCGCGCCGCGCGGGAAGCTGCGGTCGAACGCGGTCTTCAACCCGGGATACCCAGGGCTGCTGACGAACAACATCGTGGATCACAACACGTATGGGTATCGCGGCTTCTATCTGGACGTCGTCCGCGCGGTTGACGTCCTGCTCGGCCGGGCTGAGGTCGACGGCGAACGGATCGGGCTGGCGGGGTCGAGCCAGGGCGGCGGGCTCGGAATCAGTACGGCGGCACTGCGGCCCGACGTGATCAAGGCGGTCGCGTGTGGAGCGCCGTACCTGTGCGGGATCATGACGGCGCCGACGCTGACGCATTCGTATCCGTATGAGGAGATCAACGAGTACCTGCGGATGCATCCCAAGGATGTGAATCGCGTGCGGGAAACGGTCGCCTACTACGACGGGCTGAACTTCGCCCCAGCTGTGCAGGCGCCCACGATGATCTACCTCGGACTGGAGGACGACGTCTGTCCGCCGGAGACCGGGTTTGCGCTGCATCGCGTGCTGAGCTGTGAGAAGACGCTGCACACGTATCCGAACTGCGCGCATCACGCGGGACTACCTGGGGTGATGCGGGTTGTGGAGAACTTCTTGGCCGACCACTTGAAGCCGGTGATCTGAATGGACTTCTCCTCCTATTGGAAAGCCGTCGACGACGAGCTGGCCGCGATCCCGGCTCGGCCGGTACTCGACCTGGTTCCGCAGCGGACCAATGACGAGGCGACGACGTACGCGGTGCGGTTGACCAGCGTCGGGCCTTACCGCGTGTTCGGTTCGCTGAGCATCCCGGTGGGGGAGGGGCCGTTCCCGGCCCTGCTGCAGGTACCGCGGTACGGGAGTGTCAACAACATGGCGCATCCCAACGACCGCAGCCGGTACGTCGTACTGACGCTGATGCACCGTGGTCAGCGGTTGGCCGACGAGTTCTTCCAAGCGGCGTATCCCGGGCTGTTGACGTTGGGGATCGATGATCCGGCGACGTACATCTACCGGGGGATCGCGGCGGACTGCCTGCGGGCGGCCGAGTTCCTGCTCGGCTTGTCCGAGGTCGATCCGGCCCGGGTCGCGGTGGTCGGGAACGAGCTAGCGATCCTGACCGCGGCGCGGCGACCGGCGATCAGCGCGGTACGGGTCTCAGACATGGTTCTGTATCGGGCGATGGAGACCCGGCGGGCTTCCAGCCGCTATCCGCTGGAGGAACTGAACGATCACCTGCGGGCGGGGTCGTCGGCTGAGGTCGTGGGGCGGACGCTGTCCTACTTCGACCCGATCCTGCACGCGCCCTCGGTGACTGCGCGGACGTTGGTGGCGGTCGAGGATGCGGACTGGTATGCGCCGCTGGTCGATGCGCTCCCGTTCGGTGAGCCGTATGCGGTGACGCATCTCGACGGGACCGACGCCGACTTCTACGACGCGTGGCTCGCGGGGTTGTCGGGCGTACCAGCGATGTCGAAGTTCATCCGATGAAGATCCGTCCGGTCATCAACGCGAACGCCACGGTCACGGTGCTCGGCGGTTCGGTCATGCCGCCGCCCGTCGTACAGGCGATGGTCGAGGCGGCGGCGCACTTCGTCGACTTGCCCGAGCTCTACGAGCAGGTCGGCAACCGCCTGGCCGAGTTGACCCGCAACGAAGCCGCTTGCGTGACGGCGGGTGCTGCCGCTGCGATCACTCTCGTCGTCGCGTCCTGCATCGGTGAGCCTGCGCAGGCGTTCCCGGTCGACGCCGAGGTGGTCATGTTCGCCTCCCAACGCAACGGCTACGACTACTCGGCCCGCCTCACCGGTGCACGCGTGATCGAGGTTGGCCCGGACGCGGAGCAGTTGGAGGCCGCCTTGGCGGGTCGGCCCGTGGGAGGGCCCGGCTCCGCGCTGGTACGGCGTCCTGCGTGTGTGCTGTGGTTCGCGGGTGCGCACTACGCGGCCGGTGCGCCCCCGATCGAGGACGTAGTGCGGATCGGGCGGGCGGCCGGTGTGCCGGTGATCGTGGACGCGGCCGCGCAGATTCCGCCGGTCGCCTCGCTGTGGCACTTCACCACCGAGGTCGGTGCTGATGCGGTGATCGTGAGTGGTGGAAAGGGACTGCGCGGCCCGCAGACGACCGGCCTGGTCCTGGGGAAACGGTGGTTGGTAGATCGTTGCCGACAGCATGCATCGCCGTACCAGGAGATCGGTCGCGGGATGAAGGTGGGCAAGGAAGAACTCGCCGGCCTCCTGGCCGCCGTTGAATGGACACTGGAGCAAGATGAGGACGCGGTCATCGCCGGCTACGAACGGTCGGTGGACCTCTGGCTCAACGGGCTCCGGGGCGTGCCCGGCATCACGGCGTACCGGGGTTACCCGAGCGAGGCCGGCCAACCCCACGGCCGCTGCGTGATCCGGCTGGCCGATCGCCAGCGAGTGATCGACGCGTTGTGGGACGGCGACCCGCGGATCGCCGTCGGCACCTTCCGCCTCCGCGACGACGAGATCGCCCTCAACCCCCAAACCCTGGAACCAGAAGAGGACCAACTAGTTCTCGACGCTTTGCTGCGATTGCTCTGATCTGCGGACCGCCCCCACTCATCAACCCATCCCCGGCACCCGACCCCACGCTCAGCAGGGAGTCCGCAGGCCCGCTGCGACAGACTTGGTGAGTGGCGCAGGTCCGGCCAGTCGATACACCTCGGGCCGCGTAAGGTCGGGGGATGGCGAGCAAGCCGGACGAGACGCGTGACGGAGTACCGCTGACCAATCTGGATCAGCCGTTGTTCGATGGCGCGGAGGCGACCAAGCGGGATCTGGTCGACTACCTGGACGCGGTGCGGGAGTGGATGCTGCCCGAGTTGCGGGAGCGGCCGCTGTCGGTGATGCGGATTCGGCCGGGGCAGCCGGCCTTCATGCAGAAGAACGTGCCCAAGTACACGCCGGAGTGGGTGAAGACGACCACGGTGTGGGCGGAGGCTTCGAAGCGCGAGGTTTCGTACGCGTTGTGCGACGACCGCCGCACACTCCTGTGGTTCGCCAACCAGCGAGCGGTCGAGTACCACCCGACCCTGATGCGCATCGACCGCCCCGACCACGTCACGCACCTTGTGCTGGACCTGGATCCGCCGGAGGGCGACGACACGTTCGCCAAGGCGGTGCAGGCGGCCTTTCTGGTGCGGCAGGCGCTGGCCGATGCCGGGTTGACCGGCGCGGTGAAGACAAGCGGGGCTAAGGGTGTGCACGTGATCGTCCCGATCGACGACTCGGTGTCGATCGAGGACGCGGCCGCGGCGACTCGAGCGATCGCCGCGCGGGCTGAGCGGATCGACCCCGAGGTCGCGACGACCGCATACATCAAAGAGGACCGGCACGGGAAGGTGTTCGTGGACTCGACGCGGGCCGGCGGCGCGACCGTGGTCGCTGCCTACAGCCCGCGGATCAGACCCGGTACGACGGTGTCGTTCCTGGTCGGCTGGGACGACCTCGACCGGGTGACGCCCCGCGACTTCACCGTCAAGACCGCGGTCGACCAGCTGGCCGGAGCCGATCGATGGGCCAGCCAACTCCCTGCACCGCAGTCCCTACCCGAGGACGTACTGGAGGAAGGCCGCGCGATCCCGATCGCCCGCGTCGTCGCCATGCATGAAGGCAAGCGCCGCAAGCGCGCCGCTGAGCAGGAAGCTGCAAAGAAGGAGGACTGACCATCAGGTCTCCGTCGCGGTAACCGTCTCCAGCGCTGCCTGCCGTACGTCGGCCACCGGGTGGTTGCGCAGGGCAACCAGAAGTTCACGCCACACCGGCGCCCACCCGGTCCGCCGCCCGGCCTCCGCGATGATCGTCCAGGCAAGCAGGCCGGCCATCAGCTCCGGCAACTGCGCCAGTGAACGAGCGGTCGGCTCGAGCTGCTCCGGCGTCCACTGAGCGTCGTACCGGTTGAGCCGGGCGCCGAGTCTGGTTGCGGTGTTGTAGGCAACGATCGGCCGCTCGGCGACCGCCTCGACCAGTTCGGGGAGCTCGATCGCGAGCTGGTCCCAACCGATCCCCTGGACCAGTAAATCCAGTCGGAGGTCGAGCAGTTCCGGACTGTCCAGCTCGGCCGCGATGACCTTGAGCGTTTGCCGGACGTCGGTCGGCTTGCCATGCAAGGCTCGGATCAGCCGCGCACCGAGCGCGGTCAGACGCTGGCGCGCTGGATGATCGCGGTGCGGCAGCGCGTTCGGCAGGCCGGGATCGCTCTCCGCCCGAACCAGCAGCCGGACGGCTGCCTGCAGTTCGTCGAGCCCAAGGCTCGGGTCGGCGGCGACGACCGCGATCAGCGCGGTGGTCGCCTCACTCCAGACCTTGGAGTTCAGGTCGGAGATGAAGCCGGCGCAGACGGGTGCCACCGAAGGACTCCACGATGCCCAGCGCGGTAGCGCGAGCAAGGCACTCCGGACCACCTCAGGCTCGGGCCGGTTGGTAACCGCCACCACCAGCTCGGCGTACCGAGACCGGTACTTCGTGGCCAGCCCGTACGCCGGTCGATGCGTCAGCGCGATCGCGGTGGCGTCACTGTCGTGGACCGCGTCCTGCAGCAACGCCCAGCTCGCGGGCTCGTGCAGCAGGTAGAGCGACGCGGAACTGGTGATCGCGGCTCGGACATCCCGATGCGCACCGGCCCAAGCATCAGCCAGTACGGCGCTCGCCCCCGGCGCGCGTAGTGAGCCAAGCAGCCGCGCGGCCTCCTTGCGGGAGGTCACCTTCGCGCCCTCACTGCTCAGGATCGGATGCAAGACGCCGGGCAACACACTCGGTCGAACGAACCGAGTCGCCCGGCTGACGGTGTACATCGCCACCCGCGCGCGATCGTCACCGGCATGGGCGAGCAGGATGGGCAAGGCGTCCTGCGGCGAGTCGGTCCAGGCCAGGCCGGCCAGTGCGGCCTCCTGGAGCAGGACATTCTCGTGCTCAAGGAACGGTTCGAGCGCGGCGCGACCGGCGTCGGGGATGCGGCCGAGAGTGGACACGGCCTTCACGCGCAGCCACTCGGGCATGCGCTGATCGGCGGCCGCTTGGGCGACAAGTTCGGCGTACCGGGCGCGCTGGCGGGGGAGCCAGGCCTGGAGCGCGCGACCGGGAACTTCCCAGTCGGGGTCGTTGCGGTCGAAGCGGTGGATGCGCTGCGGGTTGGCGAGGACGACGTCGAGGAGGTCGGTGCGTAGTTCGGTGACGGCGCCCCAGACGTGCGGCCACTGGGCCATGCCGACGTCCCGGCTGATGATCTGCTCAACGCGCTCGGCGCGGGTGTCGCGGCGCCACAGCCAGAGTTCACACGCCTCGCCGACGGTGTACTCCTGGTTCGACCAGACGCCCTTCTCGAGTGCGTCCTGCAGGTGCTCGATCGTCCAGCCGCGCTTGTCGAAGGCGCGGGCGATCGCGAACGGCAGCCGGAACTCGTTGCGGGCCACGGCATCGTCGACATACTTGCGCAGTACGTCGTACACCGGGAGTTCCTGGCCGCGGGGGAGGCCGTCGATCACGCCGTAGAGCATGAACGTGCCTTGGTTCTCGGTGATCCGGGCGTGCGCCTGCAGACCCCATTCGAGCAGGCCCGTTCGGTTGCGCGCAGCCCCTTGTTTGATCGCGGTCAAGGCGATCTGGGCGAACTCGTGGCGGGTCCCGTACGACGTGTCGCGGGCTTCCATGACAGCGGTCAACAGAGTTTGGAGCGGCTCGACGGCTTGGTCGGTCAAGGTCGACGGCGGCAGTTGACCAGCTGCCCACACGACCGCCTCGCGCACCGGATCGCGGTCGTTGCGAACCCTGGTTGCCCACGACAAGGCGGAGACGACGGCGTCGGGCTGACGCGAGTAACCTGCGGCGGCGAGCACGGCGCGGTACACCTCGGCCCGGTCCTTGGCCTCGGGGCGACGGATGTCAGGTTCGAGCAGGGCGAAGGCTTCGTCGTATGGGAGAAACGCGATCATCTCCCAGCGCCTGCGGTCGTCGTCAGCGATTGGACGGAGGGTGAGCATTCGGCGAGCCTGCTCGAACCGCACCTGGTGCGGGAGGAAATGAAGAAGCCAGGAGGGGAGGATGACCTGGCTCAGGTCGACGGACTTGGTGATGCCCGTGAAGACGGTCGTGCGGCGGCTCGGTGGCAGGTCTTTGAGAAGGTGAGTGGGGTCCGGCCACATCAGCTCACCGAGAGCGATCAGGTCGTCGTCGGGGTAGCGGTTGAGCCTGCGGCGGACGGCCGGGGTCAGCGCGCGCTGGAGGATGGGCGCGCGCTCGGGCTCGAGGAGGAGTTCGAGGACGAGCGGATCGATGTCGATCAGCCGGCCGAGGACGCTGGTGATTGCCGTCGGCAACTGACCGTCGGGGAGTGCGCGGATCAGCAGGTTGGTGGCTCGCTGCGGGTCCTCGTCGAGCATGCCGGTGACACCGAAGGCGGGGCCTTGCCACCACTCGTTTCGGTCCGGGCTGGTCGGGAGGGTGGCCAGCGCGTGGTCGTAGACGGGCTTCGGGCGCCTTGTGCCCAGGCGACGCCACTCGCCGCTGCTGAGGCAGTACGCCAGGTCAGGGAGGAGGCGCGCGACCGTCTCGTCATCGGTGGCGATGAGGAGGGACGCGGCGGCCTGGTCACCCCAGCGTTCGCGGTGCTCGTCGATCAGGCGGGTGGCGAGCAGAGTGCGGCCGGTCTTGCGGACCACCTGCAGGAGCTGACCGCGGAGGGAAGCGGGAGCGTCGTCGTACAGGATGCGTAGCTCGTCGTCTGAGACCGGTACGCCGTTGCCGACCGCGGCGAGGGCGCGGGACTGGACGGACGGGATCGGGTCGTTGAGGAGCCGTGTCACATAAGCGACGTCGCGAGTCGCTTGCGCGATGGTCAGACCGAGGGTGCGTTCGAACGGCGTGCCGGTGGCGAGTTCACCGAGGAGGGACTGCAGGTCAGCGGGGCTCAGGCCGCGGGACTCGGTGACGACTCGGCGCTGGCGCTCGCCGTACGGGAGGTTGTCGATCGACCGGAGCAGGTCCTGGGCACGCATGGGTCCATCCTGCCTAATCACGGAGTCAACTGACGTGCTCGAGCTCGGCGAACGCGGCGGCGAGCTTCGGCAGGGTGTAGTGCGCGTTGAGTCCGCTCGGGTTGGGCAGGATCCAGACCCGGGTGGACCCGATGCGTCGCTCTTGAAGTCCCATCTTCGCGTCTCGCTCGGCGAAGGCATCCCGGTAGGCCGTCACTCCGACGACGGCTAGCCACTCGGGCGCGTACTCCAGCACCTTCTCGGTCAACCGCTCGCCGCCGGCCACCAACTCCGCCCGGCTCAGCTCCCCAGCCTTGGCCGAAGGCCGCTCGGCCACATTGGTGATCCCCAGCCGCCAACTGAGTAGTTCGTCCTGTTCCTCCGGCTTCAGCTGCCGAGGCGTGAATCCACTCTGATGGAGCGCCGGCCAGAACCGGTTGCCCGGCCGCGCGAAGTGATGGCCGGTCTGGGCCGACATCAAGCCCGGATTGATCCCGCAGAACAACACCCGTAGGCCGGGCGCGATCACATCTGGGAGAGGTTGCATGGGGGGAACCGTAGCCAAGCCTGCGCAAGGACAGGACGTATAGGTCTGATACGGCCGCGGGAGCTCGGGGCGGAGGCTCCCGGCGGCGGGTAGGAGACGTATACGTCCTGTCCGTCGGCAGATGGTTCAGTCGTTGTCGTTGTTGAGACCGGCGGGGAGCTGGGAGGCGATGCAGGATCGGGCCACGAAGAGCCAGATGGTTTCGCCGAGGGCGTCGACGCGGATCATCGAGGCGCCGAGGTCGTTGGTGGAGTAGCGGTAACCGCCAGTGGTGGGGAGGGCGAAGCCCACCGCATCGTGGAGACGGCCGGAGCTGTAGTTGCTGTCGATGAAGTAGTTGTAGTAGCCGGTGCAGGCCGACGGGTTGATGCGGACGATGATCGCGCCGTTGCCGGTGTGAGGTGCGGCGTCGAAGTCGCGGCCGAAAGAACGGCGGTGCGACAGGCGGTCGCTGGTGTCGGCGCTGCAGCTGGCGGCGACGGAGGTGGAGCTGGAGGTGTCCAAGGCGCCGGGGACGAGGAAGGCGCAGAAGTTCGAGCCGTCACTGGCGCGCCAGCGGCCGAAGTGGAAGTTGTTTGCCGTCGTCGTATGGACGTCGAAACGGGTACCGGCGATCGCCGTCCCCATGACGTATCCGCACGACTTGTTGGCCAGCCAGCCGCCGGCGGGCATGACCCCGCTGTTGTTGCAGGCGGCGGGCTTGGTGACGTTCCCCTTGGTGACGTACTGGTTGACGGCGTACGCCGGCGACGCCAGAACACACAAGGCGGCGACGATAAGAGCGGCAAGGAGACGCCTCATCAACAGAACCAGCCGTCCTGGACCCAACCGTCGTGGTTGATGTCGCCGTAGGCGAAGCCGAAGACCCATTCGCCGCTGATCTCCTTGACCAGGAAGGTCTGCGGCTTGTGCAGCGTGCCCATCCGGGCGCCGCCGGGCTTCACACGCAGTTCGAGGTCGACGGCGCAGACGGTTTCGCGGACGCCGACGTGACCGTTGGCCGCGTTCGCCGGTACGGCGGTCAGTACTGCACCGGCGACGAGCAGTGCACCGGCCAGCGCGGTCCCGCGGACTACCTGCCGGGCGTTCACCAGCTACCCCATCCGCCGAGGCACTCATAGCGGACGTAGCCCCAGTCGTTCGGGCCGAAGTCCTGGATCGAGGCCCAGCCGTTGTAGACCGGGTGCTTGCCACGGGTGTGGCCGACCTTGTTGCCGTACTCCAGGGTGCGCAGGACGTGCACCGGACCCGGGATCGAGAAGTCGTAGTTCTCGTACATCGTCGCGGACTGGCAGATGATCACCGCGTGGTCGGGCACGTCGACGGCGACCGCGGCCTGGGTGCCGGCGAGCAGTACGGCGCCGGTCACCGCCGCTGCGGTCACCAGGAAGGGGGCGGACTTCCTTGTCATCAGAACCTCCAGAAGGTTGTTATCTGAGATGACGGTAAAACGTGTCACCCAAGATGGCAATACCTGTCATCAGTGGATACAGTGAGCCGATGGGCGCCCGGGCGGAACGCAAGGCTTTCTACGGCATCGCCGAGATCGCGGACGCGCTCGGCCTGAACCGTCAGCTCGTCACGGCCTGGCGCCGCCGCCGCAGTCACGGCATCCCTGAACCCGACGGCGAGCTGTCGTCCGGACCGATCTGGCGCGGTACGACGATCGAGCCGTGGATCGATGTGGTCCGCTCGCAGCGGGACTCCCCGGCTGAGCCGATCAGTCCTGAGCTGGCGTTGAAGGCGGGCCGGAGGATGTTGCGCGTCGCCGCGTTGTTGCTGGAGGAGCCGATTCGGCTCAAGCTGCTCAGCCAGTCGCTGGCCGAGGCGCGCGAACTGCTGCCGGTAGTCGAGGACGCCGCCGACGATTCGCTTGGCCGCGCCGTACGGCAACTGATGTCGCCACTGCGCACAACTGGTGATGATCCGGGCAATCTGCACCGTTTCCGTCGGAAAGTCCTCGCCGAGATGGCCCAGCTGGAGCCCTTGGTGGAACTGGCAGCAGAATCCCTTCCGGAAGCAGACAGTGCGGGTTAGTGTGCGTGCCGTGATCGTCGAAGTACCTGGCTACCGCCTGGCGGAGCCGCTGGGTGCGGGTGCGACAGGGGTGGTGTACGCGGGGGTCCGGCTGGCCGATGGGGGGTCTGTCGCGGTCAAAGTCGTGCATCCGGAGCTGGTCGACCCGCAGTACCGTGACCGGCTGCGCCGTGAGGCCCGGCTGGCTGCTTCCGTTGTGCATCCTGGGGTTGTCCGGGTGCGCGAGGTGGGTGGTGAGCGCGACCAGGCCTGGCTGGTGATGGACCGGCTCAGTGGGCCGGATCTCCAGCAATTACTGGACTCTGAGGGTCCGTTAACGGTTGAGCGCGCGGTCGAACTGCTGGCTGAGGTGGCCGATGCGGTCGACGCTGTTCATCGCGCCGGGGTGATCCATCGCGATCTGAAGCCGGCGAACATCATCCTGGATGAGGGTCGGCCGATGGTTGCCGACTTCGGGGTTGCGCGGCAGTTGGCGAGTCTCGAGTCGACTACTGGACTGGACCTGAGTGGCGATGCGTGGTTGCACAGCGGTACGCCGTCCGGTCCGTCGCTCGGGTCGATGGCTGGAACCGTTGCCTACATGGCGCCTGAGCAATGGCGCGGCGAGCCGGTCTCACCTGGCACTGACGTCTACGCCCTCGGCGGCACGCTCTACGCCTTGCTCACCGGTCGCCGCCCGTACGAAGGTCGCACGCTCCCTGAACTCGCGTACGCCGTCGCGATGCTCCCGCCGCCAACCACCTCCACGCCGTACGACGAGGTGATCGCTCGAGCGATGGCCAAGTCACCTGCCGATCGCTACCCAACCGCAGCCGCCTTCGCCGCCGCCCTCCGTGCAGCAGGAGATGGGGGCGATGTGAAGGTTTCGAGTTCTCGATGGGGCCGGCGGCGGGTTGTGGGGGTGGCGGCTGCTGGTGTTGCGGTGCTGGGGGTAGCGGTTGCTGGGGTGTTGCTGCACGGGCGGCCGGGGGCTACTGAGCAGCTGACGGTTTGTGCTCAGGATGCGACGGTGCGGGATGCGCCGCGGAGCAAGACGGTGGTGGCGACTGTCTATCGCGGCGATCGGTTGACGCCGATTGCGGAGCGGGACGGGGAGCGGTGGGTGCATGTGCGGCTGCCGGACGGGCGGACCGGGTGGTCGTTGACGGACTACGTGCGGCACAACTGCTGATCGTCAACCCGGGGTTGACGCGGCGAGGTTGTCAACCTACGGTTGACGCATGACTCCTGGACCGGACCTTCAGCAACTCATCAACACCATCAAGGACGACGCCGGCAGTGATGACGAGCTCGTTCAGCTCGGTACGGCGGCGTCCACCATCAGCGAATTGACCAGCACCGGCGATGCGGCGCTCGGGTTCTTCGTGGACCGCGCTCGCGGAGCCGGCAAATCGTGGGTCGAGATCAGCTCGGTGCTCGGCGTGAGCAAGCAGGCGGCGCACAAGCGGTTCGCGGACTCGTGGAGTACGACACCGCAGTTCGACCGCTTTACCCAGCGCGCGGCGCACGTCGTACAGGCGGCGACCGAGGTTGCTCGCGGGCGTCACCACAACTTCGTCGGTACCGAGCACCTCCTGCTCGGGCTCTTCGCCGAGCCGGAGTCGATCGCGACCAAGGTCCTCATCGGACATGGCATCACCGAGGAGACCGTGCGCGCAGCCGTCGACGAACTGAGCCCGGCCGCCGAGCCAACTGACGGTTCGGGGCCGGTCGAGGCGCCGTACACGCGCCGGGCTGCCCACGTCCTGCACGGTGCTGTGGCGGAAGCGCTGACACTCGGCCACAACTACGTCGGCACCGAGCACCTGCTGCTCGCCTTCTATCGCGACGCCGGGACGGTCGCGGCGAAGGTGCTGCTCGGGCAAGGTTTGGATGAGCAGAGTGCATGGAAAGACGTGCGAGTCCTCCTGGACCAGTACTCGAAGTAAGTTGGGCCGCATGCCTGACTGGTCTGCGCGATTGAGTGAGTTGGCGGCCGCGGCCCAGGTACCGGGCGCGGTGCTCGGGATCTGGATCGACGGCGAGATGACGATCGCGCCGTACGGCGTGCTGAACGCCGCGACCGGTGTCGAGACCACCGCCGACTCGCTGTTCCACCTCGGTTCGATCAGCAAAGCGTGGACCGCGACGATGATCGTCCAGCTGGCCGAAGAGGGCCGGCTGGACCTCGACGACGCCGCCGTCAAGTTGTTGCCGGAGGCACCGATCGACCGGCGGATCACCGTCCGTCACCTGCTCACCCACACCAGCGGGATCGACGGTGACGTCTTCACCGACACCGGCCGCGGCGACGACTGCGTCGAGCGGTACGTCGCTCTCCTCGCCGATGTGGAGCTCCTCTTCGAGCCCGGTACGGCGTATTCGTACTGCAATGCTGGTTTCGTCGTACTCGGCCGCATCATCGAGGTGCTCGACAACCGCACCTGGGACGCATCGCTGCGAGCCCGCATCATCGACCCGCTCGGTCTGACCCAGACGGTCACGCTCCCCGAAGAAGCGATCCTGCATCGCGCCGCGGTCGGTCACCTCGACACCGACAGCTCTCGGGTGAAGCACTGGCAGCTCCCACGCAGCCTCGGTCCGGCCGGGCTCATCGCCGCCTCGGCTGCCGACGTACTGACGTTCGCTGTCGAGCATCTGACCAATTACCCCCAGATGCGGGAGCCGCAGCATCTCGTCGTCGGCGGATCGGGTGGGTTCGCTGACCTCGGTCTCGCCTGGCGGTTCTACGACTGGGACGGCCGCAGCCTGTTCGGTCACGATGGCTCGACCGTCTCCCAACTCGCCTACCTCCGCGTCGCCCCCGAGGCCCGGCTGGCCGTCTGCTTGTTGACCAACTCCGGCAACGGCGACTCGCTCTTCGCAACCGTCGCGACCGAGGTCTTCACCCACTACCTCGGCGTCGCGCCCCCGCCGCCGGCCGAACCCGTCGATGGTCCGATCGACGATCGCCACGTCGGGCGGTACGAACGCGCCGGCGTCCGCTTCGATGTCACGCGGGCCGACGACCACCTCGTGGTGGCGTATCAGGCCACGGGCGATCGGCTGGCCGTGGCCGAACAACCGACCGTCACCTATCGCGCCTACCCGGCGAATCCGGCCGACGGCAACCATTTCGTCACCCGCAGTACGCCGGCTCATCCGTGGACGCCGCTGGTCTTCACCGGAACGCACCTGATCGGCTCGGGGCGGGTGACACCCAAGCGGTGAGATACCGCTCTCGACTTTTGGGTGATGCGAGCTAACGTCGTGACGTGACCAGTGCACCTGCTGAACTTCCTCGTACGGCTGGTGACCTTCGGGCCGCCGGCTATCTGCCTCGGTCAGTCAAGACCGAGCTTCGTGACAACCTGCTGAAAGAGCTCCGGGCGGGACGTGATCCCTGGCCCGGCATCGTCGGATTCACCCGGACGGTGATTCCGCAATTGGAGCGTGCCCTGATCGCGGGGCACGACGTCGTACTGCTGGGTGAGCGCGGCCAGGGCAAGACCCGGCTGCTGCGCACCATGGTGGGACTGCTGGACGAGTGGAGCCCGGTGATCGAGGGGGCCGAGCTGCCCGAGCATCCGCTCGAGCCGATCACGCCTGCCTCGATCCGGCGCGCGGCCGAGCTCGGTGACGAGCTGCCGGTGGCGTGGCTGCACCGCAGCCTCCGGTACGCCGAGAAGCTGGCGACCCCCGACACTTCGGTGGGCGACCTGATCGGTGACGTGGACCCGGTGAAGGTTGCCGAGGGCCGCAGTCTCGGTGACCCGGAGACCATTCACTTCGGCCTGGTACCGCGGGCGCACCGCGGGATCGTGGCGATCAACGAGTTGCCGGACCTTGCCGAGCGCATCCAGGTCGCGTTGCTGAACGTGATGGAGGAGCGCGACATCCAGGTCCGCGGGTACACGCTGCGGCTGCCGCTGGACGTGTTGCTGGTGGCAACGGCCAACCCGGAGGACTACACCAACCGCGGCCGGATCATCACGCCGCTGAAGGACCGGTTCGGCGCGGAGGTGCGGACGCACTACCCGCTCGACATCGAGGCCGAGGTCGACGTGATCCGGCAGGAGGCCGAGCTCACGGCTGAGGTCGGGGAGCCGCTGCTCGAGGTGCTGGCGCGGTTCGTCCGGCACCTGCGCGAGTCGCCGGCGATCGACCAGCGGTCGGGTGTTTCGGCCAGGTTCGCGGTGGCGGCGGCGGAGACGATCGCCGCGGCGGCGCTGCGTCGTTCGGCGATTACGGGTGAGGAGCCGGCAGTGGCGCGTCCGGTCGACCTCGACGCGGTTCCCGCCGTACTGCGGGGCAAGCTGGAGTTCGAGCCGGGGGAGGAGGGGCGTGAGATCGAGCTGCTCGAGTACCTGATGCGTCGCTCGGTCGCCGACACGGCTCGGGAGCGGTTCGCCGGTCTCGACCTGGCCCCGCTGGCCGATGCTGTTGCCAACGGCAACCTTGTCACCACGGGTGAACGAGTGCCTGGCAAGGACGTGCTGGCTGCGTTGCCAGAGCTTCCGGTGCTGCACGATGTCGCAGCCCGGGCCGGGGTGCACGCGGACGAGTCGCCAGGGCGGATCGCGGCTGCGGTCGAGCTCGCGCTGGAGGCGCTGTACCTGTCCAAGCGGGTGGCCAAGGACGCCGACGACGACACCACCATCTACGGGGCCTGATGACTGCTTCGATCCCGGAAGGCTGGTCCTACGGGCCGTGGCACGACGGGCCGGATCCGCTGGCGGCGCCGGTGGACCTGCGTGACGCGCTCGACGAGATCGGCCGCGATGTGATGAACGGGTCCTCGCCGCGGTCCGCGCTGGAGGAGTTGCTCCGGCGCGGCACGCAGCGGACGCAGGGCCTTGATGATCTGACCCGCCGGTTGTGGGAGCGCCGGCGGGAGATCCAGCGGCGGCACAACCTGGACGGCACGCTGCGCGATGTGCAGCGATTGCTGGATGAAGCGTTGGAGGCGGAGCGGCGCGAGCTGTTCCCCAACCCTTCCGACGATGCGCGGTTCCGCGAGGCACAGTTGGACGCACT
This sequence comes from Kribbella sp. NPDC058245, assembly GCF_042882005.1. Taxonomy (NCBI): domain Bacteria; kingdom Bacillati; phylum Actinomycetota; class Actinomycetes; order Propionibacteriales; family Kribbellaceae; genus Kribbella; species Kribbella sp. NPDC058245. The sequence continues at coordinate 148,446 of NZ_JBHVWY010000010.1, forward strand.
TCCTTCGGGTACGGCGGCCGCCGTACGGGAGCTGTCGTCGTATGACTGGCAGTCGTCGGAGGGGCGCGCGAAGTACGAAGAGATCCGCGAACTGCTCGGGCGGGAGTTGCTCGGGTCGCGGTTCGAGGGCCTGAAGGACGCCTTGCAGCAGACGACGCCGGAGGACGTCGAGCGGATCAACGAGATGCTCGGCGATCTGAACGCGCTGCTGGCTGCGCACGCGCAAGGTCGGCCTGATGTGCCTCAGTTGTTCGAACAGTTCATGGCCAAGCACGGGGAGTTCTTTCCGGAGAACCCGCGCACGGTCGAGGAGCTGATCGACGTACTGGCTGCCCGGGCGGCCGCGGCGCAGCGGATGATGAATTCGATGACGCCTGAGCAGCGGGCCGAGTTGGCCGAGTTGTCGCAGCAGGCATTCGGGAGTCCGCAGCTGGCTCAACAGTTGGCGCAGCTGGACTCTCAGTTGCAGTCGTTGCGGCCGGGTGAGGACTGGTCCGGGTCGGCCCAGATGAGTGGTGATGATCCGCTCGGTCTCGCGGAGGGTGCGCGGGCGATGTCGGATCTGGCTGAGCTGGATGCCTTGGCCGAGCAGTTGTCCCAGTCCTATCCGGGGGCTCGGCTGGAGGACATCGACCTGGATGCTTTGACCCGGCAGTTGGGTGATGAGGCGACGGTTGATGCTCGGCGGTTGAGTGAGCTCGAACGGCAGCTTCGGGACCAGGGGCTGCTGGAGCGGGCGCCGGATGGGTCGCTGCAGTTGTCGCCGAAGGCGCTGCGGCAGCTGGGTCAGACGGCGTTGGCCGACGTACTGCGTTCGGCGCGTGGAAACGGTGAGCGGGACGCGGCGAATGCCGGAGCTGCTGGTGAGCTGAGCGGATCGACGCGACCGTGGCAGTTCGGCGACACCCAGTCGTGGGACGTGTCGCGGACGGTGCGGAACGCCGTACTGCGGACTGCCGGTAGCTCTAGGCGCGGTTCGGTGCGGCTCGACGTGGCGGATGTGGAGATCGCCGAGACCGAACACCGGGCGCGTGCTGCTGTCGCGTTGCTGGTCGACACGTCGTGGTCGATGGTGCAGGAGAACCGCTGGCTGCCGATGAAGCGGACAGCGCTCGCGTTGCATCAGCTGATCTCGACGCGGTATCGCAATGATGCGCTGCAGCTGATCACGTTCGGCCGGTACGCCGGGGTGATCGAGTTGCCACAGCTGATCGGCATGGAGGGCACGTGGGAGCAGGGCACCAACGCTCACCACGCGCTGCTGTTGGCCGGTCGGCATCTCCGTCGGCATCCCGACGCGCAACCGGTCGTCCTGATGGTCACCGACGGCGAGCCGACCGCTCACCTGGAGCCGGACGGTACGGCGGAGTTCTCCTACCCGCCCGAACCGGCCACCCTCCGGAAGACGATCTTCGAGGTGGACCGGCTCGCGAAGCTCGGCGCCACCGTGAGCATCTTCCGCCTCGGCGACGACCCTCGGCTGAACGCCTTCGTCGACCTGCTCGCCCGCCGCAGCGGCGGCCGAGTCCTGGCACCCGACGTGGACGGCCTGGGTGCGGCCGTCGTCGGCGACTACCTCCGAACCCGCCGCAAGTTCTGATCCGGACCGCCACGTGACTGCGCCCGCCACGTGACTGCGCCCGCCACGTGACTGCGCCCGCCGCAACCCGGGCGGGCGCAGTTCGTCGTCTTGCCCAGCGATCCGGACCGCCACCACTCATCAACCCCGCCATTGCCATCCCCCAAGCCCCACCCCAAGCGTGCGCCCGCCATCACCCCTCCCCTTAGTGAGTGCCAGCGGTCCGCCCCACCCGCTAGTGAGTGCCAGCGGTCCGCCCCACCCGCCACCATCCCCGCACCCGAGCCCGACCCCACCGTCCCCCGGCGACTGACGCCCCTGTGCCCCGTGACTGAACCCACCGTGCCGCTGCGAGTGGTGCGACCGTGCTCCGTGAGTGGATCCACCGTGCCGCTGCGAGTGGTGCGACCGTGCTCCGCGAGTGGATCCACTGTGTTGTGCTCACTTGAGTGGAAGCAGTGTGTCGTTGGAATCCGATGTCCGGCGGCACGGTTCGCACACTCGGGGTTCGTAGAGCGTGCGTTGAGTGGGTTCAGTGTGCGGGGAGGGGTAAGGGGGAGGGGACGCGGCGGGCCTGCCGGTGCGGTGGGTTGCCCCTTGAGCCAGAGGGTTGCCCCCTGAGATTTTCAATGTGCAACCCCCCAACCGGAGGGATAACCACTGAGATGGAGGGTTCGCCGAGGGCCGCCAAGCGGGGATGCGGACACTCGGTGGTGGGCTTGAACAGGTACTGCCTTGTCCCGGGCCACCAGTTCTTGTTCACGCCCCCGGGTAGGCGCCCACCTTGCGGGCGGGCTCGCTGGGTCGAGGGGGACGAAACCCGGCCGGCACCCCGCGGAAACGTCATCGATACCTGTGGGCTGCGATTCATCGTTGAACAGGCCGATTGTCCTGCGTTGTCAAGCAGGTAAGGGCTTTCCGTCCGGTCGCCTGTGGGCAGCGTCACGTCAGCATTGTGAGACCAGTGTTCAACTGGACTGGTTTTCTGGCTTACTCTGAAGGAACGCCCACGCCAGTGAAGTCGAGGGGCCAGCGGGCCACCGCACCGCGTCTCAGCAGCATCACCCGCACCCCAGGGAGTGAACGTGCCGAAACTCGTCTACGACTTCGCCGAAGGCAACAAGACCATGAAGGAGCTCCTCGGCGGCAAGGGTGCGAACCTCGCCGAGATGACGAACCTCGGTCTGCCGGTGCCGCCCGGATTCACGATCAGCACCGAGGCCTGCAAGGCGTACCTGAGCACCGGCTCGGTCCCGCCGGAGCTGGCCGACGAGATCGACCACCATGTCGACGTACTGCAGCAGAAGATGGGCAAGAAGCTCGGTCAGGCCGACGACCCGTTGCTGGTCTCGGTTCGCTCCGGTGCCGCGGTCTCGATGCCCGGCATGATGGAGACGGTCCTGAATGTCGGCCTGAACGATGACTCGGTCAACGGTCTCGCGCACCAGTCGGGCAACCCCCGCTTCGCGTGGGACGCGTACCGCCGGCTGATCCAGATGTTCGGCAAGACGGTGCTCGGCATGGAGGGTGATGTCTTCGAGGACGCGATCGAGGCGGCCAAGCAGGCCAAGGGCACCCGCAACGACCTGGACCTCGACGCCGGCGACCTGAAGGCGATCGTCGAGACGTTCAAGCAGGCGGTGCTGGACCACACCGGCCGCGAGTTCCCGCAGGACCCGCGAACCCAGATGGACCTCGCGATCGAGGCCGTCTTCGGCTCCTGGAACTCGGAGCGCGCGATCCTCTACCGGCGGCAGGAGCGGATCGCCACCGACCTCGGTACGGCGGTCAACATCTGCTCGATGGTCTTCGGCAACCTCGGCATGGATTCGGGAACCGGTGTCTGCTTCACCCGCGACCCTTCCACCGGCCAGCCCGGTGTGTACGGCGACTACCTGCAGAACGCGCAGGGCGAGGATGTCGTGGCCGGCATCCGCAACACGGTCCCGCTGGCTGATCTCGAGCAGATCGACAAGACGTCGTACGACGAACTGCTGGCGATCATGGCCAAGCTCGAGGGGCACTACCGCGACCTGTGTGACATCGAGTTCACGGTCGAGCGCGGCAAGCTGTGGATGCTGCAGACGCGAGTCGGCAAGCGGACCGCGGCGGCGGCGTTCCGGATCGCGACCAGCCTGATCGACGAAGGTGTGATCGACACCGACGAGGCGCTGAAGCGGGTCAAGGGTGCGCAGCTGGCGCAGTTGATGTTCCCGCGGTTCGACGCGGACGCGGACACGGAGCTGCTCACCAAGGCGATCGGTGCGTCGCCGGGTGCGGCCTCGGGCAAGGTCGTGCTGACCTCGGCCGCCGCGGTGGCGGCAGCGGAGAAGGGCGAGAAGGTCATCCTGGTCCGCCGTGAGACCAACCCGGACGACCTGCACGGCATGATCGCGGCGCAGGGCATCCTGACCAGCCGCGGCGGCAAGACTTCACACGCGGCGGTGGTCGCGCGCGGGATGGGCAAGACCTGTGTCTGCGGTGCCGAGGAGCTCGAGGTGAACGTTGCCGAGGGCACCATTTCGGTCAACGGCAAGGTACTCGACGCCGACGCGACGATCTCGATCGACGGCACCACCGGTGAGGTCTTCGCCGGTGAGGTGCCGGTGGTCGCGTCGCCGGTCGTCCAGTACTTCGAGGGTTCGCTGGACGCCGAGGCCGGTGACGAACTGGTCGCCTCGGTACACCGGCTGATGACACATGCAGATGAGGTACGGCGTCTTGGCGTCCGCACCAACGCGGACACGGCCGACGACGCGGCCCGGGCCCGGCGGTTCGGTGCTGAGGGGATCGGGCTGTGCCGGACCGAGCACATGTTCCTCGGTGAGCGCCGCGAGGCGGTCGAGCGGCTGATCCTGGCCGACGACGACGCCGAGCGCGAAGCTGCCCTGGCTGAGCTGGAGCCGCTGCAGCGCGGCGACTTCCTCGAGCTGCTGAGCGCGATGGACGGCCTGCCGGTGACGATCCGGCTGATCGACCCGCCGCTGCACGAGTTCCTGCCGTCGATGGAGGACCTCGCGGTCAAGGTCGCCCTCGCGAACGAGCGCGGTCAGGACCCAGGCCGCGACGCGACGCTGCTCGCCGCGGTCCAGCGGTTGCATGAACAGAACCCGATGCTCGGCCTGCGCGGCGTACGGCTCGGTCTGGTCATCCCAGGCCTGTTCGCGATGCAGGTGCGAGCGATCGCAAGTGCCGCGGTCGAGCTGAAGCACCAGGGCAAGGACCCGCAGCCCGAGATCATGATCCCGCTGGTCGGCGCCGTACAGGAGCTGCACCTGGCGCGCGACGAGGTGACCAAGGTACTGGCCGACGTCGGCGTCGAGTGGAGCATCCCGATCGGCACGATGATCGAGCTGCCGCGCGCCGCGGTGATCGCGGACCAGATCGCCGAGGCGGCCGACTTCTTCTCGTTCGGTACCAACGATCTGACCCAGACCACCTGGGGCTTCAGCCGTGACGACGTCGAGGGCTCGTTCTTCTCGCGCTACCTGGAGAAGGGCATCTTCGCGGTCTCGCCGTTCGAGTCGATCGACGTCGAGGGTGTCGGCGCCCTCGTCCGGACGGGTGTCGATCGCGGACGGGCCACCAAGCCCGACCTCAAGCTCGGCATCTGCGGCGAGCACGGCGGCGACCCCGACAGCGTCCACTTCTTCCACGAGGCCGGGCTCGACTACGTCTCCTGCTCGCCCTTCCGGATCCCTATCGCCCGTCTCGAAGCAGGCCGCGCCGCCCTCGACTGAAGCTGCTCGCAAGCGCGTCCCCGACGACAGTCAGGGGCGCGCCTTGCCGAAGTACATGAGCTCCCACAGGGCGTCGTCGACGTGGCTCTCGACGAGGTTGTCGCCCTCGTAGTGCTCGATCCGGACCTCGCCGACGAAACGCAGGTAGGCGCCGTCGAAGCCGGCGAGCTTGGCGGCGAACCGCTTCGGAGGCGTCAGGTTGTCCGCGAACTTCACCGTGGACAGGTCGGAGTGGCGCGTGTAGGTGACGACGTACCGCTCGTCGCCATCGGTGTAGGTGTAGCGGGTGACGTTCGCGACCGGTTTGCCGGTCTCGGTGTCGGTGTAGCTGCCGAGCTCCTCGAAGGTCACCTTGCTCTTGTCGTCGGCGATCAGCTTCCCGTCCCGGGCGAGCATGAAGACCGGCAGGGTCGAGTAGCCGTACTGCTTCTCGGCGGTGATGTACGACGCGATCACGGAGTACGGGCCGGCCGAGCCGCGAGCCCAGTACCAGTGGTGCATGAGCTTGAGCATGAGGGTGTTGCCCCAGTTGTGGTCGTGGTAGCCCACGCCCGTCGTGGTGCTGCTGCGGCCGGCCAGGCTGTACGTCGCCTCGACCCGGCCCTCGGGCACCGAGGGCAGCCAGGCGAAGATCTGCTCGCCGTCCTCGCCGAACAACCAGTGCCCGGACTCGGGGCGCCAGGCCGGCACCGTTCCGGTCAGGGTGACGTCGACCTCCACGTCCTCGGCCTTGGCGCGGATCGTGTACGTGTGCAGGTCGCCGGCGAAGACGTTCTCGCCGATCCGGACGTCGCAGGTGTCCGTCGAGGCCGAGAAGGTGCTCGCGTCGAACTCGGCCAGCTTCTCCACGGTGGTGCCGTCGGGAAGGGTGAGGTCGATCCGGATCATCGGTGCGAGCGGTTTGCCGATCGCGGTGAACTCCTTGGTGAAGAAGACCACGACCAGCTTGGCGCCGTCGTCCAGGTGGGCGTCGAAGTACCACCACTCGTAGCTGCCCGGACCGCCGTCGGTCCGCAGGCCGTCCTCGTGCGGCTTGATCGCGCCGGGCTCGATCCCGAATCGCGCGTAGTCCTGCGGGGTGCTGCCCATCCTGGCCGGGCTGATCTGGTCGCGTGTCATGGCGCTGCTCCAAGGGTGTGTTTTAATATCCAACCGTCTATTAATCTGCCACAATCAGCATGCGCCGACCGCCCACGACTCGGCAAGTAGGAGAACTGTGATGGTGCAGACACGCGGCCGTGGCCGGCCCCGGTCAGGTGAGGGGCTCGAGGTCGGCCCGCTGCTGCAGGGTGCGCTGGAGGCCTTCGCGGAACAGGGGTACGACGGGATGTCCGTCCGCGAGTTGAGTCGGCGGCTCGGGGTGAGCCACGCCCTGCTGACCGCGCGCTTCGGCTCCAAGGAGGGGCTGTGGTTCGCGGCGATGGAGCACGCCCTGGCCGTCAGTGAGCGGTCCTGGCGGCAGCTGGCCGTCGACTCCGCGCTGGATGACCTCGAGGCGCTTCGGCAGGCGGTGGTCGCGCAGCTGATGTTCGCGGCGGCGCATCCGGAGGTGCTCAGGATCATGAGCCACGAGGGCGCCATCGACAGTCCCCGGATCCGCTATGTCGTCGACCACTTCGTCAACCCGCTGCGCCCGCTGGTCGAGCAGCGGATGCGGCGCCTGGTCGCGGCCGGCCGGATCCGCGAGGTGCCGTACGCGACTCTCCATTACCTGGTCGTCCAGGGTGGCGGCGCTCCGTACGCCAGCCCGGTCGAGACCGTACTTCTCGGTGGTCCCGTGCAACCGAGCGAGGAGGAGGTCCGCCGTCATGCCGAGACGGTCGCCGACCTCATCGTCGCCGGCCTCACTCCTCACCCCGCCTAGCCGTACTGACGTAATGATTACGTCATTCTATTATTGCCTTCATGTTGTACCCCACTCCTGCGCTCACGTCTGAGGACCAGCGCGTGCTCGATGACATCGAGCGCATGCGTGAGGCCCTTCGGCACCAGGTGCACGCGAGCCCTGCGAAGTGGACCGCCGGCCTGCGAAAGTTCCTCACCGCGGACGCTGTGGCCGCGTCGAACTCGATCGAGGGTTTCAAGGTCGCCACGGTCGACGTCGAGGACCTCATAGCGGGTGAGCGGGATGTGGAGGTCTCGGAGGAGAACCGTGCGGAGACCCTCGCCTACCAGCGAACGATGTCGTATATCCAGGCCGTCCCCGATGTCGCGGACTTCAGCTACAGCAAAGGCCTGCTCAACGCCTTGCACTGGATGCTTCAGGGGCACCGCCATGGTCCGCGCAAACCGGCCGGACAGTGGCGCCGGGGCCCGGTCTACGTGACTGATGCCCGTGACCCGAGCATCGCCGCCTACACCGCGCCCGAGGCCGAGCAGGTCCCGGGGCTGATCCAGGAATTCGTTGACTGGCTCAACGTCGAGGACGGCACCCATCCGTTGGTGCGGGCAGCGATGGCGCACCTGCACCTGGTGTCCATCCATCCTTGGGCCGACGGCAACGGCCGGATGTCTCGCTCGCTGCAGACGCTCCTGATTGCACGGGAAGGTGTCCTTGCTCCTGAGTTCTCCTCGATCGAGAGTTGGCTGGGACGGCCGGGCAATACCTGGGACTACTACCGCGAGCTGAACAGTCGAGGCAGCGAGTACCTACCGGATCAGGACGTCTCGAGCTGGCTGCGCTTCAACCTCACGGCCTATCACCAGCAAGCGCAGACGGTCCAGAACCGACTGGACCGGTCTGCTCGGGTCTGGGAGGCCCTCGCCGTCCACGCGAGAAGCAGCGGACTGGACGAGCGGATGGTGACTGCCCTGCATGACGTGGCCATGGCCGGCCGCGTCCGGCGCTCCCGCTATGAACATGCCGAGGGCCTCAATCTGCAACAGGCTCAACGTGATCTCCGCGATCTTGTCGCTGCCCAAGTCCTTCAGCCCGTTGGGCGTACGCGAGCCCGCTACTACATCCCGGGCTCCCGCTTCCCTCAGTCGGTCTTGGACGTCGCCAGCGAGCCCGCGACTCTTACCACTCCATATCTCGGTCGGCAGGGTTCGTCGGCGTAGCGTGGAACGGTGAGCCGGGAGACGCTGCGCCAGACCTTCACTGAAGATGCCGAGCTGTACGACCGTGTGCGGCCGGACTACCCGCCGAGCCTGTACGACGATCTCGGTGGACTGTTGAGGGTCGCCAAGCCGAGTGTGCTGGAGATCGGGCCTGGGACCGGTCAGGCGACTCGGCCGATGGTCGAGCGTGGGTGGTCGGTGAGTGCGGTGGAGTTGGGGGCCGAGCTCGCGGCAGTTGCTCGGCGCAATCTGCCGACGGTGGATGTCACGGTGGCCGACTTCGACACCTGGGAGTTGCCGGAGCCTACGTTCGACCTCGTCCTGTCGGCGACTGCGTTCCACTGGCTCGACCCGGAGACGCGGGTACGGCGGTGTGCTCAGGTACTGCGGCCGGGTGGCGTGCTGGCGGTTGTGTCGACGCATCACGTGGCTGGTGGGAGTGAGCGGTTCTTCGTCGATGTGCAGGAGTGCTACGACCGGTTCACCGACGATCCGGAGAAAGGCGGATTGCCGGCGGCGAGCGCCGTACCGGAGGACTCGAGTGAGATCGACGCCTCGGGCTTGTTCGGGCCGGTGACGTTCCGGCGGTACGAGTGGGAAGTGGTCTACTCGGCCGACGAGTACCTCGAACTTCTTTCGTCGTACTCGGGTCACCGGGCCTTGACAGCGGAGCGGCGTGACGGACTGTACGACTGTGTCCGCGCTCTCATCAGGGCGAACGGCGGCGCGATCACGAAGCGTTACCTCACTCAACTTTCTGCTGCAGTTTCTCTTAACCAACCCCTTGCGTAGTGGGTCTCCAGGTGGTGAAAATAGCCGGGCGGGAAGGGAGTGCACCGTCGACTTTCGGGTCTGACTCGAACCAGCCGCTGTGGCGGCTCGTGGCTCCCTCTCCCGCACCAAATCTTCTTGTGGACAAGGCCGTACCGCACCCTCGTTGTAGGGTTTGGGGTATGGCCTTTTTCGTGGTGCAGCTGCAGTTCGACCTCGCCGAGACCGATGAGCGGCTGGCGGTTCGTCCGGCCCATCGGGAGTACCTGGACGAGCTCAAACAAGCCGGCAAGTTGGTAGCCGCCGGACCCTTCACCGACCAGACCGGCGCACTCCTCGTGTACAACGTCGCCGACGAGGCAGAGCTGCGCGACATCCTCGCCAAGGACCCCTACACCCCCGCCGAGGTCTACCAGCTGGCACTCCTGACCGAGTGGCAGCCGGTGCACGGATTCGGTGACGCTTAGACCTCAGCGCCTTCCAGGTTCAGGTGGTCGACGTAGGCCCAGAGCCAGACCAGCGGGGCGAGGACGAGCTCCGGATCGCCGTCCTCGTCACCGATGAAGATCATCGAGGCGTCGCCGTTCGAGATGTCCTGGACGACCGCCTCGCAGGCCGCGATCGCGGCTTCGAAGATCAGCACCTCGGGCCCGTTCTCCCAGCGCGGCTGGGGGAGCGGGAGCACGGGCGCCTCGTCGGTGCCGTCGAGCTCGACCGAGACCTGCTGCAGCTCCTCGTACAGGTCGAAGGTGATCAGGCCGGCCAGCGGGCGTCCGTCGTACCCGATCAGGTAGGGGTCCTCGACGCCGCTGCGGAAGTTGTCGCGCAGCTCCGGTAGCGCAGCCGCCAGATCGGGTGCTTCCAGGTACGGCGCCTCGTCCAGCTCGTCGTCTTCCTCGACCTCGGCCTGGCCGCTGCGCATCTCGTCGAACTGGTGCAGCAGTCCGTTCAGCTCGTCGTACGCGTCGCTGCCGGGTGACTTCTGCGCCATCCCCTCCAGGGTGCGGAGGTGGTCGATCAGGTCGTCCTCGAAGTGCAGTTCGTACCGCGGCAGGCCGGGCTCGCGGCCGGCGTTGATCTGCGCGACGAGCTGGGTCGAGATCGGGCCGAGGCGCTCGGCCAGCACCTCGAGCGGGGTGGTCGGCTTCTCCTCGTCGTCGTGCGCGCAGGAGTCGTCCTCGACCGTGGTGCCGCCGTCCATCGCGAGCAGCACCTGGAACGCCGGGAACGCGAGCAGCGCCGCGGTCGCCATCATCCCGTCGCCGATCAGCATCAACGGGTTCCCGCCGGCCTCGGTACGGCGCAGGTGGTCCGGCATCAGGACCGCGGCCTGCTCGACGTTGACCTGGCTGGCCAGCGACGACAGGCCGTGGTCGGAGTCGACGCCGAGCAGCTCGATCAGCCGCTCCGAGCTCATGTCGAAGTTCGAGCGCAGGTAGTAGCGCAGCCAGCCCGCGTCGACCGGGTTGCCGAGCAGGTCGGCGATCCGGGAGCGGAAGTCGGCGAGGTCGGCGATCGCGAGCACGACCAGCACCGGCTGGTCGCCGTCACCGATCACCAGCGGCCGGGTGTCGCCGTCCTGAAAACCGTCGATGACCTGGTGCAGACTGTCGGCCGCTGCATCCAGCGGCCAGGCCTCCGCCTCGAATTCGTTCACCACCGCGGAGGTGTCGTCATGCATGTGCTGGTCCTCTCCAGTGGCGGCGGGAGTTGGGCAAGTGTAGGCGGCTTCCGGTCCTCGCCCGTCCGGGGGGCGGCGTCCACCCTCGAAGTGACATTGGCTACCCTGACAACGGCGGGTCGGTGAAGGGGTATCTCACATGTGAGATATGGTCCGGCGCATGACTGACGACTACCTGAGCCGGATCGGCAATCTCATCCGGGACGCCCGTAAGCACCGCGGCTGGACCCAGTCGCAGCTCGCGGAAGTACTGAACACCAGCCAGAGCGCGGTGAACAGGATCGAAAAGGGTCATCAGAACCTCACCCTCGAGATGCTCGCCCGGATCGGCGAGGCCCTCGACTCCGAAATTGTCTCTCTCGGTGGCGGTCCGGTCCACCTCCGTGTCGTCGGTGGCCGCAGATTGTCGGGATCGATCGACGTCAAGTCGTCCAAGAACGCCGGGGTCGCACTTTTGTGCGCGAGTCTGCTCAATAAGGGACGCACCACGCTGCGCAAGGTGGCCCGGATCGAGGAGGTCAACCGGCTCCTCGAGGTACTCAACTCGATCGGCGTGAAGACCACCTGGCTGAACGACGCCGGTGACCTGGAGATCGTGCCGCCGGCCCATCTCGACCTCGGTGCGATGGATGCGGAAGCGGCACGTCGTACCCGCTCGATCATCATGTTCCTCGGCCCGCTGCTGCACCGTGAGGACACCTTCCAGCTCCCGTACGCCGGTGGTTGCGACCTCGGCACGCGGACCGTCGAGCCGCACATGACCGCGCTGCGGCCGTTCGGCCTCGAGGTCAAGGCGACCGCCGGCGAGTACCACGCGATCGTGAACCGGGCGGTCACGCCGGCCAAGCCGATCGTGCTGACCGAACGCGGCGACACCGTCACCGAGAACGCGCTGATGGCGGCGTCCCGGATCGACGGCGTCACCGTGATCCGGAACGCGAGCTCGAACTACATGGTCCAGGACCTCTGCTTCTACCTCGAGCTGCTCGGCGTTCAGGTCGACGGCGTCGGCTCCACCACGCTGACCGTGCACGGCAAGGCCAACATCGACGTGGACGTCGACTACGCGCCGTCCGAGGACCCGATCGAGGCGATGAGCCTGCTCACCGCGGCGATCGTGACCGGCTCAGAGGTCACGATCCGGCGGGCGCCGATCGAGTTCCTCGAGATCGAGCTCGCGCTGCTCGAGGAGATGGGGCTGGACTACAGCCGCACCGACGAGTACCTGGCCGAGAACGGCCGGACCCGGCTGGTCGACCTGACCACCCGCCCGTCGCAGCTGCACGCGCCGATCGACAAGATCCACCCGATGCCGTTCCCGGGCCTGAACATCGACAACCTGCCGTTCTTCGCGGTGATCGCGGCGACGGCGACCGGTCAGACGCTGATCCACGACTGGGTCTACGAGAACCGCGCGATCTACCTGACCGACCTGAACAAGCTCGGTGGCCGGGTCAAGCTGCTCGACCCGCACCGCGTGATGGTCGAGGGCCCGACGCACTTCTCCGGCGCCGAGATCATGTGCCCGCCGGCGCTGCGGCCGGCGGTCGTCACGCTGATCGCGATGATGGCGGCCAAGGGTACGTCGGTGATGCGCAGCGTCTACGTGATCAACCGCGGCTACGAGGAGCTCGCGACCCGGCTCAACTCCTTGGGCGCGCAGATCGAGACGTTCCGCGACATCTGATCGGTCGGTAGGTCCCGCCGGCGCCGGATCGGTGAGAAGTAGAGCACCGATGCGGCCAGCGGGACCCCAGCCGTGGTGATCCAGAGCGCTGCCTCGATGCCGAGCCAGGAGGCGAGGCTGCCGCCGAGGAGTGCGCCGAGCGGGATCGTTCCGTAGTTCACGAATGACGCCGTCGCGCTCAGCCGGCCGCGCAGGTCGGGCGGGCAGTAGGACTGCAGGAAGGTCGACTTGACCACGTTGCCGCCGACGACGCCCGCACCGACGCCGAAGCCGCCGATCACGTAGAGCGCGGGGCTGAGCTGGGCCAGCGGGATGAGCAGGGCGAGTGTCGGTAGGCCCAGTTCGCAGAGCAGCAGTGCCCGCGCGTTGCCGAAGCGGGCGGCCAGGCGGCGGCCGACGAACGCGCCGACGACTCCGCCGCTCGCCGCGGCCGCGACCAGTACGCCAACCGTGCCCGGGGTTAGGCCGACCGTGCGGACCAGGAAGACCACGACGATCGCCTGATAGCCCATCAAGGCCAGGTTCGAGATCGCGCCGAAGAGGGTGAGGGTCCGCAGCCAGACGTCGTGCGCGACCAGCCGGATCCCCTCGCGAATCGCACCGGGCTGGCGAGCGGTCGTCGGGTGGCGCTCGCGGAATCGGATCGCGGTCAGGCAGAGAGCGGCGAGTGCGAAGGTCGCCGCATCGACGTACAGGGCGTTGGTCGCGCCAGCGAACTGGACGATCAGACCGCCGCATCCCAGGCCGACGATCTGCGCGCCGGACGCGCTGCCCTGCAGCTTGGCGTTGCCCTCCGCATGATCAGCGGGGTCGAGCAGCGTCGGGAGGTAAGCCCCGTAGGCGGTCTGGAAGACGACGCTAGAGGCGCCGGTCAGCAGTGCGACCGCGAGCAGCAACTGCACCGACAGTAGGCCGGCTGATGCAGCGACCGGTACGGCGGCCAACAGCAGCAGCGAGATGACCGACGTACCGATCATGAGCGGGCGGCGGTGGCGCCGGTCGATCCAGGCGCCGACCGGCAACCCGATCAGCAGCCACGGTGCCCAGGCCGCTGCAGTCAGTACGCCGACCTCGAACGTGCTCGCATCCAGCTCCGAGATCGCGATCAACGGAATCGCTACGCCGGAGATCGCCGTACCGAAGCGGTTGATCGTCTCGCCGGTCCAGAACAGGCGGAAGTCCCGATCTCGCCACAACAAACTCCGCCGATCGCCAGCGTCCGAAAACTCGCCGACCACGCACTTCGTTCCTTCGGACGTTCCGGGTTGGTTGTTGCCAGCGTCCGAAAACTCGCCGACGACGCTTGCGGGTTCTTCGGACGTTGTCATTTTTCCTCCGGGCGTTGGGGGAAGGACTGGAACTGGACCAGGACGCGTTCGGCGTCGGGAGCCGGCTCCAGCTCCCGGTAGCGGTTGACGACTTCGCTGAGCTCGTCGTTGAGGTTCTGGAGCTGCGCCGGCGTAAGGCGCAGGTTGCGCCAGGCGGAGAGCGACGCGGCGGTCTGCCACTCGGTGGGCCAGTCCTCGTCGAGGTACTTGCGGACGTGGCGGTGGTAGGTCTCGGCGAGGTGGCTCAAGTAGACGCGGAGCGCGCCTTTGGTCTCGGGGTCGGCGCTGAACTCGGCCGGATCGAGGGTTGTTGTGCCCTTGGGGACGCGCCACCAGCGCTCGCGCTTGTTGCCGCGCTCGGTGTCCTCCTCGAGGTAGCCGTGCTCGGCGAGCAGACGCAGATGCCAGCTGATCGTGCCGGTGTTCTCGCCCAGCCGGGCGGCGAGCGTGGTCGACGTGGCGGGGCCGTCCACCTCGATCGCGTCGAGGATGTCCATCCGCAAGGGGTGGGCGAGTCCGCGCAGGCTCTTGGCGTCGATGCGTCGCATGATTGCAGAGTAGCCTCTGCAGAGAGTTCTCTGCAATCCCCCGGAACTGTCGGTGGTGAGTTCTAGCGTTCGGGGTATGCGGCCTCATGTGGTGGCTCAGGTGGCGGTCTCGCTGGACGGGCGGACGGCCGGATTCGACGCGGACTTTGCCCGGTACTACGCGATGGCGACGCTCTGGCAGGAGGACGTGACGCTCGTCGGTGCGGACACCGTGCTGGCGCAGGAGAGCGTCGTACGGGCTGTTGAGCGTGTTGGCCCACGGGAGGCTGGGCCGCTGCTGGCGGTGGTGGACAGCCGGGCGCGCGTGCGCGAGTGGGATGCGTTGCGGGCGCTCGGCCATTGGTCTGACGTGCTTGCCCTGTACGCCGATCAGACGCCGGCTCGACCACCTGACGCGACCACCCGGGAGCTCGTCACCGGGTATGAGCAGGTGGACTTCGAGGAGGTGCTCGATGAGCTGGGGAAGCGCGGTGCGCGGGTGGTTCGGGTCGAGTCCGGTGGCGCGCTGATCGCCGTACTGCTGGAGCTTGGGCTCGTCGACGAGCTGGCGCTGCTCGTGCATCCCGTGATCGTGGGTGAGGGCGCTCCCTGGTGCGGTACGACGGGGGTCCGGCTGGAGCACGCGGGGACCGAGGTGTTCAAGGGCGGGGTGGTCTGGTCGCGGTACTGCGTTACCTCTTGACTTAACTGGGTACACTGTACGAAGTTTCTTCGAGAGGGGAGTTCCGGCTTGTCCGAGGCGAGTGTGCGGGAGTGGTTCGAGCGGTACGACGCGTTGGCGGCGGCGCGTGATTACGAGGGGATGGCGGACCTGGCGCTGTTCCCGCTGAACGAGGTGACCGACGACGGCAAGGGCAACGGGAGCGCGACCCAACTCGATCGGGCGGCGTACCTGGCGCAGATGGAACAGGTCATGGGCGGCGGTGGTGACGTCACCTTCGAGACGACGCGCACGCCGCACTTCCTGTCCGACGACCTGGTCTTCGTGATCACCGACGGCACGATGACGTACGACGGCAACACCCAACCGGTCCGGTACGGCGACCTGCTCGTGAAGGTGGCCGGGGACTGGAAGTTCCAGTCGATGGTGCAAGGCGGTTGGGGCTAAAACTGTCGGTTGCGGCCGTTACTGTGAGCGGTGATGAGGAAGCAGCACGAGTGGTATGACGAGCACGACGCCGAGCGGTGGGTCGCGGAACCGGTGAAGCGGCCGGGCCGGACGGCGTTCGCGCGCGACCGTGCCCGGGTGCTGCACAGTGCCGCGCTGCGGCGGTTGGCGGCCAAGACCCAGGTCGCCACCGCCGGCAGTGACGACTTCGTCCGCAACCGGCTGACGCACAGCCTCGAGGTCGCGCAGATCGGCCGCGAGCTGGCGTCGACGCTGGGCTGCGATCCCGACATCGTGGACGCGGCCTGCCTGGCGCACGACCTCGGTCACCCGCCGTTCGGGCACAACGGTGAGCGGGCGCTGGACACGCTGGCCGCTGACATCGGCGGCTTCGAGGGGAACGCCCAGACGCTGCGATTGCTGACCCGGCTGGAGTCGAAGACGTTCTCCGCGGGCCGCAGCGTCGGACTCAACCTGAGTCGCGCAACGCTCGACGCGTCCACCAAGTACCCGTGGCCCCGCCGCGCGGGCGTGCGCAAGTTCGGTGTGTACGACGACGATCTCGCCGTCTTCGAGTGGTTGCGGCAGGGCGTCGGCGAGCGGCAGTGTCTCGAGGCGCAGGTGATGGACTTCGCCGACGACGTCGCCTACTCGGTGCACGACGTCGAGGACGGGATCGTCGCGCACCACATCGACCTGGCCGCGGTCGACGCGGACCGAGCGCCGTACTGGGAGACCGTCCGGCAGATGTACTTGCCGGAGGCAACTGACGCCGAGCTGGACGAGGGCTGGCGGCGACTGACCGGGCTGCACTACTGGCCGGGTGGCGCGTTCGACGACAGTCGGCGCGCGCTCGGCGGGTTGAAGGATCTGACCAGCCAGCTGATCGGCCGGTTCGTGACGTCGGCCGAGCAGGCGACGCACGCGGTCTTCGGGCGGTCGCGGCTGATTCGGTACGAGGCGGATCTCGTCGTACCGGATGGGGTTCGGGTGGAGATCGGGCTGCTCAAAGGCGTCGGCATGTTCCACGTGCTGAACTCACCCGAGCGGCAGGCCCGCCGGGCCATCCAGCGCGAGCTGCTCACCGAGCTCGCCGACGCGTTGTGGAAGACCGGGCCTACCCATCTCGACGCTGCTCTGCGCGCGGATTGGCACGAAGCGCCGGACGACAACGCACGTCTGCGCGTGATCGTCGACCAGGTCGCCTCGCTCACTGACCCGTCGGCCCTGACCTGGCACGCGGAGATCGTTACGCAGGGCTAAGGTCAGTGACATGACTGCTGCAGAGCCCATCGTCATCGTTGGTGCGAGCCTCGCGGGAGCGACCGCGGCCAAGACCCTGCGAGAGGAGGGCTGGACCGGCGGGATCGTGCTGATCGGCAGCGAGACCGAGCTGCCGTACGAGCGGCCTCCGTTGTCCAAGGACGTCCTGCTCGCCAAGAAGGGGCCGGAGTCCGCGCAGTTGCACGACCAGCAGTGGTACGACGACAACACCGTCGAGCTCCGCCTCGGGACGACCGTGACCGCGATCGACAGCGCGGCGCACACGATCACACTGGACGACGGATCGACGCAGTCCTACGCGAAGCTGCTGATCGCGACCGGAAGCAGGGTCCGGCGCCTCGACGTACCGGGTGGGGACCTGCCTGGGGTCCACTACCTGCGGACCGCGGCCGAGTCGCAGGCGCTGACCGATGCGTACGCCGCCAAGCCGCGCGTCGTCGTGGTCGGCGCCGGGTGGATCGGACTGGAGGCCGCTTCGGCCGCCAAGGAACGCGGGTGCGAGGTGACTGTGGTTGAGCCGCAGTCGACCGCGCTGGCCTCGGTGATGGGTGCGCAGGTCGGTGAGCTGTACGCCGGGTTCCACCGTCAGCACGGGGTGGTGTTCCGCTTCGACACGACCGTCGAGGGCTTCGAGGGCACCGACAAGGTGACCGGCGTTCGGATCTCCGGCGACGAGGTGCTTCCGGCTGACCTCGTGGTGGTCGGCGTCGGCGTCCAGCCGAACACGGAGCTCGCTTCGGAGGCCGGGATCGAGGTCGCCACCCGCGAGGCCGGCTCGGGCATCGTCACCGGCGCCGACCTGAAGACATCCGCCGACGACGTGTACGCCGCCGGCGACGTCGTACGGTGGGATCACCCGCTCTTCGGTCGTCCGGTCCGCGTCGAGCACTGGCAGAACGCGAAGGACACCGGCGCCGACGCCGCCAAGGCGATGCTCGGCCAGGACGTTTCCCACGACGCGATCCCGTACTTCTTCACCGACCAGTTCGACCTCGGCATGGAGTACGTCGGCGACATCCCGCACGGCACGTCGTACCAGGTAGTCCTCCGCGGCGACCCGGCCTCCGGCGCCTACTTCGCGTTCTGGCTCGACGACGACCACCACATCCTGGCCGGCATGCACGTGAACATGTGGGACGACGGCGTCGGCGCCATCCGCGACCTGATCAAGTCCGGCAAACCGGTCGACCCGGCCAAGCTGGCCGACTCGTCAGTCGCGCTGACCGACGTCTAATCACCTCCAGTACGACGTCACGTGGTTGAGGGGCGCTCAAAGTGCCCCGGCCGCCCGACCTTGAGCGCGGCCCAGCCACTTCTCCGGGTGCGCTACACCTTTGTGGATGCTCAGTGCCACCCAACGCCCACCAGACTCCACAAAGGCGGCATCACGTGGTCGACGGGTGCTCAAGGTGACCCGGCCGCCCGACCTTGAGCGCGGTTCAACCACCCCGACGGGCGTCACGTGGATGCTCAAGGTGCTCAAGGTGATGCGTCCACCCGACCTTGGGCACGGCCCAACCATGCCGACGGGCGTCACGTGGTTGAGAGGTGCTCAAGGTGCCTCGCCTTGGGCGGTCGGCCGCGTTGTGGGTGAGTTTTTCGTCGCCTGGACCCGAAAACTCACCGCTAGCGCAAGGTCCGGGCATCACGTACCTCAGCCACAGCCCGTCAGCCCCAGGCAACGTGCACCTCGATCGCCGACCTGGCCATCCCCCTCAGCCATCTAGTTGGCGCGCGCGAAGCTTTCAGTCGACCGCCGGAGGCGGTCGAGGTGGCGCGGCGGGCCAGGTGAGCGGCTCGGCCGGCCACGTCGCGCTGTGGGCGAGATTGGATGCGGCCGATTAAAGACAGGGTGGCTGGGCAATGCGGTGGCTGAGGGGATGGTCCGGTCGGCGACCGCGCTCCCCGTCGCCTATGGCTGACGGGCTGTGGTTGCGGTGCGGGGAAGACGCTGGACGGGATCGTGGTTGCTTGGGGCCGACGGGCTTTGGTAGCGGCGCAAAGTGAGGGGATATCTGCTCATGTTGTCCCTTCTCCCCTGAAGTTTTGAGGGGAGAAGGGACAATTCCAAGGGATAACCCACCAGATGACGAGGGTCGGCAAAGGGTCTGATCCGGCGGGCGGCAACGGCGTCGGCGGGCGCGGGTGCATCCGGTACGGCGGCGTCGTGAGACGCGCTCGAACCCCGCTAACGTCCGAAGACACGCTGACCGTGTGGGCGGATGCTTCGGACGTCAGGGGAGGGGGTAGGCGACGTAGGCGAAGGCGGTGCTGTCGGGGGACCAACTGGGGACGTTCATGGTGCCTTGGCCGCCGAAGAGGGTGGCGAGGTCGCGGATGCCTTCGTTGGTGAGGAGGCGGATGCGGACGTCGTCGATGTCGGCTGGGTGGCCTTCGGTGCCGGGTGGGAAGCTGACGTAGGCGATCGACGAGCCGTCGGGGGCAGGGTGCGGGAACCAGTTCACGCGCTCGTCGAACGTGAGCTGCTCGATCTCGTCACCGGCGATCCGGAAGAGTTGGGCATGACCAGCTCGCTCGGAGTTGAAGTAGATCCACTGCCCGTCCGGCCCGTACTCCGAGCCGTCGTCGGCGTACTCGTCGTTCGTCACCTGTACGTCGGTTCCACCGGCTACCGGGATCGTCCACACGTTGGTGATCCCGGGCTCCAGGCCGATGTACGCCAGCGTCGTACCGTCCGGTGAAACGCCGTGCAGGTAGTGGTGGAAGGCGGGGCCGCGATCGTTCGTGACTCGACGACCAGGTCCGCCGGCGAGCGGTACGGCGTACAGGTGTCCGTCATCCGCCGACACGTAGACGATCCGACCGTCGGGGCTGACGACGTGATCGTTGTTGATGTCCGGTACGCCGCCGAGTTCGATCTCGATCAGTCCATCAGCGACGCGGAACAGCTTGCCGTTGCCGTTGACGATCAGGTCGCCGGCGGGTGTCCAGTTGGGTGCTTCGAAGAGCACTTCGTCCGAGGTGAACACCAGGCGGTGCTCACCGGTGCGGACGTCGACGACGCACAGCTCGGAACGTTGGCCGGGGCGCAGGGTTCGGGGCACGCAGCCAACTTAGCTGGTGCAGCCCGGGCCCTGGAGGGCTAGTTCAGCCTGCAGGATGTCGAGGTAGCGGCAGCCGTCGCGCTCGTTGGGTTCGATGATGCCGCCCTCGTGCCACTCGTTCCACGCGTACAGGAAGAGGTAGTTGTCGACCGTGGACGGGCGAGTGGATGCGGCCATGTCGGCGGTCGCGTTGCGGACTGCCTGGCGGAAGCCGCAGAAGGACTGGTCGGGCATCCAGCGGATCTTGCTCACGTCGGTGTTCTCGATCGGGTAGCGCGGCCGCTCGTCGAAGTCCGACAGCACGCAGCGGCCGTACGCACCGGTCGGCGCCTGGTTGTAGAACTTGCGCTGGTCACGCAGGTACGTCGCGTAGGAGCGCGCCTCGATACTCGGTCCGTCGGTTGTGCAGTACGGCGAGTTGGCGCCGGCGTTCGTGACCTGCTGGGGATCGAATCCGGCCTGGTTGATCATCACGTACAGGTCCTGACCGGACTTCGCGCGGACCGCGTCGATGAACTGCTTGACCTGTGCGTTGCTGCCGTCGCCGAGTCCGCGGGCGTCGCAGATGTTCAGGATCTTCCGGCCGTCGTTGGTGCGCAGGGTGTTGTCCTGCTGCAGGTAGTGAGCCAGGTTGGTCGCGACCGCGTCGTACTGGGCGACTGGGATGTTGAGCGGTGCGTACGGGTGGGCGCAGACGCCGACGGTGAAGTCGATGCTGTCCTTGTTGCTGGCCTGCAGGAACGCATCGAGCGCTTTGTCCGTGAGGTCCTGGCGCTGCTTGGTGTTGTCCCAGTAGTAGTAGAAGTTGAAGAAGCTCAGCCCGGCCGAGGTCGCCTGGGTGATCTGCTTCTCCAGCGTCGCCGGCTGCGAGTCGTCGTAGTACCCAATGGAAGGCTTGAGGTTCGACCAGTCCTCGCCGGGCCAGTTGTCGGTCGCGTAGTGCGTGCCGTCGTGGAAGTCGCGGACGCCGCCCCACCAGTCGTTGTCGCGACCGTAGATCTCCTTGGTGCGTTGGATGATCGTCGGGTGGCCCCCGCTGTGGAACATGCCGAAGTAGACCGCTCCGGCACGGACGTAGTTCTGGCGGACATAACCGACCGGGCCGTCGAGGGTGTAGCCCGCGTTCAGCAGTTCGGTCGTGCGTGGCTCGAGCGCGAGTCGCCACTCGGATCCGTTCGTGAAGCGGCGCAGCTGAACCAGGCCGGCGCCGGGCCGAGTCGCGACGTACCCGGCCGTGCCTTCGCTGACCCAGCCCTGCGTGATGAGGGCGTCGCGCTCCTGGGTGGACGCGGTGAAGAGCCACTTCGAGGCGGTCGCGGACGGCTTCAGGCGGAACAACGGCGTCGAGCCGGTGGTCGCCGTACGGTCGACGAAGCCCGTCGTACCGGGCTGGCGGCGGTAGCCCGCGGCCGTCGCGGCGTCGAGTTCGCGGGGGTCGGCGGTGTAGAGGCGGCCGACGCCGCTGGGGGAGACGAGCTCGACGAAGGGCACCGGTGGCACTGGCTTCTCGGCGGCCTGACTGGCGCCTGCGGTCAGCAGAGCCGCGACGGTGGCTGCGCTCAGAGCGAGCAGCCCGATGATTCTTCTTCGCACGAGTTATCCCCAGATCGTCGTCCCGCGGGCCGAAGCACTTGCCGGAGATCGTAGACTCGCGGGGTGGCAGGCAGGATCAAGGACGAGGACATCGCGCTGGTGCGCGAGCGCGCGCGGATCGACGAGATCGTCGGCTCCTACGTGACCTTGAAGAACGCCGGGGGCGGCTCGCTGAAGGGGCTGTGCCCGTTCCACGACGAGAAGTCGCCGTCGTTCAACGTCACCCCGGCCCGCGGCTTCTTCTACTGCTTCGGCTGCCAAGAGGGCGGCGACGTGATCGACTTCATCCAGAAGATCGATCAGATCAGCTTCCACGAGGCCGTCGAGACGCTGGCCTCGAAGGTCGGCATCCAGCTCCGGTACGACGAGTCCGGTGCCCCGATCCAGCGTGGTCCCGGCAATCAGCGGCCGCGGCTGGTCGAGGTGCACAAGGTCGCTGCTGAGTACTACGTCGAGCAGCTGTTCGGTGCGCCGGAGGCGGCGCCGGGCCGGCAGTTCCTGGACAAGCGAGGGTTCGACCGCGACGCCGCGGTGATGTTCGGGGTCGGATTCTCGCCGCGCGGTGGTGAGGCGCTGACCAATCACCTGCGCCAACGCGGCTTCACCAACGCCGAGCTGGTCGCGGCCGGCGTCTCCGCCGAGGGCCAGCGCGGGCTGTACGACCGCTTCCGCGGCCGCCTGATGTGGCCGATCCGGGACGCGTCCTCGGACGTCATCGGCTTCGGCGCCCGGCGGCTCTTCGACGACGACAAGATCGAAGCGAAGTACCTGAACACCCCCGAGACGCCGATCTACAAGAAGTCCAAGGTCCTGTACGGCGTGGATCTCGCTCGCCGTGAGATCGCCAAGGGCCACCAGGCGGTGGTCGTCGAGGGCTATACCGACGTGATGGCCTGTCACCTGGCCGGTGTGCAGACTGCGGTCGCGACCTGTGGGACGTCGTTCGGCGAGGACCACTCCCGGGTGCTGCGGCAGCTGCTGCTCGACCACGACCAGTTCCGCGGCGAGGTGATCTTCACCTTCGATGGTGACGAGGCCGGTCAGCGGGCGGCGCTCAAGGCCTTCGCTGGGGACCAGGCGTTCGCCGCGCAGACCTACGTCGCGGTCGAGCCGGATGGGCTGGACCCGTGTGACGTGCGGCTGCAGAAGGGCGACGCTGCGGTCCGTGAGCTGATCGGCCGCCGGGTCCCGCTGTACCGCTTCGTCCTTGGGAACGTGCTGTCGAAGTACGACCTGGATCGCGCCGACACCCGGATCGACGCGTTGCGCGACGCGGCGAAGCTGGTGGTCAGCATCCGCGACCGCTCGAAGGTGGACGCGTTCACCCGCGAGCTGGCCGGGCTGCTCGGCATGGAGGTCGACCAGGTTCGGCCCGAGGTGCACCGCGCCGCGTCCCGGCCGGCGACGCCGCCGCAAACGCCGCAGGGACGGACGCCGGTCACCACGACGACCGAGGCTCCCGCGCCACCACCGCGCCAGGACCTGCCGTCGCCGCGCGATCAGCGGTTCGTGATCGAGTGGGACGTGCTGAAGATCGCGATGCAGCACCCGAATCTCGTCGGGGCCGCCTTCGACGAGCTGGACGACCAGGACTTCACGCATCCGTGGCTTGCTGCGGTTCGCGCCGGGATGGCGAAGATCGGTGGACCGGCCGCTGCGGCACCAGGTGAGGCCTGGGTGGTCGGCGTACGCGATGCCATCGGCAACGATCCGGCCGCCGCCGTGGTCGGTGCGCTCGCGGTCGATCCGCTGCGGCTGGGCCGGGAGCCCGACGAGCCGTATGCGCTGGCCCTGGTGGCGCGGGTGCAGGAGCTGACCTGCGCGCGGCGGATCATGGACCTGAAGTCCAAGCTGCAGCGGACCAACCCGATCGACAAGGCCGACGACTACAACCGGATGTTCGGTGAGCTGATCGCGCTCGAGGCCTACCGCGCCGACCTGCGCAAGAAGGCCATCACGGGCGCGATCTGAGTTCGGACACCAGTACGGCGGCCTGATCGGCGTACTGGCTGGGGAAGTCGGGGCTGTCCGGGTCGAGGCCGAGGGCGCGGGCGATCTGCGGGAAGACGACCGGCGCCGCGGAGATGCCGAACAGGGCGAGGGCGGCGTACGCCGGGTCGACGTTATCGGGGAGTTCGCCTTCGGACTTCCGGCGGGCGAAGTCGGCGAGCATGCCCTGGAAGCGCTGGTACTGCGCCTCTTCGTCACCGCCGCCGTCGCGGTCGATACCTTCGCGCACCAGGAGGCGGAGCAGATCGGGCTGCTCCATCGTGGCGCGTGCGTAGGCGCCAACGACCTCGCCGAGTGTGCCCGCGTTCTCGGTGAGGGTGGGTTCGCCGGCTCGCCACCGGTCAGCGACGGCTTGGTAGAGGCCTTCCTTGCCGCCGAAGTAGTACGAGATCAGCTGCTTGTTGACCCCGGCCCGGTCGGCGATCGCGCTGACTCGCGCACCGCTGAACCCGTGCGCGCCGAACTCGGTCACGGCCGCGTCCAGCAGTTGCTGCTTGGTCCGCTCGGCGTCGCGCTGCCGCTCGTCAGGCCCCGGTGATCTCCGCATGGCGTCGAGTCTACCCGTGTGCTACTTTAGTCATCCAGATGGATGATTAAAGTCTACGGAAGGGTGATTGTGATGAAGGTGGCGATTGTCGGGGCCGGGGTCGGCGGGCTGGCGCTGGCCCAGGGACTACTCAAGGCTGGGGTCGAGGTGCGGGTGTACGAGCGCGATCCGTCGCCGGCGTTCCGGCGGCAGGGGTACCGGATCCACATCAGCCCGGCGGGGGAGCAGGCGCTCGCGGCGGTCCTTCCGGATCGGGTACGGCGGCGCGTGATCGAGACGGCAACCCGGCCGGGTGATCTGCTCGCGGGGTTCGACACCCAGCTGAACAAGCAGTTCGAGCAGACCTTCCCGATCAGCGGCCCGGACAGTGTCACCTCGATCGATCGGTACGCGTTCCGGCGCGCGATGATGACCGGGCTCGAGGAGGTGATTGCCTTCAGCAAGGAATTCATCGCGTACGACGTTGTCGGTGACGGCGTGGAGATCCGGTTCGCCGACGGTACGACGGAGCAGGCCGACGTACTGGTGGCTGCGGATGGGGCCGGGTCCCGCGTGCGGGCGCAGTTGCTGCCGGAGTTCGAGGTGCACGACAGTGGGATTCGGTGCATCTACGGGAAGATTCCGCTGACCGAAGGGCTCTCGGTCCCGCCGGAGTTCCTGCGTGGATTCTGCTTCCTGAACGACGGCGTCGGGGTGGGCGCGGCCTTCGCACCGGTGTTGTTCCGGACGCCGCCCGAGGAGTACGGCGACTACCTGATGGCGGTCATGACCGGGACCTCGGACCAGCTGGGGCGGACCGACGACGAGCTGTTCACCATGCCGGCCGAGGAGCTGTGGGCCCTTGTGGGCAAGCAGGTTGCCAACTGGAACCCGGTGGTCCGCTCGCTGGTGGATGCCGCGGCCGCTTCGGCCGCATTCCCGATCACCTTGCGCACGTGTACCTCGGTGATGCCGTGGCCCGAGGGTCCGGTCGTGCTGCTGGGTGACGCCATCCATCCGATGCTGCCGTCGGCCGGCGCTGGTGCGAACACCGCCCTGTGGGACGCGGCGCGGCTGACCGATGCGCTCACGGGCGGGAGCTCGCTGGCGTCGTACCAGGCTGAAATGCTCGCGCACGGCATGGCGGCGGTGACCGAGTCGCTCGAGAACGCCAAGCGGATGTTCGATCTGCGGCTTACATGAGGGGGTAGGGGTAGTCCTCCGCGCGGTTCTGGAAGGCCAGGATCGCCGGGTTCTGGATCACTCCGTCACCGATCTCGATCGCCTTCCGCAGCGTCTCGTTCTCCTGCCAGGCGTCCGGTCCGGCGAGCACCGCGGGCAGATAGGGCAGTAGGGCTTCGCTGATCTCCCAGGTCGCCGAGTCCCACAGGTACGACGGGCTGTGGTCGACGCCGTAGTACAGGATGTTGTCGCCGACGATGAACGACGGGTCGTTGAAGGTCGTCGGCTTCGCCCAGCTGAACCCCATGCCTTCGTCGCAGGAGACGTCGATGATCACGCTGCCCGGGCTGAACAGGGCGAGGTCGTCGTCGATCAGGAAGGTCAGCGGCGCGGCGGTGTCCTGGAGCACGCAGTTCACGATGATGTCGTGCTCGGCGAGGAAACCGGCGAGCGGAACCCGGCCGTTCTCGGTGGACGCGTAGCTGCGGCGGGGATCGGAGTCGTCGGACTCGTCCGGGACATCGTGGTCGAACTGCACGATCTGCGCGGAGTGGATCGGTGAGGCGACCGCGGCGACATCGCGGTTCGTGAGGATGTCCACGTCGTGTACGCCGAGCGCGCTCAGCGCGGTGACCGCACCTCGGGCGGATGCCCCGAAACCGATCACGGCGGCGGTCATCCGGCGGCCGTAGTCGCCAGTCACCCCGGCGAGCGACAGTGCGTGCAGCACCGAGGCGTATCCGGCGAGCTCGTTGTTCTTGTGGAAGACGTGCAGGCTGAACCAGCCCTCAGTGGTCCAGTGGTTCATCGCCTCGAAGGCGATCAGGGTCAGCTTCTTGTCGATCGCCAGCTGCGTGACCGCCGTGTCCTGCACGCAGTGCGGCCAGCCCCACAGCACCTGACCAGTGCGCAGCTCGGCGAGATCCTGCGCGAGCGGCTTGGTCAGCAGGATGACGTCACACTGCTCGATCAGCTCCGCGCGGGAGCGCAGTCCGCCGACCAGCGGAGCCAGCTCCGCATCCGGTACGCCGAAGTGTTCGCCGTACCCGTGTTCGAGGAAGATGCTCGGTCTGAGCTCCGGATCGATGCGCGAGAAATGCCGTGGATGAATCGGGAGACGGTGCTCGTTCTCCTTGTTCGTGTGCGCGATGATGCCGAGATTGAGCTGGTCCACAGGGCCCCTTTGGTTGACCCCTGTTTAGCACAATGTCATCTGAGCAGTCCTCGGTTGAGTAGTTCAGCGGATGCCGGAACGGTCCGGAATCGCGACGATCTCGGTATGACGAAACCGATCCAGCCCTCGCAGACCACCGCCTACTACGTCCAGGCCGTCGTGTCGTTCGGCATCGCGCTGACCGCCATGACGGTCGCGGTCATCTACCTCCCCGCCGCCGGCTGGGTCCGCGCCTTTCTCGCCCTCGGCGTGATCTACCTGGTGACCTCGACCGTCACCCTCTCGAAGGTCGTCCGCGACCGGCAGGAGATGTCCGAGGTCAGTACCCGGGTCGACCAGGCCCGCCTCGACAAGCTCCTGTCCGAACACGACCCCTTCCGCATCGACAGCTGAGCCCTGTCAAGGCATCTCGTCGGCAGTCGTCTAGGTGGACGATGTGGTGGCGCAGACCGGTGGGCGGCAGGTCGCGCTGAACCAGGTCGCATGGAAGGGGGGAGTGACGACGCTGGTCCTCCCCGGGGAGACGCGGGCCCGGCGGCTGGACCAGTCGCCGGCGCAGGTCGCGGCCTGGCCGTACGGGTGCAGCTACCTGTACTTCTGCACGTACGCCAACCGCGACTACAGCGGCGCCCAGACGTTCCTCTACGACTGCGTGAGTACGGCGGTCCTGCCGTTCCGCTCGTATGTGAACAACCAGACGAGGGGCACCATCGCGCATTGGGGCGGCCACGTCATCGGCCAGAGCAAGCCGGCGCCGTCAGGTTCGCCGTTCGACACGATCACGGACTACATCACGGTCAAGCCCTGCTGATTCGACATATTCCTTGACAAGAATATTCTCCGTGGAGAATACTTCGGGTCATGGAGCAGATCGCAGCGGTGCTGGGGGACGGGGCGCGGTGGCGGATCGTCGAGTTGCTGGCGGCGCGACCGCGCTCGGTCGGTGAACTGGCCGAGCTGACCGGAGTGCGGCAGCCGCAGGCGTCGAAGCATCTGCAGACGCTGGCCAAGGCTGGTCTGGTGACGGTGTTTCCGCTGGGACAGCGGCGGGTGTACGCACTCGAGGTTGGTCCGCTGGTCGCGTTCGAGGGTCGGCTGCGTGGACTGATCGAGACCGCCGAGGCGCATGCGGGGGAGCGGGACGTGCTTGCCCGCTACCGCGACGCTGTGGTGAGCGAGACCGCGCTTGCCGACCGAGATCGGTGGGCCGACGGGCGGACGTTCTCGTTCGAGCGGTTGCTGCCGGCAGCGACTGAGGTCGTCTGGCGGCATTGGGTCGAACCGGCCTTGCTCGCCTCGTGGTGGGTGCCGCCGTCGATGAGTATCAGTGAGGCACTGCTCGAGCCGCGGCCGGGTGGTCGGGCGGTGCTCGAATACCGCTCGCCCGATGGCCGGTACCGGTCCGAAGGGACGGTTCGCGAGGCAACGCCGTACGGGCGCTTGGTCTTTGACCTGGCGGTGGTCGGCGAGTCCTTCCGCGCGACCTATGAACTCACGCTGAAAGCCGTTGCCGAAGGCACCCAACTTCTGCTCCGGATGCGGATCGACGACACCACCGTCGCTGCCGCACCGTCCATTGCCGGCATCGAGCTCGGCTGGAACCAGGTACTCGACAATCTCACCCACGCGATCGACAAGGACTCCCCGAAATGACCAACCGTTTGGTGACCGCCAACCTTGCCCTCAGCCTCGACGGGCACTACCACGGCGCAGGTGGCCAACAGGACTTCGCGCCGTTCATTCCCTTTGTCACAACGGATGTCGCCCGCGACCAGATGACCCGCGCCTGGGAGAACGCCACCACGGCACTCCTCGGTCGCAACAGCGCCGAAGGCTTCATCGGCTTCTGGTCCACCGTCGTCGACAACGAAGAAGCCGACCCCCGCGACCGCGGCTACGCCAAGTGGCTCGTCGACGTCGAGAAGGTAGTCCTCTCCAGCACTTTGAAGGACGCGCCGTGGGACCACGCGCGGATCGTGAACGCCTCCGTGGCCTCCGTCGTCGCCGACCTCAAGGCCACCGGTGAAGGCGAGATCCTCGTCAACAGCGCCCCCACCGTCATCAAAGCCCTCCTCGCCGAAGACCTCATCGACCGCCTCTACCTCACGGTCGTCCCCGTCGTCACCGGCGGCGGCTCCCGCCTCTTCGAGACCGGAATCCCCAGCACCAACTGGACCCTCACCCACCAACAAGCAGGCCCCGCCGGCGAGATGGCCGTCACCTACACCCGAGCCCGCTGAGCCCTCATCGGTGCTCCGGCCGCCACTGCTGTCCGGAGACAGGAAATGGTGGCCAGAGATCCCGCACCACAGGTCTCCGGCCGCCACTTGTTGTCTCATGCCCGGGCGAACCGCCTTGTCCGCAAGGGGATTTGGCTTGTTATCGTTTTGTGACTACAATAGAACGCATGTTCGAAGATGTGTTGTCTGGGCTCTCGACGCCCGACTTGCTGGAGTCGGCCGCCGAGGAGCGCGTGGCCGAGTCCCGGTCGGCGGCGCGGACGCTCCTCTGCGCCGTGGTGTTTGCCGACCGCAACCATCCGGACGTCTGCGCAGACCGATCCGGCCGTCGCTCGGCCGGTGGGGGCGAGCGCGCGATCGTTCTAGGTGGCGATGGGTGCCCGCCGATCATGGAGTTCTGCATCTCGGAGTTCGGCGCGGTGTTGGGTGTCTCGCCGGGGGTGGCGCGGGACTACTTTGCGACCTCGTTGGGATTGCGGCATCGGTTCCCCCGCCTCTGGGCCCTCGTCCTCGGCGGCCAGGCGACCCCGTGGAAGGCTCGCAACCTGGCTCGCGACTGCGAGAAGCTGTCGCTAGAAGCCGCGCTGTACGTCGACGAACGGGTCGCGCACTTGATGGACGCGATCTCGCCCACTCGGCTGGCCAAGATCA
Source organism: Kribbella sp. NPDC058245 (assembly GCF_042882005.1). Taxonomy (NCBI): domain Bacteria; kingdom Bacillati; phylum Actinomycetota; class Actinomycetes; order Propionibacteriales; family Kribbellaceae; genus Kribbella; species Kribbella sp. NPDC058245. The sequence goes on from NZ_JBHVWY010000010.1 coordinate 177,673, forward strand.
TCAGGGCCGCCAAGATGTATGCCGACCCTGGGCGGGCCAAGGCCGAGGCTGATGAGAAGACTGGCGAGCGTGGTGTCTGGGTGGGTCAGGCCGACGAGCACGGCACGAAGACGTGCGTGATCAAGGCGTCGTCGGCGGCGGTCCGGCGGCACAAGGCCAAGATCGACGAGATCGCCGACGCCTTGCAGGCCCAGGGGGACAAGCGCAGCATCCAGGCCCGCCGTGCCGAAGCGGTCGGCATCATGCCTGACTCCGCCTACACCGACGAACTCATCGCCCAGGCCCGCGAATACCGCGCCACCGATCCCGCGTCTGGTGCTGACCCCACCCCCGCATCCGACTCCACTCCTGCGCCGACTGCCGCGTCCGCATCTGACGGCACCCCTGCGCATGCTGCCGCTCTCGCGTTGAGTCCCAGCCCCGCGGCGGATCCCGGTAGCGCGGCTGCTGCCGCTCCCACCTCCGCGTCCGCTCCCGCTCACGCGGCCCCCGCGCCTGGCCGTGCCGCCGCCTGCGCGTCTGCCGTCACTCCCGGCCTCGGGGGTGCACCCGGTGATCCCAGTGTGGGTGGGCTCCCCGATCGCCTCGACCAATCAGACACGCCGTCGATAGAGCCGTTCGACGTCAGTAGCTCACCGGCAGCGGCAGGTGAGCCGATGAGTGCTGACGAGATGCGTGCGCTCGCGGCGCGGCTTGCCCAGGTCAAACGGGATGCTTACGCCCGCTTACGTGGTGAGCGGTCTGCCTCGCCGCGCCCGGGAAAGATCGAGGTGTATGTGCATCTCACCGATCACACCCTGGCTACCGGCTCCGGAGTCGTGCGTGCCGAAGGGATTGGGCCGCTGCTCCTTGACCAGTTCACCGAGCTCGTCGGATACGGGCCCTATGTGGTGAAGCCTGTCATCGATCTGAACAAGGCTGTCAGCTCCGATGCCTACGAGATCACCACCCAGATCCGCGAACACGTCAAGCTCATCCACCCGGTGGAACTGTTCCCCTACGGCAATCGAGAAACCACCAACAGCATCGACCTCGATCACATCGAGCCGTATGACCCGCTCGGTCCACCGGGTCAGACCAACACACAGAACCTCGCCCCGCTCGGACGCTTCAGTCACCGGGTGAAGACTCACGGTCGCGGCTGGAAGGTCCGCCGAACCGACGCAAACACGATCGAGTGGACGACACCCCATGGGTTCGTGTTCCGCGTCGACCCCACCGGCACCCATCGAGTCCCCAAGGGCGGGCCCTGATCGTCCGACGGCTGTGAGTCTTGTTCACTCCGCCTGCCTCGGTGCAACATGCCGGGATGGGTCTGACGACGTACTACATCTTCGCGAGCCTGGACGGGTTCGTCGCCGCTGAGGACAACGGGCTGGACTGGCTGTACGAGCTGGATCCGGGCGACCGCGACTTCAGTACGTACATGGAGGGCGTCGGCGCCTTCGCGATGGGATCGTCGACCTATGAGTCTGTACTACGGGACTCGGGTCTGCTCGAGCATCCGGAGCGCTGGATCGAGGGGCACCGCGGGCGGCCGGCTTGGGTCTTCAGTGGCCGCGAGTTGCCGGCCGTGCCGGGGGCGGAGATCACCTTCGTGTACGGCGATGTCCGGCCGGTGCATGCGGCAATGGTCGCGGCGGCGGGGGACAAGGGAGTGTTCATCGCCGGCGGAGGTGGCCTGGCGGCCGAGTTCTTCGCGGCCGGCCTGCTGGATCGGATCGTCGTCGGCGTGGTCCCGGCGATTCTCACGGCAGGTAAGCCGTTGTTCCCCCAACCGGTCACCTCGGCGCAGCTCAAGCTGGAACATGTCGAGCACGTCAGGCAGGTCGCGTACCTCACCTATGCCTGTCTCCGCTGAACTGAGAATCTGTTCTACCAGTAAGTAGGAAAACTTACTGTGACCTGTTGACTACCTGCGGTGAGGGCTTTAGCGTCGGTGGCGGCAGCCGCTGCGACTCTTAACCGCCCCCCTCCCATGGAGGTCGCCATGCGCTTCCGTAACTCCGTTCTGTCCGCTCTCCTGGTGGCGTCGACCGTCGGCCTGGCCGCGGGTCCGGCGTACGCCCGGCCTGATGCGACTGGCTCCGGCACGATCACGTTCCAGGGCACGTCGTGCGCGTTCGCGTTCACCTACGCCGGTGGTCCGCCGCCGGCCGCCGTACAGATCCAGTCGATCGACATCGCTGACAGTTGCTCCGCCGACGGTACGGCGTCCGGCACGCTCACCTTCGGTCCCGGCAACGCAGCAAGCCTCACGCTGAACGTCTCCGTCACCAAGCCGATCGGCTGCGGCTACTCAGGCACACTGACCGGAACGTACTCGGGTAACGCCGGCACGTTCCCCGAGCAGAGTGTGCCCAAGAAGAGCGGTAGCTTCCTCTGTCCGAACCCGGCCAAGATCGCGATCACCGCAACCCTCTGATCGCAGTTCGGGGGACACCTCATCGTGTCCCCCGAACGTCGTCGGCGGCTCAGAAGCTGGTGAGGAGAAGAAGGAGGTACACGCCGACGGCCACGACAACGACGGCCACGATGAGACCTGCGTAGCGGAGCACCCGCCACGTGGTCCAGCGCCGGCCGCCGGTTTCCTCGGGCACGCTCACGACGTCACCTCCGTACGAGAATGTTCGTCGAGAAATCCGAGCGTCGTCTGGAAGAACGCCACGGCCTGCGGGTGGGAGAAGTCGAACTGGTACTCATGGGTGAGACCGTCTCCGCTGTAGAAGGTGCTCGTCACCGGCACCCCCTTGCCCTGCAGGGCGGCGACGAACCCGCGACCCATGGCGTCGAACGGATCCTTGTCGCCCACCGTGAGCAACGTCGGCGGGTAGGCGGCCGTGGCCTGGTCGATGGTCGACAGCTGGTTGATCCGCTCGTAGTTCAGCCAGTCACGGCGACCGAGATAGGACCACATGAACGTCCGGACGAAAGGGAACCCGCTGGCTGCGAAGGCCGGCATGTCGTAGATCCCGCAGAACAGCAACGCGCCGCGCAGAGCCGATGCCGGTACGGCGGGCTGCAGCGGCATGTCGTTGGCAAGTGCGGGGTTTGTCACCAGAGCAGCGAGCTGGCTCGCGAGTTGACCGCCCGCGGAGTCGCCACCCACGAAAAGCCGGGTTGCGTCACCGCCGAATGTGTCCGCGTGGTTCGCAAGGTAGCCGAGCGCCTCGTTCGCCTGGCGGATCGGCGTCGGGTACTGAGCTTGGGGAGCGAGCGTGTAGTCGAGGCTGGCCACGACGTAGCCCCGTGCCGCGAGCATCATCGTGTAGTCCCCGACGGACTCTTTGCTCCCCGAGATGAATCCGCCGCCGTGGATCCACAGGATGACGGGCAGTCTGCCGCCCTTCGGCGCCTTGGGCGCGTAGACGTCGAGCGCCGCGGGCGGAGCATCGGCAACCGTGACCGCGATGTCGCGGGTCGCGGTGACGCTCTGCCGCACCGCGTCGAAGTCCGGCGGTGCTGTCACCGGGGGACCCGCTTCGAAGAGCGTCTTGACCAGCGCAGCCCCGGGCTGCACCGATAGCCGAGCGACGGCGAACGGTGAACCGACCGCCACGACCGCCGCAATCAGGCCGATCAGTAGGCGACGCCTGCCTTTTCCCATCTTCACTCCGTGGTTCGGGCCGGGGAGATCAGATCCCGGCCGTTGTCGATGATCTTCTCGGCGAAGGAGCCGATCGCGGCGCAGAAGTCGCTGCGGTCCATAGAGCACCTCCGACGCAATCGACCTAGAACCATGTTTCGATTATTGCCACCGGACAAGCTTGTTCACAACACCATGCACTGAACCTGACACCTGATTGCAAGAATCACGTTCTGTCGTAGGCTCGAGACATGAATAACCTGCCCGGGCTGCCGCTGCGCGATCTGGCGGGCTTCGCCCATCGTTGGGCCGACGCGGACGGCATCCAGTTGCACGCAGTGGAAGGTGGTCGGCCGGGTGGCCCCACCGTTGTCCTGCTCGCCGGATTCCCGCAGACCTGGTGGGCCTGGCACCAGGTGATGCCGCGCCTTGCCGAGCGCTTCCGCGTGATCGCGATCGACCTGCCGGGCCAGGGTCACTCCGATCGTCCCCACGGGAGCTACAACACCCACCTCCTCGCCGAGCGCGTACAGACCGCACTGACCGCGCTCGACGTGCCGAAGTACTGGCTCGTCGCCCACGACATCGGTGCCTGTGTCGCCTTCTCGCTCGCGCTGAAGTACCAGGACGACTTGTACGGCGTCGCTCTGCTCGACGCCGGCATCCCCGGAATCACCGTCCCCGACCCTTGGAAGGCCTGGCACCTGGCATTCCACCTGGTGCCCGAACTACCCGAGACGCTGATCACCGGCCGCGAACGTGACTATGTGGGCTGGTTCCTGCGGCACAAGACACTGTCCCCGAGCACGTTCCACGACGCCGACATCGACCTCTATGCGGCGTCCATCGCAGCCGAGGGCGGGCTCCGGGCGGCGCTCGCCTACTTCCGCGATGCCCCGGAATCAGGACGCCTGAACCGTGCAGCTCTCGCCGCGAACGGCCACCTGACGATCCCGGTCCTGGGAATCTCCAGCTCCCATGGCTCGATCCCCGATATGGCCGCCGCCCTCAGCTCCTGGGCGGACAACGTGACCGGCATCGTCATCCCGGAGGCGGGGCACTTCATTCCCGAGGAGCAGCCCGACGCTACCGTGGACGCGCTGACCACATTCATCGATCGTCGTGGTTCAAGTGCTACTTGATGAAACGACGTTCTGTGGGTGATCGATTGGTGCGTGGTATAACTGCTGCCGTGGCGGACGCCGATTCGCAGGGCCCCTTGCCTGTCGAGCTGATGACGAGTCGCCAGCTCGCCCGCAGAGCCCGGCTGATCGAGACCGTGATCGAGCTGGTCGCCGAATCCGGCGCGACCGCGATCCAGATGCGTGACGTGACCGATCGGTCCGGCGTCGCGCTGGGCACGGTTTACCGGTACTTCCGCTCCAAGGACCATCTGCTGGCTGCCGCGCTGACCGAATGGCAGGGGAAAGTCACCCGCCGGATCCTGTCGGTGAAGCGTGACGAGAGCGCGGCTGCGCTGCCGCTGGTGCAGGACTTTCTGCGCCGCGTCCTGCAGGCGTTCGATCGTGCCCCGGGCATGGCCGCGCTCTTGATGCAGATGGCGGTCTCGACCGACCCGGACGTGCGCAAACTCCTCGACCAGAGCGGCACGTCCTACACCGCCGCGTTCGATCACCTGCTCGCGGCCGAAGAAGGTGACGACGTCTACTACATCGGGCTTGCGATCGGGTGTGTTCTGGTCGATGCGATCAACCGCATGTCCAACGGCCAGATCACGCTGAAGCAGGCGCTGACGCAGGTCCAGGGTGTCGCCAAGATCCTGGTGAGCGCGCGGGGCAGGGGCTCCGGATCGTCACCGCTGAAACCGAGTTCTCGGAAGGTCTGAGTCATGAGCAACCTGCTACGCATCGGTGTCCTCGGCGCGGCCCGGATCTCGAAGAACGCCCTCCTCGCTCCGGCCTCGACCAACCGTGACATCGCGGTGACGACGATCGCCGCGCGCGATCCGCAACGCGCCAAGGAGTACGCGGCCAAGCACGGCATCCCGAGGGTCGCCGGGAGCTACGAGGAGCTGGTCGCCGACCCGGAGATCGACGCGGTCTACAACCCGCTGCCCAACGGCCTGCACGGGCGGTGGACTCTCGCGGCGCTCGCGGCGGGCAAGCACGTCCTGTGCGAGAAGCCGTTCGCCGCGAACGCCGACGAGGCCCGCACCGTCGCCGATGCCGCCGCAAAGTCCGGACTGGTCGTGATGGAGGCCTTCCACAACCGCTACCACCCGCTGGCGCAGCGAATGCAGGCGATCGTCGAGTCCGGCGAGCTGGGCAAGCTTCGGCTGGTCGAGGCGAGCTTCTGCTTCCCGTTGCCCAGGTTCAGCGACATCCGCTACAACTTCGACCTTGCCGGTGGCGCGCTGATGGACGCCGGATGCTACGCGGTGCACATCGTCCGTCGGCTGGGCGGCGGCGAGCCGCAGGTCGTCAGCGCCGAGGCGAAAGTGCGCGGCGCGAACATCGACCGGGCCATGAGCGCCGAGTTGCGATTCCCGGCCGGCCACACCGGACGCGTTCAGTGCTCGATGTGGTCGTCCGCGGTGTTCAAGATCAAGGCGCGCGCTGTCGGTGAGCACGGCGAGCTGTCGGTCTTCAATCCCCTCACCGGTCACCGGCTCTCGGTGACCACCAAGGAAGGAAAGCGGGTCGAGCACCTCAGCAAACGGCCCACCTACGCGTATCAGCTGGATGCGTTCGCCGCGGCGGTGTTGCGCGGCGAACCCGTCCTCACACCGCCCGCCGACTCGGTCGCCAACATGACCGTCATCGACTCGATCTACACCGCGGCCGGCCTACCGATCCGTGAACCGTCCGTGAGCTGAAGCGCGGCGTGTCCCCGGACCCTGAGAGCAATCGCAGGTTAATCCGTCCCTGCGTCAACGGCGGTACGACGGCACCCCGGTTGCGCTCGTGAACAATCAGGCCGCGCTCCACCAGCAGCCGGATCGCCGCCCGCACCGCGGCCCGGCGACGAGCCGTAACGCCGGGCCCGCCCATTGCGATACCTCAAGGGGGAGGGGAATCAGGTGGACATCGTTGTAGCAATCATCAGCGGCACGGTGAAACTGACCATCGCGATGATGCAGATCATGGTGAAGCTCGCCATGTTCTGCATCCGCGAAACGCAGCGAGCTATCGGCCAGGCGCAACGCAACAAGGCGCGCAAGCGGTAAGCCAGGGGCAGTGGCTACCACCAGACATAGAGCCGTCCGACTTGACCGGCTCTGTGCGGGATCTGTCCCCGCGTGTTGCTTGGTGGGGCGGGTGGGGCTCGAACCCACGACCCAAGGATTATGAGTCCCCTATGACCCACCGAGATTGAGGTGATGGCCTGGTGCTCAGCGGGGCCAGTTTCGCCAAGCCAGCTTGGCGTTTCCCACCGAGAAGTGTCCCGCTGAGCCCGTGGATTGCCGTGCGTCCGGGGTTATAAATGGGGACAAATCTGGGGATAGGATTGGGGCTATAGGCAACCACCTATCACCAGAGGAGCGAACCTCATGACCAACAAGAACACTGCACGTCGGCGCAAGGGGGAGGGCAGCATTGGCCGCCTTCACGACCATGCCACGTGCCCGCCGGTCGGGCCGGATCGCAAGCGTCCGGAGCACCGGTGCCAGGGGCGGTACCGAGCCCGCATCTGGGTCGAGACCATCACTGGTCAGCGGACCCGGCCGACTGCGTACGGCAAGACCGAGGCCGAGGCGGTGACCAAACTTAAGCAGCTCATCGCCCAGGACGTCACGAAGACAGTCACCGAGGGGCGTATGACCGTCGGTCAGTGGCTACAACCGGACCCCGAGGATGGCGTGGAGAACTATTGGACGCTTGCGGTCGGCGGGTGGAAGGTCAATACCCGCAAGGGAGTGCGGTCGAAGACGAACACCTACATCATTCCGGCGCTGGGGCGTGTCCGGCTGGACAAGGTGACGCCGGTGCACGTGCAGAAGCTGTACGACTCAATGCGTCAGCGCGGCCTGGCTGAGGCGACCGTTCGTGGGGTGCACATGATCCTGTTGCGGGCGTTCAAGATCGCGGTACGGCTTGGTCTGATGGTGCGGAACGTCTGTGAGCTCCTGGACGCTCCTGGGACCGTGACCAACAAGCGGCCGCCGCTGTCGGTGGCCCAGGCATGGGCCGTGCTTCGGCTCTGTGGATCCAATCCAAGGTTCTGGCTGGCCCTGCTCAACGGCATCCGCCAAGGCGAGGCGCTGGGCATGCGCTGGATGGACCTGAACCTGGAAGTCGACCCAGAGGTGGGCGTGCCGCACCTGGTCATCAGGCAGGCATTGTCGTGGGACGAGAGCCACAAGCCTGTCTTCGATACCCCCAAGTCAGCGGAGTCCACGGATCGGATCGTGCCGTTGCTGGCCCCGGTCGTCGAACGGCTGCGGCTGCACCATGCCGCTGAGGTTGCGGCGGGGCGGGGCAAGCCGGAGGACCTGGTGTTCCCCAACCCGAAGACCGGCCGTCCGATGGACAACAGGCTCGATTGGACGATGTGGTCGGCTCTGCTGGTGCTGGCTGGAGTCGATCACGTCGCGCTGCACGCAGCTCGTAACACCACGGCCGCTCTGCTCGAGAACGCCGGGGTGCCCGACCGGGTGGTGGCCGCGATTCTCGGGCACGCGACGGTACAGCAGACCCATCGCTACCAGGCCGACAATACGGCGGCGCTCGTTGACGCTACGGAGAGGCTGGGACTGTACATGGACAATCAGCAGATGAGCTTCCCGGTGGCTTCGTAGCCGGCACTCGACGGCAGTCTCCGTCAACGAGTAAGGCCCGGCCTGGGGTAACCCCAGGCCGGGCCCTTTGCTTGTCCGGAGCGTGGACTATCCGGTCATGAGGAAGCCCCCACAGGGGCCCAGAGGAGCGAACCACTAGACAAACCCCGTGGGGGCTTCGTGACTCACTGTAGACCCTGCCTTCGGGGGCGGTCAGTACCGGGTCAGTCCTCGGACGCGGCCTCGCCCCCGCTGACCGTCGCCGCTGCTGTCCTCCTGCACGATCACGCAGCGCCTCACGACGGGGACTCCACGATGTTCTGCCCGGCCGCGCGCCGTTCGCGGTACACGCCGTGAGGGTCGCCGTTGTCGCGCGCCCACATGAACCCATCCGTCACCGAGGCGAAGTGGTCGTGATCTTTGAGGACGTGGACCGATAGAACGGGGTACGGACCCTGTCCGCAGGCAGGGCAGGTGGTACCCAAGGCATCGCGCAAGCTGTTGAAGCCGTGCTTCTTGACGTGTGGGGCGAAGCCAGACTTCGTGTAGTCCATGGGGCACCACAGGCAGTCCATGTCCCTCTCGGCGTTGGCTGGCCTTCCTTGCCTCACCCCGAAGAGCTGGTCCGCAGTTGTCTGCTTAGCTCTGCCGACCTTGGCCGAGCCCCGCTTGTGGTTCTTGCCGGCCTCGAACGGCGTCCCGAACTCCCTGACCACGACGCGCATTTCGTCCCTGTTCAAGCAGTCCGGCCCTGTGTCACATGCGTCGCAGAGATCTGCCGTCATGAGCTTCGGTTCGTCCCCGGCCACAATGCGTGGGGTGCCTGGCACTGGCGGATCGTGGCGCGGCATGAAGTCATCGAGTTCCGCGCCGAGCTTCACACCGTCGCACAGCCTGCGCTGGATGATCTGGAGCGCCATCAGGCGGCCTCCTCGTCGGCGACATAGATGACCCGGCCGGGGTTCGCGTAGAACTCATCGGCGTACAGCTCGTCGACGAGGTCTTCCCAGATCGCCTGGCTGCCCTTCTCCAGCAGGTAAGGGATGCCGTTCACATCGCGGTACTCGATCACCCAGTGATCGTCCAGTCGCCGCAGGCCACGACTCCGCTTCCCGAGCGAGATGACTTGGTGGTCGGCAGAACGCCGGTTCGTGCAGTCAGGGCACCGCTCGACGATCTTGACGCGGGTGCCTGGTCGGTTGATGTCTTTGCCGTAGGCGATGCTGTGAAACCTCTTCCAGTGGTGACGCTTCCGCCGTCGGCAAAGCTTCTGTCCTGCGCTCCACTTCTTGGCGCGCTCCCGAGTCTTGTCGGGGTCACCGGGTAGGTCCTCCACTGCGACGGGCTTCAACAGTTGTGGTTTTGCCATGTCGTTGCACTCCTCTGGTGCAGATGCTGTTGCTGTGGCCGGTCCCCGGGGGTGCCCGGAGACCGGCCTTGGTGCTGGTGGTTATCGCCAGTGGCCGAGGCCGGTGCGGCAGCGGGAGCAGACCGTGGCGCCGTTGCAGCGCTTGTCGGGGTCATGTCCGGCTATCCGGCAGATCACCGCTGCTGCTCGGTCGGCCCATCGCTCACGATCGGTTGTCCGCACTCCAGGCAGGCGGTGCCGTGGGGGCGGTCGCTTCATGACGACATCTCCGTCAGCCTTCCGGCGATCCGGTCGGCCACGACCAGCAATGCGTCGCCGTCGCGCTTGATCGCTAGGACATCGGAGCCGCGGAAGATCTCACCGCTGGTTCGGCAGTAGTCCATGATCACCATCGCGGCGGCCTGAGTCGTTTCAACGAGATACGTCGTGCCTCGTCCGAGTTTGCGTACCTCGGCCGCACGTAGCGCTTCGCTGGCTTGCCTGGTCGCGAGGTTGCTCCGGTCGTAGGTGTCAGGATCTTCGTACAGCGAAGAGCCTTCGATGACGGCCATGGCCTGCCCGCCGATGTTGAACTTCACGGAAACCGGCGAGTTGGTCCGGACGTTCACGGCATCAGCAGGCGCGCTCATCGCTCGACCCGGCGCGGCTCGCCGGTCATGTGCTCGCTGAGGGCTGCCCCCAATCGCCGTACCGCCTGCGCGGCTTCGGCGAAGTCAGATTCCCCACGTGGCCACAGCTTGGTGGCGCGCGGCGCAAGTGAGCCCCACTTGCCTGCGTGGATGAGCTCTCCGCAAGAGCCACAGGCAACCCAGTCACCAGGCGACATGTTGGCTGGTGCAACCTCAAAGGGTGCGGCGGGGATGATCCACTCGATGGTGGACGAGATGCAGAAGTCGCAGGGCCTTTCTGGAGTGTTGAGGGGTTCGGGATTCTCTGTTTCAGTCACTTCGGTTCGCTCCTCTGTGATGGTGCTGCGGGGGATCCTCCCCGCTTGGGCACCGCGCCAGAACGTCGCCGTACTTGGCGTTCCGTCTCTTCCACGTACTGCCGCAGTGCAACGCGGATGATATGGGACACGCTTGGATCACCGCGCTTCAAGACGGCTCTCTGTGCGGCCTGCCACAGGTCGTCCGCCACCCGTATGTTTCGCACCGGTTCGCGGTTGTCACCCACGACACCTCCTTATCTGCAAGGGTTTCTTGACCATATGGTGACTCTGACCCTCCAGCTCCTTATAAGGACTTAAGGTCGTTGCCGTTGGCCCCGACTGCTTGAGGAACGACAGTAACTCGCAGCGTGCCTCACTGGTACTTACCTTGTATAGCTGGGTAATTACCGGGTCTTGGGATCGCTGGTGAACGCCGACTAACGTGCGTGATGTCCCCACCGGCCAATCGGGGGAGGGCCGAGACGTAACCCCCACTACCCCCTCAGTGGTCTCGGCCTTCCGGCCGGTGGGGACCACAAAGCAACAGATCCAGCCACTGCCTCAGCAACTGCATCTGCCCGAGCTTGGACCGAAACTCCTTCGAGCTAAGGCTTGTGATGCCCATGCCCTCGGCAACGACCCTGCCCAAGAACGAGAAGTCACCCGAACAGGGCGACCCGATCTTCGTGTCGACCAAGGAGACGGCCCGCATCTTGGGTCTGTCTCGCAATCACGTCTACGAAATGCTCGATGAGGGCCTCATTGAGTCCCGGTACATCGGCCGTCGTCGTTTAGTGGTGATGGTCTCGCTGCGCGAGTTCATTGCCGGCCTGCCGACGGAGCGTGGCCGATGATTGGCCACAACTTGCCTCGCGGGGGCGGCGAGAGACGAGTAGGTCAAGCCGAACCGGCAGGCCCGCTTGAACCTGCCGTACGTCGAACGTTCCAAAGAGCCCGCCGTGCCTGCCATCACCCCCGTCTCATGAGCAGTCCATCTTGGTCGCTGGTCAGGTGCCAATCAAGACTTTCCGCCTGTAAAAACATGCAAACGGCTATTTTGTTGAAGCGGTTCCATCGCGCTCCGATGCGTATCGACGCGTTCGAAAACAGAGAGTTTGCGGGCTACGACCGTCCGTGCTGGCGGTGGGCTCCATGAGCGCGACGCTGGTGGCAACGTCTGACCCGCTGCGCTGTACCTGCCGGTTCATGACGACGCGGACGCGACGCGGACACGAGTGGGTGTTCCGGCGTGACCCGCGCTGCCCGGTGCATCAGCCGAAGTAGCTGCTCCGCATCCGTCCCCAGGTTCCTGCCGGCCTCGAATGTGCCGGTCGGGGATCCCTTCGCTCATGCCTTCTCGGAGGTTTCCTATGGCCCAGTACCACCGTGGCCGAGCGTTCGAGCACACCGTGCGTGCTCAGCTCGTTGCCGACGGCTACGACGTGATCCGGTCCGCTGGCAGCAAGACCAAGATCGACCTTGTCGCCTTCAAGACCGCCCAAGTCCTTCTCATCCAGTGCAAGCTCGACGGCCGTTGTTCTCCGGCCGAACGCGTGGCCCTACTGCGTGTCTCGGCCCTGCTGCCGAACTACGCCGTACCGCTGGTCGCCTGGAAGCGGCCCGGAGTGTCGGGCTGCCACTTCTGGCGGCTGACCGGGGCCGAGCATCAGCAGCGTGAGCCGTGGTCGCCGGATGCGCTGGCGGAGATGGGGTCGTGACTGATCCCGCGCAGTCCTTCGCCCGCGCCACCTACGACGTGCTGATGGTGATGCATGACCGCCAGCTCCCGGCCCCGCTGTCGCTGCACTGGTCGCCGTACCTGAACCACCTCAGCCTTCAGGTCCAGCCGGGTGACTTCCTGCGCTGGCTCGACGCCCTGACCGAGTCCTACCGGACCGCCCACGTGAGGGAAGGTCAGACGCATCACCGCGCAAGCGGCAAGCTCCGCGGTGCACCCGAGGTGGCCATTGACCTGACCACGGTCACCAAGCCCAGGCGGGCGGTCGCGTGAGCGCGCCGTGCCCTCCTGGGGCGGAAATCGGCCGGGACCGTTGGGGCCGCCCGCTCGTGACTCCGGTCGGTGGCGGCAAGGCCGTCGCCTACACCCGGTGCACGACGTTCGTCGGGTCGATCGAAGACACCTACAACCTGAGCAAGTGGCAGCAGCGCATGGTTGCCCTTGGCCTGTCGGACCGCAGTGACCTTCAGCTCGCGGTTGCCGCGCACCGCGAGGACAAGTCCAAGCTCAACGCGATCTGTGAAGACGCGATCGAGGCGGCCCGGGGCCACGCGGCAGCCACCACCGGTACGGCGCTGCACGCGATCACCGAGACCCACGACCGGGGCAACCCGGTAGGGACGCTGCCCGCCGACGCTCAGGCCGATCTGGACGCGTACGTCATGGCCACGAAGGCGCTCAAGCCGCTGCACATTGAGCAGTTCATGGTCCAGGATCCGCTCAAGGTCGGCGGCACGCCTGACCGGATTAGCCGCTACGTCGACGGCAAGCGCTACGTGACCGACCTCAAGACCGGGTCGCTGGACTTCGGCTTCCTCAAGATCGCCGCCCAGCTGGCCGTGTACGCCCGGTCGCTGCCGTATGACGTGGAGACCGGCAAGCGGCTGGAGCCGCACGGGGCGGAGGTCGACAAGGGAATCGTCATCCACCTTCCTGCCGGCTCGGCGACCTGCACCCTCTATTGGGTCGACCTGCTGGCCGGGTGGGAGGTCGTGCGGCTGTGCAAGCAGGTCCGTGAGAAGCGGTCGCTGCCAGCCAAGTCGGTGTTCTCGCCGATCGGCGGACCCAATGCCGTACCGCTCCCGGCCGCCGCTCCGACTCTGCCGGAGCTGGTCACCGCAGCCAAGACCCCCGATGACGTGCGCGCGCTGTGGCGTGCCCACGCAACCGACTGGACCGACGAGCTGACCGAGCTCGCCAGAACCCGAATCACCCAACTCGAAGGAGCCACCGCATGAGCAACTACTGCCCGCCCGCAGAGCCGTCAGGCATCTCCTACAACGACCTGATGGGAGCCCTGCTCCTGATCAAGGTCCACAGCGTCGAGGTCGACGTACCGACCGCGTTCTCCGTGCCCGGCCAGCGCAACCCGGCAATCCGTGGAGACCTGACCGTGCTCGACGGGGCGCAGGCCGGGGAGAAGTACGAAGACGCCCTGATCTTCCCGAAGGTCCTGCAAGGCCAGCTCAAGTCCCGCGTCGGCCAGCTCGTACTGGGCCGCCTCGGGCAAGGCGTCGCCAAGCGGGGGCAGTCTGCACCGTGGCGGCTCGACCCCGCGACGACCGCTGACGAGGCCATCGCCGATGCCCACCTCCGCCAGGTGTCTCCTCCGGCCGGCACCGGCGCGGAGCCCCCGTTCTGATGAGCGCCGAGACAGGAACGTGCAGCTGCGAATGGGAGACCGACGAGCGGGGCGAAACGGGAGATCGCCCGCTGTTCGTTGACCCGAGCTGCCCCATCCACGGCGAACCGTCGTAGCCCGAACTCCGGCAGTGGGGCGGTGGGGAACACCACCGCCCCGCACTGCTCGACCGCCCGGCAACCGGCCTTCATCGCCGTACCGGGCAACTACCTGCAACGGAAGGATATCCATGCTCGCAACCCACACCCCCCAGCCCACGAAGGTCTTCCCGCCGGTTACGGTGGTCAGCTCCGATGAGCTGACGGCCGAGGTCCGCACGATCAGCCCATCGGAGGCTGCACTGATGCTGAAGCGCCACGTCAACAACCGGCCCCTCAAGGACCGGATCGTGGCCGCCTATGCCCGGGACATGAAGAAGGGCCGCTGGCAGCTCACCGGCGAGGCGATCAAGTTCAACACCAGGGGCGAGCTCGACGACGGGCGGCACCGGCTAAAGGCGCTCATCCGCGCCGATGTTCCCGTCAAGCTGCTGGTCGTCTGTGGAGTGCCACCGCAGGCGCAAGCGGTGATGGACTCCGGCGTCAAGCGATCCGCCAATGACCAAGTGGCGATGGCCGGGATCAAGAACGCCTCGATCCTCACCGCAGCCGCGCGCCTAGCGCTGTCCGAGCCGGGCGCGGGCTACGTCACCGACGAGCAGCGCCTCACCACCCCGACGAACAGCGAGATTGTCAGCTTCCTCGAAGGGCAGCCCACGATCCACCGTGCGGCCGAGGTCGCCCGCAGCTATTATCCGGCCATCGACGGTCAGCCGTCCGTGCTGTGTATCGCCTGGCTGCGCATGTCGCAGATCGACGCCGAGGACTGCGCCCTGTTCTTCCACTCGGTGGCGAACATGACTACCGACGGCCCCGGAGATCCACGCCTGGCACTCGCACGCCGGTTGCAGAATCTGCGCCGCGAGGGCACCCGCCGCAACGGCCCAATGCTGCTCGGGCTCGTGTACCGGGCGTGGAACGCGTGGCGTAAGGGCAAGCAGCTCTCGACGCTTCCGGTTGCGGCGAGCATCCCTGACAAGCTGGTGTGAGCGGTGAGGCATACGCCGCGCTCGACGCCAGCGCCACCGACAAGGGACCGTTCAGCAACTCCCTCGAAGGCCACGCGTGGATTGGGCGGTGGTGACACCTGCACCAATGACTCTGCTCGTCACGATCCCACTCGAGCATCCGTTCGATCACGAGGGTCAAGTCTGGCGATGGTGCGGCGCAGTAGGGCGAAGCGAGCACGTCTGCGGCGCAATGCAAAGCGTGGCAACGCAAGCTCGCTACGCATTGCATCGACCAAGTCGTCCATAGCGACTCCGAACTTCTTCCGCATGACCTTCGAACTCAGCTTCTCGGAGGTCCGGAGCATGTCTAGCGCCTCATCGAAGAACGGCACCATGGAATTGAGAGCTTTAACGACCTTGGGACCGGCATACAGCTGCACGCCTGTCGCGGCCACGCCGAATCGTTCGACGATCCGGTCCTCAACTTCGTCGCTCAGGGCGACAAAATCCTCGTCGTCGCGACCTCGGAGGTGGAACCTGATGTCGATCATCAAGCTGGTTAGGCCTTCAAATATGCCTTCTAGGCGCGCGTGCTGTCGAGCCTCACGGGAAGCGTTGCGACCGCCGAGGAACGTCCCCACGATGCCAGCCACACCAACGACCGCAGCCGCCGTTCCGTTGGCGAGGTCTGTCCAGTCACTCATTTGCTCTCCCGACATTCGGCGTAGCGAGTACGACGATCATGCCGGGATCGCGGTTCCACCGGCACCCCTTGCGGCGAGCGTTGCGCCAAGCCAGCTTCAGCCTCTCGAAGACTCAATGGGCGAAACCGACCGGGGCCCACCTGAGGACGGCTGCCTGATCCTGCTGGTCGGACTGTCCGGGGAAGACCCCAGCCGAGTGGCTGCCGGGGGACTGGCTGCAGCTCGGGTGGCAGTACCGCTGCACCGAGTACCGCAAGGACCGGCAACCCCCGCGCCCGTCCCCAGCAAACCCCTGGTCAGCTGCCACCGTTCCGCGAAGACTGAACCGCCACTCCTGCACCTGAAACAGCACCTGCACCAGCTCTAGCACCAGCGCGCCCCCAAGGACGCCGACCGCTGGAGGAACAGTGCAAGTGAACGACACGTCGATACTCGAGGCCCTTCAGCGGGGCGACACCGCTACCGCGCTCGGGATCGCTGACGAGCTGGACCGGATGCCCCCGGCTCCGCGCGCCAGCATCCTGGGCGCGGCCCTGTGGTACGGCGAACGCGGCCTCCGCGTCTTCCCGATCAGCCCACGCTCGAAGAAGCCCTACCTCGACACCCACGGTCTGCACGATGCGACCTCCGATGCCGGCCGCATCCGCGCAGCCTTCGAAACCAAGCCGAACGCCAACATCGCGATCGCGACCGGGCACCGCGTGGATGTCATCGACTTCGACGGCCTCGAAGCCCACCTCGCGTGGGGACGCACCTACCCGACCTGGGCCGAGGCCGGCATCGAACCGCTCGCGATCGTGTCCACGCCCCGGCCCGGAGGAATGCACGTCTACGTCACTGCCACCGGCGAAGGCAACTACGCCGGAATGCTGCCCGGCGTGGATTATCGCGGCCTCGGCGGCTACGTCGTCGTACCGCCGTCCATCACCGCGGCCGGTACCTACGACTTCCTCCAGCCCCTGCCCGAGGTGCTTTCGTGACGGCCGACAACCGGCCCGTGTTCCTCCAGCAGCTCCGACCGCGCCACGAGCCCAGGCAAGCCGCCACTGTAACCGCCGCACCCGGTACGGCGTCGGCCTACGCGAACCGGGCCTTCACTGACGAGCTGGAGAAGCTGGCCAGCGCCACGCCCGGCACCCGCAACCACACCCTCAACACCTGCGCGTTCAACCTCGCCCAGCTCGTCCACGCCGGTCACCTTGACCAGCTCGCCACCTACGGTGCGCTCTACCAAATGGCGACCGCGATCGGACTCACTCCGCACGAGACCACCGCCACCCTCGCCTCAGCGTTCCGGTCCGCCCCGCCTCGTGCCGTCGCCGAACTCAACACCGACACCCCCGACGCGTCCGTCTACACGCCACCGGAAACCGACGACGACACCGGCCAGGACCCGCAGCCGCCGACGCTGTTCGAGCAGTTCCCGCCGCTGGACTGGCACGCACTGTGGGAAGACGACAGCGAAGAAGAGTGGATCATCCAGCCGATCCTGCCCGCGCGCCGACTCGTCGCGCTGTTCTCGGCACCGAAGGTCGGCAAGAGCCTGCTGCTGCTTGAACTCGCCGTCGCGATCTCACGGGGCGAACCCGTGCTCGGTACGACGATCGACCGGCCCCGGCGCGTGCTCTATGTGGACTTCGAGAACGACCCGCGCGGAGACGTCCGGACCCGGCTCATCGCCATGCACCGCAAACCCGACGACCTCGACAACCTGATCTATCTGAGCTTCCCGATCCTGCCCGGCCTCGACACCAAAACCGGCGCGCTGTACCTGCTCGGGCTGTGCCAGCTGCACGAGGCCGAAGTGGTCGTCATCGACACCATCTCCCGCGCGGTCCAAGGCGAGGAGAACGAGAACGACACCTGGCTCGGGTTCTACCGCCACACCGGCCTTGCCCTCAAGCAGGCCGGGATAGCGAGCATCCGTCTCGACCACACCGGCAAGGACCCGGCCAAGGGCATGCGCGGCGGGAGCGCGAAGTACGGCGACGTTGACGCCGTTTGGTCCATGACCGCGATCTCCGACACCACCTTGAAGTTGGAGTGCACCGCCAACCGGATGCCGATCACGGAGAAGGTGCTGGTCCTGGAGCGCCACGCCGACCCGCTACGCCACGAGGTCAGAGCGCACGTCGGCCAGGCGATCGTTGCGGCCCGGCACGGCCAGGTCATAGCCCACGTCGACGAGCTGTTCGGACCCGCAACCCGGGTCGGTAAAGGCACCGACATCAGCTTCAACGCCGTCGACAAAGCCCTACGCGCCGAGGGCAAAGGCGTCAGCCGCAACACCCTCGCCGATGCCCTGATCGAGCGCGATCTGCGCTTCGGCATCACGACCTTCCACTACGCCGACGAGGAGGACGACAGGTGATATCGCGACCATGCTCCGGATACCACCCTCGATACCACCTAGGTGATATCGAAGCCGATACCAGTATCCGGCCTTTGCGCAGGTCAGAGGTGATATCCGCCCCCGGATACCAGTTTGATACCGGTGCCTCCGTAGGTGGTATCGGAGTTCCGCCGCCCTATAGGGCGAAACCCGATACCGGGCACTGCCGGCGTGGCGATACCGGCCGCGTCGTACCGCGACGCCACCTCGACCAGTGCACCGACAACGACGGCTGCCCGGGATGCCTTCCATGCCCGGAAACGCATTGCCAGATCTGCCACCGGACCCACGCCCCGGCCACGTGCCCGGAGTGCGTAGCCATGGCTCGGAGCAACCTCGCCGCTATCCGCCAGCTCACGGCCCGGCTACCTGAGGAAGCGCACGGAGGGCAGCACGCCTACAAGATCCACGAGGGCATCCCGGGCGGTGACGCGCTCGTGCTCAACTCCCCGGCTGCTGCCCTGCGTGGCCGCGTTGGACCCGTGCCCCAGCCCGCTCCGGAGCTGCCGAACGACCCGACTCCTGTGCTGGACGTACTCGTGTACTGGGAGGAGAGCTGGCGCGAACACAGCGACCAGCCCACCGGACTGCAACCGACAGTGGATCGCGTCGCGGACTACCTCGACCGCGAGTTGCACCGGATGGCTGAGACTCCGGCGTTCGCTGAGCTGTCCGCAGATCTGGCGCGGACTGTGCGGCAGCTTGAGAACGTGCTGCACGACGGTGTCCGTCCGGACGTGTCACGCGTTCCGTGCTGGGACTGCGGGGCACGGCTGGTGAAGGTCTTCGCCGCTCAGGCCCGTCACGATCGCTGGGTCTGTCCACGCTGCCGCGAGGTGTACGACCAGGGTCGCTACGAGCGAGCCAAGTACGACCACCTCGCCAGCCAAGGCGCAGCGCGGTACGTCGCGGTATCGGATGCGATCGCGGCGACGGGTCGGCCAGAGCAGACGGTGCGGGGCTGGATGCGAACCGGTGCGGTGGCCAGCCAGCGGGACCCGGCGTCTGGCCGGTTGCAGGTGTGGTGGCCGGACGTACGCGCCCAGCACCTTGCCGCAGGCAACAGAACAAGGGGTTCGTGATGAGCCGCGAAGTGTGCTTACATAGGAGCTGCGCGGTTCCGCGTACCCAAAAACCCTTGTGGATAAGGGAATGACGGGATCAGCGGGACGCGCGGGGCGCAGGTGGCTGAGGCTCGCAGCTGAGGTGCGAGCCCGCCGCAGACCCTGCTGCCGGTGCGGGCAGCGCATTGATTACCGGCTTGAGTGGCCAGATCCTCACAGCTTCTCGGTAGATCACTATCCCTACCCTCTGTCCACGCACCCGCACCTTGCCGAAGACCCGGCCAACCTCGCTGCCGCTCACCTGCGCTGCAACCAAGCCGCAGGCAACAAGGCACCGCTGCCAGGAATCGGCACGACCTCAGAGCACTGGTGACACCTCCGCGCGCCGTGGCCTAGGGGCGTCGGGATCGCAGAAGCGTCGAGCTGGCGGGTGACTCCCCGGTGAGTCAACCATCCCCCCCTCGCACCCCACCCCCCGATCACGAGCGCGCGGAGGAGGTCGACGCATGCCCAGTACGCCGTACCAGGGATTCCCCTACCCGGCACTGTCCGACGCAGCCAACGGCCCGGTCGCGTTCCAGAATCTGGCCCAGGCCATTGAGAAGCGCGTCGTACAGATCTACGTCGACGCCGCCGAACGTGCCGCGAAGGTCACCACGCCCGCTGCGGGCATGGTCTGCTACCTCACCGTCCTGGGCGTCTTCGAGTACTACGATGGGTCCGCGTGGGTCGCACTGCGACCGCTCACGAACGCGACCTTCACCCAATCCGTCGCTGGCGTCGGCAACTTCATCAAGCCGACCAGCCCGTTCGCCCGGCTCCACATCGTGGAGCTGTGGGGACCGGGCGGCGCAGGCGGAGGCGGCCAAGGAGCCGGGGTCGGAACGTCCGAAGGCGGAGGCGGCGGGGCTGGCGCGTACGTGCGACGGATCTACGCCGACAGCGAGCTCGCCGCCTCCGAGCCGTTCCTCATCGGCGCTGGCGGTACGCCCGTGGCCGGTGGCGACGGCAACCCCGGCAGCGCGGCCAGCACCTTCAAGGCGCTCAGTGCCGGGGCCGGGCAAGGCGGCCGACTGATGATCTCGTCCAACGTCGACACCGGCTCAAACCACGGCGCGGGAGGCATCGCCTCCGGAGGCCACATCAACGCCAACGGCGGTGACGGCGGCAAGGGCCGCCGCATTGGCGGCACCTGCTGCTTCACCGGCCGTGGAGGCGCAGCCCCCAACGGCGGCGGCGAAGTCGCCTTCCCGAACTTCGGTGCCGGACCGGGTGCCCCAGGCAACAGCCCCGGAGGCGGCGGCACGGGCGGATTCGCCTCCAGCACCAACCACCCCGGAGGCGCTGGCGCTGCCGGAAAGCTCCTCGTCACCTCCATCTACTGACCCCCGCCCGAGCACAGGAGGTTCGCCCATGACGCTGCTGGACCAGGGCCAGCTAGCCCATCTGCAAGGCTTCCGGGATCGCGTCCTCGTCGCCGCGATGCAGGCCGCCGTTGCAGTGGCTTCCGAGCCGTCGAGCGGAGACAGCCGCAAGGACAACCTGCGCGCCACGCTCGCCACGAACGTGCTCAACGACCCGTTGGGCCACGTCGACCGGTTCGCGTGGGCTGTCGTCCAGAACACCGCCGTCAACTTCATCAGCGCTGACGGCGACATCCAGTACACCGTGAACTCGCTGTGGGACGGGATGGCAGGCGTATGACCAACATCCCCGAATCCCTCGCCGCCCTCGCGGTCCCGATCAAGGACCTGATGCCGTACGGACGCAACCCGCGCCGGGGCAACGTCGCGGTCATCCAAGAGAGCCTGGCCGAGCACGGCCAGTACCGGCCGGTCGTGGTCCGGCGCGGAACCAACGAGGTCCTGGCCGGAAACCACACGCTGTTCGCCGCGCGTGAGCTCGGCTGGGACCAGCTGGCCGCGACCTACGTCGACGTGGACGACGAGCAGGCCGCGCGGATCGTGCTGGTCGACAACCGCGCCGCCGACATGGGCAGCTACGACGACGCCGACTTGCTCGAGATTCTGAAGGAACTGGACGCCACCGACGCTGGGCTCGGCGCCACCGGCTACGCCGATGACGACCTGGACGACCTGGTCGCGCTGCTGTCGGAGAAGGAGCCGACCGTTCCGGCCGGCACCGAGTCTCCGGACAAGGACAACGCGTGGGAGTCCACGGACCTGAAGGAGTACGCCGAGCGCTACGAGGAGCAGGGCCGCCGCCTGATCGTCCTCGACTACGACCGCTCGACGTATGCCCGGGTAACCGCTGGCATGGACCAGCTGCGCACGAAGTACGGCGAGGAATCCAACTCCGCAGCCGTCGCCGCACACCTGGCCGCGCTGTTCCCGCAGGCAACCGCCGACGCGACGGAGCCCATCAGCGCATGACCGAGGTCGAGCGCATCCCGGTCACACGGGTGATGACGCCGGAGCAGGCCAGCGAGCTCGTCGGCACGAAGGTCCCTAACGTCGAGCCCACATTCCGCGGTGCCGCGCTGTTCTACGACAGCGAGACCGGCCAACCGATCATGGGGCACCTGGCCATGCCCGACCTGGCCCGGTTCCGCCGCGTCATCCAGGCCATCGGCTGGGGCAGCTCGAACGACAACTACCGCGCCGCCTCCGGCAACCGGAACAAGTCGTGGACCTTCGGCTACCGGCCGCGCAAGCCGATGATGCGCAACGAAGGCTGCGTGCTGACCAGCTTCGGCCGCGACAACCCCGAAGCCCACGCCTACCTCGCGCGGTACGCCGACGTTCTTGCCGGCCAGCTCGGCAAGGCGTTCCCCGAGATCGAGGTGATGGGCCGCGACGTCATCCAGCAGGTACTGCCGGACTGGCGTCTGACCGAAGCCAGCCTCTGGACGTCCGGCGTGATCAACAAGGAATCGTCGCTGCCGTACCACCGCGACGGCAACAACTTCGATGCCTGGTCGGTGATGCCCGTGGTCCGGCGCGGTGTCCGGGGCGGGCACCTGCACGTGCCCGAGTACGACATGGTCGTGCCGTGCCGCGACGGATACACGGTGATGTTCTTCGGGAAGCGGATCGTCCACGGAGTCACGCCGATGACCAAGCTCACCGCGGACGGCTACCGGGTCTCGGTCGTGTACTACGCGCTACGTGGCCTGAAGGACTGCCACAGCTTCGCCGAGGAGACCGCCTACGCGGCCCGCCGCCGTACCGAACGCGAAACCGAGCTCGGCCGCAAGGCCGGTGATCCGGACGAGCCGGACCCGGTGCGCGTCTTGAACGAGTCCTCACGTCCCGCGCCGGGTGGAGCCGCCCGGTTCAGCACCGGCAAGCACGGTGACCGGGGCCGCGTCATGACCTACGAGGTCTACGACCCCCGGCCGGGCGATCGCGACGACAGCAAGCCGCGCGGCGGTGGAGAACCGAAGATGGTCAGGCCTGGCCGCTGGCGGCAGATGTGAGAGACGAAGCGACCCTTGCCGACCTGGCCGAGTTCGCCCGGCTGGAGTGGGCCTCGCGCGACGTGGAGCCGTGGGCCGACCTGATCGCGCACCTGCACCTGTCCGGCACGCTGGACGAGGAACAAGCGCTGTGGGTGCTGTACCTGTACAACGCCTACGACGACTTCGGATCGGCCTGGACCGCGTTCAGCCGCTGGCCGTCGCCGCACGCGTGGGCGACCGCGCGGGACCGTGACGACGCTGCGGATCTGCCGATCATGACCGAGCGCCGCAACCTGTACGCCGGGAAGATGTTGCTCCGCCACACCTCCTACACCGGATTCGTTGCCGGAGGCACGCAAGCCGAGTGGCTGCGCAGCGCCCTCGACGGGCCGGACCGCGAACGCAACTGGAACCGCATGCTCACCTTCACCCGCCAGGTCTGGGGCGTGGGACGGCAAGCAAGCTTCGAATGGACCGAATTCGTGGCGAAGGTGACCGGCTGGCCGCTCGATGCGCCGGACGGCTGCCTGTGGGAGTCCAGCGGACCCCGCGAATCCCTGCAACGCCTGTACGGCAACCTCAAACCGAACCGGGCCTGGCTGGAGCGGGCCGCCGAGCTGTCCCGCGCAGAACTGCACGCAGCCGGGGTGCCACTCAAGTGGGTCGACTACGAGACCGTCATCTGCGACTTCAACGTCATGCGCAAAGGCCGCTACTACGTCGGCCAGCACCTGGCCGCGCTGCGCGCCGAGATCGACTCCGCGCCAGCCGCCGACCGGCCGGTGCTGCTGGACGCCTGGCACGCCGTCATCCCCGAGCCGTGGAGCGCGATTGCGCCCGGCGTGGACAAGACGCTACGCGGCGTCTACCGGCGCACCGGAACCATCCTCGACGCAGCGGGAGACGCCTGATGACCGTGACCCTGGACCAGCGCACCGAGACCGCTCGGGAGGCCGCTCGGTTCCTCCAGCAGTACTCAAAGCGGTACGCCGCCGGAGCCTTCGCGACCCCGACCGCCAAGGAACTGGCTGCCTCGCCGCAGATGGTGCGCGACTGGCGAGCAGGCGAGCACCGCACCCTCGGTGTCGTGAAGGTGCTGGGCCGCGACAGCAAGCGCAAGGACTTCACCGGCCGTGAGTTCTTGCTGCCCAAGGGCGCGTCCGTCATCACCCATCTCGCCAGAACTCCCGGCGCGCCGGTGCCCGACTTCGACCGCTTCGACTACGTCATGGGCTACGTCGAAGACACTGAGCTCGCTGCCGGCCTCGCGAGCCAGGGCCGACCCTTGAAGACGTGGCGGATCACGTCCGCCTCGGAAGTCATCGGCGTGTGGTCGCGCCCAGGTGATATCGACGGGCTGGCTGCGGCCGACCTGATGACGGTGACCAGCCTGCCCGGCTTCACGGTCGCGCCGTCCGACCAGCAGGCGATCTTGGCCGAGCTGGACTCGGTGAACCAGTGGCACGACGACTTCCCCTACTACAGCGACGGCTCCTGGTCGGCGGTCAGCCTGCGCGGTTTCAAGACCGATGACCCCCGCTGGGGCATCAAGCCCTCGGAGATGCCACGGAGCTGGCAGAACGAGCACCCCGAGTCAGCCGCCTACCGCTGTGACTGGACGGTGTTGGCCGACCAGACCCCGTGCATCCGCGAGCTGGTGGAGTCGGTGGACTGGTGGGACCGGCTCGAACGGGTCCGGCTGCTGCGCATGGCCGGGCGTGGAGGCAAGGGCGGAAAGCTCGGCCGCCACACCGACATTACCGACCGCAACGCAGGCACCCGCGACGGGCAGATCGTCCGGTTCCACATCCCGTTGATCACTAACCCGGCGATCAAGATGCACTCCTGGAACCTGTCCGGTCGCGAGATCGCGACGCACCTTCAGCCGTGGCGCTGCTACTACCTCGACGCCCGCAAGCCGCACGCCGTGGTGAACCCGACCGGCGTGGACCGCGTGCACCTGGTGGTCGACGTGGTCTCCAGCCCGAAGGTCCGGGCGGCTATTGCCGGGTCGACGCCGTGCGACGCCTGATCTACCTGGTCGGTCCGCCCGGCTCGGGCAAGTCCACGCTGATGGGCGCTTTGATCCCTCCGGTGTGGCTGCGGGTGTTCCGCGACGACCAGCGGATGCCCCGCGACGAGCTGTTCCACGCCGACCGGCTGATCGGGGCCGAACTCGGCCGTCACCGTGCCAGCTTCTCCGGCACCGACGCCCTGGCCATGAACATCCATCCGCACGCGCTGCGCTGGATCGCCACCTCCCATCACCCCCTGGTGCTCGGCGAAGGGCAGCGGCTGGGCACTCGGAGGTTTCTCGAGGCCGCTCGGGATTCCGGTCGGATGGTCGATCTGGTGTGGCTCGACGTTCCGGACCAGATCTGCCGGCTGCGACGCCAAGCGCGGGGTTCACGTCAGAACCCGCAGTGGGTGAAGGCCGCCACCACCCGCGCCGCTCGACTGGCTGAAGCGGCTGCCGACATGCCCGGGGTGCGGTTGCACCGCATCCGCGACCACGGCGCGACCCACGACATCGCGGTACGGCTGGCCGCTGATCTGAGGCTGACGGAGGTGAACTGGTGAAGAAGGTGACCGGTGACCCGGAGCTCGCGACGAAGGTGCTCAACCTGCGCCGGGGCGGGGTTCAGTTCGACCTGATCGCCGATCAGCTCGGCCTGACTCCGCAGGCCGCGAAGGCACTGTTCGATCAGGCCCTGTCGGCCCAAGACCCGGAGTTCCAGCGTGCGCTGGAGGCTGACCGGCTGGACCGGCTGCACGCCGCGTTGTGGCCGCGCGCGGTCAAGGGCGAGCTGGACGCGGTTGACCGGGTGCTGCGGATCAGCGAGCGCCGCGAGAAGGTCGCAGCCGTCCCCAAGACCAACGAGCACGCCATGCGTGACGCGTTCGACCAGTCCGCCAAGACCAGCGCGGAAGTGAACCCTGGCTGGGATGCCGGTCTGGTCGAAGCGGGCCGCAAGATCGCTGACCGGGTGGACGAAGCGGTAGCTACCGGCGAAGGCCAGGAGCTGACCAAGGCGCTGTATCTCGTGCCGCACATGCTGAACGTGCTGCGGGAGATGCTGGCGACCCCGGCCAGCCGCGCCAGCGCCCACGGCCCGGCACCGGCCGCGCCCAAAGACGGCAAGCTCGCCCAGCTGCGCGCGATCCAGGGCGCGAAGCGCTCCAGCTGATGCTGCTGGGGTGCGAGGAGCCTCGCATCTACACGCCGCCGCTGCGGCCCCTCACGCGGGAGACCTCGCTCGGTTTCAGCGTGATCGAGTTCGCCGAAGGCGTGCTGGAGATCGAGCTGCTGCCGTGGCAGCGGTGGCTGCTGATTCACATGCTGGAGCTGCGCACTGACGGCACGCTCCGGTTCCGCACTGTCGTGGTGCTGATCGCTCGGCAGAACGGCAAGTCGACGCTCAGCCAGATCATCGCGCTGTGGTTCATGTACGTGTACGGCGTCCCGCTGGTCATCGGCACCGCGCAAGACCTCGACGTTGCTGAGGAGATCTGGCAGGGCGCGGTCGACCTCGTTGAGGAGACCCCGGAACTCGACGCGCTGAAACAGCACGTTATCCGGGTCAACGGCAAGAAGTCGCTGGTTCTCACAACCGGTGAGCGGTACAAGGTCAAGGCCGCGAACCGGCGTGCCGGGCGGGGCCTGACCGGTGACCTCGTGCTCCTCGACGAGCTACGCGAGCACCAGTCCTGGGACGCGTGGGGTGCGATCACCAAGACCACCATGGCCCGCGCCATGGCGCTCATCCTCGCGATGAGCAACGCCGGAGACTCCACCTCGATCGTGCTGCGGTACCTGCGGAAGATGGCGCATCTCGCGCTCGGTGACCCGGACGGCATCAACCGCGAAGACGAAGATCTCCGGCCGGCAGAAGAAGAAGCCACCCTCGCGGACGATGACGACTCCCTCGCGATCTTCGAATGGTCTGCCGCGCCCGGTTCGGAGCTGCGCGACCGGACAGCCTGGGCCCAGGCAAACCCGTCACTGGGCCACACGATCACCGAACGCACCATCACCTCGGCGGCCCGGACCGACCCGGAGTGGATCTTCCGCACCGAGGTTCTGTGCCAATGGTCGGACGGAACCCTGGAAGGACCGTTCCCTCCAGGTGCGTGGGAGGCCAGCGCCGACCCGGACAGCTCCCGCGCCACGAACGCCACCGTTGCACTGGGCGTCGATGTCTCGTGGGACCGGGCCTATGCCTATGTCGCGCTGGCAACGGTGCGCCCGGACGGGCTGTACCACGTCGAGCTGATCGCGCGGCGTGCCGGGACCGAGTGGCTGGCGGACTGGCTGACGTCCCCGGAGCGGTCAGCCGACGTCCGCGGAGCACCCGTCGCGTTGCAGGCCCGGGGCGCTCCTGTGTCTGGACTGGCTGCCGCGCTGACCGAAGCCGGAGTTCAAGTCGTCCCGTGGGGCGGCGGAGACCTCGGCGGTGCGGCCGGTGCCTTCTACGACCGGGTCCGCGCCGCCGTAGGCGAAGGCGACATCTCCATCGGTTTACGGCATCGCGATCAGCCGGCACTGAACCTCGCCGCCGCAACCGCCTCCACCCGCCCTGTCGGTGACGCGTGGGTGTGGGACCGGCGCGGATCACCTACCGACGTATCCCCGCTGGTCGCGGTGACAGCCGCGCTGTGGTGCCTGACCGACGGCATGCCCGAACCGCCCCCGGTGAGTGCCTACGAGGCCGCGAGATTGGAGGTCTTCTGATGGGTCTGTTCGACCGGTTCCGGAAGACCCAAGCCGTCGCGACCTGGCCCGGCACACCCGGTGACTGGTACGGCGCATGGCGCCTGTCGGCCGACGAGTACCAGCGAATCTTGGGCTTGTCGCCAGCGGAGATGTGGCGCACGCAGCCCTACCTGCGCACAGTCGTGACGTTCCTGGCCCGCAACATCGCCCAACTCGGCCTGCACGCCTTCCAGCGCGTTGACGACGTCGACCGCCGCCGCATCCGCGACGGCGTAGGCCAGGTGCTTGCCCGCCCGAACCGGGGCACCACCAGCTACGAGCTGATCTACGGACTCGTGGCCGACCTGGCGCTGTACGACAAGGCGTACTGGCTGACCAGCTCCGACCCGGAACAGCCGCTGTCGCGGCTACCGGTCGGCTGGGTGACGTCGTGGGGCGGGGATGCGCTCGGCCCGGAGCTGTACCGGGTGCGGGTCAACGACAAGGGCGAGACCGTCGACGTCCCCGCCGCGAACATTCTCGAATTCCATGGCTGGTCCCCGCTCGCGCTGGCGGTCGGCTCCTCGCCGGTCGCGGCGCTGCGCGAAATCCTGGCCGAGCAGGTCCAGGCCGCGCGGTACCGCGAATCGGTGTGGCAGCGCGGCGGCAAGGTCGGCTCGGTCCTGTCCCGTCCGGCCGGTGCGCCGCTGTGGTCCGACGAGGCTCGCAAACAGTTCAAGCTCGACTGGGAAGCCCGCTACAGCGGGCAAGGCCCTGGTGTTGGCGGGACGCCGCTACTTGAAGACGGCATGACCTTGAACCGGGTGGACTTCTCGGCTCACGAGATGCAGTTCATCGAAGGGGCCCGGCTGGCACTGAACACCGTGGCATCCGTCTACCACATCAACCCGACCATGATCGGGCTGCTCGACAACGCCAACTACAGCAACGTGCGCGAGTTCCGCCGGATGCTCTACGGCGACACCCTCGGCCCGATCCTGGCCCAGATCGAAGACCGCCTCAACGCGTTCCTCGTCCCGCGCTTCGACTCCCGGCCGGACGTGTATTTGGAGTTCAACATCGAAGAGAAGCTGCAAGGCAGCTTCGAGGAGCAGACCCAAGCACTGCAATCCAGCGTCGGCCGTCCGTGGATGAGCGCCAACGAGGCCAGGGCGCTGCGCAATATGCCGGCCGTCGACGACGGAGACGGACTCGTCGTTCCGCTCAACGTTCTTGTGGGAGGGCAAGCGTCCCCGCGCGACTCCGCACCCGACCAACCGGCCGCAGCGTCCGCAAAGCCCACCCCCGCCAAGAGAAACCTGATCCTGCTGAAGGCCGCGGTGACGGATCGCCAAGCCGACCAAGTGGCCGCCGTACTGCGCCGGTTCTTCGAGCGGCAGCGCTCCGCGGACCAGTACGGGCGCGGCGGCGACTGGGACACCGACCGCTGGAACCGTGAGCTCGCAGACGACCTGCACCGGGTGGCGCTGTCGGTGTCGGGGACGCTCGGCAAGGCCGAAGCCCAAGCGCTCGGGTACAGCGAAGACGACTACAACCCCGAAGCCACCGTGAACTTCCTCGCGGCGGTCATGGCCCAGCGCGCCGAGAACATCAACACCACCACCCGCGACCAGATCGAGGCCGCAATCCTCGACCCCGAAGGCGACCCCGCGAACGTCTACGCCACTGCGGTGGACAGCCGGGCGGCCGGGATCGCGGTCGGGTTGGCGACCTGGCTGGCCGGATTCGCCAGCCAGGAAGCAGCCGGGCAGATCGCCCGCGTCAACGATGTCGAGCCGTCCAAGACCTGGGTGACCGGGTCGAACGCCCGGCCCGAGCATGCCCGCCTCGACGGCGAGACCGTCGCGCTGGACGGCAGGTTCTCCAACGGCCTGAAGTGGCCCGGCGACGCGGACGGCGACGCCGACGACGTTGCCGGCTGCAACTGCTTGCTGCAAATCAACCTCTGACACCCCTCGCCCGGGGAGCTGCGGCACGCGTCCGCGACCCCCTCCAGCCCTCGGGCTGGCGCGCCGTGCCGCGTGGCCCCCCGGGCGAGGGGCTTCCACCTGCCTGACCGCCCGCAAGGAGGGCTGCTCTGCCATGCCTGAACTCAAGACCCTGCCTGCCCGCGCCAAGGCCGCGAACGCCACCGACGACGGAATCGTTGAGGCACTGGTTGCCACCTACGACGTGGACAGCTCCGGTGACCGGATCCTGCCCGGCGCGTTCGCGAAATCCCTTCAGGAGTGGGCCGACAGCGGTACCACGATCCCGTTCATCTGGTCCCACCTTCACGACGATCTCGACGCCTACCTCGGTGAGGTGATGGAGGCCAAGGAGACCGACGACGGGCTGTGGGTGAAAGCCCAGATCGACATGGACGACGAGAAGGCCCGCAAGGCGTTTCGCCTCATCAAGGGCGGCCGGGTCCGCCAGTACTCGTTCGCCTACGACGTCCCCGAAGGCGGAGCCAAGGAAGACACCGACGGCCCCGGCGAGACCGCCTTGAGTGAGCTGAGGCTCTACGAGGTCGGCCCGACGCTGATCGGGATGAACCAGAACACCCGGACCTTGGTTGCCAAAAGCAACGACGAGACCGGAGCCAAGGCGGGCCGCGTGCTGTCCGCCAAGAACGAAGGCGACCTGCGCCAAGCGGCAGACCTCATTCGAGGTGTCCTCGCGCAGCTCGCCGAGAACAGCGACACCACCAGTCAGGCGAAGACCAGCGACGCCGGTCCGGCCACGGCCCAGGAGCCCTCAGAGGCCACGGCCAAGGAGCCCAGCCGCGCTACGTCCGTCACGACCCTGGCAGCCGAATTCGACCTGATCGAACTTGAAAGGAACCTGTGATGACTGCCCTGAAGGAGCAGCGCGCCGCGACCATCAAGGCTGCCCGTGACCTCATCGAGGCGGCCAAGACCGAGAACCGGGAACTCACCGGTGACGAACTCAAGACCATCGAAGGCCACAAGGCCAAGGTCACCGAGCTCGATGTGCAGATCAAGGGCAAGGCCCTCGTGGACTCCGTCATGCAGCTCGGCGCGACCGAAGGCGAGCGCAAGCCCGTCGTGGAAGCCACCACCGCCAAGAGCCTCGGCGAGCACTTCGCCAAGCACGTCAACCCCGACCTCATGGCCCGGCTCAAGTCCAACAGCGGGTTCAGCGTCTCGACCCCGGAGTTCGTGCCGGGCAAGGCCGCGACCGACCCGCAGATCTCGACCGGCGCGGCGTGGGTGCCGCTGCTCACCGAGTACGACCGCACCGTCGTGCGCCCGTACCGGCCGGGACCGGTCGTGGCCGACCTGCTCGGGTCGGGAACCATCAGCGGCAACGCGATCAGCTACTTCATCGAAGGCGCTGTCGAAGGCGGGTTCGCCACCGTCGGCGAGACCGGCCAGAAGCCGCAGATGCACTTCACCGACCCGACCAGCCGGGTCGACACGCTGAAGAAGATCGCGGCGTGGTGGGACATGTCGGACGAGATGACCGACGATCTCGACTTCTTCGTCTCCGAGATCAACAACCGTGGCCTCTACCTGCTGTCGATGTTCGAAGAGGCGCAGCTCCTCAACGGGACCGGCACCGGGACCAACGTTCTCGGGCTGCTCAACCGCTCCGGCATCCAGACCCAGGTCAGCGCGGCCGGAGGCGGCGACGACGCCGACTCGCTGTTCCGCGCCATGACCAAGGTCCAGACCGCCACCGGCCTGTCCGCTGACGGCATCGTCATCAACCCCGTGGACTACCAGCGGCTGCGGCTGTCGCGGGACGCGAACCAGCAGTACTTCGGCGGTGGCTACTTCACCGGTCAGTACGCCAACGGCGGCATCCTCCAGCAGCCTCCGCTGTGGGGCCTGCGCACCGTCGTGTCGAGCGCCGTCGCAGCCGGCACTGCCGTGGTCGGTGCGTTCCAGCAGGCCGCGACCGTCTACCGCAAGGGCGGTGTCCGGGTCGAGTCCACGAACTCCGACCAGGGCAAGTTCACCACCAACATCATCACGACCCGGATCGAGGAGCGCATCGCGCTGGCCGTCCGCGTCCCGTCTGCGGTCGTGAAGGTCACCTTCACCCCGTAACGCCTCCGGGCCC
This sequence comes from Kribbella sp. NPDC058245, assembly GCF_042882005.1. Lineage (NCBI taxonomy): Bacteria > Bacillati > Actinomycetota > Actinomycetes > Propionibacteriales > Kribbellaceae > Kribbella > Kribbella sp. NPDC058245. The sequence continues at coordinate 209,088 of NZ_JBHVWY010000010.1, forward strand.
GGGGCCGACCTGTTGCCCCGGGCCCCTTCATCCCCACTTCTGAAGGAGCCGAGTCATGCCTGATCTGACCGAGTACACCGTGACCATCAACGGCATCGAGCACACGATGCTCCTGTCGGACGAAGACGCCACCCGGTACGGCGAGCTGGCTGTGAAGGCCGACAAGCCCGCAACCAAGCGCGCGCCGTCTCCGGCGAACAAGACCGCGAGCTGACCCGTGCCGCTGACCCCGGCTGAGGCGACCGCGCGGGCCGAAGCAGACGTCCGGGCCTACTGCGGGTGGCACATCGCCCCGGCCAAGACCGAGACCCTCACCCTTGACGGCCCAGGCGGGGCGCTGCTGGTGCTGCCGTCGCTGCGGGTCAGCTCGGTTGCCTCCGTCACCGACAACGCCACACAGCTGGACCCTGCTGGGTTCGCCTGGTCGGCGGCCGGAGTCGTGCGCCTTACCGGCAGGGCCTGGACCGAGGCGCTGCGCGGCGTCACGGTCACCCTGACGCACGGATATGCGGAGATGCCGCTCGACGTGACCGCAGTCATTGAGCGGCTGGCCGCCCGCGCCGTGGACGGCTCGTCGCTGTACAGCCAGGTCGGCGCGGTCGCCTACGCGTCCGGTGAAGACGGACTCCCGGCCTCGGGATCGCTGACGACGCTGGACCGGATGGTGCTCGACCGGTACCGGCTACCCCCGAGGCCCTGATGCTCGGGCCGCACACCATCACCGTTGTCCGGCCCGGCACCAAGCCCGCCGAGTACGGCAACACCACACAACCCGACTGGGCCAACCCCACCGCCACGACCGTGGCCGGTTGTTCCGTTCAGCCCATCCCCGCACCGGCCTACACGGTCGACCAGGACAGCTCCCAGACGCGCTGGTCGGTCTGGGCCCCTGGCGGAACAGACGTGCAAGCGACAGACCGCGTGCTGTGGAACGGCGACACCTACGACGTGGACGGTGCCCCGCAGCGCTGGCACTTCGGGCGCTTAAGCCACGTCGTCATCAACTTGCGAAGGAGCACCGACGCATGAAGCTGTACGACGTCCCCGGCCACTCCCGGCCCCTGCTGCTGAGCGACGAGCACGCCGAGCTGATCGGCGCCACCGAACACCAGCCGGTGCCATCCCTGCCGGGCAAGACCGCCAGCAAGGCCGCCTGGATCGCCTACGCGATCGGCCACGGTGCTGATGCCGCCACCGCCGAGGCCGCGACCCGCGCCGAACTCATCGCGACCTACGGCGGCGACTGACCGTGGCCCCGTCCATCCGCATTGAACTGAACCGGGCGGGCGTGGGGGAGCTGCTGAAGTCCGAGGCGGTGCAGCAGATGCTGAACCGCAAAGCCGAAGCCGTCGCGGCAGCCGCCCGCAGCCGCGCCCCAATGGTCGACGGCGACCCCGGCAAGATCCCGTTGCCGATCGAGACCCGCGCCGACCCGACCCCCACCCGTGCCAGGGCGATCGTCGAAGCCGACCACCCGGCCGCCCTCGCGATCGAAGCAAAACACCGCCTGCTCGGCGGGGCCCTCGACGCCGCGAGGCATTGATGCGGCCGGTCGCACCGTACGCCGACGCCGAAGCCGCAGCGGTGAACTTCCTGGCCCCGCTTCTTGCCGGCTACGACCCGACCATTCAGATCGGCGTCCGCGGAGCAGGTCCCCGCTTCGTCCGGGTCCGCCGCGTCGGCGGCATCGACACCACCCCGAACCATGACCGGCCCGTGCTCGACGTCTTGGTCTGGCACGACACCGACAAGACCCGCATGCACCTCGCGAACCAGCTCTGGGCCTGGTTGCGCGCAGCAAACAACGACCCCGCCGGAGACGCAGTCGTGCTCTACGCCGCGACCGTCCTCGGCCCCCGCCAGATGCCCGATCCAGCCGACGAGACCAAGGCGATCTGCCTTTTCACGGTCGAGCTGATCGTCCGGCCCGCCTAATCCCCAACCCTCCAAGGAGAAACCCCATGAGCCTCGTATCTGGGCAGGTGCGGGTCGCCGGAACCGGTGAGCTGTTCCTTGCCCCGGTCGGTACTGCGCTGCCCACCGCCGCGAACGGCCCACTGAACGCAGCCTTCTCCGGCTACGGCTACACCACCGATGACGGCGTGGTGCTGTCCAAGTCGGTGGACCGCAACGGAGTCCCGGCGTGGCAGTCGGCTACCCCGGTACGCAACATCATCACCGGCCAGGAATTCAGCGTCGCGTGCACGTTCCTCCAATCCAACAAGGACATTCTCAAGCTCTGGCTGAACTCCGGCGACTTCGCCAGCGACGGCGGCACCGGCTTCCGTGCCGATGTGCCGATCGACCCGAACGGCCAGCAGTTCGCGATGGTCCTGGAATGGAAAGACGCAGCGATCGTGAGCCGTCTCGTGGCCGCGAAGGTCGAAGTGACGGACACCGGAGACGTGACCCTTGCCCGTGAGGCGCAGTCGTTTCCGGTCACGCTGGCGGCGGTGCCGCCCGACACCGGCAACGTGCTCGCGTCCTGGCTGACCACCGACGCAGCGTTCGCTGCCGTCTGAGGGCCCCGCCGATGACTGACGAGACGCAGTACAGCGAGTTCCAAGACGTGCCCGTGGTCACCCGGCCGCAGGACCACAAGCCTGCGGCTGCGGTCGCGAACCGGCAGCAGCAAGAGGCCCGGAACCGGCCACTCACCTTCGAATGGGACGGCGAGGACTGGACGCTGATCCCGTCCGACGCCACGAGCCTGGAGTTCCTGGCCGCGCTGGAAGACGAGCAAATCATTGCCGCGCTGCGGTTCCTGCTCGGCAAGGACCAGGCCGCCCGGCTCATCAAGGGCCGCAAGGTCGAGCACCTGGAGAAGTTCTTCGACGCTGCCGGTGAGGCAGCTGGTTCGGGAAACCGCTAGCGCTGCTGGCCACGCTTCGCATCCACGGAGACGTGATCGAAGCGGACCTGCAGCGTCACTACGGCGTTGCCCTGACCGGGGTGTGGACCGGGCAGCTCAGCCTGCGGAGGCTGCGCGTCCTGCTGGAACATCTCCCGGCCGACAGCGCCACCGCCGCCGCACTGGCGGGCATCGACGGCGGGCCGCTCGCGGGCTGGACGCTCAACGACGCCCTGCTCGGGCGGCTGGTCGACGAGCTGTCGCAGTACCGGTGGCAGTGGGAAATGGCCCACCAGTCCAAGGGAGACCGCCGCCCCGCACCGGAATCGGTGCTGCCGCAACCCACTCACGTCCCGGTGTCTGCGCCGGTCGTCTCGCCTCACCAACTCGGCGGATTCATCAACTTCGAGGAGGCGTAGATGAGCATCGAAGTTGGCTCCGCCTACGTCTCGCTGATCCCCACCGCTCGTGGCTTCGCCGCCAAGATGCAGTCCGAGCTGGCGGGCGACATCGGAAAGGCCGGCAAGAACCTCGGAGCCCAGCTCGGCCAGGGAATCGGCGACGAAGCCGGTACGGCAGCCGGTGACGGCACGCGCAAGGGTCTGCTGGGCCGCCTCGGTGCCGGTAAGGCGCTGATCGGCGGGGCCGGTCTCGCGATCGGTGCCGTCCTGGTCAAGGGCATGACCGATGCCCTCAGCGCTGACGCGCTGAACGCGAAGCTGTCCGCCCAGCTGGGTCTCACCGAGAAGCAGTCCGCGACCGTCGGCAAGTCGGCCGGGAAGCTGTTCGGAGCTGGCTACGGCACCGGAATTGACCAGATCAACGAAGGCATCGCCTCGGTGATCAGCAACGTCGACGGGATGCGCGGTGCCTCCGAAGACACCCTGACGCGCATCTCGGGCAAGGTCGTCTCGACTGCCAACATCTTCGACCAGGACATGGGCGGGGTGACCCGCGCGGTCTCGCAGCTGATGCGTACCGGTCTCGCGCCCAGTGCTGACGCGGCACTCGACATCATCACCCGTGGCTTCCAGACCGGAGCCGACAAGAGCCAGGACTTCCTGGACACCCTCAACGAATATTCGGTCCAGTTCCAGAAGCTCGGCCTGGACGGGGCGACCGCGACCGGCCTGCTATCCCAAGGGTTGCAGAACGGCGCTCGAGACGCCGACGTTGTCGCGGACGCGCTGAAGGAATTCAGCATCCGGGCCATCGACGGCTCAACGACCACCGCTGCCGGCTTCAAACAGCTCGGGCTCGACGCGGCCCAGATGTCCGCGCAGATCGCCAAGGGCGGCAAGCCTGCCTCCGCAGGGCTCCAGCTGGTCCTGGACCGGCTCCGCGCCATCAAGGACCCCGTCAAGCAGAGCCAGGCCGCCGTAGCCCTGTTCGGCACCCAGGCAGAAGACCTCGGCAAGAGCCTGTACGCGCTCGATCCGTCCAAGGCCGCTGCCGGTCTCGGCGAGGTCGCTGGTGCAGCGGACAAGGCGAACGCGGCATTCAACAACACCCCGACCGCTGTCGTGAAGTCCTTCGTTCGCCAGCTCCAGCAAGGCTTGGTGACGGTCCTGGCCAAGGGCGTCATCCCCGCGATCCGTGGCGTGATGCCCCTGTTCGGGAAGCTCGGCGAACTGATCGGCCGCTTGAGCCCGGTGCTGTCGCGGCTGGGCTCTGGAGCGGCGTCCGCCCTTGCTCCGCTGGCGTCGACCGTGACGAACCGGCTCTTGCCGGCCGTGCAGTCCCTGGTTCAGTATTTCGCCGGGAAGCTCGGCCCGATCTACGCCCAGGTCGCTCAGATCGTGCGGTCGACGCTGCTGCCGATCCTGGCGTCGCTGGCACGGTTCGTGGGTGGCTCGCTGGTCCCGGCCGTCGTCAAGATCTACGCCGCGATCGGCAAGCAGCTCCGCCCGGTCCTTGACGCCTTCTACGGCGTGATCCAATCGCGGGTCTTGCCAGCGGTCCAGCTACTGACCGCCAAGTTCGCGCAGTACCAGCCGGTCGTCCAGAAGGTGACCGGCGTGGTCGTCCTGGTGATCGGCAAGATCCTCGAATTCGCGGCTGCGATCGCCGGGCGCGTGCTGCCGGTAGCGATCCGGTTCGCGGGCTGGCTGATCAGCGTCCTGGTCAAGAACCTGATCACCACGATCGCCACGGTCGCGAAGGTCATCAAGGCAACCGTCGATTTCGGCGTCGGGCTCTACCGCACGGGCGCAGCCGTGGTCACCTTCGCGAAGGGCGTCATCAAGTGGGTCGGCTCGGTCGGCCAGACCTGGACCCGGATCTGGAACCAGGCCAGGACGCTGGTGTCCTCGGTGATCAACTCGGCCAAGACCACCGCGAACAACGGGATCGCGGCCGTCGTGAAGTACTTCGCAGGTATCCCGGCGCGGATCGTTGCCCAGGCCAGGAACATGGCCTCGGCAGGGAAACGGCTGGCCGATTCCGCGGTTGCTGGCATCCGGTCCAACATCGGTTCGGCTGCCTCGGTGGTGACATCTGCGATCGCCTCGATCCCCGGCAAGATCGCGGGCCACGCGCGTGGGTTCGCTTCTGCCGGCCGGAGCCTGATCTCCAGTTTCGTGGCCGGGATGCGCGGGGCCAAAGGTCTTGTGTCGGACATCGCGGGCAACGTCTGGTCGGCGGTACGGCAGTTGCTGAACTCCGCGATCGGCCGGATCAACGCCGCGCTGCAATTCACCATCAAGTTGCCCGCTGGCGCGTCGATCAACATCAACCCGCCCGACATCCCGCGCCTGGCCAGCGGTGGCCGGGCCACAGCGGGCACTCTCGCCGTGATCGGTGAGGGGCGTGAGCCAGAGACCGTCCTGCCTGACTCGATGCTGCGCGGGCTGCTGGAGCGCACCGCAGCCGCAGCAACCGCTGCTGTGCCCACCGTGCGCGTGTTCATCGGTACGACGGAGCTGACCGACATTGTGCGAGTCCAGGTCGACCAGGCCCAGAGCGCGCAAGTTCGCCAGCTCGCTGGCGGACGGAGGATCTAGTGGCCGACACACTGACCGCGAACCTCTTCCCAGCCACCACCCGCGTCAGCGTCTCGCTGTCGTGGACCAGCGACCCCGTACCCGCAACGGCCACCGTCGAGCGGGTCAACGCGGACGGCACCGTGATTCCAGTCCGCGGTGCCGATCCCGCCACGCTCGTGGCTGGAGCGTGGATCGGTGACGACTACGAAGCACCGCTCGACCTGTCCTTCTACTACCAGGCCACGTCCACCGACCGGCCCGGGGTCGTGGTCACGTCCGAGACCTACGAGATGGACTCGGCCGGGCGGACCTGGCTGAAGCATCCCGGCCGCCCGTTCCTGAACACCGTGGTCGAGGTGGCCGGGCCACCGGACCTGACCCGGCCTGTCGCCCAAGGAGTGTTCGAGGTGCTGGGCCGGTCCCGTCCGGTCGCGGTCACCATGCGCCGCAACAGCGAACGCGGCGAACTCGTCCTCAACACCCGCACCGACACCGAACGCGTGGCGCTCGTGGGGCTGCTGGACGACGGCGGACCGCTGTTCCTGGCCGCCCCGGGCGGCTACGGGCTCGGGTCGGTGTACATCGCGGTCGGTGAGGTCACCGAACGACGCCTGACCGGGCTGGGCGCGACCCAGGACCGGCAGTTCGTGCTGCCGTTCACGGTCGTCGACCGTCCGATCGGTACCGCGCTCGCCCTCGGCAACTCCTGGTCCGACGTGTACGGCGCGTACGCCAGCTGGTCCCAGCTCCTGGCCACCGAAGGCACCTGGACCGGCGTCCTCGAAGGCGTGAGCTGACGTGTACCCCGTCACCGCGGCGTTCCTCAGCGCCCTGCGGCGAAGTCACGTCGTCACGCTCCAAGTCGACGCCTACCGGGGCTCGACGCTGCTGAAAGCCGACCTGCCGGTCAGCGGGGGAGCGGTCACCGTCGACGGCGGCTCCCAGATCCGGCGCACCCTCGCCCTCACGGTCGCCGACCCGAGCCTTGACCCCAAGCTGGACCCGGCCGCGACGCTGGCGCCCTTCGGGTCCGAGCTCGTCGTACGGCGCGGCATCCGCTACCCAAACGGCCAAACCGAGTGGGTGCCGCTGGGCCGGTTCCGGATCGAGACCGTCCAAGCAGCCGTCGCCCAGAACGCCATCGAGGTCACCGGCGCGGACCGGGCCGCCACCGTCAAGGACGCCCGCTTCACCGCGATCACCCAAGCCAACACCGCCAACAGCGTCGTGCAGGAGATCCGCCGCCTCATCCAAGAAGCCCTGCCCGGCGTGCCGGTCACCGACCTCACCGGGGCAACCGCCTCGACCCCGGCCGTGTTCTGGGAACGGGAACGCTGGGACGCGATCGAGCAACTCGGCCAGGCGATCGGGGCCGACGTCTACTTCGATTCGGCCGGCAACGGAGTCATCGCGCCAGCTCCGACCGTCTCCACCGAACCGGCCTGGATGATCGACGCCGGTGAGCTCGGCGTCATGGTCGACGGCAGCCGGGAGACCAGCCGCGAACTCACCTACAACGGAGTCGTCGCAGCAGGCGAAGGCGACGGCGACACCCCGCCTGTCACCGCGACCGTCTGGGACACCAACCCCGCATCCCCGACCTACTACCTGGGCCCGTTCGGCCAGAAGCCGTACTTCTACGTCAGCCCGCTCCTCACCACCGTTGCCCAATGCGCCAGCGCAGCACGAGCGCTACTCGGACGGGTGACCGGCCTGGTCCGCCAGCTCGACCTGTCCTGTGTCCCCAACCCCGCGCTGGAGTCCGGCGACGTTGTCCGGGTCCGGTTCCCGGACGGCACCGCGGAAACCCACCTGCTGGACAGCTTCACCGTGCCCCTCGACCCGTCCACGGCCATGAGCCTCCAGACCCGTTCCCCCGAGCCAGCGACGGAGTGACCATGCGATCCCTCGACGCCCTCTACGAGCTCGTCAAACCCGTCCCCAACGCCGTCCGGTTGCGCGTGGCAACGATCGAAGGCTTCACCGCCAGCTCGGCCACGATCAACCTCGCCGGTGGATCGGTGTCCGGCGTGCAGTACCTGGCCGGATTTGAGCCCGGCGTCGGGCAGACCGTCCTGGTCCTGCAAACCAACGCCGGAGTGCTGCTGATCCTCGGCCGAACCGCCTAACCACCTCTCGCCAATCCGTCGGCTTCGCCCAGCTCTGCCAGGGCGCGGCCCGCTTTGGCATGCCCGAGACCACCAGGAGGCAAAGCCATGCCCAACTACCCGCGTTCGGCCTACGGGCCCAACCCGCACGCCGGGGCCGACCGCAACAACGCAGCCGAACGAGGCTGGGGCCCAGGGTGGCCGAACGCCCAGGAATCCAAGCAGACCATCGTTGCCGGCGGCGGAGTCAGGCTCCGCGTACGGCGAGAACTCGGCCCACTCGTGGCCACGCTCCTCAACGTCACCGTGCAGCGCGGATACCCACTCAAGGTCGGTGAGTGCTGGGGGTTCGCGAACCGCCCCATCCGTGGCACGCGAACCGCCTCGAACCACTCGTGGGGCCTGGCGTGCGACATCAACTCCCTGTCCAACCCGATGGGCTCCAAGCTCATCACCAACATTCCCCCGGGCGTGGTCCACGCCTGGGAAGCGTGCGGCTTCTACTGGGGCGGCCGGTATCTGAACCGGCCCGACGCCATGCACTTCGAGTACATCCGCCGACCAGCCGACGTGTCGGCCGATCTGGCACGTGCGAAGAAGTTGCTGAAGCCCACGCCCCCCAACGATCCAGAGGAGGACGACGACATGAAGCTTGCTGAGTACGAGGAGTACAACAGCCGCCTGTTCAGCGACAAGGGCACCTATGGCGTGTGGCGCAAGCAGGACAAGCAGTGGGAAGCGGCCATGCTCAACGCCGCCAACGCGCAGACCAAGGCACTCCAGGACATCGCGGCCGTGCTCAAGGCCCAGGCACCGAAGTGAGCCGCCCATGATCTGGAAGCGTGAACCCGCCCTGATCATGGGCGTCGTACAAGCAGCCATCGCCCTAGCCATCAGCTTTGGCTTCGGGCTCTCGACCGAGCAGACCGGCGCGATCCTCGCGATCACCGCCGCAGTCCTCGCGTTAATCACCCGCAGCCAGGTCACGCCGGTCGGAAACGCCACCGAGCCAGAAGTGCGGGCAGAAACGGAGTGAGGCGAACACGGCCCCGGGGCCTCGCTTAGTGCAGTGAGCCCGGGGCCGCGGTTCATCTAAGCCAAGCTCTGATCACTTGTACCGGTTGCTGTAAAAGATCTGCTGGAGGTCGCCGTTGTGGTCCCAGAGTTGCAGCTTCGTGCCGTTGCGATCCATTGTGTGCAGATCGGCATCCAAGACCGCGAACCTATTGGCGGCCAGGTTCTGCAGTACGATCGCCCGGTCGTCCGTACTGACTACGTACACTCGCCACCTCTGCTGCAATGATCCATTGCATTTCCAAAGCTGCACTCTGGCGCCGTTTGTATTGATCGCGTTCAGGTCGGCATCCAGACACCTGTTGCTACCCAGGCCGCTGGAGATCTGAATGTCAGTGTCGTTGTAGTATGTGGCGCGCCACACTTGCTGCTGACTGTTGTTGCAGTCCCAGAGCTGAGCTATTTGTCCATCTCCGATCGTATGGATGTCAGCGTCCATGCATCGCCGGGAGTCAGCGCTCTCGAAGGCAAGGTCTTTCCCCGGTTCCGGGGCACCAGGCTCCCTGGAAAGTAACTTCAGATTCTTGGGGATTGCTATCGGATTCGGAGCGTATGCCATGGAGTCGACGGTCGGATTCGGCCTCGTCGAAGAGGGGCTCGCGGAACTGGTCGCCGGCGCAACAAACATTCCCGTCATAGCTAGAACAGTTATTCCAACAACCTTTGTCAACGATCGTCGCATGAACAACTCCCTCACAGTCCTCATGAATTCGAATCTGGCTCAAGCAAGCGTAGTTAGCCCGGCTCGGCGTGACGGCGTGATGGCAGCTTCCGGCCATTGCCGAAAATCCCGTTCTCTCGCGAGGCAAGGCTGCCGTCCGGAGGAGGGGAGAAATTCCAATGAGGAGCGCGATGGACACGACCCCGATCCTGGCGCAGTACGGCGCACTCGGGGTCATGGTCGTCTTCGCCGGGCTCATCATCCGCGTGCTGTTCCAGCGGACCACCGAAGCCTACGAGCGTGAGCGCGACCGAGCCGACCGGATGGAGCAGGAGGTTCAGAGGTTGAACGAGCTCATCCAAGAGAAGATGCTCCCGATCCTGCACGACGCCACCCGGGCAATCTCCGAAGCCCTGCATGAGCAGCGACGGAAGGAGTTCTGATGGCCCACCACACCGGCGAGCCAGACGTTGCCGAGGTCAAAGACCTTCTCGACAGCAGCCAAAAACTGCGGGAGGACTTGCTCGGCGCGGTAGGCAAGCTGGACAGCTACATCGAACAGCTACGACAGGTGGTCGAACGCAGCGACTGAACGGCAACCGTCAAAGGTGTGAGCGGTCCCCAGACTTGAGTCTGGGGACCGCTCATTTCTCGTTGTCCACAACGAAAAACGTAACGCGGGTAACACTCCACCACGATCGTGGTGGGCGGCCGCCATCCGGAAGCGAACGCCGGTAGACGGAGCAAGACCCCTTGCCTATCGTCGATTTCGAGCGGGACCGAGGGGGTCACGCCGAACAAGAGGAGCGAACCACATGAACACCAAGGTCACCGGTCTCACCGCACTGAACGTCAAGGCGATCGAAGCCCATGCCGAGTTCCTGAAGGTCACCGTCAGCAAGACAACCGCCACCTTCGAGGGCACCGCAGACGAGGCAGCGAGCCGGGTCCGCCAGGCCCAGGAGAAGGAAGCCGAGAAAGGCGGCCGCAAGGGCGGCCACTACGCCTCACTGCACGCCGTGGCTCGCAAGCTGGAGAATCAGAAGCCGACAGCAGCTCGACTGCAACTGGTTGCTGACAGCACCGACCCGGCGAGCCTCGCGAACATTCCCGGCCTGAACCGCGAGGTCCCGAAGGTGCTCGCGGGCAAGGTCATCACCAACAGCGAAACCGTCCAGAACGCCGCCGAAGCGGCGGACGCGATCCTGCAGAACAGCGGCTACGCCAAGACCGGCCAGAACGCGGAGACCGAGGCAGGGCCGGTCTGGGGTACCGCAGAGGTACACGGACTGGTCGACGGGGAAAACTTCGACTACTACGGCAAGGACAAGGCCAAGCCGAAGGCCGAACCGCACCTGCGCAAGTACAACGCGGAGCGCATGGGCGGCAAGGACGTGTGGTTCTGGGCCGCCAAGTCCGGCACCAAGACCAAGAAGGCTGCTCCGGCGAAGAAGGAGACCGCCAAGGAGCCGACCGCGACCCGCCGCACCGTCCCGGACCAAGCCGTCAACCGCAAGCGGCAGGACTGGATCGACGAGAACGGCATCGAGAACTACCGCAAGCAGTACAACAGCGGATGGGACAACGCCACCTACAACACCGGCGACAAGAAGGCTAAGTCCGGCGAAGCTTCCCCGGCCTGGATGGACGGCTACACCGACCGCAAGACCAACCCCGGCAAGCCGGGCATCGCCGCCAAGTGGTCCGCGCTGAAGTCCACGAAGGCACCCGTCGCGAAGGTGTGACGGGGAGGCGGCGCTTCGGCCAGGGGGTCACGGGGTCCCTGGCCGGAACGCTGCAACTCCGCAGCACCCACAGAGGAGCGAACCCCATGAATGACGAACCCCAGGACACGAGTCCTGAAGAACCGATCTGCCTGGAGAGCGGCGACCAGCAAGGATGTGAAGGGCTGGTCAGCTACCGCATGCCGCTGTCTGGCACCGGTGACTCCTTTCCGCGGTGCACCAAGCACTGGAACGCGCCGGCTGGCCACCGAAGACCGGCTACACGCGCGCTACCCGGAGACCGCCCCCGCCGACTTCGACCCGTCGTACGCCGGTGAACGCTGGAGCGAGGACGACTGATGATCCGAGGCTTCAGCATCATGCCCGGCGTGCCCGCCCTCGGCCACATCACCCGGGGCGGCTTCTGGCACCCCGGCCCCAAGGACACGTGTCCAAGGTGCGACGTTGCGACTAGGTCCACCGAGGCAGGGGGATCCTGATGGAATTCTGGGAGGCGATCGCAGTGCAGCTACGGCAGGCGCGCACGGCGCAGTCAGCCGACGACGTTGTTCGGATCTTCCAGCCGCCCTCTTCGGCGGACGCGTTCTTCGCCGGATCAGGCGGAAACGACTCCCTAGAGAGCGCGCTGGACGACGCCGGTTGGACCCACATCTGGCGTGTAGCCCACTACTACTGGGCAATGCGGGCTCCTGACGGCTCCGAGATCACCTACATAGAAGGCGACATCTACCGAGGTAACAGGCCACCAATCGGGTGACCGACTGAAGACCTGACCCCGGCGTAGCCCTGGCTCGCCGGGGTCAGTCTGTCGCTTCAACCCATTGGATCGACTTGGGCCGCTCGCCAGTCCGCAGGAACTCAGCCGCCGCAGCGTGAGCATCTTCGACGGCGATGCCGCCAGCGCCTGACATCGTGGTCGGTACGCCGCCATAGTCGAACTCGGTGTCGTCCGGCGCGTCGACCGTCCCGGCGGAGTGAAATGTCCCCCCACCTTCTCTCCAGTCGTAGAAGGTGATCGTGCTGAACGCTGGTCGGCCGAGGCCAATGTGCATGATGAGCTGCTCGTCAGGAGATACCAACTCCAGCCACGTCGGCCGCGCAAGGGCTTCCACCTCGCCAATCAGCTTGGACAGCTCGGACTGCGAGACCAGCTGGGCCTTGTCATCGCCGTAGTTCGCAGTGAAGTACTCGGTCATTCCACGCCTCTTCCGTTTCCCACAAAGATCTTAGATCCGCCCGGCCAGTACACGCTCAGCTTGGACCCCGCCGGTAGCTGTGCCGGAAGGGTAGCGAAGCAGCCCATAGCACCGGCGCACGGCTTGTTGTTCAAGTACAGCGTCATCTCCTTCGCGGCTCCCGGGCGTCTCATGAGCGCGGCCGCGTGACCCTCGACGTGCTCACGTGCGACCCTCATCTGCTTGTAGTTGCCCACGAGGCCCGGCCCACCTGCTCCCGGTCCCTTAGTGCCGCTGACTAGACGGATGGGTTTGGATCCGTCGATGTTGGTCAAGAAGCCTGATGTTGGTCCAAGTCCATCCGGACGTTCGGGCAACCGCTCGAAGAAGCGGCCAATGAACGGCGCAATCGGCGGTTCGTCCGGCCCACCCTCAGCCGGACCAGGTCCGTCAGGCGGTGAGCCTCCTCCCTCCGGTCCTCGAGCGGGATCGGAGGCATCAGGGACATCATCCCTATCCGGACGCTCGTCCGCGCGTGTCCCGTTGCCTCCGCGGCCAACTCCCGGCCGCGAGTCCTCACGGCCGGCAGGATGCCCGTCGTCGGTCGGCTGCGCGGCTCCTCCGGTCAGCGGATTCCGTTCCGCAGAACCTGGTCCGGGATGCTGCCCGCCCTCGATGCTGCCGCCGATCGCTCGCGCCGCCCACGCCCTGCCCATCGGTGCGGCCCGAGACAGGTAGTGCGCAGCCTCCTCACATCTGCGGGCCGCGTGATCCAGTTGCTGGGCGGGAACTGTCGCACCGCTTTGGGCCGCCAGCGCGGCATTCTCGCGGCACCGCCCTGCCAAACCTTCCAGGTAGCGCAAGATCTGCGGTACCCCGTTCAGGCACTCAACCAGCCCTGTTGCGACCCGCTGCAAGTCGGACGGCATCAGGATCAGATCTGGTCGGCGTAGCTCTTGCACCCGGCCGAGGCGATCTCCAGAGCCTCCGCAGCCTGCTCGACGGCTTTGCCGGCTGCATCAAGGATCTCCGAGATGTCCCGGTCGACGCCGGTCGCGGTACCGGAGATCAGACTCTCGACCTGCTGGCTGTGCTGGGTAAACCGCAGCTTGAACCCGGCCAGTCCGCCCGCCGCCTGCTTGGCCTCCATCGAGACCTGAAACAACTGCTCCTTCAACCGCTGCACATCCGACATCCTGATCTCCTCACTGGTCGATGTATCTAAGTTGAGGCTGGAGGTCCCGGGCGTGCGAATGCACTGAGGGCTCTCCGCTGGTTGTGTCCGAGACAGGGGGACCTCGACATAAACACCGACTGGGGTTTGGAAACGACGGAGCGGGCGCGGTTCTCCTTCCCCAAGGTGAGGTGCGGGATGGTCACGCCGCGCACCGCTCCGTCGACGCCAGGATGATCGGGCGACAGCGACGCCGCCCCCGCGCTATCGCGCACCAACCAACCTGGCGGGTCAATCACGGCCGCGATGCCCCTGCCTGTTTGACATGTGAGGGTTAACGACTGCGGGCCTGGACGGCGGATCCAGCACGATCAGCCAACTGAAACCAGATGGGCGCCGTGCCGTCCTTCTGAACTCTTCGACTGCTTCGACGATCTCGCCCAGATCCAAGAGCGCGTTCTGAGGGAAGCGCTCCTCGTGCAGGCCGGGCGAGTGGTATGCCAGCCGGTCCCGAGCCTCGCGGCCGATAGCAAACGAGGTTCCCAGCGCCTGCGAGTGGTACCGCATGGATCCTTCCATGTGGATTCCATCTAGGCCGACGAGCAGGCCGTCGCGGCCCCAATCCCGTTGTTGTTCGTCGTGTGTGCCGTGCTGGACAAACATCGTTGACGAGAGTGGCGGAGTAAGGCTGGACCGAAGGACCTCCAACGTCAAGAGCGCGACGTCTCGGCTGCCGCGAAGAACGTAACTGCTGTCTTCGTGGTAGGCGTTGAGGTGGTGGCGGGTCAAGACTCAACCCTCGCTCTCGTGCTGCGGAGCCGCGTGCCGAGCGGATAGGACCGTGATGCCTCGGCTCTCCAGGTCGCGACGTACCTCAAGTGGATTGTTGAATCCGGCGAAGTGGAAGAGGCTCGGCACGATCAGGTACGACTCGTCCGCGTCGAGTAGCGTGTCAATGCACCCGATGAGTTCAACAGATCGCCGATCTACCTCCTCTTCGAATATCTGCACCTCGTCTACGTCGATGCCGTTAGCGGTCGCGCAATTGATGATCTCGTCACGAAGCCTTGCGACTTCGGTGGCCGTCATCAAGAACCCTTTTCTGATGTAGCCGGCAACGGCGCGTGTTCCCATTTCTTCCCCGTCTGGATCGTTAGAGCGTCTTGCCCAGGGAGCCCAGGGGCTCCCTGCGTTGGAAAGGCTGGCGCGGGACGGACTCGCCTCTCACGGCCCGCACCAGCCTGCTTGCGGGGATCTGTGGCCGAGCCCTCCACAGGGGAGGGGAAGGCTCGGCCACAGACCAGTGAGACGGGTTTCGGTGGGCGCGCAGGTGATCCGCTGCGCTTGAGAGGCTGAGGACGACTCCCCACCGGGCCCGCCAGATCATGGGCCGTGGTCGTATCGTTCGCGCCTGTAGTCGGCGCGTGGGTGGCTGTCGCAAGCACGCCCGCCGGTAACTCGCGGTACCGTAGTGATTGCTCGTCGCCACTCTTCATGCCAGAAGCTTGAAGGCCGAAAACGTGGAGTGGGAGGGCGCAAATGGGGGCGCAAGTGTGTACGCGCCCGCGCACAGGGGAGGAAAGACGTGCCGAATGAGCGACTGGCCGAGGTGATGCGCCTCGCGGGTCTCTCCAACAAAGCACTTGCGAGGCGAGTGCAGGAGTTGGCGACCTATCGAGGCCGCTCGGTCCGGTGCGACCACACGTCAGTTAGCCGCTGGCTCGCTGAAACGAGTCCGCGTGACGCGACCGCGAGATTGATCGCTGAAGTTCTCTCGCAGGCGATAGGGCGGACGCTCACGCTGAGTGATATCGGTCTCTCGGCCCCTGAACCGGTCGATCGGCGCCTGGGGCTCGATTACGACTCGCCAGCGGCCACGCGATTCGGTGATCTGACCTCACTCTGGGACGCCGACCTAAGGGATGCACAAATCATTGTCGATGCAGCGCCTGATCCTGGCGCATGGTCGGACTCGACGCTTCGCTGGTTACTCAGAGATGAGAGCGGCGACACTCGCCACGAACCCTCCCCAGGTGCCGGCCAAATGGTCGGAGTGGGTGACGTTGCGTCTGTTCGGGCGACGGTTGACGCGTTTGCGAGCTTGGACGATTCGTTCGGTGGTGGCCGCGCGCGGCGTGCCCTGATCCAGTACTTGCAGACGGACTTAAACGCAATGCTGCACGGGCGGTTCAGCGACAGCGTCCGTCCTGAGCTGTTCAGGGCGGCCGCAGAGGGAACCTTGCTTGCTGCCTGGATGTCCTACGACGCCGGTGTCCACGGACTAGCCCAGCGGTATTTCATCCAGGCACTAAAACTCGCTGATTTCGCGGATGATCAACTGCTCGGTGGGAGCATTCTTGACGCCATGAGTCATCAGGCCACATATCTCGGCAGAGGCGGCGATGCCGTGAACCTCGCGAGAGCCGCGCGGTCCGGAACCCGAGGCATCGCCACGCCAGGTCTCATCGCCCATTTCCACGCGATGGAGGCCCGGGCTCTTGCCGTCAGTGGCGACGCAAGTGGAGCTGGTAAGGCTCTCAACTCGGCCGTTCGGGTCTACGAGAAACGGCAGCCCGGCGTCGAACCGGACTGGATCAGCTATTTCGACGACGCCGAGCTGAGTGCTGAGTTCAGTCATTGCTTCCGGGATCTCGGACGCGATAGCGACGCCTTGACGTACTCCGCACGGGCGATCTCAGGGACGTCTCCGCGGAGCGACTTCTTCGTGAAAATGGTTGGCGCTGCAAGTCAGATCGGGACGCGCGGAACACGGGGCATGGACCTCGAAGCTGCATGCGCCGCTGCGGCCGAGGCTATTACCTCGGGCGCTCAACTCAAATCGGCAAGATGCGTTCGCTATGTTGCGGACTTCCGCCGCGAGTTGGCACCGCACGGCAACCCCGCTGCGGTGCGCGAACTCGATGAGTCTTTAGAGGGCAATCCTCTGTGGGAAGCTGCTGGCCTGTATTAGAACGGCTGCCAGTCCCTCCGACTGCCATCAGTACGCAACGTCTGTATGCGCTTAGCAATCTCGATGCGACCACGCTCGCCCGTGATGCTCTCCGCGAGCCACGCAACCATCAGCAGTTCTCGCAGGTCACGCATGACCTCATACCCACTCCAGGTCATCACATCAAAGCCGTACCCCTCGGCGAATGCCCTGTACTCGGAATCCGTGTGCCAACCGAATCGCTCGTAGTACAGCGCCGTGAGGATGAGGTCCCACTCCCGCGGACCAACCGAGACTGAGTCGAGATCCGCGAGGACCGCCATACCTCGCCGGTCTCGGATGACGTTTCCGACGTTCGCGTCACCGTGAATGATCCCGGTCGGAAGATCGAATCGAAGTTCTTTATAGCTATTGGCCAGCTCTCCGAGACGCGATCGCAGAAAGTCAAGATCGGGAGTCGATACAGAGTTGATTGCTGCGAGGCGCTGATGACCTGTACCGACTGGATCGTGTGCGGGCAGCTCGAAGGGTGCGACCTGGCCGTGGAGCTGGCGCAACAACTGTGCCAGCTCGGCGGTTGACCCGTAATCAGCTTCGTCGGCCTCAGAGTGCCAGAACGTCACCACCCGGTCTTGGGCGATGACTGGCTGGTCTACGTGGAGCCCACGGATTGCCGGAATCCCTTGAGCCTCAAGCCACCAAGAGACCTCAAGCTCCCGTGACGCGGACTCGAACTGTCTGAGACTGCGTGCCACGCGACCGATGACCCGGACGCTTTTGAAGCGAAACACGGCGTTGGATCCAATGCGGATCAACTCAGCGCCCGTCGCATCAAGGTCGACTTCCCCGGCAGCGACTGTCAAAGCTGCGAGGGCCTCTTGCACATCGAGTGGCTCATCGGTCCGAGGCACATATACCCCTTCGCGCAGGCGGACGAGTTCGAATAGTCGTGCGCTTGCTGATCCTACGCGGAACGGCGCCCTACCCGGCGACGGGCTGCCCACCCGTCAAGATCGGCTCGTACGCGGTCGGACCTGAAAGCCTAGTCATCGCGCGTAGACGGAGGTGCATCGGCTGCCTATCGTCGAGCGCTGGCGGGGCGCGGTGCCCGGCCAATACAGAGGAGCGAACCTCATGAACAACAAGATCATCGAAGGCGGCCCGCCTGTCGTTGAAACGGCCCCTGGGGACTGCGAGTACGAGTACGTCGTACCGGACGTCAACGACAGTTCGGTTGAGATCGCGTGCGGGGAACCGGCAACCCGTTGGCCGGTGCTCGACGATTCTCGCAACGCGCACCTACGTGCAGCGGGGAAGACCGGCGATGAATTCCAACCCTCCAAGCTGGCCTTGTGCGACGAGCACTACAAGCAGTTACTCGTAGACATTGCTGAGCAGGACGGCAGTGACCCGTACCGCGTCTGGATTGCAGCTGAGCCCAAGGTCGTGGAGATCGGCTGGACATTGAGCGACCGAGAGAACGGCTATGTCAGCTACATGGACGGCTGGCGCGCCGGGGCGGCGCAGCACGCGGTCTCGATCGAGGTGGACCTGCCACCGGATCTGCCGCCGTACAAGGTTGCAGATCTGGTGTTCCTCGCTACCAACGCGCCAGACCTGGAGGGGCACCCGGACGCCGCGAAGATCCTGGCCGCTGTACAGGCCACCGGCTACCGGGGTGTCGAAGGCGGGCACTTTTCACTGTCGGTGGGCGACACGGTGACAGTTGATGGGATGCGGCTGGCCTGCGAGGACGTCCGCTGGAAGGACGTCTCATGATCCCCGTCGAGGTGGCGCGCGCCAGGGACATGCTTGAGAGGTCCGAGAAAAAGCTGCTCAGGTTGCAGCAGATCCAAGAGGCCGACCCTGAAGACCCCCAGGCGTGGTTCAGCGTCGTCTTGGAGCAGGCTCGAAACCGGACGCTTCGGGTAGTCCTGGGCCACCCGGATGAACCGAAGTGCATGGGAATTGATAGCTAGCCGCTAAAGGGACTGTCGGAGGCGCCAACCGGCAGGTCCAACCCAACACCCACCCCAAGGGCCCCTCTCTGCGGAGAGGGGCCCTCCTGCGTGCCTCCGCAGAGGGCAGATGGACCTGTGGATAACTTCTGCGGTGAAGTGGTCATTTCTGCCAGGCTTAGGACTACGGCAGGGGCGAGGCCAACAGGCCGAGCAGCACCCGTCACGTGATCGAGAGTTCCATGACCGACTCCGGGGTGCCACTCACCGTCTGCAAGGTCACCCCTGCCCGCCTAACCCTCCGCCACGTGGCGATCGTCCAGCCGCAGCTCAGACGCGCGGACCCACTCAACCCGGCCTGACTCATCGGTGACTCGCCCGAGCCACTCTCGATCGCCGTACGAAAACTGGTGGCGAATCCACACATCGACCTTGCCCGCTGGCCTCCAAGTGGCCCCGCGGACAGGTGTGGGGCCGACCCAGCGCACCGCGTCGATGCCGGCTCCACGAGCATTCAGTTCCGCGGCAAGCTCTGTCGCTCTCGCCTCATCCAGATCGGCCGGTGAGCACCAGTCGGCCGTCAGGCCGACGACGCCGTACCCGCCGCCGTCCGTGCGCTGTGCCATGAACCGGTCCACAAGATGAGTATCGAACGGAGGTTCGCTTCCTGGCAAGTCGCCTGCTGTAGTAGGCGTTGCGGCGGCTGTCCACGGAGCGGCCTGACCGGTAGTGTCGCTGCGTGACGACCAACGACCCGAATGACACCGACATCGCTCAGCGATTGGTGACTTCGTCCAAGCTCAGCAAGTCGAAGGTCGGTGCGTGTTGGGTCCTCGGAATCCTCTTAACCGCCTCAGGAATCACCGCGACCTTCACGGGACACGATGGGGCCGGTGCGGCGACGATGATCGTTTTTGGGGGTTTGCTGCTGGCCTTGGCTCTGATGGAGCGTGTACCGCTCAAGTTCGAGGTAGCTGGGGCGAAGCTCGACGCCACTTACGAGCGTGATCGCGCCTTCGAGGCGGGCCGTGAAGGCGGAGTGGCCAAGGGGCTCGACACCGCGATCGGTGAAGTCGAGGCCGCCATCGAGGCCGGAGAAGCATCGCCCGACGCCCTCCTGGAACGGCTTCGGGATGAACGTGAAGTACACGGAGGCTGGGCGTCGGCGAGAGGCATGCTGTTCGATGAAGGAGCGAGCCTCGATGCAATCGAGGCGAACCGCGTCGGCTACCGTGGCCCGGCTGCTTGCGCGGCGGTCGCAATCACATACAAACAGCTCGACTATTGGTACCGCACGGGCGTGGTCCTGCCGAGCGCTCAGGCATTGAATGACCCGAAGCAACGCCTCTATACCTTCAAGGACGTCGTCCTGCTCAAGGTGACGAAGCGCCTACTCGATGCCGGCTTCCCGCTTTCTCAGGTTCGGTTTGCGATTGCCCACCTGCGCGAGCAGAAGCTCGACGAGATCGCGGCTTGTACGATCATGGGTGATGGTGAGGCCATCTACTTCTCAATATCTGCGGACGAGACTCGCGACTTAGTGGCCACAGGCAAAGCCGCCTTCGGTATTGCATTGGGCCGTCTGGTTGACGAAGTCGAAGCCGCTCTCAGGGAGCTCCCTGCGCAGCCGACGGCGGGCTCGTAGGACGTCCCCGGGTGCGCCTTTTAGGTCGACCGTCAGTCCGCCCGTAGATTCGGTGTTGCAAGTGTGGAAATGAGGGGGAGAGCCGCCCCACGCCACAGCGATTACGAGCTTCCCCCGCCTCGCTCGATCAGCCGATCGGTGAGTTCGATAGTCGCCAAGAACAACCAGAAGGTCCAGTCGCGGAAGACTGGATCGTAGTCAGGCTGCTGCGCCGCGTTTTGGTGCCGGATGGCGAAACCGTTGGCGATGTGGAAGAGCGCGCCTTCGTCCTTGCTGAGCAAGTTCTCCTTGAGCAGCTTTCGGCGCTCCTCAAGCACAAGCGCCAGAGTGATGGCAGCGGACCTCTTCGCCTCCTCGGTAGCTCCACGGGACCTGAAAAGTGCGATGGCGTGGCGAACCTGATCGGAGACTGGGCCTACAGGCTTCTCGGTCATGCTGGAAATCAGATCGCCCCGTGCTTCGTCGGTGATCTCAACGAGACGTCCGATGTCCTCGCCGCTCTCTGCTAACCGAAGACCCATTTGACTGCGATCGAGCAGGTTGTTGACCCTCCAGCGGTAGAGGGTCTGCCCGCTATCACGAGAAAAGTCCTTGTGGTGCCAGCCGCAGCCGGAGTAGGAGTGGAAAGTCCTGAACTGCGGTCGGGCGACGAGGTCGTGCAGTACTTCGATCAGGTCACAGAAGGCGTTGCGATCCTCGGCAAGCTCAGTCGGGTCCATCACCCAGAGGTCGGCGCGGCCCGTCATCTCTTCGATTACGCCGGCAGGTTCGGTATCTGATGGATCGTCGACGCAGTCCTTCTCAAACGCCTTCTCGAAGTATCCGCGCTCCAAGAGGTTGCGCACGATCCGTTTGAACTCTCTGGCAGTCGCGGTACTGCTCAATGAGTTCACGGACGCGCCTGTCTGGCGTTCGGACCAGTAAGGTACTCGTTGCCTCGGGAGAGGCAGACTGTCTGCGCGGCGCAGCAGGCTCACGAGAAACTTCTGACGGCTGGAGGGCGTGGCCGTGGGCTTCGGGCGGTCCCATGAGTCCGGTCCACCAGCAAAAGGGTTTGGCGTGGGTGGAAGCGCCTTGAAGTCCTCGCCTGGGACGCTGGTTGAGAAAGCGTCTTCGAGAAGCAGCTCAACGCGCTCGTCCCATTCGGGGGTCTTCGGGGCGTTGATCAGCTTGGTTAGCTCTACCCGGAACAGATCCGGTGGCCAGGTCAACTCGTAGTCTGGGCTTGGCGGCGTCACGTCGGAAAGTCTGCCACTGTCGACGGACAGATCTGTCCGTCGCTCGCAATGCTGTACGGGTGACTTCAGGTAGGGCGGACGGGACTCGAACCCGTGACCAAGCGATTATGAGTCGCTAGCTCTAACCAGCTGAGCTACCGCCCCCGAAGGGTGTTGCCTCGGTGATCCTAGCCCCTGTCCGGTGCCCGGGTGCGCGTGGGATAGGGGCTACTTTTGGGTCTAGTTGCCGACCTGCCGTGGGTGTTTGGGCAGGTCAGGGGTGGTTTCCGTCTGGTCGTAGCGTGGGTTTATGAGTCCTCTGCTCTGACCGGCTGAGCTACCGCCCCGTGCCGGGTGATCGTACCGGGTGTGGGGGTGGGGTGGGGGAAACCAGGGGTGGGTCAGGGGTTTGACGGAGTGGTTGCTGGGGTGGAGCGGGCATGATGGAGGTCAGGTCCGGAGAAGGCGGACCCGACGAAGGGAACGGCGATGGGCTGGTTCATTTTCCTGGTGCTCGTGGTCGGGGCGGTGGCGGCGTACAAGTACCGGGTGCCGCTGATCGCCAAGCTGACCGGACAGCCGCAGCAGCGGATTCAGCGGGCGATCGACAAGCGCAAGCAGAAGTAGCGGCGGCGGCAGTGATGAGGAGGCGGGCCTCGGGTGAGGTCCGCCTTCGGTGTCAGTCGGCGATGCGTCAGTCGGCGATGTGGCGGCCGGACTGGCGGGCGAGTTCGGTGAAGAAGGCTCGGTAGAGCGGTTCGTCGGCGGTCTGGATCTCGAGCCGCCAGGGCAGTTTGACGGGGGCGGTGGCGTAGAGCGGCTCGTCCGATTGCTTGACGTAGCCGAGGTAGAGCAGGCTCGGGCCCTTCTTCTGCGGCGCGAACCGGATCTTTGCCCACTTCACGGGTGTCCGGTAGCCGCCGATCCACGGGGTCTGCTTGAAGACTTCGAGGATCCCGCTGTCGACGTGGATGTAGACGTCGTCGTGCTCGAAGACCATCGGCTCCATGGGCGGAGACCTCTCTGGGTACGACGAAGGCCGGCTCCTGACGGAACCGGCCTCTGGTGGTGAAGCTCCCGCAACTGGACTCGAACCAGTAACCTGCCGATTAACAGTCGGCTGCTCTGCCAATTGAGCTATGCGGGATCGTATTTTTCTGTCCTCGATCCCCTGAGGACTTGAGTAGGTTAGCAGGCCTGAGGCGTCCTGCAAAAACGGGATTCCACCGGTGGGATTCCCCCTTCTGAGTCAGCTTTGGGCCGGCTGTGGGGTCAGAGGCCGAACTCTTCGCGGACCGCTGCCAGGGCAGCCTCGGCGGCGTCGACGATGCCGGGCTGGGTGGGCTCGAGGCCTTTGTCCAGCACGAAGTTCCAGGTGATCGGCGCCTCGGTGCTGGACGGGTTCCGGCGGCCGACGATCCGGACACCGCGCTTGCCGGCCAGGGGAACGTGCCGCTGGATGACGATGCTCGCGTCGACGCGCTCGCGCAGGAGTTGCCCGAAACGGCCTGGGTCCTCCAGCTTCAGGTCGGTCGCGCGCAACGGCGTACCGAAGGCGGTGGTCTCGTAGACGTGCAGGACCGACGCCTCCGAATCCCATCCGGCGCGCTCGATCTGCTCCCACCCAACGCGTCGTACCGACTCTGCTGTGGGCTTGCCAGGGGTTTCGGTCGGGACGTCCGCCGGGAGGTAGACGGCGGCTCGCGTGCCCGCGACCCAGTTCCCGTCGGCGAGCTGTGCTGCGGCCAGGATCGACTCCTTCCGCCCAGGGGTGGATCCACCCACGGCATCGGAAAGCTCACGGGGCCAGCTACTGCGCCTGAATCTCACCTCTCCATCATCCCAGCCCCACCAACCCGCCCCTGCTCCGCACCCCCGCGCGGTCAGGCGGCGTAGTCACGGAGCTGGTGGGTGGCTCGACGGCGGAGGTGGCGGAGGGCTTCGCGTTCGAGACTGCGGATGCGGTCGGGGCTGAGGCCTAGGGAGGCAGCGGTCTCGTCGATGGTGGCGGGGGAGTGGCCATGCAGGCCGTAGCGGTGGCGGATGACTTGTTCGTGGAGCTCGTCGAGGAACTGGAGCTGGTGGGCGATGTCACGGCGGAGGGCTGCTTGGAGGACGACAGCCTCATCGTCGACCAGGGGTTCGGAGTCGCCGAACTCGAGGGCCTCGGGATGGACCTGCCAAGCCTGGGCGCGCTCCAGCCGGGCGATGGTGAGGGTGGTGTCGGCGGCGAGCTCGGTCTGGGTGGGCTCGCGGCCCAGGCGTTGGGTGAGCTCGTGCCGGGCGGCGGCGACCCGGCAGGCGTCGGCGTACGCCTGGGCGGGCATCCGGATCAGCCGGGACCGGTCGGAGATCGCGCGCCCGAGCGACTGGCGGATCCACCAGATCGCGTACGTCGAGAAGCGGTGCCCGAGGCGGTGGTCGAACCGCTCGATCGCGCGGATCAGACCGATGTTGCCCTCCTGGATGAGGTCCAGCAGCGAGATGCCCTTGCCCGTGTAACGGCGCGCGATCGTCACCACGAGCCGCAGGTTGCTCTCGATCATCCGCCGCCACGAAAGCCGGCCGAGCCGGACGAGCTCATGCAGCTCGCTCGCGTCGGGCGGCGGCGGATCCGCGGTCAGCCGGTCGGCGGCCAGCACGCCGGCCTCGATCCAGTGTGAGTGTTCGTTGACCTCCTCCAGTGTGAGTAGTTCGTGCCGCCCGATCTCGCGCAGGTACGCCACCAGCGCGGTCACGTCGGCAGGTTCGCAGTCCAGGTGCTCAGCCATCTGCTCCCTCTCTCCTGACAAGAGGATGCAGTCAAAGTCACCCCGTGTGACCGGCCAATTTCAAATCGGTGGATAACTCGCTGACGCCGCAGGTAGTTCACCGGAAAGCGGGCGCCGAAGAGGCGGGACGGATGAGCTGGCGGCGGGTACCTTTGGGCGGTGCGAGTCGCTACGTGGAACGTGAATTCGGTGAAGCAGCGGATGCCTCGGCTTCTGGAGTGGCTGGACGAGCGGCAGCCGGACGTCGTGTGTCTGCAGGAGACCAAACTGGCCGACGACGCGTTCACCGCGTTGCTCGGTGGTGAGTTGACCGGCCGCGGCTACGAGACCGCCTTGTACGGCGAGGTGCAGTGGAACGGCGTCGCCATCCTGAGCAAGGTCGGGCTCGAGGACGTGGTGACCGGGGTGGCCGGTGCGCCAGGGTTCCCGCATCCGGAGGCGAGGGCGGTGGCGGCGACCTGTGGTGGGATTCGGATCCACGGGCTCTACGTGCCGAACGGGCGTACTCCCGACTCGGATCACTACCAGTACAAGCTCGCCTGGTTGAAGGCCCTCACCGACGTTGTCGCCGACGGCCCGGCGGATCAGATCGTCTGCGGTGACATGAACATCGCGCCGACCGACGCGGACGTCTTCGACCCCGCCGCGTACGTCGGTTCCACGCACGTGACACCGCCTGAGCGCGAGGCGCTCGCTGAGTTGATGGCGGCGAAGGGCCTGCACGATGTGGTCCGCGAACGCTGGCCGGACGACCAGGTGTTCAGCTACTGGGACTACCGCGCCGGCATGTTCCATCAGAACCTGGGGATGCGGATCGACCTGATGCTCGCGACGGACGCCGTCGCCACCAGGGTGAAGGCGACCTGGATCGATCGGAAGGCCCGCAAGGGGACCGGTCCGAGTGACCACGCGCCGGTGATCGTCGACCTCGATGTGGCACCGGACGGCGACATCGGGCCGATGGTTCCGCCGCCCTCTGCTCCGCGGGGCAAGAAGCGGCCGACAACCCTCCCGCAGAACCGCTGATGCGGCGAGTCGTCGCGGCCGTTGTGGTGGCCGCCTCCGCCCTGACCGCCTGCAGCAGCAAGAGCGACGACCAGCCAGCGCAGCAGCAGACCGTCAACTGGGAGAAGGTCGACGTCGGCGCCGAGCCGGTCGCCCTGGCCGAGCACGACGGTCAGATCCTGGTCGGCGTCAAGCAGAAGGGGAAGGTCGTCCCCGGACTCGTGCTGCTGAACGGCTCCGACCGTAAGACCGTCATCGTCAAGCCCTCCGCCTCGAGCCCGTACTCCTTCGAGGCGATCTGGCACTCGATCGCCTGGGACGGCAAACGGGTGCTCGGCCTCGGCGGTGCTTCCGGCGGCGCGCACGGCAATGTGCGATGGACTGTGTGGACCGGCTCAACAGAGGCTGGTCTGCAGGAACACCCGCAGTCCTTCGACACCTTCAACGGCTTGTCTGCAGGTGAGATGAGCTCGGCCGTGCTGACCCCGGCCGGCGAGGCGCTCACCGGTTCGTGGGAAGGCGTCGTGACCGGGCTCGACGCTGCAGTCTGGCTGCCGCAGCCCAACAACAAGTGGCTCAGACAGGACTCGGCCAAGACCCCGCTGCAGAACACGAAGAACCTGCTGGTCGGCACCGGCTACGCGACCGCGTACGGCGATGGTCTGCTGCTGGCCGGCTCGCAGGTCCGCCTCGAACCCAACGTCGTCCAGCAGGGCGCCGCCGTGTGGCGGTCGCAGAAGCTCGCCCAGGGCTGGACCCGCGTCGAACTTCCGGACCCCGGCAGCCGCAGCCAGGCGAACACCGCAACCTGTACGACGACCTGCGTGATCTCCGGGTTCGTGGAGAACAAGCTCGCGATCTGGCGGTACGACGGCACCAAGACGCAACGGCTGAGCGGCGTACCGGCGATCCCGGTCGGTGACAAGGACGTGCTGCCGCCGCCGCTCTCCGATGGTACCCCGGACGGCACGGTCACCCAGGTGATTGCCCAAGACAACAAAGTCAAGGTCGTCAACGGCCGGGACGGCAACTGGCAGGTGTCCGAGTCGACCGGCGGACTCCAGGGACCGGTGACCGCCCTGGTCCGGACTGCGGACCAGGAGGCCTACCTGATCGCCGGCGGCGCACTGTGGAAGGCAAAGCTCCCTAGCTGAGCAAGCCCTTCACGTACGCCGCCTGGCCGATGTGCTGGGCGTCGTCGTCGGCCACGCTGATCAGCCGCACGCCCAGGGTGACCGGCGGGTCCCAGCGCTTGTCGACGATGCGGTCGAAGTCCGCGTCGTCGAGCGTCTGCAGGAACTTGACCGTCTGCTCGTGGACAGCGTCGTGGTACCCGATCAGCAACTCCGCGGAGACCTGCACCTGGCCGACCTGCTCGGCGGTGTGTGCGTAGCCGGTGTCGGCCGCGTCGAACGGCAGCCCGAGTCGCTCGTGCCAGCCGTCCGCGGTGTGGGTCTGCTCGTGCCCGGCGACCTCCGAGACGTGGTCGTCCTGGACGCGCGTCAGATGCCAGACCAGCCAAGCTATCGAGTTGGCCGTGTCGGACGGTCGCGCGGTGAGGACCTTGTCGTCCAGCCCCTCCAGCACTGCGTGCACCTGCTCCTGCACCCGGCTGAAGCCATCAATGAGAATCTCGTTGGCCTTCATGAGAATCACCATAAACCCGGCCGCCGACAGAAAATCAGCTCGGCAGGACGCCCGACCAGATCACGCCGACCGCGAGACAAGCCAGCGCGACCAAACCGAACACGCCCACCCACATCACGGCCGGTACGCCGGTCAGCCGGCGCAGCTGATCCGCGTCCGAACTCCGGCCCTGCCCACCCCGCCGCGAGTGCTGCAGCTCGATCACCGCGCGTGGTGCGGCGAGCAGCAGGAACCAGGTCAGCAGATGCGCGAAGGAAGACTGCACCGACGGTGAGCCCCACCAGGTGACCCCGAAGACCAGCGCACCGAAGACGAGCACCGACCACAGCCCGTACAGATTCCGGATCTGCAGCAGCAGGATCACCAACGCAACCAACAGTCCCCAGAGCAACGCAACGGCGTACCCGCGACTGAGGACGAAGGCCGCGGCGAGCCCGAAGAGCGCCGGACCGGGATAGCCGGCCAGCAGTACGGCGATCATCCCCGCACCGGTCGGTTTACCGCGGGACACGGTCACCCCGGAGGTGTCGGAGTGCAGGCGGATCCCAGCCAGCTGACGACCTACCAGCAATGCGATCAGACCATGCGCACCTTCATGCGCGATCGTCACCACATTCCGGGTGAGCTTCCAGAGTGGTCGCCACGCGATCAGGAGCAGCGCGACCACGCCGGTCCCGATGACTACACGGATCGACGGCTCAGGTTGTGCTGACGTGATGCTGTCCCAGAACTCACTCACCCGCCCATCCTTGCAGTACTACGGAAATGGGATGTGCACGGTCACTCGTTCGCGCAGCTGCTCGTTCATCAGCCAGAGCTCGTTGGTCGCCGGCCAGTAGGACAGGTTCTCGGTGTTCTTAGGTGCTTTCGTCCAAAGTGACGTGGAGACGCCACCAGTACCGCGGTGCAGACAGCTGGGGTAGTCGACACCGTCACCGATATTGTCGGCGTACTCGGGACAGACTCCGGTGATCACAAAGCTGTTGTTGTAGGACACCGCTCCCTGCATGCCCCACACCGGCGAGTTGAACGCCTCCACCGCACGCACCACGCCGTCGGTACCAGCAGCAGGCAGACCGGTCGTCTTGTCGAGCGGCCAGCGCACGATCCGGCCGCCACCCTTCGTGGTGTGCTCAGCCGCGACAAACGAGCCAGTACCGGCGTGATCGAGCGCAAGGCTGGCAAAGCACGGCCGTACGCCGGTAGTCGACGCGCACCCGCCTCCGGCGTACCAATAGGCCCCGACCTGCGGCAGCGCGAAGGAGTGCCAGAGCGCGTGGTACTTGCCGTCAGTACCGAGCCCGACCTCGCCAGTGCTCGTGTCGGTCCGCCAGATGTGTCGCAGGTCGAACACCCGCAGTACGGCACCGCCCGTCGCGACCACGAGCATATTGCCGGACCACTACAGCCCGTGGCCGTGCCCGGCGATCGCCTGGAAGTTTCCGTCCGCAGTCGGCTCCACCAGCAGCACGTGCCGGTACTTGTTGGTCGCAACGTCCAGGAACGACACCCGGATCGCAGTGTCGCCACTGTTGTGCCAGCTCGCGACCACGACCCGCCGCGCACCACCTGCCGGCTGAGCGTCGCCAGAGCCCGACAGGCCCTGCGGGATCCAGACGTTCTCGTCGTCGTCCTCACCGTCCTGCCAGCAGAACCCCTGCGGGTTCAGAGAGGCAGTCAGGTACGTCGAATGGCACAGCGCGCGCCCGGTCCGATTGGACGCGGCGAGGACCTCGGTGACCCCAACCGGCGCGAGAGCCGGCTTGGTCTCCAGCTGAGCCACGCGAGCGCCGTACGTGGCGAAGGTGTCGCCCGAGACGAGCTGGAACCCGCTCGCGTCGATGCGTGGGAAGGTGGCAGCGGCCTGCGCCTGCGGGGCGGTGAGCGTGGTGATCAGCAGGGCGGCGGTAAATAACATTCGACGGATCCGCATGGGATAGATAATCCTTGACGTGCGCCGCCTCTGCACTCCGAACGTGGCGCGTCGTGGCAGCTTCAGGGCAGATCACCGTCCAGGGAGCTGCTCACCTCTACAGTCGTGCGCGTGAAGATCGTCGCTGCGGTGTGCGCAGTCCTGCTGCTGACGGGTTGTACGGCGAAGCCGGTCGCCGACCCGGCGGCCGCCGCTGCGTCGGAAGCGGCCAAAGCGCGAGAGGCCGTGCCGACAACCACGCCGTCTGCGGCCCCGCCGGGCAAGGTCACCGCACCGCCGCAGCCCGCCGAGCTGACCAAGAACCCGATCTACCGCGTCGGCAAGCTGACCGCGCACTGTCCGGAACCAAAGATCAAGCCAACCTCGGTGGCGAACGTCCGGGCGTACTACACGCACCTGACGGCCTGCCTGAATGCGGCCTGGGCGCCGGTGATCCGCAAGGCGGGCTTCACCTTCACGCCGCCGAAGCTGGATGTCGTCGCCGGCAAGTCGGCGGACCTGCCCTGCGACCAGGACGCCTACGGCATTTACTGCGGTGACACGATCTACATCAACGCGCAGATCGACCTGGACTACTTCCGCGAGGATCCCGAGCTGGCGGTGGGGACGATGGCCTTCGTGATCGGTCACGAGTACGGGCATCACGTGCAGGCGCTCGCCGGGATCTCGGAGGCGGCCTACCAGCGCGGGGTCAAGCTCAACGGCGTGGATCTGGCCCTCGAGGAGACCCGCCGCCACGAGCTGCAGGCGTCCTGCTTCGGTGGTGTGTACTTCGGTGCGGCCCGTGACTTCCGCAAGGGCTCGGACTGGCCCAAGACCTTCGGTGAGATCGTCGCATCGACCTCCGACCCGCAATACGACCATGGAAGCGCCAAGAACCACGCTCGCTGGTCCATGGCCGGATTCGCGGCCGCGGACCCGGTCGCCTGTAACACCTACTCAGCCCCGTCGGCGCAGGTTGGCTGATGCGGCCCGGTGCCACCTGAGATGGCGGCACCGGGCCGGGAGTCAGCGGAGCGAACGACGGCCCGCGGTGGCGAGCTCCTCGTCGGCTCGCACCAGGTAAGGCTCGCGATCGAGCACCAACCGGGCCGCGGCCGCACCGATGTCGAACCACAGCCCGATCAGCTCGAGACGACCTTCCTCCTCGGCCTTGCGAACGCACGGGAAGCTGCGCAGGTTCGACAGCTGTACGCCGACATTCGCGACCGACAGTTTGTCCGCCGGAGACAGTTTCATCCCGGTGGCCGGATCAACGATGTCGGGTAGCCCGACAGCCCGTCGTACCGATGGCTCGAAGTGACGCAGCCAGTTCTGCAGGCCGGTGCCGGCAGGGGCGTTCGCCTCCAGCGTGGCCGCGGCCGCGCCGCAGTGCGAGTGACCGCAGACGACGATCGACCGGACGCCGAGCACCTCGACCGCGTACTCGATCGCGGCGTCGACCGAGTTGCTGCCGGAGCCGTTGGGCGGGACGAGGTTGCCGACGTTCCGCACGCAGAACTGGTCACCCGGACCGGTGGTGGTGATCATGTTCGGCACGATGCGCGAGTCGGCACAGGTGATGAACAGCTGCGTCGGCTTCTGGCCGTCGGCCGCGAGTTTGGCGAGGATCGGCCGGATCTGATCGGCCGACTCCTCGAAGGCGCGGATGCCGTCGAGCACCCGCTCGTCCGGCGCGGCGACTGCCTGGGGTTGCCAGGGCAGCAGTCGTCGGGTCGGAGTGGACTGCAGGGCAGCCCGGAAGGCCAACCGGTTCAGCTCGACCGAGCCACCGCGCGCGATGTGACCGCGCCGCCAGTCCTCGATCGCCTCGTACGCCGCGTGGTCGAGATGATCGACCGACAGGTCCACCCGGACCCGGGCACCGGTCGGAATCGACCGCAGGGTCCGGATCAGTGAGGAGACCCCCAGGAAGACGAGCGTGCCGCGGATCTGCACGGTCCACAGCCCATCCTCCTCGGTCGCGGTGACCGTTGCCCTCGACAACCGGTAGAGCACTCGCACGAGCGCGAGCACCAGACCGATCAGTACACCTTCGGCCAGTCCCAGTACGGCGACGCCCGCCGCGGTGACGACGTACACGAGTAGTTCGTCGTGCCGCCGTAACGTGCGGATGTGTGCGAGCTGCACGAGACGCAGCCCGGTGACCAGCAGGACACCGGCCAGCGCGGCCATCGGGATCAGCTCGAGCATCGAGCCGGCCGCGAGGACGAACGCCGCGATCCAGAGCCCGTGCATGATCGCCGAGGCCCGGGACTTGGCGCCCGCGGCAACGTTTGTCGAGCTGCGCACGATCACACCGGTCACCGGCATCCCACCGAGAGCGCCGGAGATCGCATTGGCCGCGCCTTGCCCGATCAGCTCACGATCGAGGTTGCTGCGCTTGCCGTTGTGAAGCTTGTCAACGGCAACAGCCGAGAGCAACGACTCGACGCTCGCGACCAAGGCAACGGTCAGCACGGCCGCGATGATCTGCCCCGGCGTGCCCTCAGGGATCGCCGGCAGGATGAGCTCCTGCAGCGGCTGGTCGGGCAGGTTCACCCGGGTCACGTCAGGCATCCAGACCGCGGCCAGCGCCGTCGCGAAGACGACCGCGACCAGCGGCGCCGGAACCACTTTGACCTTGGGCAGCCGCGGCCAGGCCAGCAGGATCGCAACAGTCAGCACACCAACGAGCACCGAGTGCGGATGATGAGCGACCAGACGGCCGGGAAGCGCTGCCACGTTGGCGATCATCGAACTCTGCGCCTGACCACCGAGCACTACATGAAGTTGCTGGACGGCGATGGTGACGCCGATCCCCGCGAGCATGCCGTGCACGACAGCGGGGGAGAGCGAGAGCGCGAGCCGCCCGATCCGGGTGACTCCCAACAGGATTTGGACCACACCGGCAGCGCAGGTGATGCCGGCCGTGGCGGCCCACCCGAACTGGCCGACAAGGCCAGCGACAACAACGGTCAGGCCCGCGGCGGGGCCGCTGACCTGAAGCGGTGAACCGCCGAGTGCACCGGCGACCACACCGCCGACGACCGCGGCCACGAGGCCCGCGATCAAGGGGGCGCCCGATGCTGCGGCGATCCCCAGGGAGAGTGGTATTGCGATCAGGAAGACCACCAGCGAGGCCGGTAGGTCATGGTGAAGGATGGACCTCAGAGACGTTCGCTGTGAGGTCGGTGGTGAATGAGAGGTTGACATGGTCGGCACGGGTCCCTCCGGCGTCTGGTGCTCACGGCATCTGGCGTCGAAACAAAGAGTGTCGATCTAGTCACTTACTGTACGGGGCCGTTCAAGCCCACCAAAGCGATCTGTGAAATTTTCTGAGGGCAATTCGTTGCCAGAAGCACCGAGAGAGGAAGCACAGTGGATCTGCAACTGTCCGGAAAAGTTGCCGTCGTCACCGGAGCGAGCAAGGGAATCGGGCTCGCCTGCGTCGACGCGCTCGCCGCGGAGGGCGCGACGGTCTTCGGGATCTCGCGCAGCGCGGACAACCTCGCCGAGGCCCGGCGACGGGTCGAGTTCACCCCGGTGGCGGTCGACCTGACCGATGCGGACGCGACCGCCGAGGTATTCGCGAAGATCGGCGTACCGGACATCCTGATCAACTGCGCGGGCGCCGCGCGGCAGATCCCGGTCGACGAACTCAGCAGTACGACGTTGCATGCGGCAATGGAAGCGAAGTACTTCACCTACATGCACGCGACCGAGGCGGTCATCCGCGGGATGGCCGAGCGCGGCAGCGGCTCAGTGGTGAACGTCGTCGGCTCGGGCGGCAAGGCAGCGAACCCGCT
The DNA here is from genome assembly GCF_042882005.1 of Kribbella sp. NPDC058245. Classification (NCBI taxonomy): domain Bacteria; kingdom Bacillati; phylum Actinomycetota; class Actinomycetes; order Propionibacteriales; family Kribbellaceae; genus Kribbella; species Kribbella sp. NPDC058245. Next base: position 241,774 of record NZ_JBHVWY010000010.1, read on the forward strand.
GCACATCGGCGGCGGGGCTGCGAATGCGGCGTTGATGCTCGCGTCGGTCGGCTACGCCAAGGCGTACGCCGGGCAGGGCGTCCGGGTGAACGTGATCAACCCGGGGCTGACGCTGACCGGTCGGGTGGATGACCGGCTCGACGCCGCGACGCGGGCCAGTGGCCGGCCGCGGTACGAACTGCTGTCCGAGATGGTGGCCGACATCCCGCTGGGCCGCCCGGCCGATCCGGCCGAGGTCGCCAACGTCGCTGTCTTCCTCGCGTCGGCGAAGGCAAGTTATGTGACGGGTGCAGTCATCACGATGGATGGCGGCACCGCGTCGATCATCTGAACCACTACTTGAGGGCCCGGGCCCGCCGGCGGCGATCTTCCAGGGTCAGGCCGAGAAGGGCGTGACGGGTCTCTCGGCCGGTACGCCGTCGATGGTGAGGTCGACGTGTTCGTTGAGGAAGGCAACTAGTCCGGCGATCGGGAGGAGTGGCGCGGTCGGGAAGTCGTAGGACCAGGCCAGGTCGCGGCTGTCGATCGACCAGTAGCCGGTGGTGCGGCCCTTGTAGGGGCAGGCGGTGCGGGTGTCACTCGGGGTGAGGTGCTCGAAGTTCACCGCGAGCCGTGGGAAGTAGTAGCGCGGCGGCAGCCCGGTCTCGAACACGATGACGGTCGAGGACGACTCGGCCAGCACCACGCCGTCCCGCGACACCTGGACGTGCCGGTCCGAGCGGATCGCGTCACACCGTGAGTACGGGTTGCGGGGATGGACGAAGACCTCCTCGTCCTCCTCGAACCAGCTGTCGACCGCATCCCATTGGAAGCGGGCTCGACCGAGCTCGTCGTACACCCAGGCCTTGCCGCGACCGGCGGTGTGCACCCGGGCGACGCCGTGCTCGAAGACCTTGGTCTCCCCGGTGTCGACCAGTACGCCGTCGGTCACGTCCCCGAGCGGGATGTAGTACTGCGGGTACGGCGGGAACTCCCACAGATAAATGGCGTTCTGGGTGTCGACGACGACCTGGCCGTCGAGCAGCGCGCGGATCCGGCGAGGGACCGGCGCGCTGCCGCCAGGTGGAACGAAGGGCAGGGGGTAGTCGGTCATGCCCCCAGTAAAGCTTGGTCAGACGGTGATCCAGTCGATGTCCGCGATATAGCCGGACGGATTGCTGATCTTGAGGGCATTGGCACCGGCGGTGAGCTTCACCGGCAGGTAGACCACCTGCGGCGTACCCCAATCGTTGTCGCCGAGGCCGTGGTAGTTCACCCAGTAGCTGTCACCGCCGTTCACGGTGAGCATGCTCTGCCGGCTGGTGTCCCCGTCGGTGTAGGCGATCTTCACCAGGTAGGTCCCGGTCGTCGGCACGGTGATGCCGTTCAGGGTGACCGAGGCGTCGTACCCGATGTTGCCGATCTTCTTCCCACCCGAGCAGAGGGTGCAGTCGTTCGCGCTCGCGTTGCCGGTGAGTGTGCTGGTTGCGGCCTCGGCTTCGTACCGCACCGGCCCGCCGTTCTTCACGGTCAACATGGTGATCGGTGCGCTGGCGTCCGACGTACGGGCGCCGTTGACGCCCTTCACCGTGAACGTGTACTGCGTCTGCGGCAGCAGCCCGGTGACCACAGCACTCGTTGCCGTGCTGGTTGCCACCTGCTTGCCGTTGGCAAAGATCTTGTACGACGCCGCGCCGGTGCTCGGCCTCCACGTGAGTGACGTGGTCGTGCGGTTGACGTCCGTCGCGGTCAGGTCGGCCGGGATGCCCACCGACGGGCGGTCGTTCGGAGTGATCTTGTACAGCTTCGAACCGTGCGCCGGCAGTGCCGCGCTGACCGAGCCGGCGACGTCGCGGATGTTCTGGTTCGCCCAGATGTCGCGGACGGTCGCCTTGCCGTTGATACCGAGCTGACCGAAGTCACCGATGACAGTGGCCGGAGTCTCGGCGAGGTTGAACAGACCGACCGTGACGCTGCCGTCGGCGTTCTTCGCGTACCAGGTCTGCTGCAACTGGTCCTGGTTCAGCGGGCGGGCCGGGTTGCCGGACTGGTTGATCGCGATGACCTCGCGGTTGGTCAGCAGCTTCAGGCCGTAGGCGTCCAGCTTGGTCAGGTCGTCACCGGCGAACAGCGGCGCGGAGTTGATCGCCCAGAACGTCATGTAGCTCTGCCGCTCGGCCTCATTGAGACCGTCCATCGCTCCAACGCCGACGTTGATCGCGTCGAGGTTGTTCCAGTGCCCGGGGCCGGCGTCGTCGATCCACTGCGGCAGGTCCCACCAGCGCTGCTTCACCGAGCCGTCCCAGCGGACGATCGTGTCGCAGTAGCACTCGACGTCGGTGTCGATCCGCCAGCCGTTCGAATTCTGCTTCCACACATCGGCGTACCGATGACTGAGTGACCACGACAGCGTGTACTGCATCGGGCGGCCGGCGTTCTGCACCGAACGCCACCAAGTCTCGACGTCCTCGGTGTTGTTGTGGTTCGGGTCGTCCGGAGCACCCTTCCAGGAGCCGGGGCCGACGCCGTCCATCTTGATGAAGTCGACTCCCCAGCTCGCGAAGAGCTTGGTGATCGAGTCGGCGTACTTCTGTGCGCAGGGGCTCGCGTAGTTGATCTTGTACGCCGCGTCCCAGCCGTTCGTCTTGCGCAGGTCCGAGTAGACGATGTCGCGGGTGAAGCAGCCGGGCGCGTTGTAGATCGGCGTGTTGCCGTCGCGGTAGACGTCCAGGCCGAGGCCGACCACGGTGTAGATGCCGAACTTCAGGCCGAGCTTGTGGATGTCGTCGCCGACCGCCTTCATCCCGCGCGGGAACCGCTTCGCGCTCGCGACCGGCCGGCCGTACTCGTCACCGCCGTCCTGCCAGCCGGCGTCCACGTTGATGTACTCGTAGCCGTACGGCTTGAGCTTAGTGGCCATCGCGTTGGCCTGGGCGAGGATGTTCTTCTCACTGATGAAGCTGCCGGGACCATCCGGGTTCACACCCGGGTAGTTGGTCGACTGCAGGCTCCAGGAGCTCCAACCCATGTACGGCGTGGCTGCGACCTGCCGGTACTTCGGGGGGACGGGGCGGGGGTGGGCTGCGACAGGGTGGACGGTGAGGGGCTGGACGGCGTCGGCGGGGGCGTTCACGGCTGTCGTCGTCACCAGAGCGACGGCAGCCAGGACAGTGGTGACACGGCGTCTGTTCACGTTGCCGAGCGTAGGGTTGCTTAATTTACATCGTCAAGTATCAAGGCGTGATGACCGTCTGTGACGTGACTGGGACGTTACTGTCATCAACCTTCTCCGGGGGCTGGGAGTCCTTAGACGTAGAGGCCGGTTCGTGAGGACCCGGCCCGATGTGGAGGGGGTTCCATCATCATTACGCCGAACAAAGCCGTGCGAACGGCGATCGCAGCGGCTGGTGCCGCTGGCCTGGTCGTCTCGATGGCAGCGGTGAGCGCGTCAGCAGGAACGGCGGCGCCCGCCAGGCCCGCGCTGGCCCTGGTCTCGCCGGTCACCGATGTGACGGTGACGTCTGACGAGGACCGCGGTACCGATCTGAACCTCGGTGCCTACGTGGTCGCGGGTAACGCGCCGATCGAGGTGCGCGCGACGCGGGCGAACTACAACTCGCCGGTGGTCGCCAAGCAGATCGTGAACGGCAAGGCAGTCGCACTGCCCAAGGGTCTGGTCACGGACTTCTCCGGCCTGGGGAAGTTCCTGCACGTGACCCTGACCGACGCGAGTGGCAAGAAGGCGCTCGACATCGACCAGTCCCTCTGCCTGAACGGCGAGGGGTCACGCACTCGGCCGGACGCGCCGGCCACGTCGCCGTACCCGGACGGCTGCAATGCCAACCCGTTCACCCAGGGTGCGGTCTGGGGGCTGCAGACCGGCTGGTCGGCCAGCACCTACTCCTACGACCAGAAGCCGATCAAGCAGGTCGCCGAAGGTAAGTACAAGGCCATGGTCACGGTGAACAAGGCCTACCGCGACTTCTTCAAGATCCCGGCCGCGCAGTCGACGCTCTCGCTGAACGTCACGGTCGTGAAGGGTGACAGTTGCGACCCGGGGCACGGCATCCGGGGCTGCTTCGCAGGTCAGGGGGCCAAGAAGCAGGCTGCTCCGAAGGGTAAGGCGCTGGTGCCGCACGCCGCGCGGCCGACCGGCAGGGCGACGACGCCGAAGGGCCCGAAGCCGGACCTGGTCTCGGTGCCCGCGTGGGGGATCCAGGTCGCCCCGGGCGAGGAAGGCACCCCGGACGCCGGCAAGGACTTCCTGGCGTTCTCCGCGACCGTGTGGAACGCCGGCCCGTCGCCGCTGGTACTGGACGGTTTCCGCCGTCAGGGCAAGGACCTGATGGACGCGTACCAGTACTTCTACGACGACAAGGGCAAGGAGATCGGGTACCAGAACACCGGCACGATGGAGTGGGACCCGCGCGAAGGCCACACCCACTGGCACTTCACCGACTTCGCCCGCTACAGCCTGCTGAACGCCAAGCAGTCCGAGGTCGTCCGCAGCCAGAAGGAAGCCTTCTGCCTGGCCGCGACCGACTCGATCGACTACACGGTGAAGAACGCCAACTGGCACCCGTTCAACACCGACCTGCACACCGCCTGCGGCGACCACACGTCGCTGTCGGTGCGTGAGGTTCTGGATGTCGGATCCGGCGACACCTACGAGCAGTTCCGGCCGGGCCAGTCGTTCGACATCACCAACCTGCCGAACGGCGAGTACTTCGTCGAGGTGAAGGCGAACCCGGAGGGCAAGCTGTTCGAGGGCAACACCAAGAACAACGTTGCCCTGCGCAAGGTGATCCTCGGCGGCGTCAAGGGCGCCCGGACCGTCAAGGTTCCGGCCGTCGGCGTGATCAACGTTCCGTAACAGCGTTACGGGCCCCGAAGACCGCTCTCGCCGGCTGCCTTCGGGGCCTTTCGCTATCTCCGGGTCGGGCGCAACCGCGACCGCCGCGGCCTGGCGCCCGTCGTACAGCGTGGTGGACCTTGTGCACCGCTCGACCACTTTTCGTGCGTTGTCACTGTTGATGGGTGCTCAACGTGGCTCGGTGCCGACAGCTGAATGGTCTGCTGCTGGAGGGTGAGGCGGATCGGGACCTGATGCCAGGGGGAGCGAGTGCGCACCAGTACGACGCGGAAGCGTCCGTCGCGGCGCAGGCGGAGCCCGATCGCGATGGTGGCGATCGCCGGGACCAGACCGGCCAGGGAGAGGCTGACCCGGGCACCGAAGTGTTGCGCGATCAATCCGACCAGCGGACCACCGATCGCGCCACCGCCGATGAAGACCAGGTTGTACAGCCCGGACACGCGGCCGCGCAGGCCGTCCGGAGTGGTCAGTTGCACCATCGACTGGCACGCGGTCAGGAACATCAGCGTGGCCATACCCATCGCGGCCAGCACGGGGATGAAGGTCCACAGCGAGGGCTGAATCGCCGCGAGTACCTCAGTGATCGTCAGCAGACTCGCGATGCCCACCAGGTTCCGCAGCCGAGTCGGCCGAACCCTGCGCGCCGACAGCAACGCACCGGCCAGCGCCCCGACCGCGACCACCGAGTTCAGTACGCCGTACCCGGTGGCGCCGGTGTGGAAGACGCGGTCAGCAAACGCCGTGAGCGTCACGGGCAGGCTGATCGCGAACATGCCGTAGATGCCGACCAGCGCGATCGCCCAGCGGACAGCCGGCTCGTGGAACGCGTACTGCAGGCCGTCGCGGAGTCCGTCGCGGAGGCGCAGACCGGCTTGCCGCGCGGCTTTCCGGGCGGGCATCTCGCTCTCACGCATTCTGAGGAGTGCGGTGATCGAGGCGAAGAACGTGCAGGCGTTGATCGCGAACGCCCAGCCGGCGCCGAGCGTGCCGAGCAGCACGCCGCCGAGCGCCGGACCGATCATGCTGCCGAGCTGGAACGTCGACGAGACCATGCTGATCGCGTTCCGGACGCGGTCGCGGCCGACGAGTTCGGTGACGAACGATTGGCGCGTCGGGTTGTCGACGGCGGTGGCCAGCCCGAGGAACAGGGCCATCGCGTAGACCTGCCAGACCTGCACCTGGCCGGTGAAGGCGAGCAGTGCGAGTACGCCGGCGGCCGCGCCCATCGTGAGCTGCGTGACCAGCAGGATCTTCCGCTTCGGGAAACGGTCGGCGATCACGCCGCCGTACAGGCCGAGGAGGAGGGTGGGGAGGAACTGCAGGGCGGTGGTGATGCCGACCGCGGTGGCGCTGCCGGTGATCGTCAGCACCAGCCAGTCCTGGGCGATGCGCTGGATCCAGCCGCCGGTCGAACTGACCAGCAGACCGCTGACCAGGAGGCGGAAGTTGCGCACCTGCAGGGCGCTGAAAGTTTCGCGGAACCCTGGGCGGCGGAGGGGTTCGCTGTGTTTTGTTGGGGTGTTGTGACGGTGGTAGTCGGCTTCTCGGACAGGACCGCTGGTCCGGGTGGTCAAAGGAGATCCCTACACGAGTGGGTTGTCAGGGGAGGACAGGTCCATCCTTGTCTTTGGCCCTGAATTCCGACAGCGAATTACTCCTATTACTCTTATTGCGTCCCGTGATAGGAGGTCCATCGATGTACGACCCGGACCAGCTCCGGACGTTCCTCGCGGTCGCGCAGTCGCTGAGCTTCACCCAGGCGGCCGAGCGGCTCGGCATCCGGCAGCCGACGGTCAGCCAGCACGTCCGCAAACTCGAGGCCGCGGTGGGGCGGCCTTTGTTTTTGCGCGACACCCGCACGGTGACTTTGACCGCCGACGGTGACGCCATGGCCGGCTTCGCGCGAACCATCCTGGCGGCGCACGAAGAGGCCGCCGGGTACTTCACCGGCTCCGAGCTCCGCGGCCGTCTGCGCTTTGGCGTCACCGACGACCTCGCGCTGACTCCGCTGCCTCGGATCCTCCGCGACTTCCGTCAGCTCTACCCGCGGATCGACCTGGAGTTGACCGTCGCCCAGAGCCCCAACCTGCTCCGCCGCGTCGAGTCCGGCCACCTGGACCTCGCCTATGTCAAACACTCAGTAGGCACCAGCTACGAACCTGACGGCCGGCTGGTCCGCCGGGACCCGCTGGTCTGGGCGGGCATCGCAGGCACCCGCATCGCCCCGGACGGGCCTGTCCCGCTGGTCGCCTACCAAGCCCCCAGCCTCAGCCGCTCGCTCGGTGTGCAGACTCTGGAGCAGGCGGGTCGCTCCTGCCGGATCACCTGCATCGTCCGCGGCGTCAACGGCGTACTGGCTGCGGTCCGGGCCGGCCTCGGCATAGCCATCTTCGCGCGATCCCTGATGCCCGTGGACCTCGTAGAGCCACCACCGAGCGCAGGCCTCCCAGAACTGCCCGCCATCGACCTGGTCCTCATCACCAACCCGCGTGCCGCCAAGGAGCCTGCCGAAGCCCTGACCGCCGCAATCCTCGGCAGCAACGCCCCACTCAAGCCAGACGCTGCTTAGAGCGCATCTCCTCGGAAGATGAGTGCCACCACGCTCACGCCGGCTATGGCGATCGTGACGAGGAACGGCGCCTCTTTCCACGCCACGATCACTACGAGCAGTCCGGCGACGATGGCGAGGGTGATCCACCCGATGAGGCCTAGCGGTCCAGCCGGTGCGATCACCAGGAGTGCTGTGGCTGCGGCCAGGGGGAGTGGAGCTAGCAGACGGGCACTGGCGCCCAGCCGTTGCGGCCAGCCGCGTACACCCGTCTCCAGGTCGTCTTTCAGGTCCGGTACGACGTTTGCCAGGTGAGCGCCGACTCCGAGGAGCGCGGTCGCTGTGGTGGCCCACCACGGCGCCCACGTGTGGGTGGTCCCGAGTGTCACGAATGAGGGCAGTCCGCCGAAGGCAACGGCGTACGGGAGCCAGGAGATGACGGTCGACTTCAGTCCGAGGTTGTAGCCCCAGGCGCAGGCCACGAAGAGCAGGTGAACCAGTCCGGCCGCGAATCCGTTGGCCAGTGAGACGGGGATGGTGATCACCAGCATGAGCCCGGCTGCGACCGCCAGCGTGCGGCGACTCACCAGTCCGCGCACCACAGGTTTGTCTTTCCGGTTCACAATGGTGTCCCGGGCGGCATCTATCGCGTCATTGCTCCAGCCGATCGAGAGGTGGCCGGTGAGGATCGTTGCTGCGACCAGGAGACACCCAGCCGGACTACGCCCTGCCGACCACGCCACGGCAGTCACCAGCGCCGTGACCGCGACAGTCGGTCCGAGATGGCAGGCGAGTACCAGTCCCTTCAGCGCTCTCACCGAGCCCACGATGCCACGATGACGCGGATTGCAGCGGTCCGGCCCGCGTTGCCGCCGTACCGGTATCAGCAGGAGGAGCTCACCGACGCCTTCGCTGCGATCTGTCTGCCGGACGGCCGCGGCAACGCGCTGCTGCGGAGACTGCACGCCAACGCGGGTGTCTCGTCACGCCATCTGGCGCTTCCGCTGGAGCAGTACGCCGAGCTGAAGGACTTCGGCGCTGCCAACGACGCGTGGATCGCCGCTGCGGTCGATCTGGGCGCAGAGGCTGTGGCCGGTGCAGTAGCGGACGCAGGACTCGAGTTGTCGGACGTCGACGTACTCATGTTCACCACGGTGACCGGAGTGGCCGCCCCGTCGATCGATGCCCGCGTGGCGATGCGGCTGGGCCTACGGGAAGACGTGAAGCGGCTACCGCTGTTCGGACTCGGCTGTGTGGGTGGTGCGGCCGGCGTAGCCCGTCTGCACGACTACCTGCTGGCCTGGCCGAAGCAGGTCGCCGTACTGCTGTCTGTTGAGCTCTGCTCGCTCACTCTGCAGCGAGACGACTCCTCCCTGCCCAATCTGGTTGGGGGAGCGCTCTTCGGCGACGGCGCAGCCGCAGTGGTCCTGACCGGGTCTGAACATCCCGCCGCCGCCGGTCCGTCAGTGCTGGCGACCCGGAGCCGCCTCTACCCGGACTCCGAGCGCGTCATGGGCTGGGATATCGGCTCGGGTGGTTTCCGGATCGTGCTGGGTGCGGATGTGCCGGAGGTGGTGCGGAAGTACCTCGGCGGCGACGTACGGGGCTTCCTGGCCGACCATGGCCTGACTGTGCCCGAGATCGGTACATGGGTGAGTCATCCCGGCGGACCGAAGGTTCTGGAGGCAGTGGCCGAAACACTCGAGCTGCGGCCCGGTGCACTCGACCTGACCTGGAAATCGCTCGATGCGGTCGGCAACTTGTCCTCCTCATCGGTGCTGCACGTGCTCGGTGACACGCTCGCCCTGCATCCTTCGGGGATGGGCCTGCTCCTCGCCATGGGCCCGGGATTCTGTTCCGAGCTCGTCCTCCTGGAGTGGCAATGAACTGGTATGTAGTCCTCGTGGTGCTCGTCGGACTCGAACGCGTGGCCGAACTGGTGGTCTCGCTGCGCAACGCCAAGTGGAGCTTCGCCCAGGGCGGAGTGGAGTCCGGCAAGGGGCACTACCCGTTCATGGTGGTCCTGCACACCGGACTGCTCTTCGGGTGTCTGGCCGAGTCGTTCCACCGCTCGTTCATCCCAGCACTCGGCTGGCCCATGCTCGCGTTGGTGATCCTGTCGCAGGGACTGCGCTGGTGGTGCATCAGCGTGCTGGGACAACAGTGGAACACCCGAGTGATCGTCGTACCGGGTCTGCACCTGGTGGCGCGTGGACCGTACAAGTTCATCAAGCACCCGAACTACGTGGCCGTGGTGGTTGAGGGGATCGCACTGCCGCTCGTCCACACCGGCTGGATCACCGCTGTCGTGTTCACGCTGCTGAACATCCCGCTGCTCGCCGTACGCATCCGCTCCGAGGAAGCCGCGCTGAACGCAGCCCTGGTCAAGTGATCGACCTCCTGGTGGCCGGCTGCGGCCCCGCTGGTGCAGCGACCGCCATCCGGGCCACTCTGGCCGGTCTGTCCGTTGTGGTGCTCGAGCCTCGCCAGGGCCCGATCGACAAGGCCTGTGGGGAGGGGATCGCCCACAGTGCTGTCGACTACCTGGAACGCCTCGGCGTCTCATTGCACGGCCGTCCCTTCCACGGCATCCGTTACCTCGACGCGGACCATTGTGTCGACGCCCGCTTCACCGCCGGTCCCGGCCTAGGCGTCCGCCGGACAACCCTCCACCAAGCCCTGCTCGACCGCCTGGCGGATCTGAACGTCCCCGTCGACCACACCCGCGTCGGCCCCATCACCCAGAACGACACCTCCGTCAGCGCCGCCGGCCACACCGCGCGCTACCTGGCCGCCGCCGACGGCCTCCACTCACCCATCCGCCGCCAGTTGGGCCTGGGAGGTACGACGGGGGCTGCGCGTCGGGGACTCCGGCAGCACTTCCAGGTGTCTCCCTGGACGGAACTGGTGGAGGTGTACTGGTCGGAACTGGGGGAGGCATATGTGACGCCGGTGGACGAGGACCTCGTCGGCGTAGCTATCCTCACCACTGCCCGCGGCACGTTCGACTCGCACCTTGACGCGTTCCCCGCACTCAAGCGCCGCCTGTCCGGTGCCACACCTGCATCGGCCGTCATGGGAGCCGGACCGCTCCGGCAACGCGTCCACCAGCGGGTGTCCGGCCGAGTGCTCCTCGTCGGCGACGCAGCGGGCTACATCGATGCGCTCACCGGCGAAGGCATCGCCGTAGCGCTCCGCACCTCAGCTGAACTGGTCGACTGCCTCATCGACGACAGACCGGCCGACTACGAGGACGCCTGGCGCCGGGTGTCGCGTGAGTGCCGTCTGCTGACCGCATCGTTGCTCTGGGCCCGCAATCGCCGCCTGCTCGCGCCGCGCATCGTCCCGGCCGCAGCGCGCCTTCCGGGCGTCTACGCGCAGATCGTCAATCGGCTGGCCTGAGCTGTCGGCTTTCCGCCACCTTCTGTACCTCATCGACCACGCTCGGTACCCTCGCGGCAACCGCCCCCTCCTTCGCTTTCGAGGAGTCCGCCCATGAAAGCTTTAGCCGCCCTTGTCCTGCTGGCTGCCCTCACCGGGTGCGGTTCCTCGGTCGCGGCCTCGCCTCCCGGGCCGCCCGCGACCGCGCCCAGTGCGACTGCGCCCAGCGCGACCGCTCCCAGCGCGACCGCTCCCAGCGCGTCGGCGACCGAGTGGAAGATCGACCCGTCGTTCAACTCCGACGACCTGGCCTGGATCGAGCTGATGATCCCGATGGACGACCAGCTCCTGCGGGTGCTCGGGATGGCGGAGAAGCAGGCCGCCGACCCGGCCGTACGGGCGTTCGCGACCGCGGTGGCCAACGGGCACCGGACCGAGGTGGAGCAGTTCAAGGCGACCCGGACCCGCTCGGGCCTGCCGGTCCGCAACCCGCACGAGGGCCACGACATGCCCGGCATGATGACCGAACCCGAGATCGTTGCCCTCGGCAAGACCTCCGGACCGGCCTTCGACCAGCTCTTCGTGACGAACCTGAAGGAGCATCTGGACGAGTCGATCCTGCTGGCCGAGAACATCACCAAGATCGGCAAGGACGCCGCGACGAAGAAACTGGCCGCTTCGATCATCAGCAGCCGGGCGGCACAGCTCAAAGAGCTCGCAGCACTCTAGAAACATGTGTGGGCCCGGCGGTCGCTCAGACAACCGCCGGGCCCAGTGGGTTTGAGCTCCCTGGTGAAGAGCTCAACCCCGGTCACTCCTCGAGCTCCCTGGTGAAGAGCTCGATCAGCGACAAGGAAGACTCTGTCAGCCGGATGTTGCTCAACCATTGCCGATAAATGAAGCCTTGTTACATGAGCCTGTGGCATAGATCTCAGTGCTCAATGCTCCGTCCGGACCGCCGCGATCTGCAATTGCAATGCCAGTCGTGCCACTGGATCACTCAGATCGAGCGCGGTGATCTCCCCGATCCGCTTCATCCGGTGCCGCAAGGTGTTGGTGTGCAGGTGCAGCTCCCGGGCCGCGCGCTGCGGCTGTCCCGGAAACTCCAGCCACGCTTGCAAGGTTTCGACGAACCCGGTGTCGTGCTGGATGTCGTGCCGCAGCAGTGTGGCGAGCGGACCATCCATCTTGTTCACGTCCAACGACATGACCGCGCGGTGCACTGTCAGCACGTGCCACGCCTCCTCCACCCGCAATACCGGTCCGGGTGCGACCCCACGCCGTACAAGGCCTAGCAGTTCAACCGCCTCGGCCCGTGAGCTCGGCAGATCGGCCGGACCGCGTGCAGGGCCGCCAGCTGCAGCTATAGAGCCCTTCGCGTGGTCAGCCACCAGCTTGGCCAGCCAGGTCCACGAACCGGGGCCCTCTCCGTCCGTGACGACCGCTAGGACAGTCCCGTCCAGATCGGCGAGGTGCGGGTCGCTCCAGCCGTGCCGCCGCCCGGTCGACTCCCACAGGTCGAGCTGCTGCGGTACGTCGTACCCCTCCGGCGACGCGAGCGCGACAACTCGCCAGGGCTGAGGTGGCAGCCGTACGTCGACCGGGTTGTCCGGAGAGAACTGGCGGAGCAGCGTCCGCAGCCGATCGATCGCACTGCGCCGCGCCACGTCGGCCTGCGCTCGCAGCCGCAGCATGTGCAACGCCAGCACCGACGCAGCGTTGCTGAGCTCGGTCATGACCTCAGTACTCACCGGACCGTCCACCACAGCCCAGATGGACCCCAGCCACTCACCACCAGCCCGCACCGGTACGACGAGGCGCGGGCGGATGCCGTTGGGTCCGGCCGGGACCAGGAACGGCTCACTCGACCGGGCCAGCCGCCGGAAGATGCCTCTGGCTCGGAAGTGTGCGATCACCTCGGGCGGTACGCGGCGACCGACGATGGTCGAGACGCGGGCTGGGTCGGTGAAGTCCTGACCAGAGGAGTAAGCCAGAACCCGGGACTGGTTGTCTTCGATCGTCACCGGCGCATCTACGATCGCCCGGGCTGCATCAGCCAGTGCGAAGAGCTCCTGGTGCACACCGGCGTCACCAGCGACGGGGGAGTCCGGAGCGGCCGCTCTGTCGATCACACCGCGCAGCAGCCAGACCACGTGGGCCCAGGTCACGCTCGGCTGCAGTGCGACCAGCGTGAGCAGCCACCGCTCGGCTGCTGCGACCACGGCCGGTTCGCGGGCGAGCGTCGTACGGAGAACGACGCCAGAGGCGTTGCCGGCCGCACAGCGCTCCACGAGCTCCACTGCGTCCTCAGCGTCGCGTAGGCCCAGGCCGAGGACCAGATCGCCCGGGTGGCCGGTCGCAGGCTCCTGTGGGTCGGCCAGGAAGACGTCCCGCACCTCACTGTCGCCTTTGCCCGGCACCACCACCTCGAACAGGGCAGGACCGACGGCGGCGACCAGGTCAGGCGCGGTGATCATGAGGTTATTGTGCGCTGAGCACAGTCATTTGTCCCGCGAATGGTGTGATCGCACCATGACAGCTGTCTCAAGCGGACGCACCATCAATACATGGTCGCTGCAGACTCCACTCACATCGTTCCCGATCGCGTCGCCGTCGTCGGCGCGGGCATGGTTGGTCTGGCCACCGCCTGGTTCCTCCAGGAGGCCGGCGTCGAGGTCACCGTGCTCGACCGCGAGGGTGTCGCCGCAGGTGCGTCCTGGGGCAACGCCGGCTGGCTGACACCCGGCCTGGCCACCCCGCTGCCGGAGCCTGCCGTCCTCAAGTACGGCGTCCGTGCGGTGCTGAGTCCGTCCTCCCCGGTGTATGTCCCGCCGACCGCGAGCCCGCGGCTCCTCAATTTCCTCACCCGCTTCGCTCGCAACAGCACCGCCGGACGCTGGAAGACCGCGATGCAGTCGCTGGTCGGCATCAACCGGCAGGCCCTGCCGGCCTTCGACTTCCTGGCCAAGGCCGGGGTCGAGGCGCAGACCTACGAGGCCAAGTCCTTCCTGGCCGCCTACCGGACCGAGGCCGAGCGCAGCGTGCTGCTCGAGGAGATCGAGCAGATCCACGCCGCCGGCCAGGGCATCGAGTTCGAGGCGATCACCGGTGATGACGCCCGCGAGATCGAGCCGTCGCTGTCCGACGAGATCGGTGCCGCGATCCGGCTGCACGGTCAGCGCTTCATCAACCCCGGTGATTACGTCCAACTGCTGGCCGACTCGGTCGTCGCCCGCGGCGGCCAGATCATCACCGGCGTCGTGGTGAAGGACATCGTGGACGAGATCCGCGGCGTTCGCCTGGTCACCGGTGACGGTGAGACCGACCCGTTCGACGCGGTCGTGATGGCGACTGGCGCCTGGCTGACCGATCTGGCCAAGCGGTTCGGCGTACGGACCGTCGTACAGGCTGGTCGTGGCTACAGCTTCAGTGTGCCGATCGCGCATGTGCCTGCCGGTCCGGTCTACTTCCCGGCCCAGCGCGTCGCCTGTACGCCGCTCGGCGACCGGCTGCGCGTCGCCGGGATGATGGAGTTCCGCAAGCCGGAGGCGAAGCTAGACCCGCGCCGGATCGACGCCATCGTGGAGGCGGCCCGGCCGCTGCTGCGCGACGCCGACCTGGACGCCCGCACCTTCGAGTGGGTCGGCCCGCGACCCTGTACTCCGGACGGCCTGCCGATCATCGGTGCCACCGCGTCGCCGCGGGTGTTCGCCGCCGGCGGTCACGGCATGTGGGGCATCACGCTCGGCCCGATCACCGGCCAACTGCTGGCCGAGACCATCACCACCGGCCGTACCCCGGCCGAGCTCGCCCCGTTCGACCCCTTGCGCTGAATTCTTTCCAAGGAGGAACTGGCGTCGACCGGTCCCTCCGCCCGGTACTGACCAGCAGTCGAGTGAACCACCTCCGGACGGCAGCCTCACCCGCCCGGCAACCACCAGGTTTCACTCCACCACGGTCAGCACCCGGAGCGGGCCCTGGCGATGATCTCCTGCCCAGGGCCCGCTCCCATCAACGAACGCTGTGACATATACGAAAGGCCCCGGACTCCTGTCGGAGTGAGTCCGGGGCCTTCGTTCGTGTCTGGGATCAGTGCGTGTGCGGCTCGGTGCCGTGCTCGGCCTCGTGCGCCGCGATCTGCGCCCGGACCTCTTCCATGTCCACGGCGCGCAGCTGCGTGATCAGGTCCTCGAGAGCAGCGCTCGGCAGGGCGCCCGGCTGCGAGTACAGGACGACGCCGTCGCGGACGGCCATCAGGGTCGGGATCGAGCGGATCTCGAACGCCTGGGCCAGCTCGACCTGGGCCTCCGTGTCCACCTTCGCGAACTTGATGTCCGTGTGCTCCTCGGACGACTTCTCGAACACGGGCCCGAACATCTTGCACGGACCACACCACTCCGCCCAGAAGTCGACCAGGACGAGGCCTTCGCCCCCGACGACCGTGTCGAAGTTCTCCTGGGACAGCTCGACCGTTGCCACTACGACCTCCGAAGTTAGACGACTACACGCGCTTCAACACCGAACCACCCGTGAGTGTTCCCAACGCTCAGATCGGCATGTCGATGAACGGGGAAGCGTAGTCCTGGACCTCTTGGAGGATCGACGCAGCGTCCTCGACGGACAGCTCGGCCCGCTCTTGTTCGGCGATGATCATCTGTTTGAGCAACCGCGTCTCACCGGCCGTGGCCAGACCGGTGATCTCCGGATGCCCGTTCAGCAGCCAGGCTGTGGCCGCCGTCACATAGCGCTGTTCGTCGAACGGCCGGTACCACGTGTCGTACGTCTTCTCCTCGCCGTCCCGCCAGCCCCGCCGGGCGATCATCTTGATCGTCATCAGCGCGGCATCCGAAGCCTGTACGGCGTCAACCAGCTCGGCGTAGTCCGCGGCGTACTGGGGATCGGTGGAGAGGTGGTAGTTCAGCGGGGTGAGCACACTGTCGAAGTCGAACCGGCGCAGACCCTCACGGTGTACGGCGGGCGCCTGCGCGGTGTGACCGGTGATCCCGATGGCCGACGCGAGGCCCTCCTCCTTGGCCCGGATCGCGGCCTCGAGCGAGCCGCCCTTGCCGGTGACGAGGTCGAGGTTCTCCAGATCACAGACCGCATGCATCTGGATCAGATCGACGTGGTCGGTCTGCAGCCGCTCCAGCGAACGGTTGATCTCGCTCCACGCCTCTTCGAAGGTGCGGCGGCCGGTCTTCGTGGCGAGGAAGATCCGGTCCCGGATCTCCGGCATCCGCGGGCCGAGCCGCAGCTCCGCGTCGCCGTAGTCGGCCGCGACGTCGAAATGGTTGATCCCGGCGTCCAGCGCCTCCTGGATCGAGGCGTCGGCCCGGTCCTGGTCGACACCGCCGAGTGAGGCGGCGCCGAAGATCAGTACCGAGCTCTGGTGGCCGAGCCGGCCGAGTCGGCGAGTTTCCATCCTGGTCCTCCAGGGGTAGCAGGGGGTACTGCGACCCTATGCCCGGTGCGGAGGGTTTTGACCCCTCGCCACGGGAGAGTTTTCCACAGGGGAGCTCGCGGATCGGTTACTATGCGTGATCAGTTGGTGTGGTCTTTTACCATGTTGTTCGCACGGGTTTTCGAATCTGTCTGCGGCGTGTGGCATGGTGTGCGCTGCCTGATCGACGACGCGGGAATGAGAGAGGAGCTATGGCGACGGTACCGAAGGTGTCACTCTTGCCGTTTGAGGGTGATACTGCCCGCCAGTGGGGTAACAGTAAGGCTGCGGGGAGCGATGGAGCATCCGGATCCTGGTCTCAGGTCTCCCGATGGACAGTTGCTTGCCGTATTCTCCCGGCTACTGTCCGCGTAACTGCTGTCTGAGGGGCGGGTAGCGATGAGTTGGTGGCGAACGGTTCTGAATCTGCCGCCAAAAGGTGAACACTGGTCGGACCAGCGGCGGCCGAAGAAGGCCGCCCGGGGACGCCCACAGAACACCGCACCGGAGTGGTGGGCCCACCCCGATGGTCCGGTGTCACCCACCCCTCGCCAGGCACAGGGTGTAGCCGCGCAGTACGCGGCACCTCAGACTCCTCCGCCACCTGGCGGAGTGATGGCTCCGCCTCGTCGTCCTGGTGCGCGTCCGCCCGAGCAGCCCGGTCCGCCGGTGCAAGGTCACCCGCAACCGGGACAGCCGGTTCCGGGGGAGCAGGTCGGTCCTGGTCCCGGTCAGCGCCAGCCGGAGCGGTTGCGGCAGCGGTCGCCGCATGGCGCCCACGCAGCCCCTGGCCCGGCTCGGCAGGTGCTGGAGCCTGGTCAGACCCCGTGGGCAACTGAGCCCGAGTCGTCGTTCTCGACCTGGGCCCGACGCTTCTTCCGCGGCCTGGTGGTCGCGGTTCTGCTGCTCGCGGCGATCAGTGGTATCCGGTCCTGGATCAGCCCGAATCGGACTCCCGAGACCGTCGTCGGCGGCCAGACCAGCTTCCCGCTCGACGAAGCGCGCGCCGTCGCAACGCGGTACTCGATCTCGTACTTGACCTGGGACGAGGCGAACCCGGATGCCCGCCCGGCACAGGTCGGCCTCGACCTGGCCGCCGGTCTGGACGGTCGCGCCGGCTGGAACGGGCGCGGCAAGCAGGTCGCCTTGATCGCCTATCCGGGTGAGGTCAAGGTCGACCCCGGTGGCGTGGCCGCTGTGGTCGACGTCCGGGTGCGCGTCCAGCAGTACTACCTCAAGGGCCGCGTCATGACCCCCGGGGCGATGGCCTGGCAGCGGGTGTCCGTGCCGGTCGCGCGGACCGCGGCTCGGGTGGTGGCCAGTGGGCCGCCGACGTTCGTACCGGACGGCCGTGCACCGCTGCCGGACAACATGCCGGGAGCCGGCGTGCCGGACGATGATCTGGCCGCCGCAACGATCAAGGACGCCGAAGCGTTCTTCAGCGCGTATGCGGAGTCCGACGACAAGGTGTCGGCGGTGGCTTCGCCCGGCTCGAGCATCCGCAGCCTGAACGGCGCCGTGAAGTTCGGCGAACTGAAGGACTGGCAGGTCTACACCGGTAACGACAACGAGCGGCGGGCGACCGCTGCCGTCACCTGGAAGGGCGTGGGAGACACCACGCTCGACCAGACGTACACGCTCACGTTGCGGCGTACTGTCGCCACGGACGGAGCACAGCGATGGCAAGTGGCTGCCGTCGGATGACCACAGCAACCCGCCGTCGGATGACCGATGCACCAAGGGAGACACCGCAATGACGACGCACGAACTGGCTGCGAGCGTGGTTCAGCTCGTCGCGCCACTGGCCGACCCCAATGTCCCGACCGGCGCGGATTTCAAGGACTGGGTCCTGGTCATCGCGGGCAACATCTTCATCGCGATCCTGGTGCTGCGCGCGATCGGCCACTACTTCAAGCGCGAGTGGGGCGAACTGTTCGGCCACATCGCCGCCGGTGTCCTGGTCGGGGGGCTGATCTATGCGAACAACCAGACCATCAATGTCCTGAAGGGCTTCTGGGGACTGCTCTCCGGGGGTAATTGATGCGCGTCGGTCGTACCCTTACCCACCACTTCGAGATCGAGACCCGGCAGTACGACCTGCTCGGGATCGACCTCGGTGAAGGCGCGCGCCGCCGGATGATCATCTTCGGTGCGGTGATCATCCTGGCCTGGATCGCGCTGCTGTTCCCGTTCGTCGGGGTGCCCCAGAAGGGCACCGTCAGCCTGTACGTCGTTCCGCCGTTCGTGATCACCGCGTTCGGCTGGCGACCGGGCAAGTTCCACGAACGCCGCCGCCGCGTGACCGAGTGGGCGCTGGCCGTCCGCTACGCGTTGCGCGCCCACCGCCCGATCATCGGACTCGGCGCGCGGGCCGCCGACAAGACGGAGTACCTGCCGTGGCGTGAGCGCGTCGCGACCCAGAAGGTGGCCAACCTGGCGAAGGCCCGGGTGACGCCGGAATGGGAACGCGAGGCCGTGGTGGAGCTGGATCCGATGGTCCGCGCGGGTGCGGACATCACCGTGAACCAGCGCGCCCGCCTGCTCGGGGCGGACCACGTGCAGAGGGTCAGCCGCAGGAATTCGTCAGGGAAGACGAGGCACGAATGAAGATCGCTGACAAGCTCCTGAACCTGGTCGGTGTCGGCCGCGAGCGTGGCCTGCCGCCGCCCCGGCTGGTGGCCATCGCCGACGGTCTGCTCGTCACCGAACGCAGCGCCGAGGCGTGGTTCCTGATCTCGGTGGCGAACACCGACCTGGCCACCGAGGCCGAGCAGGACGCTGCTCTGGACGCCGCGGTCAGCGCCGCCGCGACCATCCTCGGCGACCGGCTCAGCCACCTGAAGGTGGTCTGGGGCCGCTCGACCGGCCAGGACTACCTCGACTCCGTGGCGGGCCACTACCGGCTCGGCGACCACGAGGCCTGGGCGCAGACCCGGGCCGACCGGATCGACGAGATGCGGATGCCCGAGCGGTACGTCGCTCTCGGCGTCCACCTGAGCGACCGCGACCCCCGTGCGACCGCCCAGGTCCGTGGGTCGATCAGCGACGCCCTCGGCACCACCTCCTGGCGCGTGAGCGCGCGCGAGCTCGCGCACCTGGACGAGCGGGTCCGCAAACTCGGCCGGCAGCTCGGTTCGACCGTCTGGCGTGCCCACACCGCCCCGGCCGAGGTCATCTCCTGGCTGATCAGCCGCGAGATGCACCGGGGCGCCGTGGCCGCACCGCGCCGTGGCCTGATCACCGGCGCCTCGCTGGCCCGGCTCACCTCCGGTCGCGTCGTGCCCTACACCGATCACCTGCGCATCTATGACTCGCGCGGCCAGATCGCGGCGTACACGACCGTCCTCGCGATGACCGACTTCCCCGAAGAGCTCGAGACCCCGGGCCCGGGGGAGTGGCTGCGGACGCTGTCGGAGATCAAGGCGATCGACGACGACGGCGACGAGATCGACGTGACCGTCGAGGCCTCGGTCCGCTTCCGCGTCCTCACCAAGAAGACCGCGCGGCACCTCGTCGACGAGACCCGCAAGAGTGCCAAGGAACAGCGCCGCTCGGCGGCCAAGGGCACCGCGGAGGAGACCGCCGACGAGATCGTCGAGACCGAGCGCGTGATGCGCGAGGTCAAGCGCGACATCAACCGCAGCGGCCTCACCCTGGTCGAGGACCACCCCCGCCTGCTGGTCAGCGCGGACACCCGCGAAGACCTCGAGGCGTACGTCGACGCCGTCATCGCGCACTACGCCGACCGCGGCATCACCGTCGCCCCCGGCGCGGACGAGCAGCGCGACCTGTGGCTCGAGTCCCTGCCCGGCGACCAGCTCCGCGTCCCGGACCTCGGTCACGTCCGCGAGTCGACCGCGTTCTTCGGTTCCTGGTTCTGGGGCGGCGCGTCGATCGGTGACGCGACCGGTCCCGCGATCGGCTACCTGACCGGCTCGACCCCTGGCCTCGTCCGTTTCGACGCGGCCGCCGGTTCGGCCCTCGGCGACGCGACCACGACCCTCTTCCTCGGCCGTTCCGGTCGAGGCAAGACGACCGCCGCCATGCTCGGCGGCCTCGACTCCGCCTTCGCCGGCGCCTGGGTCCCACTCCTCGACCTCAAGGGTGACGCCGCGGGCGTCTCCGCAGTCGCCGCGGAGTACGGCGTACCGACCGCTGTCATCGAGATCACCGCCCAGTTCTCCGGTGCCGCGGACCTGCTCCGCGTCCTCCCGGTCGACGACGCGCTCCTGCAGGCACCGTCCCAGCTGATGCTCCTCCTCCCGCCGCACCTCCGCGGCGCGGCCGAGGCCCCGGTGATGGCCGCCACCCGCGCCGAGATCCAGTCACCCGACCCCTCGTCGTGGGGCGTCATCCAGCGCCTCTGCAACTCCGAGTCCGAAACCATCCGTACCGTCGGCTTCGCCCTCCGCGACCTCGTCGAAACCGGCCTCGGGTCCGTCGTCGCCGGCCCACCCTCCGGCCTCTCCTCCCTCACCACCAACCCGGGCCTCTGGGTCGTCCAGATGCCAGGCCTCACCCTGCCGTCCCCCGAGTCGGCCCCTGAGTCCTGGTCCCCGATCGAGCGCGTCGGCATGGCCTGCCTCCGCGGCTGCCTCGCCTGGATGGTCCGCACCACCGGCCGCCGCGAGTTCCGCGGCCGCTCAAAGGTCGTCATCGTCCCCGAGGTCCACCTGCTGACGAAGACCCCGGACGGGGCCTCCTTCCTCGACTACATCGCCCGCGTCGGCCGCGCCCTCGGCGCCTCCCTGGTCCTCGACACCCAGGACCCCGCCTCGATCCTCAAGCTCCCCGGCCTCGTCGAGCAGATCACCACCCTCTTCGCCTTCAGCCTCCGCTCCCGCGAACAGGTCGACTCACTCCTCGAACTCCTGGGCCGCCCCCAGACCCCGCCGTACCAAACCCTCGTCCGCGGCATCAACACCGCAGCCAACGGCAAATCAATCCGCCACGGCCACTGCATCATGCGCGACCGCTGGGACGAAGTAGCCACCGTCCAGATCGACATCCCCAGCCAGCGCGTAGCCGCCCTCCTCCGCACCACCCCCGAATCCGAACACGCCAACACCCCGGCCCCCGCCCTCCCCGCCGACCCCACCCCGGCCGACCCCTTCGCCGACGACGAAGACCCCCAAGACCTCATCGAACCCGCCGCCACCGCCACCGCCCAATCCGAAGCCCACACCACCCACCCCCCAGTCGACGCCCCCATCCCCACCACCACCGCTCCAGCCACCCCGCCCCCCACCAACGGCCACCAAGCAACCCGCCACGAGGCCCCCATCGGCCCCGACGACGTCTACGACCAAGAAGCCGACGCCCCCGACTACAACGAAGCCATGTACCAACCCGCCTCCCCACCCGACGACCGCCCCACCAAAAAGGAGCACGTCGCATGAGGTGGCAGCGCCGAGCCCGCACAGCGCTCACAATGCTCGTGATCTCGCTGATCGTCACCACGCAGGTCGCGCTTGCGGCTGATCCGAAGGGGCCGACGAGCCCAACCGGGTTCGGCGATCTCCTGCCAACCCCGGATCTCACGCATG
This sequence comes from Kribbella sp. NPDC058245, assembly GCF_042882005.1. Classification (NCBI taxonomy): domain Bacteria; kingdom Bacillati; phylum Actinomycetota; class Actinomycetes; order Propionibacteriales; family Kribbellaceae; genus Kribbella; species Kribbella sp. NPDC058245. Next base: position 263,541 of record NZ_JBHVWY010000010.1, read on the forward strand.
GTGACACCCGTACGCTGTTCGAGCAGTACAGCCCGATGGCTTACTCCCTCGACTTCGAGGGGAGCTTCAGCGATCCCTTCCGTCCGGTATTCAACTCATTCGCCCAGATGTTGATGCTTTACATCGTGGCGGCGACGCGGGCTGCGATCGCAATCGGCTGGTGGCTGTTCTCTTTCACGGACATCAAGCCCTTGACAGATGCGACCTCACAGGCGATCGGCGGTGTGAGCACTCAACTCGTGGGTTGGCTGTTGCCGTCGGCCCTTGCCCTGGGGGCGATCGCTGCCTACGTACAGCGCCGGTCAAGCGGTTCCTCGTTGGGACAGATCGTATGGCTGTTCGCGGCGGGAGTACTCGCTGTCAGCCTTGCGTTGGGGCCTGCGACGTGGCTTAAGGGTGTCGATGGTGCACGGCAGGTTGGGGCAGAGACCGTGATGGGTGCCTCGGGGGAGATCGTCGGCGGCACGCTGAAGACGCCGTTCGAGATGCCAGAGCCGGCATTTCCCGGAACGACACGCGACAATATGCTACGCAAGTCCGGTGATGCAGCCTGGCGAGGTTTTGCAGTTACGCCGTGGTGCATTGCGGAGTTCGGGTCCTTGGACGCGTGCAATCGCTACGGTAAGGGAATGCTGGACACCGGTATCGATGCGAGCCAGCGGATGGACTACATCAAGGGTGATGTGGCAACGGCCGAAGGTGGCGGCGATGCGCCGACGGTCAAGTGGTCCAAGGGCGAGAACCCCTTCGGACGCATAGGTGTTTTGATCATTGCTGCCGTCGCGGCGACGTTGTTTGCCGTCCTGAACATCGGACTCGCGGCGACGGCGCTGATGGCCTTTGTCGGCTGTTTGGTGATGCTCGTCGTAGGTGTGGTCTTCGCTTGTTTGTTCATCATTCCGGGCCGTGCGCGCCAATGGGGTATGAATTGGCTGGAGGCTCTGCTCGGCCTCGTTTTGCAGTCCGTCGCAGCGATGCTGATCTTCGGCGTCGCCCTGTCGCTGCTAACAGCAGTCTTCAGCCTGAGTCAGACGCTCGGCTGGCTACCGGTGACGGGGCTGGCCCTAGTCGTCCTCATTGCGGCCTTCCGCCTCCGGAAGTTGCTCGAGTCGTTGACTTCGATGATGCGGCCTGGGGTCGGGAGCATGATGATGGGCTCCTTCGCTAGGCGAGGCGCCGTGCAGGCGGTACGCCGGGTCATGACGGCTGTCCGCAGCCGTAGCGCGGCACCCACGGTGGCGGAGCGCCAGAAGGATCGGCAAACCGGAACCTCTAGACCCGATGAATCCGGCAGTGAGCGGGTGGAGAAGAGTCGCGTCTTTCGTACTGCCCCGCTGCCCGGCGGTGGCCGCGCGCAGGGCCAGGCCGCAGGCCAGACCGACATGGACAGTCGAGGTCAGGTTGGTACGCAACTACCTGACGCGAACACGCCCGGGACGATTGGAGCAGGCGGCAAGAAGTCTGGCGGACGCCGTGTCATAGCCTCGTCGGCGCCAACGGGTGTTGCCGTTGTGGGTGGCCGATCGCGTGATGTCTACCAAGGCGGCACCTTTGACAGCAAGCCCGGACCCGGGTCGCCGCGGAACTCGACGGACCGGAGCTCGGGACGACACGCGAAGCCGACGACCGCCGCCACCCAGTTGCGGCAGGGGCATTACGAGCCGCGAAGGCTCGCCCATTCAGCGGCCCTTCGAGAAGGGCCGTCGAAGACGATCCAGAAGCGTGCGGCCGCGGCAGCGCAACCACGGGCCTACCGGGAATACTCAGCCGCCCGCAGTAGCGGTCCGACTGGCAACCGACCTTCAGGCGGGCGGTGATTCGCGGTGAGTCCGCGTTCAGGCCGAGGGGAGGGGCGAGCGCGCGCAGAACGCGGCGATGACAGTCCCTGGGCGTCGGACGGCCCAGAAGAAGAGACGGAGCCGCTCTCGCGTCGAGAGCGGCGGCGCGAAGACATGGCACGTCAGCGCGCATATCTGCGCGATCAGCGGCGGAACGAGCCGGCCAGCCCGATCGGTGTCATCGCCGTGATCGTGCTTCTGGCGATTCTCGTGCTGGGCATCGGCGGTGGACTGCCGAGGCTTCTCAACGGCGGATCGAAGGAGCGGGAACCTGTGGGCCTCCTGACGCCGAACGGAGCCGGTACCCAGCTCCCTCTTGAGCCGTCACAGACGTCCGCGACGTCACAGGGCACGACGAGCTCTGCCTTGACGACGCCACCTCCGGTGACGGAGCGACCAGGTGCACAACAGACCGCGGCCGCTGACGAAGTGTCACGTAGCTGGGCGAACGTCTTCTATGCTCGAACACCGGTAACCGAGACCTATGGACAGTTGGTCGATCGAGCCGAGCAGTACACGACGTCGGAGCTGGCGGCTACATTCTCCAGCGCGGGTGACGCGACCTACGATGCCTTGAAGGCTGATGGGGGAGTCTCGCGAGTTGTCTCGGTGAATGTGGCGGCGCCGCGCCCCGACACCGCGCCGGTAGACACACCAAATCGCATCACCAGACTCGTTACCGTCAAGGTCGCCACGACCGGGAAGCGTGCCGCACAGTTCGATATCCCGCTGCTGGTCACGGTCGTTCCCGAGGGGAACCGATGGTTGGTCAGTGCCGTCGATGGCGGGACAGGGCCATGAGTACTCGCCAGGTAGCTACCGATGTATAGCGCGCGAGATCTGGCTCAGGCATCCGGTCTCGGCGGCGCCGGAAGCATCGTGACCAAGGCGATCGCTATCGGTGGATTTCTGGTTCTGATGGCGGTTGTCATGATTGCGCCGTTCGGCGCTCGCAGCGACCAGGTCAGCGCGGCTTGCCCCCCGGGTGCTCCAGGGCTCGCGTACGAGCCTGGTCCGCGAGGGCAGTTCAAGGCCACGCAGATCGCGAACGCGAAGATCATCGACTCCGTGGCGGTAGCACGAGGTCTTCCCGGGCAGGCGACGCTTGTCGCCCTGATGACTGCTCTGCAGGAGTCCCAGCTGCAAAACCTGGAATATGGAGATCGCGACTCGCTGGGCCTTTTCCAGCAGCGACCGTCGGCGGGTTGGGGTGACCACGACCAACTCATGGATCCGGTCTATGCGGCCAACGCCTTCTTCGGAGGGGACGGTGCACCAGCCCCGCCGGGCCTCGTCGACATCAACAACTGGGACTCGATGCCCTACACAGTCGCGGCGCAGGCGGTTCAGGTTTCCGCCTTCCCGAACGCCTACGCGCGACACGAGGACAGGGCCCGCGAGATCGCCGAGGAAGGCGACATCGATCTGAACAGGGCGGGTGATCCTTACGCTGGCCGCTCGGGCGCTCATCCAGTTCCTGTCGTAGCGTCACCGGGCGCAGGAACCGACGCGCGATGCGGAGGCGGTCTGATCAACGGTCAGCCGATTGCGGGTCATTGGCCACCGGAGCAGCAGTCCGTACCGGACCCGACCGGGACTGGAGGAATGCTAACTCCAAGAACGGCGGCGTGGGTGGCGAAAGCCAAAGCGTCCCTGGGCGACCTGAGCATGTCCTGCTGGGACGCGCACCTGTGGAATCCTACGAGTGATCACCCTAAAGGCAAGGCATGCGATGTCATGGTCGGCGGTGATGCCCGCAAGGCGCCGGCCAAGCGTGCGAGAGGCGATGCGATCGCGAACTGGACCATCCAGACGGCGGCGACGACAGGTGTTCGTTACGTCATCTGGTATGGCCGAATCTGGAGTGCGCGCACCGGTGCATGGCGTCCCTACAACGGAGGCGGCATCTACAATCCGACAGATGCGACGGGTGGTCACTACGATCACGTACATGTCTCGATGTACTGAGGCATGGAGGCGAGTCCGAGTAGAAGTTGCGGAAGAACGAAGGGACCACGACGAGTGCAGCCAGCCGAAGGATCGAGGCGGATCCGATGAGCGGACCTGGCGGACCCGACGACCGCCCGGGGTCATTCTCGTCAGACGAGTGGGAGACGCCGCGGACCAATCCTGGTCGAGGCGAGGCACCTGACGCGCCAGGATTCGCGCCGGGGTCCTTCTCTTCAGCTGATCCCGTCAGCCACTCGCCACAATCTCCCCGTGGGCCAGGGATCTCAGTGTCATCGGTTGCGGAGCTCGTCCTCGCGATCCCGTGGGCGATTTGGAGTTTTGGAGTCGTCTGTTCGTTCTCGGCGTTGATCCTCGACGGGTTCTGGGCGGTCGCGCTCGTCGCCCTCTGGATCCTGTCGGGCCTCATCATCTTCTGGTCGCCGCTGGAGGACTATCTCGCGCGCTTCCTGTTCAGGCTCCGACGGCCGACCGCCTTCGAACAGCAGAAATTGGAGGCGTCTTGGGCTGTCGTGTGCGGGGTGGTGAATCTCAATCCGGCCTATCACAAGCTGTGGGTGGAGGAAGCAGACAGCATTAACGGCATGGCGATGGCGGGTCGTTCGATTGCTGTGACTCGATGGGCGATCAATACGCTGACCCCCCGGCAGTTGCAGGCAACCCTTGCCCATGAGCTGGGTCATCACCAGGGTGGTCATCCGTGGGCTGGAATGGTCGCGTTCTGGTACGGCCTGCCCGGCCGCGGTGTGGTGGCCGCCGTGCGATGGGCGTTCCAAAAGGCGGTTCAAGTGCCTGCCTTGGGGTGCTTGTTCGTAGGGTTCTTCGTCTGCGCCTACGCTGGCTTGTTCATGTACTCACTGGTCTACCACGCTGGTTGGGGGTGGGCGGTCTATTCAATCCTGCCGATCTTCGTCCCGATCCCGCTCGCATGGTTCAGCCGGCGTGCCGAACTGTTGGCCGACCACGTTGCAGCGGATCTGGGTTACGCGCGTGACACCATCGCGATGCTGTATGACCTGCAAGCACAAGGACAGGATGTTGCGAGGCGTGCCGCGGGCTGGCGGGGTGCGCTCTACACCCACCACCCGTCTCTCGCTAATCGCATCACGGCGCTCGAGCGCTATCTGCAGAACACTGGCTCATGACAAAACCATTCGACTCCTTGCGCAAGAAGTTGGCTGCCCTCGCTCAGGCGACTGCCTACCCGATGTCTGCGCCCGACGAAGCCCCCGCAAGTCGTTCAACGACGCAACCGTGGGACGCTCTCAGGCCATCAGCACCGGAGTTGGCGGCCACGCTCGACGAATTGGCGGCATCGCCTGAGTTCGGTGATGTTGACCGTGCGCGGATCGCTCATGTAATCAGCCGGTCGGCAACCGCTCCGGCAGAGCTCGAGAGGCTATCGGAGGCGTTGCGCCGCGACCACGCCGCGGCGCTGGTTCACCCTTCGCAGCAACGCAACCTTCCTGGCGGCAGGTTTGCTCGGCACAACCTCCTCGCTGGGCAAGTCAGACTTGGTCGCGTCGTTCCGGACCACCGCAGTGACTTCGAGGTCAGCGGCGACTTCGGGATCGATCTCGATGTTTTGCGAACCTCGCTGCTGGTGATCGGGCCGCCCGGGTCGGGCAAGACGCGTGGTATCGCGACCCCGATCGTCGAACACCTCTCGCTGTCGGCTTTGGCAGGCAAGGCGAGCATGGTGGTAGTCGATCCGAAGTCCACCGACTTCGCCTACGACGGCTGGTTCGATGTGACGATCGATCCGCTGAATCCTGTCTGTGGGTTTAGTTTGTTCGGTGGTTCTCGGACCGCTGACGTCGCGGCTGACCGACTTGCCTCGGCGTTGCTGCCACCTCAAGTGAGCGACGACAAGGCGTACTTCATCGACGCTTCGAAGAACGCGCTCTATGCGTGCCTGGCACCGTTCCATGAGGCGTATGAGCGCTGGCCTACCGTGCCTGAACTGCTGGGGCTGCTCCGGGCGGAGCAATCGTCGATTGATCGAGTCAAGGAACGGCTCAAGGGCCCGGGGTCCAAAGAGATGAAGGCCTTGCTCGACACTCGGAAGGCGCAGACTCAGCGTAGAGCCGATCCGGCGGCCAGTCTGGTGGAACGATTCGCTTTGCTCGATCGGCCTGCCTTGCGCAGGCTGTTCGATCATCCTGGACCCACGTTCCAGATGCGCGACCTCAATCGACCTGTGCGAGTCCGCGTCGCGCTGCCCGAGGCGGAGTATCCCGACGCATCACGAATCTTGGCTCGACTCGTGGTTTCGCAGTTCGTCCAGATCACGTCTTCGTCGGAGACCGATCGATCGATCTTCAAGGCGTTGGTGATCGACGAGGCAGGTCGCTTCGTCGACGACTACGTGGCGCGCGGCGTACAGAAACTTCGATCGAACAACGCGGGTCTGGTGCTGCTCTCCCAGACGATGTCGGACTTCCCGATCGAGGTCCGGGCGACGGTCTTTGGATCGACAGGGTGCAAGGCTGTCTTCGGCGGCATCGATCCGATGGATGCGGACGTGTTCTCGAAGTGGTTCGGTGACCAGTACATCAACGAGACCACTATCAATCGCAGCGCGTCTCAGGGCGTGCAGTACAACCAGTTCGGTCAGCCAGGCGGGTCTTCGCAGAGCGAGACCACCGGCTACAGCGTCAGACGAGTCGAACGTGCGCGATGGACCGTCTCCGACATCATCACCGGTGTCCCAGCCGGCCACGCCCTGATCTCGCTCGCACGATCGAACGGGACGAGGGTGGGTCCAGTCCTCGTCAACCTTCGCGCATAAGCAGACCGCGACGCACGGAGCTCGATCCGTTGATGCGCCGCGGTCTCATCAGCTTCAACGGTGTTCGCGCACCTCGGCCGACTATCCAAGGCTACCGGATGCCGAAGGCGATGCCGCCACGCTCGCAGCGAAGCACCGCCGTTGCTAACCTAGTTGGCAAAACAGAAGTACCAAATGGTGCTTTCGTTCACTTGTGATCGATTCGCCATTTGGTTGTTCGCGCAACTACTGGCGTTCGTTCACCTGTCATCAGGAGCTCGATCCTCATGGTTGCTGCTAACACCCGTCGTACACGCACAACCTTCCAAAGGAAGGTAGAGCGTTTGAATGCCAATCTGGTTGCGTTGACCGAGTTGATGGGGACCCTGTTCGGTCTGCTTCGGCAGACAGCTCAGGTCATCCTGATTCTCGTCACCGTGGTCACGGTGTTCTATCCGGGGCTTTTGCCGCTCGTGGCTGCGACCTCGGCCCTGCTGTTGCAGATCCGGCGTTCGTAAGCGCGAGACACAGCAGCCCGACCCTCTAGGGGGTCGGGCTGTTTGTGTTTCACGGGGTCAAGAAGTGGACCTCGTGGGTGGTGGTGGGGTTGGTGAAGGTTAGGAGGGCTTGGGCTTCGGGTTCCAGGAGGGACTGGGTTCTCTTGGGGAGTCTGGTGATGGGGGTTATCTCGAGGGTGGCTTGGTGTTTGGTGGGTTTGGGGAGGCGCCAGGTGGCGGTGGGTTCGCCGTTCTGGAGGACGGTGCCTTGGGTGTAGAGGGACTGGAGCTGTTTGGGGGTGGCGGACCAGCGGGAGCGGTCGGCGTGGGAGAGGTAGAGGTTGTCGTATTCGGGGAGGAAGCGGATGGGGGGTTCGGTGTCTGGGTCGGTGAGGGTGAGGGTGGGGAGGTCGTAGAGGGTGCGACCGGAGTTGGCGTCGGTGTAGGTGCGGAGGGAGAGGCGGTCGAAGATTTCGGTGAGGTGGGTCAGGCCGGACCAGGATTGGGCGTCTTGGACTGAGGCGGGGCCGTAGGCGGCTAGGTAGCGGAGGACCAGAGCCTCGGGGTTGGGGTGGGGGTGCAGGTCGGCGTTGAGCCAGAGGTGGGGGAGGGACATGGCGGGGTTGCCGCCTTTGCCCCAGATGCCTCGGGGTGGGGTTTGGATGGTGGGGAGGAGGCAGCGGACGGCGTGGGCGAGGGCGGCGGGGTCGCGGTCGGGCCAGAGCGGGGCCAGGTGTTCGCGGAGTTGTACGGCGGTGGCGGGGGATTGGGTGAGGCGGTCGGTACCGGCTTGGAGGACGGCGGGCATGTCGAGGCCTTCGAGACGGTGGCGGCCGTAGGTCATGTTCTGGAAGACCTCGCGGTCGAGGCGGGGCTGGATGAGGGGGCGGAAGGCGAGGAAGTCGCGGCTCGACATGAGGTGGATGGTGGCGCGCATCATGGAGCCACGGACCGCTTCGCGGCCTTCGATGAGTTGGACGAGGTCGGCGGGCTGGAAGGTGGTGAGGCGGGTCCAGAGGCCGACGTACGGGGCGAGGGGTTGCTGGGCTTGCATGCCGACCAGGTGCTCGATGGCTTCGAGGGCGGTGGCGTCGTTGCGTTCGAGCAGCCATTGGCGCTGGAGGGTGGCGCGGTTCTGGGCTTGCAGGCTCAACTTCGACATGCCAGATCTTCTCCCGGCAGGCAGTTCGTTCGCCAGGAGCCAGGAGCCAGGAGCCAGGAGCCGGGAGCCGGGAGCCAGCAGTCAGGAGGCTGGTGGCCGTTGACAAGGATTTCCCTTGCCGCCGCAGATTGACGCGAAGTTCTGCTTCCCTCGGGGTACCCAAGGCAACTAAGGTCTCGACGGATCGTAGTGGTTGCGTCACGCAACCTGAACGGATCGCCATCGTGGGAGGGAATGTATGTCGAACCGCCGTAAGGCGATTGTGGCCGTCACCGCCGGGCTGGCCACCATCTCGCTCGGTCTGTCCTTCACGAGCGCTGCGGGGGCCGCGCCGGAGGCCACCACTCTGGGCAGCTTGAAGCTCGTCAAGACCAAGACTTCACTGCTCGGCAAGCACTACTGGTACCAGCAGACCTTCAAGGGCCTGCCGGTCATCAACGGGTACTACGCGAAGCACGAGACCAAGTCCGGCGGTGTGCAGATCGCCGACGGGCGGGACGCCATCCCGGCGAACCTGGACGTCTCGGCGAAGCTGCCGGCCGCGAGCGCCACCACCAAGGCGACCGAGGCGATCAACGCCAAGGCCGTCCGGGCGCGCATCGCCGGTGCGGACAAGGAAGCCGAGAAGGTGCCGGCCGCCGGCAAGGGGACGGCGCAGCTGGCCGTCATCGGTGGTCCGAACGCCCGCCTGGTGTGGTCGGTCACCAGCCGGTCCAGCGAAGGCGCGAGCCGGAGCCTGGTCGACGCGGACAGCGGCGCGGTCGTCGAGTCCAAGGTGATCAGCGACAACGCCACCGGTCACGGCTCGGTCTTCGACCCGAACCCGGTGGTCAGCGAGCAGAACGAGAAGCTCGTCGACAACAACGACAAGAACAGCGACGAACTGTTCCTGGCGCAGAAGAACGTGATCCTGCGCAACCTGGACGGCTCCGGCAAGCTCAACGGCAGCTACGTGAACATCGCGGAGGCCAAGGGCGGGGTCGCGCAGAACAAGAACAACAACTTCGTCTACCAGCGCGCGAACGACAAGTTCGAGCAGGTGGAGGCGTACTACCAGGTCAACCAGACCCAGGAGTACATCCACAAGCTGGGCTTCACCGAGGTGAACAACGAGTCCCAGGACTTCTCCATCAACACCTATGACGGGGACAACTCGTTCTACGACCCGTCGACCGACGTCATCACCATGGGTGAGGGCGGTGTCGACGACGCCGAGGACGCCGAGGTGATCTGGCACGAGTACGGTCACGCGATCCAGGACGACGTCGTACCGGGCTTCGGTGAGTCGCTGGAAGCCGGCTCGATCGGTGAGGGCTTCGGCGACTACTGGGCCGTCACCAACTCGATCCCGGTCAGCAAGGGCTTCAACCTGCCGTGCGTGATGGACTGGGACGCGACGTCGTACACGTCGACCGAGCCGCACTGCCTGCGTCGTACCGACACCGGCAAGACCACCGACGACATCGTCGGCGAGGTGCACGACGACGGTGAGATCTGGTCGAACGCGCTGTGGGACATCAGCCTGGCGCTCGGCCGCGAGAAGGCCAACAAGGCGATCCTCGAGGGCACGTTCTTCTACGCCCCCGACACGTCCTTCGCCGACGCCGCCCGCGTCACGGTGCAGGCCACCCGCCTGCTCTACGGCAAGGCCGACGCCCAGAAGGTCACCGACGCCTTCAAGGCCCGCAAGATCCTGTAACGCCCTCAAGGTCATGCGCCCGCTACGGTGGGCGCATGACCTGGAGTACGGCGGACATCCCGGACCTGACCGGACGACGGGCACTCGTCACCGGTGCCACCAGCGGACTCGGCTACGAGACCGCCAAAGAGCTCCTCAGGCATGGCGCCGAGGTGCTGATCGCAGCACGCAACCCACAGAAGACCTCCCAGGCGGCTCGTGACCTCACAGAGGCGACGGGCAGGGAGCCGGTACAGATAGAGCTTGACCTCGCCGACCTGTCGAGTGTTCAGCGAGCTGCCGCCCAGGTGAGCGAGAGCTACGACCGCCTCGACATCCTGGTCAACAACGCCGGCGTGATGGCGACGCCGTACCGGCTGACCATCGACGGCTTCGAGCTGCAGATCGGCACCAACCACCTCGGTCACTTCGCGCTCACCGGCCGCTTGATGCCGCTGCTGCGCGAAGGACGCGTGGTGACCGTCAGCTCGTTCATGCACAAGTCGGCGAGCAGCGTCCAGGAGGCCGACCTGCGGCAGTCGGCGAGCAACTACTCGAAGTGGCCGCAGTACAGCAAGTCCAAGCTCGCCAACCTGCTCTTCATGTTCGAGCTCGGCCGTCGCGTCCCCAGTGTGCTGAGCGTGGGAGCACATCCGGGTTACGCCTCGACGCACCTCCAGGCGGCCGGGCCGGAGCTGGCCGGCGCCAAGCTCACAGCCAAGCTCTGGGCTGGGTTCAACCTGTTCGCCCAGTCCGCGGCGGCCGGTGCCCAGCCAAGCCTGTACGCCGCCACGCAGGCCGATCTGCCGACAGGCACGTACGTCGGTCCGAGCTTCTTCGAGTATCGAGGCGCGCCCAAGGTGGTGCAGGCGACCCGGGCCGCGCAGGATCCCGAGCGAGCGCAGCAGCTGTGGGACTGGTCGGTCGAGGCGACCGGCGTCGACCCAGCACTCACCGTGCCCAGCTAGTGACAGAGCGGCAATCTTGTGGTTACCTTCCGGTAATTTCCCAGCCGGAGGTCGTCCCGTGCGCAGAATTGCCGCCGCCCTTGCCCTAGCCCTCCTGGCCGCGCTCGCCGTCGGCCCACCGGTGCAAGCGGCCCAGCCCGGCTTCGCCACGAAGTACGAACGCATCCAAGGCGCCGGCGGTATCCAGATCGGTGCCGTCGTCCTCACGCCGACCGGTCAGGGCAGCGGCCCGTTCCCGCTCGTGGTGATGCCGTCCAGTTGGGGCGTCCCCAACCTCGAGTATGTCGGTCAGGGCGCCAAGCTGGCGAAGTCCGGCTTCCAGGTCATCTCCTACTCCAGTCGCGGCTTCTGGGACTCCGGCGGCGGCATCGACATCGCCGGACCGCCCACGGTCGCCGACGTCTCCAAGGTGATCGACTGGGCCGCCCTCAACACCCCGGCCGACACCAACAAGGTCGCCGCGGTAGGCATCTCGTACGGCGCCGGTACGTCGCTCCTCGCCAGTGCCGAGGACCCGCGGATCAAGGTGGTCGGCGCCCTCAGCGGCTGGGCCGACCTGGTCCGCTCGATCGACCCGAACGACACCGTCTCCCTCCAGGCCGTCGCCGGACTGCTTGCTCTCGGCAACATCACCGGCCACCCCGGACCGGAGATGCAGTCCCTGCAGACCAAGTTCCTCACCGGCCGGTACGACGATGCTGTCGCGGACGCCAAACTCCTCAGTCCCGTGAGGTCCGCGCAGACCGTGGTCGGCAAGATCAACGCCAACAAGCCCGCGGTGTTCCTCGCGAACGCCTTCGAGGACTCGATCTTCCCGCCGACCCAGTACACCGACTTCTTCACCGCACTGACCGTCCCGAAGCGGCTCCAGTTCGCACACGGCGACCACGCCACCCCGGAGGTACCCGGCGCGATCGGACTGCCCAACGAGACCTGGGACGAGCTCGTCGCCTGGATGCGCCACTACCTGAGCGGCGCGGACAACGGCGCCGACACCGAAGAGCCCGTTCAGCTGAAGTCCCAGGCCGGCACGTGGCGTGGATACGACAGTTGGGCCGCAGTCGGTCAACCGCGGACGTCGTACCTCAGCAAAACCGGACTCCAGAGCAGCCAGGCAACAGGTTGGCAGCGCGGCATCGCAGCCGGCCTCCCGACCGTCGCGGACAGCGGGATCGCGCTGGTGTCCGGCGCTCTCCAGGGACTGCTCTCCATCCCAACAGGCGTGGCGACACCCCTGATCGATCGATCATTCGCCGGCGTGTGGACCGGAGAGGTCTACCCGGATCGCACGCTGATCAACGGATCCCCGCGACTGTCCTTTACGGCGACACCCTCCGTAAAGGACACTTCACTCTTCGCGTACCTCTACGACGTCAACGCGCTAGGAGTCGGATCCTTGATCTCGCATAAGCCGCTCACCTTGCGAGGGGCAACCCCCGGCAAAGCCGTCCCGATCGATCTGCGCCTGGAAGCCACCAGCTGGGAGGTCCCGGCCGGTCACCACCTCACTCTCGTCGTCGACACTGTCGATCCGCGCTACCTCGGCCGCAGCTCGGTCGGAAGCTCGGTCACCTTCAGTTCGCCGGCCAATAGCCCGGCGTACCTGAGTGTCCCGGTGGCCTCGTGACCACCACGCGCCGGGGATTCCTCGGCCTCACCGCTGCCGCCATCGCCGCCGCGCCGCTCAAGGCCAACGCCGCCGCCACGAAGTACCTCTACCACGGCAAGTACGGCGACGGTGTCGGCATTGCCTCGTACGACGCTGCCGGCAAGATCACGTCAACCGGCGTACTGACAGGTGTCGCCGACCCGTCCTTCGTCATCCGCTCGGGCAACTTCCTGTACGCCGTCAACGAGCAGGAGGCCGGCGCGGTCACCGCGATCGCGATCGATGCCCCCGGCAAACTTCGGCGCATCAACAGCAAGCCCAACAAGGGTTCTGGCCCTTGTCACCTGGCGGTTGCCGGGAGCTACCTACTGAGCGCGAACTACGGATCTGGTGACATCGCCGTCCACAAGCTGAATGCCGACGGCGGCATCGGCACTCAGACCGATCTGGTCAAACACGCCGGTACCGCTCCGCACGCGCATCAGATCGTCGTCAAGGGCAACTACATCCTGGCTGTTGACCTGGGCACCGACTCGGTCTACACATACACGCTGGCGAACGGAAAGCTCGCTCTCAAGCAGCAGCTCATACTCACCACCGGTTCCGGTCCGCGGCACCTCGCGTTCCACCCGTCCGGCAACATCGCCTACGTGGCGAACGAGCTGAATAGCACGATCACCGTCTGCAGCTACGTCGACGGCAAGCTCACCGCGCTGAACAGCCAGACCACCGTCCCGGCCGGTTCGCCGACGAACTACCCGGGCGAGGTTGTCGTCTCCGCGGACGGCCGCTACGTCTACCTGACCAATCGCGGCCACAACAGTGTGGCGGTCTTCGAGACATCCGGCAGCACCCTCACGCTCAAGGCGACGCCGAACGCCGGCGGGGTCTGGCCGCGGCACGCGATCATCGATCCGACCGGCACGCTGCTGTTCGTCTCCAATCAGAATTCGGGCAACATCGTCACCTTCGCGGTCGACCTCGCGTCCGGGAGCCTGACCCAGAAGAGCTCGTTCGCCACCACGACCCCAGTGTGCGTCAGTGTTTGATTCTGATCGAGGTCTTGCGTTCTCACGTTGAAATCTTGTGCTTTTGAGAAAACAACGCTGTCATTGAGGCGCCTTTCACCGCCCCGAAGGGAGCTTCCATGCTCAAGCTTGTCGGCGCGGGCGCCCTCGCGGCCGCGGCAACCCTCGTGCCGACGGCGCACGCCGCCCCGGCTGAGTGGCACCGCGGCACCCCGCCGCTCAGCACTCCGTGGACGGACGACGTCACGCCGTCCAACGCGCTCCCGGACTACCCGCGTCCGCAGCTCACCCGCCCGGAGTGGCGCAACCTCAACGGCCTGTGGGAGTTCGCCGCCGCAGCGCCGGGGGAGCAGCCGCCCGTCGGTCGCACGCTCGCCGAGAAGGTCCTGGTGCCCTACCCGATCGAGTCTGCGTTGTCCGGCATCCAGCGGCACGAGGACCGGATGTTCTACCGCCGGACCTTCACCGTCCCTCCGCAGTGGAAGGGCCAGCGCCTCGTCCTGCACTTCGGTGCGGTCGACTACGACGCCAAGGTCTGGGTCAACGGCCGCCTGGCGGCCACGCACCGCGGCGGGTACGACGGTTTCGACGTCGACGTCACCAACTACCTCCACCGCAGCGGTCCGCAGGAGCTGATCGTCGGCGCCGAGGACCTCACCGACGAGACCTTCCAGCCGATCGGCAAGCAGCGTGAGGTTCCCGATCACGGGATCTTCTACCAAGGCAGTTCCGGCATCTGGCGCACGGTCTGGATGGAGCCGGTCAACACCGCATCCATCGACCGCCTGCAGCTCACACCGGACCTCCCCGGCAAGGCGCTCAAGGTCACGGCGGACACCACCGGTCCGGCGAACCTGGACGTCGAGGTCACCGCGTACGACGGTCGTCGTCAGGTGAGCCGGGTTCGCGGCAAGGCCGACACCGAGCTCCGGGTCCCGATCCCGAACCCGAAGACGTGGTCGCCCGACAAGCCCTTCCTGTACGACCTCAAGGTCCGCCTGATCGATCGCGGTAAGACCGTAGATCAAGTCGGTTCGTACGCCGGAATGCGGTCGGTCGGCCTGGTCAAGGGGGCCGATGGCAAGCTTCGGATGGGCCTGAACGGCAAGGTCCTGTTCAACCTCTCCACGCTGGATCAGGGCTTCTGGCCGGACGGCCTGAACACGGCCCCGACCGACGCCGCGCTGCGCTTCGACCTCGAGCAGCACAAGCGCCTCGGATTCAACACCGTCCGTAAGCACATCAAGGTCGAGCCCGATCGCTGGTACTACTGGGCCGACAAGCTCGGCCTGATGGTCTGGCAGGACATGCCCGCGACCAAGACCGCGGAGATCCCGGAGCCGTGGCGCGCGCAGTTCAAGTCCGAGCTGCACGAGATGGTCGACGAGCACAAGAGCTTCACCTCGATCACGGTCTGGGTGCCGTTCAACGAGGGCTGGGGTGAGTGGGACAAGACCGAGACCGGCCAGATCGCCGACTCGGTGAAGGCACAGGACCCGTCCCGGCTCGTCAACGCCCACAGCGGGATGAACTGCTGCGCCTCGAAGGGTGACTCGGGTCGTGGCGACCTGATCGACCATCACGCGTATCTCGGCCCGGGGACGCCGTCACCGGCAGGCGAACGGGCCGCGGTCGACGGTGAGCACGGCGGATTCGGCCTGAAAACCCAGGACCACATGTGGTTCGGCGACGGGTTCGCGTACGAGATGACGCCGGACAAGGCCACGCTGACCAGACGGTACGTCGAGAACCAGCGCGACGTCCTGAAATCGGCCAACCAATGTGGCATCAGCGGTTCGGTCTACACCCAGATCACCGATGTCGAGGGTGAGCTGAACGGCTTCTTCACCTACGACCGGCAGGTCCCGAAAATGGACTTCGCCCAGGTCCGCACGGTCAATCAGCAGATCATCGCGGGCGCGGACGGAACCGGAACCGGCGGACCGCAACCCGGTCCCGGCACACCAGGTGCCGACGGCATCCATTTCTACCCACTCGACGGCAACGGTGAAGATGCCGTCGGCAACAACGACGCCACGCTCGTCAACGGCGCGACGTTTGCTCCCGGCAAGAATGGTCAAGGCGTTGCAGTCAACGGATCCAACCAGTACGTCGACACTGGTGCCGCGCTGCTCGACACCAGCGGCAACTACACGGCCAGCGCCTGGGTGAAGCTCAACAAGGTCGACGGCTTCCAGACCGTGGTCAGTCAGGACGGCGATCGCGACAGCGCGTTCTTCCTGCAGTACTCCGGTGCGGATCAGCGGTTCGCGATGAGCTTCCCGGGCGTCCGGGCACTCGCGCCGACCAAGCCGAACCCGGACCAGTGGTACCACCTCACCGGCGTCCGGGACGCGACCAAGGGCGAGCTACGCCTGTACGTCGATGGCCAGCTGGCCGGCGCGAAATCCGCCTGCAGCCTGGACTCGACCTCGACCGGCAACACCGTGATCGGCCGGGCGAAGTTCGGCGGGAACCAGGTCGACTTCCTCGACGGCACGGTCGACCAGGTGCACGTCTTCGACCGCGCGCTGACCGATCAGGAGGTCAAGGCCTTGTACGACTCTGGTCGCTGACACTCAGGCTGAAGATGCGAGGCCGTCGCACACCACCGATCCTGGACAGTACATAGCGATCAGGAGGAGGTGGGTGCGATGGCCGCGCCAAGTCACGTGCTCGCGCCTCATCCGGTGCACAAGTTCCGCCCACCTCGCTTCGGCCTCGGCGGTTCGCGGCTCGGCGATCCCGCCGGGGAAGCGACGATCGACGCGGCGTACCAGGCCGGCATCCGCTTCTTCGACACCTCACCGGCCTACGGCGACTCAGAATCCACACTCGGTACGGCGCTCAGCCGTCGCCCGCGCGGTGAGTTCCTGGTCTCGACGAAGGTGGTCGGCGCGGACACCGAGGAATCGGTCCGGGGGAGTATCCAGCGACTCGGCCTCGGGGCCGATCTCGTGCTGGTCGAGGACGCAATCGCAACGGCGTACCCGATCCTTGACGGTCTTAAGCGCCAAGGGGTGATCAAGGCGATCGGCGCCGCCTCGACCGACTGGCAAGTGCTTGATCACCTCGTCCGCGACCACGAGCTGGACTGTGTCTTGCTGGCCGGGCAGTTCTCGCTGCTCGACCAAAGCGCGCGACCACTGCTGGATCGCTGCCTCGCCCGCGGCGTCTCGGTGATCGTGTCCGGCGTCCTCTCGCCGGAGGTGCTGCACAGCGACAGCGTGCAGGCGCGGCGGATCTCCGCGGTCTGCGAGCGGTACGGCGTCTCGCTGCCGCAGGCCGCGCTCGCCTTCCCGTCCCGGCACCCAGCCGTCACCTCGGTGCTGATCTCGGCCGCCAGCCCGGCGGAGATCCGGGCCGACGCAGCCCTGGTCCGGCAACCCGTACCGGCAACGCTCTGGCGGGACCCCGAGTTGCTGCGTTTGCTAACGTAGACGGCAGGTCCTGCGCTACTGCAGGCCCCGGACGAGTGGCGTCGTACCCGGTCGGTGACAAGACGACGCCCGCCCCCTGGAGGGGCTTCTCCGATGCATGCTGTCGATGTTTTCGAGATCGTCGGTGCACTGATCATTCTGATCGCCTTCGCGGCCGCCCAGGCCGGACGGCTGCGCCAGCGCACCCTGACCTACCAACTGCTGAACTTCCTTGGCTCCGGCCTGCTGGCCGCGATCGCCCTCCAGGAGTCGTCATGGGGCTTCCTGCTGCTCGAAGGCAGCTGGGCGGTGATCAGCCTGATCGGCCTGCTCACGCTACGAACCGAACGTGAGCCGCAGCAGGTCTAGAACTTGTCGCCTGGGTTTGTCGAGGTCGGGCTCGACGAGCCGCCCGGGGTCAGCGGAATGGTGCCGGTCGGATTCGGCGTCACCGGCGTACTGGGCTGTTCGGTCATCGGTGGCGGAGTGGTCGGCGTGATCGTCGTCGTGACCGTGTTCGTCGGCGTCGGGATGACCGGCGGCGGATCGAGCGGCGGCGAGTCCTTGAACAGCTGCCAGGCCAGGAACACGGCCAGCGCCATGATCAGCAGCATCGTCGCCAGCGCGTACCAGATCGCGTTCCACGACGGCGGCCGCAGCGCGGTCGGCCACGGCAGCGGCCAGATCCGGAACAGACCAGGACGCCGCCGGTTCTCCCAGTAGTGCCGGAACTCGGGTCCACGCCGCCGCCCCTGCTGCGGGATCCGGTCCATCAGTACGGCGGACAGCACGTCCTCGCCGCGTCGTTCGGCCAGCAACCGCTCGTCCGACGCGGCGCTGGACCCGTCGTCCTCCCGGATCGGCCCGAAGGCCGCCCAGAGCGCGAGATCGTCGTCGTCCTCGTCGTTGTGCGCCAGTACGACGTCCTCGGGCAGCGAGTCGACCGCGAACACGAACCGGTCGCGGGCCGCCGCGTCGTCGGCCGAACCCTCGGTCATCATCGCGACCACGGCGTTGCGCCCGTGCTCGTCACTGGCCGTGTACAGATAACCGGCGGCATTCGCGCCCAGCCGGCCGCGCAGCCAGAACTCACCGACCCGCGGCGGGTCCTCCGGCTGCAGCGGGAGCGCGGCAGGAATCAGCGACACTGGCGCCTCCACCGGCGGCTCGGCCGGTTGCACCTCTGTCTGTGATTCGGTCGCAGTCATCACCCCAATCCCACCACATCCCTGGTAGCACTGTCGCAACTCCCCAGGAACTCCGGAGGATTTGAGTCGCCGGGGATGATGGGCGCGGTGGGCCGTGGAGCGGCGGACCCGCGGATCTGATGGAATGGCCGGTGTCGAACGCATCGGGGAGTGACAAGGTCCGCACTGTGGACCCCGGAAGGACAGGCATGACCGAAACCACTGTGCCGGCTGGATCGGTGGCGCAGCAGTCCCGGCTGATCAGCGAGGCACTCAGCGAGGTCAAGCGGGTGATCGTCGGCCAGGAGCACATGGTCGAGACGCTGATGGTCTCGCTGCTCGCCAAGGGTCACTGCCTGCTCGAGGGCGTGCCGGGTGTCGCCAAGACGCTCGCGGTGCGGACCTTCGCCTCCGTGGTCGGCGGGTCGTTCGCCCGGATCCAGTTCACCCCCGACCTGGTGCCGTCGGACATCGTCGGGACCCGGATCTACCGGCAGACCCGCGAGGCCTTCGACATCGAGCTCGGGCCGACCTTCGTGAACTTCGTGCTGGCCGACGAGGTGAACCGGGCCCCGGCCAAGGTGCAGTCGGCGATGCTCGAGCTGATGGCCGAGCGGCAGGTGTCGATCGGCGGCCAGACCTTCCCGATGCCGAAGCCGTTCATCGTGATCGCCACCCAGAACCCGATCGAGTCCGAGGGCGTCTACCCGCTGCCGGAGGCGCAGCGGGACCGGTTCCTGGTCAAGATCGACGTCCCGCACCCGCGCGGGCACGAGGAGTTCGAGATCCTCCGCCGGATGAGCGTCGACCCGCCCGAGGCGCGGCCGGTGCTGCAGCCGGAGACGATCATGGAGCTGCAGCGGACCGCCGAGCAGGTCTTCGTGCACAACCTCGTCGCCGAGTACGCCGTCCGCCTGGTGATGGCGACCCGGACGCCGACCGACTTCCACCTGCCCGACCTGGAGCCGATCATCGAGCTCGGCGTCAGCCCGCGGGCGACGCTCGGCCTGATCGCCGCCGGTCGCGCGCTGGCCCTGATCCACGGCCGCGACTACCTGCTGCCGAGTGACATCCAGACCGTCGCGCTCGACGTGATGGGTCACCGCCTCGGCCTCACCTTCGACGCGGTCGCCGACAACATCGACCCCCGCGCGGTCATCGAGCGCATCCTGGCCACCGTCCCGCCGCCCCAGCCGGTCTGGCGCGACGGCTCCGACGGCCAGGGCCGCCCGGAGTTTGTCTAGTGGCCAACCGTCCCGACCCGCGAGCTGCGATGACGATCTCGCAGCTTGCGCCCGAGCGTGCGTTGCGACGGTTGGAGCTGACCGTCGTACGGCGTCTTGAGGGGTATCTGCACGGTGAGCACATGGGGCTGCTGCCTGGTCCCGGCACCGAGCTGGCCGAAGCACGGGAGTACCAGGTCGGCGACGACGTCCGGCGGATGGACTGGGCGGTGACCGCCCGGACGACGATCCCGCACGTGCGGGACCTGATCGCGGACCGTGAGCTGGAGACCTGGGCCCTGGTGGACCTGTCCGGCTCGATGAACTTCGGGACGTCGACGATGGAGAAGCGCGAGCTCGCCGTCGCCGCGGTGGCCACGGTCGGGTTCCTGACCCACCGGCTCGGCGACCGCTTCGGCGGGCTGATGCTGCGGGACTCCGCATTGCGGCGCTGGCCTGCGCGTTCCGGTCGCCTCGCCTTGTACGGTCTGCTCCGCGCACTCCTGGCCGAGCAGTTCACGGCCGAGGCGTCAGCGCACCGCAGTGACCTGTCCGCGGCCCTGGAGTCGATGGCCCGGACGCAACGCAAGCGCGGCCTGCGCGTGGTCGTGTCCGACTTCCTCACCCCCGAGGACGGCGAGATCGACGCGCGGCTCGAGCCGTCCTGGGAGCGGGCGATGCGCAAGCTGACCGCCCAGCACCAGGTGCTCGCCGTGGAGATCGTCGACCCGCGCGAGCTGGAGCTGCCGAACATGGGCGTCGTGATGATCGGCGACCCGGAGACCGGCCAGGTCCGTGAGCTCGACACCCGCCGGCGCAAGGTCCGCGAGGCCTTCGCGACCGCGGCGCTGGCACAGCGGGAACGAACCCGGATCGCCCTGCGTAGGGTAGGTGCGGGCCACCTGGTCCTGCGGACCGATCGTGACTGGGTCGCCGACACCGTGCGGTTCGTGCTCGCCTACCGGCGGATGGCACCCCGCCTGCACCAACCGCCGAAGGGAGTGGCTCGCTGATGGAGTTCCTGTCTCCCAGCAGGTTGTGGTTCCTGCTGCTCATCCCGGCGGTCGTCGCGGTCTACATCTACCTGCAGCACCGCCGCGCGCAGTACGCGCTGCGCTTCACCAACATCGCCCTGCTTGACCGGGTCGCACCTCGGCGCCCGCAGTGGCGCCGGCACCTCGCGGTCACCTTCGCGCTGCTGTCGGCGCTGTCGTGCATCGTGGCGTTCGCGCAGCCCAAGGCCAAGGTCAAGGTGCCGCGCGAGCGGGCCACGATCGTGGTCGCGATCGACGTCTCGCTCTCGATGATGGCCACCGACATCGACCCGAACCGGCTCGAGGCGGCGAAGAAGTCGGCGAAGAACTTCGTCAACCAGCTGCCGGCCAAGTTCAACGTCGCGCTGGTCAACTTCGCCGGATCGGCCTCCATCATCGTGCCGCCGACCACCGACCGGGCGACCGTGCTGCGGTCGATCGACGGACTGGACCTGGCCGAGTCGACGGCGACCGGTGAAGGCATCTTCACCTCGCTGCAGGCGCTCACCCAGGTCCCGCCGGACCCCGACCACCCCAACGACCCGGCGCCGGCACGCATCGTGCTGCTGTCGGACGGCAAGCGGACGGTCGGGCGCACCGCGCAGGAAGGCGCGCAGGCGGCCAAGGCGAAGAAGACCCCGGTCTATTCGATCTGCTTCGGCACCGACTCGGGCTTCATCGAGATGGACGGGATCCGGCAGCGGGTGCCACCGGACCGGGCCGAGCTCCGCAGTGTCGCCGAGATCAGTGGCGGCAAGGCCTACACTGCGGAGTCGGCCGGTGAGCTGGAGGACGTCTACAAGGACATCGGCTCCTCGGTCGGGTACGACGAGGTGGACAAGGAAGTCACCTCCCGGTTCGCCGGTATCGCGATGCTCTTCGCGCTGATGGCCGCCGGTGCTTGTGTCGCCATGGCTTCCCGCTTCCCTTAAACAACGCAGTCCGTAAGCACTAAGCCTCGTCGGCGTACGTCGTCAGCCAGGCCAGTGCCGAGTTCCAGTTGATCGCCACCTCGTTGGTGGAGTACGACCCGATCTCGTCGATGTAGCACTTCGCCGGAGCACACCCGACGAGGTTGCGCTGGGCAACGGGATCCTGCAGGCCGGAGTTCGGGCCACCGGCCAGGGATCCCGGGTACGGCGACGGCAGGGCCGGGTTCAGCGAGTGGGCCCAGAACCGGTGGTGCTGGTTGTGGCTGTTGCGCTCGCCGTACCCGGTCACGTAGGACTGGTTGATCGCGTTCCGCCCCAACAGGTAGTCCAGCGATTCCAGCGCCGCCGACTTGTACGACGGTCGCCCGGTGAGATCGGCCGCGATCGCGAGGATCATCGCGTTGTTCGCCGTACCGGAGTTGGATCCCCACACGTACTGACCGTCGGTCGGCTTGTAGGGGTTGGCGTAGCCCTGGGACCGCAGGTCGGCAAGGTAGCTGTCGGCAACGGTCGAGATCCGGTGGATCAGCTTGAGCCGCTCGATGATCGACAACCTGTACGGCGCTCGCGCGAGCGCGAGATCCGCCAGCCCGCCGGTCTCCTGCCAGGAGAAGCCGTCACTCGCCTTCAAAACCGTGGTGATCTGTTTCTTGTACGACGCTTTGCCCGTGGCAGCGAACAGTTCGGCCGCGGCCCAGGAGAACTCGTCGGTCACCTTGACGTCGTCGTACGCCCCGCCGCCGACACCACCGTCCGGCGCATAGATTGCCGGATGGGCGGCAGCAGCCTTCCACGCCGTCTGCGCGGCCGACAGGCAGCGAGACGCGAGCGCGTGATCCCAGCGGGCGTAGACGCGGGCACAGCGCGCCCCGATGGCAGCAACGTTGAGGGTCGCGGCAGTCGACGGCGGGTAGAGGTACCGCTGCTGCGGGTCGGCGGCCGGGGCGAGTGCCAGCCCGGTCCAGGCGACATCGTGAATCTTGTGATGCACCATGCCGGCCAACGGCTGACCCGCCGGGACCTGCATGCTGAGCAGGAAGTCGATCTGCCACTTGGCCTCATCCAGCACGTCCGGCACCCGGTTCGTGTTCTCAGGAATCTTCAAGGTGGCGTTGTCGTCCGACTCCTCGTACAGGTCGAGCAGTTGCCAGGCCGCGAGCGCGCCGTTCACGACGTACTTGCCGTGGTCGCCGGCGTCGTACCAGCCGCCGCGGACGTCGAGGCTGTAGTCGCAGGAGCCGGGGTAGCAAGGTACCGAGGTGTCACCTTTGTTCGGCGCGACGCCGAGGTGACCGGCTGCGCGCGCCCACGCGTCACCGACGTACTTGGCCTCGATCGGGATCCCGCTGCGGTTGTTGTAGAAGTACTCGAGCGAGTCCTGTCGCAGGGCGGAGTACAGGTTCTTCTCGATGTCGAACGGCTCACTGACGTCGTCGCCGACCACCAGTGTGAAGCCAGTGCCTGAGCGCTTGTAGCTGCCGAAGTCAATCAGCTGCACGCTGTCGCCCGACATCGCATCCGGCCCGTACGGCGAAGTTTTGCCCGCGGCAACGATCTCGTTGCCGGAGTCAAGGAGCTTCCAGTCCAGGGGAGTGGTCGCCGTCGTCACGTACGTCGCGCGGTGCGGACCGCTCGGCACGTAACCGAGCTGGTTGACCCGGACCGGCGAGCCGAAGTCGCGTACCCCACCAGGTGGCACGACTCCGCCGGTGACCGAGATGTTGTCCAGGCACAGCGTGTACGCCTCGTGCGGTCCACCGGCCTGGAACGACATCTGACCGTGCGTATCGGTGACGGGTGAGTTGCCCGTGAAGCTGAAGCTCTGCATCGTCGTACCTGCCATGACGGTCTTGTTCAACACTGTGCCGTGCGGTGGACCCTGCTGCTGCAGGACCGCCTGGAACTTGATCGGCTTGCTGGCCGACGCGTCGAACTTCAGCGTGTACGGCTGCCCCTGCTCCAGCGGTACGTCGTCCTGGCCGATCATCGAGTCCCAGGGATTGACCGTGCCGGCCGGGACCTGGGCGCACAGCTGCCCGCCGGAGACCGTCGACGGCGTGGTCGAGCTGGTCCACCACGGCTCCTTCTCGGTGTCGAAGGTCCCGTTCAGGATGCGCTCGTACGGCGGATCGGCCGCGGTGGCCGCGGTCGGGACAAGGGTGGCGGCCAGGACGGTGAGCGCGGCTGAGCCGGCGATCACCACGGATCGTCGTCGTACGGGCATCGGGGTGCCTCCGGGAGAAGCTGGGAGCGCTTGCAGAATGTCGGGCGGGTCTGCAAGCAAGGTGGCGCCATGCTGCCCACGCCCCCTGGCCGTGTCAAGACTGAAACAAGCGTGAAATGGGGACTTCACAAATGCCGGGCAATCGCTTACCGTCTGCTGGAAGCGCTCCCAGTTTCGACCAGTTTCCCTGGAGGATCAGATGTCGGCAAGGTGGTTCATTCCCGCGCTCGGAGCGGCCGTAGCTCTGGTGGCGGTGGCCGGGTGTGGGGGCTCGGGCACCGACGAGGCGGCCGACGGCACGATCACGTTGACCGTGAAGACGTTCAGCCAGTTCGGCTACGAGGACCTCTACACGCAGTACGAGGCCTCGCACCCGGGCATCAAGATCAAGGCCGACAACATCGCCAAACTCGCCGACTACACGCCGAAGCTGCAGCAGTGGCTGACCGCGGGCAGCGGCGCCGGCGACGTGGTCGCGCTCGAGGAGGGCATCCTGGTCAAGCTGATGGCCAAGCCCGACCAGTTCGCGAACCTGCTCGACTACGGCGCCGCGAGTCTGAAGCCCAACTTCCTGGAGTGGAAGTGGAACCAGGCGCTGACCACCGACGGGTCGAAGCTCGTCGGTCTCGGCACCGATGTCGGTGCCCAGGGCATGTGTTACCGCACCGACCTGTTCGCCAAGGCCGGGCTGCCGACCGACCGCGAGAAGGTCGGCGCGCTGTGGCCGACCTGGGACCAGTACCTTGCCACCGGCAAGAAGTTCGCCGCCGCGAACACCGGCGCCAGCTACTTCGACAGCTCCGGCGCGATCTACCAGAACATGCTGATGCAGCAGGGCGACACGACGTACTTCGATCGCAGCAACAAGCTGATCGTGGACAGCAACCCCGGCGTCCGCAAGTCCTGGGACCAGACCGTGGCGATGGTCGACGCCGGGCTCTCCGGCAAGCTGCAGATGTGGAGCCCGGCGTGGAACGCGGGCTTCAAGAAGGGGACCTTCGCGACGATCCCGTGCCCGGCGTGGATGCTCGGCATCATCAAGGACCAGGCCGGTCCCGAGAACGCCGGCAAGTGGGACGTTGCCCGGGTGCCGGGGCAGGGCGCGGTCCGCGGTGGCTCGTTCCTCGCCGTACCGGCACAGAGCAAGCACCCGAAGGAGGCCGCCGAACTGGCCAAGTTCCTGACCAGCCCTGAGGGTCAGACCGCGGCCTTCAAGGCGAAGAACAACTTCCCGTCGGCGCCGAAGGCCATCGACGACCCGGCGGTCTCCGGTGCCAAGAACGAGTACTTCAACAACGCGCCGGTCGGTCAGATCTTCGGCAAGTCCGCCAAGGAGCTGAAGCCGGTCTACCTCGGCCCGGACAACCAGCAGGTCGGTGACGCGATCGGCGACGCGCTGACCGCCGTCGAGCAGGGCAAGCTCAAGCCGGATGAAGCCTGGACCAAGGCACTGGCCGACTCCCAGCGAGCCGTCGGCAAGTGACGACTGAAACCCCTGTCCGTCCGGCGCGCGGGACCACCCGCGCGCCGGACGGCTATCGCCCCAGCCGGTGGAGCCGGTTCGATCTGCACGGTTCGCCGTACGTGTTCATCGCGCCGTTCTTCCTGCTGTTCACCGCGTTCGGTCTCTTCCCGCTGATCTACACCGCGTGGGTGTCGCTGCGGTCCTGGGACCTGACCGGTGACGCCGGGTTCGTCGGGCTGGACAACTACAGCCGCCTGCTCGGCGACCCGGACTTCTGGAACGCGCTCGTCAACACGCTCGGCCTGCTCGTCCTCGCGACCGTCCCGCAGTTGCTGCTCGCATTGATCGTCGCGGCCCTGCTCAACCGGCCGCTGCGAGCACTGCTCTTGTTTCGGCTCGGTGTTCTCGCGCCGATCGTCACGTCGGTCGCCGCGGTGGCGATCGTCTTCGGTCAGCTCTACGGCCGCGACACCGGGCTGGTGAACGGGCTGCTCGGACTGGTCGGCGTCAGCCCCGTCGACTGGCAGGCGAGCAAGCTGACGTCCTGGATCGCGGTCTCGAGCATGGTCAACTGGCGCTGGACGGGGTACAACGCCTTGATCTACCTGGCCGCGATGCAGGCGATCCCGCGGGATCTCTACGAGGCCGCGCAGATCGACGGCGCCGGCGCGGTCCGGCAGTTCCGCAACATCACCGTGCCGCTGATCCGGCCCGCACTGATCTTCACCGTGGTGATGTCGATCATCGGTGGGATGCAGTTGTTCACCGAGCCGCTGCTGTTCGGGCAGGGCGATGTGTCCGGTGGAAGTCTGCGGCAGTTCCAGACCATCGCGATGTACATGTTCGAGCAGAGCTTCCAGAACTTCGACTACGGGTACGGATCCGCGGTCGCCTGGATGATCTTCCTGCTCACCGTGCTCGTCGGCGTCGTCAACCTGCTGATCGGCCGGCGGTTGCGGGGAGGCACCCAGTGAAGCAACAACGCAATCCGCTCGTTTACCTGACCCTGCTGGTCAGCCTGGTGTTGTCGATCTTCCCGCTCTACTGGCTGTTCGTCGTGGCGACCCGTTCCAATGATGTGGTCGGTCAGTTTCCGCCGCCACTGGTCCCGGGCGGCAATCTCGGCGCGAACATCCAGCGGCTGTTCGGCTCCGAGGCCGAGGAGGCGCACTTCGCCCGCGGCCTGCTCAACTCCGCGATCGCGTCGGTCTGCGTCACGATCTCGGTCGTGTTCTTCTCCTCGTTGGCCGGGTTCGCGTTCGCCAAGCTGCGGTTCCGCGGCCGCAACGCGCTGCTCATCTCGGTGCTCGCGACGATGATGGTGCCGGTGCAGATGGGCATCGTCCCGCTCTACATGGTGATGGTGAAGCTCGGCTGGCAGAACCACCTGCAGGCGGTCATCGTCCCGTTCCTGGTGTCGGCCTTCGGCGTCTTCCTGATGCGCCAGTACGCCGAACGCGCGATCCCGGACGAGTTGATCGAAGCAGCCCGCCTGGACGGCTGTACGACGTTCGGTCTGTTCGTGCGAGTGGTGTCACCGGCCCTGCGGCCGGGCGCCGCCGTACTGGGGCTGTTCACGTTCATGGGCACCTGGAACGAGTTCCTCTGGCCGCTGGCGGTGATGGAGGCGGACAACCCGACCGTCCAGTTCTCGCTCAGCCAGCTCGCCACGCAGTACTACACCGACTACACACTGATGTTCACCGGGACGCTGATCGCGACCGTGCCGCTGCTGCTCGTCTTCATCCTCTTCGGGCGGCAACTCATCAGCGGCATCATGGACGGCGCAGTCCGGTCCTGATGCCATACCCTCTATCCACTCCACCAACGAAGGATCGCCCGTGACCCAGCAGGCCAGACGGCAAGTGACACTCGACGAGGTCGCCGAGCGCGCCGGTGTGTCCCGGTCGGCGGCGTCCCGGGTGATCAACAACGCGCCGCATGTCAGCAGGGCGAAGCGGGAGGCCGTGCAGCGCGCGGTCACCGACCTCGGCTACGTGCCGAACGCAACGGCTCGCGCGCTGGCCACGCAGCAGGTGGGCGCCGTCGTACTGGCGATCTCCAGCGACAATCCGCAGGTGTTCGCCGACCCGTTCTTCGCCGAGGTCGCGGTCGGGGTGAACTCGGTGCTCGAAGAGACCGAGCTGGAGCTGGTGCTGCAGTTGGCGACGTCGACGCGCGGCCAGACCCGGCTCGAGCAGGTGTTGCGCACTCGGCAGGCCGACGGCGTGATGCTGATGTCGATGCACGGCGACGATCCGATCGCGCGCCTCGCCGAGGAGTCCGACATACCGGTCGTCTTCGGTGGTTCGCCGGTGAACTTCGAGCCCAAGTACTACGTGGATGCGGACAACCGCGGAGGTGCGCGGCTGGCCACTGAGCACCTGGTCGCGACTGGCCGGACCCGGATCGCCACCATCACCGGCCGGATGGACGAGGGCGCGGGCACGGCGCGGTACAAGGGTTATCAGGAGGCGCTCGCGATGGCCGGGCTGGATGCGAGCCGCGTTGTGTACGGCGACTTCAGCGAAGAGAGCGGTGGGCGCGCGATGGAGCAGTTGCTCGCCGAGCACCCGGATCTCGACGCCGTCTTCATCGCCTCGGATCAGATGGCGATCGGCGCGATGCGGGTGCTGAAGGATGCCGGTCAGGCGATTCCGGGTGATGTCGCGGTGGTCGGCTTCAACGACGTCGTACTGGCGCGGCACACCGATCCGCCGTTGAGCACGGTCAGCCAGCCGATCCAGTCGCTCGGCCGGGAGATGGCGCGGATGCTGCTCGCGCTGATCGCGGGGGAGTCGCCGACCCCGCTGATCCTGCCGACAAAGCTCGTCCACCGGGCGACCAGCTGACACACGCACGAAGGGCGCGGATCCTGTCCCGAGGATCCGCGCCCTTCACGTGGTGCGGCCGCTGTTTGTGATAACCGGGGGTGTCCCGACACCCGGTGACCCAGCGGCCACGGCCCCTCCACCCTTGTGGAATGTCTGATGCTCACTCTGCCCGAAAAGTTCGGGGTTTGTCTGTGCCCTTCAAAGCTTTCTTCTCAAGTTCTCAGGCAGTGCTCAGATAACGTGGCTTTAGACGACCTGGTGCAGCCAGCGCACCGGAGCGCCGTCTCCGGCGTACCGGAAGGGTTCGAGCTCGTCGTCCCACGGCCGGCCGAGCAAACGCTCGACCTCCGCGGTCAGATCCGCTTCGCCGGTCGCGGCCTTCAGCATCGCTGCCTTCAGCCGCTCCTCGGGCACCATGATGTCGCCGTGCACCCCGGTGGTCGCGTGGAAGATTCCGAGCGTCGGCGTGAACGAGTAGCGCTCGCCCTCGACGCCGTTCGTCGGCTCCTCGGTCACCTCGAAGCGCAGCTTCTGCCAACCGCGCAGAGCTGATGCGAGCTTGCTGGCCGTGCCGGCCTCGGCCTGCCAGGACAGTTCGGCCCGGTACGTGCCTTGTGCCGCGGGCTGCGGCGTCCAGTCGAGTTTCACAGGCACACCAAGTACGCCGCCAGCGGCCCACTCGACATGCGGACACAACGCTGACGGCACCGTGTGGACGTACAAAACGCCACGAGTCGTCGCCACCGGGACCTCCTGTGTTCGAGGGGCGCCTTCCCCAGCGATCTCGAGCACAACTCTGGCCATCCCAGCAGAGCAACTGGGTCCATCTTGCACCACGACCCCCTCCAACACCAGTAACCTCGCCATGTCAACCACATCACTGCTGTGTCGCAGCCTTCGTGCAGGCTCAAAACGGTGGCGGGGTTCCGGGCTCTTCGTCAGGGTGCGAGGCACGAGACGTGCACAACGGGAAGAGCGAACCGACCGCGTCCGTGTCGTCGGTCGCCCGCTTCGCCCCAACCCCAACGACCACAACACCTACCGCCTCCAACTAGCCGAACTAACCACCGGCTAGCAGCACGAACGACTGCAGGTAGTCGCCCGCGGTCTGGCGGCTGGGCCGCGAGGGAGCCTCATCCAGGTCCGCGCGGGTGCCGCGGGGATGACCACGTGCAGTCGTTCGTGCCGCGAAGGTGCCGCCGCCTCCCGGGCGGCAGCAGCACGAAGGACTGCAGGTAGTCCCCCGCAGCCTGGCGGCTGGGCCGCGAGGGAGCCTCATCCAGGTCCGCGCGGGTGCCGCGGGGATGACCACCTGCAGTCGTTCGTGCCGCGAAGGTGCCGCCGCACCCCGGGCGGCCAGCAGCACGTAGGACTGCAGGTAGTCGCCCGCGGTCTGGCGGCTGGGCCGCGAGGGAGCCTCATCCAGGTCCGCGCGGGTGCCGCGGTCGTGACCACCTGCAGTCGTTAGTGCCGCCAAGGCCCCGCCGAACCATGGGCAGCCAGCAGCACGTAGGACTGCAGGTAGTCGCCCGCGGTCTGGCGGCTGGGCCGCGAGGGAGTCTCGTCCAGGTCCGCGCGGGTGCCGCGGTCGTGACCACCTGCAGTCGTTCGTGCCGCTAGGGGCGGCGGCTGGGAGGAGCGGACGTGACAACGCCCGCTCCCCCCGAGGCGGGTGGAGCGGGCGTTTGGTGGTGCTGGATCAGATGGTTTTGAAGGCGATGGCGGCGTTGTGGCCGCCGAAGCCGAAGGAGTTGTTGAGGGCCGCGAGGTCGCCGTCGCCGAGCTTGCGGGGCTCGGTGGCGATGTCGAGGTCGATCTGGTCGTCGAGCTTGTCGAGGTTGATCGTCGGCGGGACGATGCGGTGGTGCAGGGCGAGCACGGTCGCGATCGACTCGACTGCGCCGGCGGCGCCGAGCAGGTGGCCGATCATCGACTTGGGGGCGGTGGCGACCGCGTGGTCGGCCTCCTTGCCGAGGGCGAGCCGGATGGCCAGGGACTCGGCGATGTCACCCTGCGGGGTGGAGGTGGCGTGGGCGTTGATGTGCATGACATCGGCCGGGGTCAGGTCGCCCTCGATCAGCGCCCGCTCCATCGCGCGGCGTGCGCCGGAACCGGTCGGGTCGGGCTGCGCGATGTCGTGGCCGTCGGCGGAGATGCCGGCGCCGGCGAGCTCGGCGTAGATCTTCGCGCCGCGGGCGACGGCGTGCTCGTAGGACTCCAGCACCAGGATGCCGGCGCCCTCACCAAGCAGGAAGCCGTCACGGTCCGCGTCCCACGGCCGGGAGGCGCGCTCGGGCTCGTCGTTGCGCTTGCTGAGCGCCATCATCTGGCTGAAGGCGGCCAGCGGCAGCGGCATGATCGTGCCCTCGGTGCCACCAGCCAGTACGACGTCGGCGCGGCCGAGCCGGATCTGGTCCAGGCCGAGCGCGATCGCCTCGTTGCCGGAGGCGCAGGCCGAGACCGGGGTGTGCACACCGGACTTGGCTCCGAACTCGAGGCCGACGTACGCGGCCGACGAGTTCGGCATCAGCATCGGGATCGCCAGCGGCGAGACGCGGCGCGGGTTCTTCAGCAGCGCGTCGTAGTTGCTCAGGGTGGTGTGCAGGCCACCGATGCCGGTGGCAACGGCGACTCCGAGCCGCTCCTTGTCCAGCCCGGCGTCCTCGAGGCCGGCGTCGGCCCAGGCTTCGCGGGCCGCGACCACGGCGAGCTGTGCGTTGCGGTCGAGGCGGCGGGCCTTCACGCGCTCGATGATCTCGGTCGGCTCGACCGCCACCGGGGCTGCGATCTGGACGGGCAGGTTCTGCACCCAGTCATCAGTCAGCAGGCGGGCGCCGGAGCGACCGGCCAGCAGGCCTTCCCAGGAGCTGGCCACATCGCCGCCGAGCGGGGTGGTGGCTCCGAGCCCGGTGATCACGACTCGGGTCTTCGACATCTGTACCTCATCCTTCACGAGATCGGGGAACGGGAGGGCCGGCCGGTGGTGCTCATCGGTTCTGAGCCCGATGAGCACCGGCCAGCACAGTGACGGCTTGAATCAGCCGTTCTGGGCGCGCTCGATGAACGCGACGGCGTCGCCGACGGTCTTCAGGTTCTTGACCTCGTCGTCGGGGATCTTCACGTCGAACTTCTCCTCGGCGGCCACGACGACCTCCACCATGGAGAGCGAGTCGACGTCGAGGTCGTCGGTGAAGGACTTGTCCAGCTGGACGTCCTCGACCGGGATACCGGCGATCTCGTTCACGATCTCGGCGAGGTCGGAACGGATCTCTTCGGTGCTGGCCATTGCGGTTGTTCCCTTCGAAAGATCTTGCTTGCTTGAATCAGCCGGAGCAGCCACCTGAGCTACCCCGGACAACTATGTCCGACTGCTAGGGCAGCCGGATCACTTGGGCGGCGAACACGAGGCCGGCGCCGAAACCGATGACGAGCGCGAGATCGCCGCTCTTGGCTTCGCCGGACTCGCGCATCGCGGTGATCGCGAGCGGGATCGAGGCGGCGGACGTGTTGCCCTGCCGTTCGATGTCGCGGGCAACCTTCACGTGCTCGGGCAGTTTCAGGGCGCGGCGCATCGCGTCGGTGATCCGCATGTTCGCCTGGTGCGGCACGAACAGGTCGAGCTCGTCGGCCGGTACGCCGGCCACGTCGAGCGCCTGCTGCGCGGTCTTGGCCATCTCGTACGACGCCCAGCGGAAGACCGGGTTGCCCTCCATCGTGAGGTGCGGCCAGTTCTGGCTGCCGGCTGCCTCCTGCCAGGACTCCTTCTGGCTGATCACCGCGTGCTGCGTGCCGTCGGAGCCCCAGACGACGGGGCCGATCCCCGGCTCGTCGGTCGGGCCCACGACGGCGGCACCAGCGCCGTCGGCGAAGATGAACGCCGTACCGCGGTCGTTGCGGTCGGTCAGGTCGCTGAGTCGCTCGACCCCGATCGCCAGCACGTACTTCGCGCTGCCGCCGCGGACCATGTCACTGGCCAGCGCGAGGCCGTAGCAGAACCCGGCGCACGCCGCGGAGACGTCGAACGCGGCCGCGGTCGGGGCGCCCACCTCGACGGCGATCCGGGTCGCGATCGCGGGGGTCTGGTAGAGGTGCGTGACGGTGGAGACGACGACACAGCCGATCTGGGCCGGGTCGATCCCCGACTCCTTCAGCGCGTCCTTGGCCGCCGCGACCGACATCATCAGCACGGTCTCGTCGTCGGAGGCCCAGCGGCGCTCCTTGATCCCGGACCGGGTCTGGATCCACTCGTCACTGGAGTCGATCTGCTCGACGATCTCCGAGTTCGGTACGACGCGCCGCGGCCGGTATGACCCGATCCCGAGGACTCCGGCGTACTGCGCACCCTGCGGTGCCGCGATGCCCGTCATGAGGCGTGCTTCGTGACGAAGGCGCGGGCGTCGTCGAGCTGGTCCGGGGTCTTCAGGGCGAAGGTCTCGACGCCCTTCAGGTTGCGCTTGGCGATCCCGACCAGCGTGCCTGCCGGCGGCAGTTCGAGGATGCCGGTCACACCCAGCTCGGTGAAGGTCTGCATGCACAGGTCCCAGCGGACGGGGGAGTTCACCTGGGCGACGATCCGCTCCAGCGCGTCGTGACCGTCGGCCACGACCTGGCCGTCGCGGTTCGAGAGCAGCTTGGTCGTCGGCTCACCGGTGCTGATGGCGGTCGCGTACTTCGCCAGGGTCTGTACGGCGGGCTCCATGTGCTTGGTGTGGAACGCACCGGCCACCGACAGCGCGATCAGGCGAGCCTTGGCGGGCGGATCCTCGGCGAACGCGGCCAGCTCCTCGA
Source organism: Kribbella sp. NPDC058245 (assembly GCF_042882005.1). NCBI lineage: Bacteria > Bacillati > Actinomycetota > Actinomycetes > Propionibacteriales > Kribbellaceae > Kribbella > Kribbella sp. NPDC058245. The sequence continues at coordinate 296,165 of NZ_JBHVWY010000010.1, forward strand.
CCGTGCCGGCCGCGACGATCTGGCCGGGGCCGTTGTCGTTGGCGGGGGTGAGCCCGTACTCCGCGAGCTTCGCGAGAACCTCGTCGCGGTCGCCACCGAGCACCGCGGTCATCGAGGTCGGGGTCAGCGCCGCGGCGTCGGCCATCGCGTTGCCGCGTTCGCGGACCAGCACCATCGCCTGCTCGACGGTCAACGCACCGGACAGGGCAGCGGCGGCGAGCTCACCGACGCTGTGCCCGGCGAGTGCACCAACCTGAGCCGGGTCTGTGAACAGCGCGGGCGCGGCGGCCAAGCCGGCCGCGACCAGCAGCGGCTGCGCGATCGCGGTGTCGCGGATCGTGTCGGCATCCGCCTGGGTGCCGTAGTGGGCGAGGTCGAGACCGGCGACCGCGGAGAGCCAGTTCAGCCGGCTCTCGAACGCGGGATCGGCGAGCCACGGCTCGAGGAAACCTGGGGTCTGGGCACCCTGACCGGGCGCGACGATGACGAGCACGTGACCACTCTCCCTGTTCCGAGCCGTTCGCGGACCGGAATGCAGCACGAATTCTGACCGGCCCTGTTTGTAGAGATCCTACAAAACGGTGTTTCCCGGCTCCGGATTGAGCAGGCGGCCGAGGGCGAGTGCGACACGCAAGGTGAAAGCGTCGCGGGGATTCAGCGGCTGGTACCCCGTGAGTTCGGCCACACGCTTCAGCCGGTACCGGACGGTATTGGCGTGGATGAACATCGTCCGGGCCGTCGCCTCGATCGAACCGCCGGAGTCCAGATACGCCGAAACGGTGTCGAGCAGCACGCCTTCGCCCACAGTGAGCGGGCCGTAGACCTCGGTAGCGAGCTGCCGGCGGGCATGACCGTCTCCGGAGAGTGATCGCTCCGGAAGCAGTTCGTCGGCCTGCACCGGCCGCGGAGCCCCGGGCCAGGCCGGTACGGCGCGGAGCCCGGCGACCGCCGCCCGCGCGGACGTCACGGCCGCCATCAGGTCTTTCACCACCGGTCCGACCACGATCGGACCGGGACCGAACCAATGAGCCAGCCTTTGTACGATCTCCACAGGTTTGCCGGTACCGCCCAGAACCACCACCAGCCGGTCACCCTGGATCGCACACAGAGCGTCAGCACCCGCTTCACGTGCGGCATGCCGTACGGCGTCCGCCACGTTCGCGTTGCCCTCCGCCACCGGCGCGCGCCCGACGACCACGGCCACCTCGGCAGATCCCGTCGTACCGGCTGCTCCGGTCCAGCCCAGGGCGGAGGCGCGGGAGCGGACCGAGTCGTCGGCCTCGCCGCGGATCACGGAGTCGACCACGAGCGCCTCGAGCCGGGCATCCCACGCACCGCGCATTTCGGCAGCCTGCGCGTAGACCGTCGCGGCCGCGAACGCGACCTCCCGGGCATACCGCTGCATCGCCCTCTGCACAGCCGGTACGTCGTCCGGCGGCAACAGGTCGTCGATCGCGTTCTCCATCATCTCGATGGTCGTGCGCACCAGGTCGACGGTCTGGTGCAGCGAGATCACCCGGGTGAACTCCCGCGGCGCGGACCCGAAGATCCGCGTCGGCATCGACGAGTGCTCCTCCGGATCGCGGAACCAGTCGACGAACGCGGTGATCCCCGACTGCGCCACCAGCCCGATCCACGACCGGTCCTGCGCCGACAACCCCCGGAACCACGGCAGCTTCTCCTCCATCGCCGCAGTAGCCGCAGTGGCCAGCGCCCCCGTCTGCCCCTGCAGCCGATCCGCCCGCGCCAGATGCGCCCTGGTCTCCGCCTTACCCACCCCCCGACCCTAGCCCCACGACCCCGCACCCGCCGCGAACCAGCTGATGGGTTGACCCACGAGCTGGTGGGTTCCGCACCCGCATGCGGGTACATAACCCACCACCTGATGGGTTAACCCACGAGATGGCGCGATGATGGGGGGATGACGGACAAGGCGGGTGTGGATGCCGCGGTGGAGGCGTTGCGCGCGATCGGGTACTACCTGGAGCGCGACCGGCAGCCGACCCATCGGGTGAAGGCGTACCGGCGGGCGGCCGACACCATCGAGGCGCTGCCGGCGGCGGAGGTCCGGGCGCGGCGCCGGGCCGGGACGCTGACCGAGCTGCCGGGGATCGGGCCGAAGACCGAGGCCGTGATCCTGGAGGCGATGGACGGCGCGACCCCGACGTACCTGACCAAGCTGGAGGGGTCGGCCGGTGAGCTGACCGACGAGGGTACGGCGATGCGCGCAGCGCTGCAGGCCGACCTGCATCTGCACTCGGAGTGGTCCGACGGCGGCAGCCCGATCGAGGAGATGGCCCGCACGGCGCACCGGCTCGGCCACAAGTACATGGCCCTGACCGATCACTCGCCACGGCTCACGGTCGCCAACGGCCTGTCGCGGGAACGCCGGTTGCAGCAGATCGAGGTCGTTGCCGAGCTCAACAAAAAGCTGTCCAAGGAGCTCGACGGGTTCACGATCCTGAACGGGATCGAGGTCGACATCCTCGACGACGGTTCACTCGACTGCGACTCCGAGATCCTGGCGCGGCTCGACCTCGTGGTCGCCAGTGTGCACTCCAAGCTCCGGATGGCCTCCGAGTCGATGACCGAGCGGATGGTCAAAGCCATCGCCAACCCGCACGTCGACGTACTGGGGCATTGCACCGGCCGCCTGATCACCGGCAACCGCGGGACGCGCCCGGAGTCCGAGTTCGACGCCGAGGTGGTCTTCGAGGCGTGCCGTCAGTTCAACACGGCGGTCGAGATCAACTCCCGCCCCGAGCGCCTCGACCCGCCCAAACGCCTGCTCGCCCTGGCCGCCGAGATGGACTGCGTCTTCAGCATCGACACCGACGCGCACGCGCCCGGCCAGCTCGACTGGCAGGTCTACGGCTGTGAGCGCGCCGAAGGCGCCGACATCGCCCCCGACCGCGTCATCAACACCTGGGACCGCGACGAACTCCTCGAATGGACGGCGTGATGAGCGACTTGGAGAAGGACCCGGCCGAGGTCGTCTGCACCGGATCTGAGCAGGGGCCCGTGTTCGAGCTGCTGGAGCCGCGCGAGGTGGTGCTCGGACGGTCGACGAAGGTACGGCGGTTGCTGCCGAACAAGGACCGCCGGATGGTCGGAGCGTGGTGCTTCGTCGATCACTACGGGCCCGATGATCTGACCCAGCGGGTCGACTCGTACGACGCGCCGGGGGAGCGCGGCATGCTCGTTCCGCCGCATCCGCACACGAGTCTGCAGACGGTGAGCTGGTTGTTCGAGGGCGAGATCGAGCACCGCGACAGCGTCGGTTCACACGCCTTCGTCCGTCCTGGCGAGCTCAACATCATGACCGCCGGCAACGGCATCGCCCACTCCGAGGTCTCCACACCGGACGCGCCACCGCGCCTGCACGGCGCCCAACTCTGGGTCGCCCTGCCCGACTCCGTCCGTACGACGACCCCGCCCGCCTTCAACGCGTACGCCGATCTACCGGAGCTCGACCTGGACGGCGCGCGCGTCGTCGTGATGATCGGCACGGTGGCTGGCGTGACCTCCCCGGCTCCCGCCTACACCCCGCTGGTCGGCGCCGACCTCACCATCCAGCCCGGACGATCGCTCACGCTCCCACTCACACCTTCCAACGAGTACGCCGTACTGGTCGTCGACGGCTCGTTGTCCGTGGGGGACCTGACGCCGGCGTTCGGCGAACTCGCCTACCTCGGCGCCGGCCGCGAGTCGATCGACTTGGTTGCCTCCGACAACGGAGTTCGTTGCCTCCTGCTCGGTGGCGAACCCTTCACCGAAGAACTCGTGATGTGGTGGAACTTCATCGGCCGCAGCCACGAAGACATCGTCGAGGCCCGCGACTCCTGGCAGTCCGCCATCGCCGCCGCCGGCAACGACCGCTTCCCCCTGGTCCCCGGCTACGAAGGCGAGCCCCTCCCCGCCCCGCCCCTCCCCGGTACCACCCTCAAACCCCGCCCCCGCTCCCGCTAACGAGGTGTCCGACCAGTCGCCGATCCGCGGTCACAGCCCGGGGGCGTGAACAAGAACCGGTGGGCGTGAACAAGTTATGACGTGTTCACGGCCCCTGCCGGGTGTACGGGCCCCCAAGTCCTGGCCGGCCAACTGGCGGTTCGCTCGGCGTCGTACCGGCTTGCGCCCTGGGCTTCACCAACTGGCTTGGGTTCGCCCATGAGGTGGCGGGTACGCCGGGGCGCCGGCCGTGCTGCGTGAAGCTGCGCAGGGTATGGAGGGTTGGTTATCCACAGGGGCGGAGGTGGTGGTTGCGGTGGGTGTGAGGGAGCGGCGAGAGTTGCTGCATGACCGACGACGACGGCAATGAATCGATCCTTGGCCAGGTCCAGCCGTACGAGTGGGACGACCAGCAGGCGATCAGTTTCGAGGTCGCCCAGGACACCATCAGCCTCTTCATCGCTCACTGCACCGACCGTATCTGGATCGAACGCCGCAAGGACGCACCCGATGAGTCGGTGATCGAGCACTGGCTCGGAGAGCGCCGTGCAGCGGTCAAGGACAGCGAGGCCCTGCGCTCGGACGATCCCGGGGCGATCCGTGGGTCGTTGGAGACCTACGGCCGCCGGGTCCGTGAGCGCAACGGTGACGCCGATGGCTGAGGTCGATCTCGAGCGCTATCGACTCCGGAAGTCAGTACATCACCAGATCTTCGAGTCCGAAATCGTGCCGGAGCGACTCGAACCTGTCACACCACAGCCGCATCCAGTCGTGGTGTTCATCGGTGGGCAGCCGGGGGCGGGGAAGACTGCGACCACGGACATGATCAAGCACACGATGGGTCTGCGCGGGCCGGTCGCCCACGTGTGCGGCGACTTCTACAAGCCCTACCACCCGGACTACTCGCGACTCATGGACGAGGACGAGCGGACGGCCGGGGCCTTCACGCGGCTGGACACACGTCTGTGGCACAGCGCGGCTGAGGACTGGGCGCGATCTCGTGGCTGTCACACGATCGTCGAGACCGCTCTGGCGGATCCCGAGGAGTTTCGCCGGGTGGCGGCGGACTTCCGGGCTGCCGGTTTCAGGGTCGAGGTCGCCGTGATGGCCGTTCCGGAGGCCCTGAGCCGGCTGGGCATCGTGGCGCGTTATCTGGAGCAGGCGGCCGTGCACGGTCGTGGCCGTTTCGTCGCGAAGTCCAACCACGATGCCTGTTATCGCGGAGTGCCGGAGACAACGGCGGCCATTGAGGCGCGTTATCTGGCAGACAACGTCATGGTATTCCGGCGGGGAGCCGTGGTCGTCGCTGCGGCAGAGCGCGATGCTGAGGGCAATTGGGCCGGAACGCCGCAGTTCGCCGAGGCGGTGAAGACCGAGCGTTCTCGGGCGTGGGGAACGACCGCCTCGCTGAAGTTCTGTATGAGCCTGAACCGGATTGCCCAGCAGGGCGGTCCGACCTGGCACCCGGAGCTGCGCGAGATCGCCCGACTCGCAGCCCCGCTGGCGGTCGGAGGAACGCCACTCGAAGCAGCGGCCGAGGGGCGGGCTGATGCCAGCTTTCGAGCAGTCGCAGGCTTGAGTCGCGCCCGATCGGCAGGTCTGCTCCCGACGGACGCGAGCGGCCCTGCTCCGCCGATCACCTCATCCCGCCCCAGACACTCTCGGCCGCGTCAGGTGAGGGCGTTGACGCGGGGCTGAAGAGTACGGCGGCGGTAGTAGGACCAGGTGAGGAGTAGGAGGGCGGGTCCCCAGAGGTGGAGGAGGCTGTAGCTGCCGACCATGAGGTACTGCCAGAAGTCGTTGGTGAAGTAGAGGAAGCCGTCGGTGTAGGCGTTGCGCATCGCGAAGGTCCAGAGGGCGATCAGCGACAGACCGCCGAGGGTGGCGGGGATGATGGCGGCGTTCGGCGCGACCCGGCGACCGCCGATCAGGGGGATCCAGCGGGGGACGACCTCGCCCCAGCGGTGGACCAGGCCGAGGCTGGTCAGGGCCAGGGCTTCGGAGACGAGCGACAGGCCGACGACGTACAGCTTGAGGCCGAAGCCCTGTATGTACGTCGGTTGGCCGGTCGCGTCGAGCATGCCCATCGACGAGCCGAAGACCAGGCCGAGCCGCCACAGGCTTGAGGGCAGGACGAAGAACGGGATCGCGTGGGCGAGGAGGTAGGCCCAGCGCGGGGCGGTTGACTGCATGGTTCGAGCATCCGACGAGATGGCCGTCGATACCTCACCCGCGTGGGGGACGCGGCTCCATCTCAGGGGCGAGGGGGCTCAGCATCAGGTCGGGGCCGTCGGCTTCGGCTGCGAGGACGACTTTGCGGAGAAGCTTGGTCAGGGACTGGCGTTCGCGCTCCGAGAGCGGCGCGAGGAGCTCTTGCTCGGCATCGCCTTGGGAGCCGATGGCGGATTCCCAAGCGCGGTGGCCCTCGTCGGTGAGGACGACGACCACGCTGCGGCGGTCGGTGGCGGCACGGCTGCGGGCGACGAGGCCGGCCTGGGTGAGTCGGTCCAGGCGGTTGGTGAGGGTGGCCGGATGGGTGTCGAGGGCAACGGCCAGCAGGGTCGGCGTCACGCTGTACGGCGGCCCCGCGGCGCGCAGCCGCCAGAGGATGTCGTACTCCCAGCTGCGCAGCCCGAGCTCGTGCAAGGCCGCGGCCCGGCGCGTCTGCAGGTGCCGCACGAGCATCTGCATCCGGGTGACGACGCCTTCGACCTCGGCATCCAGGTCAGGCACCTCGTCCTGCCAGTAGTCGATGTGCCGATCGATCGAGTCGCGCATGACCCCGATGGTACTACGATTCAATATATTATGATTTCGTAGTACCAATGTGAGGAGCGCCCATGCTCGACCTGATCGGCCGGCTCGACGAACACACCCTGGACAGCCGCCTGCTGCGCGGCAACCCACTCGGCGATCCGTCCAGCCGTCCGCTGTGGGTCTACACACCACCCGGGTACGACGAGGGCGCCCGCCGCTACCCAACCGTCTATCTGCTGCTCGGTTTCGGCGGCACGCTGCCGCTGTGGCGCAACCGGATCCCGTACCGCCGCCCGGTCCCGGAACTGATCGACGGCCTGTTCGCACGCGGTGAAGCGCCGGGCATGATCGTCGTCTACGTCGACGCCTTCACCAAATACGGCGGCAGCCAGTACGTCGATTCGCCCGGCACCGGCTCGTATCACTCCTACCTGTGTGATGAGGTGGTCCCATGGGTTGATGCCCACTACCGGACCATCTCCGATCGCGACCATCGGGCGATCGCCGGGAAGTCCAGTGGGGGTCTCGGCGCGATGATCACGCCGATGCTGCGGCCGGACCTGTTCGGCGCGTTCGCCACGCACTCCGGGGACGTGTTGTCGGAGGCGCAGTACATCCCGCACTTCCTCTGGGCGGCACGTCACCTCCGCCAGTACGACGGCGACATCTTCGCGTGGTGGGCGGACTTCACCACCCGAACCGCGTTCACCAAACCCGAAGACGAGCGCTTACTCGAACTGCTCGGGGTCTCGGCCTGCTTCTCACCGGATGCCGATGGCCGCCCTGAGCTTCCGTTCGACCCGGTCACGGGGGCCCTCAGGCCGGCTGTCTGGGAACGCTGGCTCCGCTGGGACCCGGTGCGGATGGCACCGGATCATGCCGAGGCGCTGCGATCCCAGCGAGCAATCTGGATCGACGCCGGGACCAGTGACGAGTGGTTCCTCGACCTCGGTGCGCAGGCGTTCCGCCGCAGCCTCACCGAGGTCGGCGTACCGGATGATGTCGTACGGTTCGAACTGTTCGACGGCGGTCACCGCGCCGTCGAGTACCGCCAGCCACTGGCGATTGCGTGGCTGGCGGAACGCCTTGCCGCTTAGGACTCCTGCGTGGTGTGGCGCTTGATCCAGGGGGCCAGCGTGTAGAGCACGAGCGCGAACACGATCGTGACGATGGCCAGGCCGCCGAAGTACGCCGTGTCGGAGGCGCCTTCGGTGGCTTGGACGAGCTGAGCGGTGATCGCCTGCCCGGCCGACGGTGCGAGGAACCAGAGCGCCATCATCTGGCTCAGGAAGGCGCGCGGCGCCAGCAGCGTGGTGGCGGCCAGGCCGACGGGGGAGAGGAACAGCTCGCCCAGGGTCTGGATGACATAGACGACGACCAGCCAGAACGGCGAGGCGAGCTTCTCGCCGGCCACATGGGAGGCGAGGGCCATCACGGCGAAGGAGATGCCGGCCAGCAGCAGGCCGGTCGCGAACTTCTGGCCGATACTCGGCCCACGCTCACCGAGCTTGATCCAGATCAGCGCGAAGATCGGCGCCAGGATGATGATCGAGAACGGGTTCACCGACGCGAAGAACTCCGGTGAGATCGTGATGCCGAACAGGTGCAGCTCGGTCCGGTCGGCGGCGAACGTGGTGAGCGTGGTCGCGGCCTGCTCGAACACCATGAAGAACAGCATCGCCGCGATGAACAACGGGATGTAGGCGCGCACCCGCTGCCGCTCCGCCGGGGTGACCAGCGGGCTGCGCAGCAGCATCGTGAAGTAGGCGATCGGGGCCAGGAAACACAGGTACGAGATCGCGTCGACGACCGGCTTCGGCCCGAACCCGCCGGACAGCGCGGCGGAGATGAAGAAGACCGCCGCGAGCACCACCAGTACGGCGGCGCTGACCTTGATCATGGTCGGCCGGTCCTCGGCGGTGAGCGGGTTCGGCGGGGTGTCGCCGCGACCGTGCAGGGTGCGCCGGCCGAGCACGTAGGCGATCAGGGCCAGGGTCATGCCGACCGCGGCGGCCGCGAACGCGACGTGGAAGCCGAACTCGCGGCGCAGGAACCCGACCACGAACGGCGCCGAGAAGGAGCCGATGTTGATCCCCATGTAGAAGATCGAGAACGCCGAGTCGCGCCGCGTGTCGCCCTTCTCGTAGAGCGTCCCGACCATCGTCGACACGTTCGGCTTCAGCAGACCGGTGCCGAGGGCAACGAGCGCGATGCCGAAGTACGCCGGGCCGGTCGACGGGAGCGCGAGCAGCAGGTGACCGGCGACGATCACGATGCCGCCGTACAGAACGGTCCGGCGGGCGCCGAAGACGCGGTCGGCGAACCAGCCGCCGAGCACCGAGAGCAGGTAGACCGACGCGCCGTAGATCGAGACCACGGCCTGGCCGAGGGACTCGCCCAGGCCGAGACCGTGCGCCTTGTCGGTCAGGTAGAGCAGCAGGATGGCGCGCATCCCGTAGTAGCTGAACCGTTCCCACAGTTCGGTCGTGAACAGCGTCATCAACCCACGCGGATGCCCGAAGAAGGTCTTCTCCGGGCTCTCGGCCGACTGCGATAACGACACGGTCCACTACTCCCTGTAGATCTGGTTGAGAAACGCACCGACCGTAACGCGTCAGTACGACCCCTCGCCAGCCGGAGCGCTGTCGGGTGCGACCGAAGTCACTGGAAGGCGGCGAGATTGCGCTCGGTCCAGTCAGCAAAGGAACGGGGCGCACGTTCGACCGAATCACCAACCATCTCCCCGCAGAATCAAACCAACCCGCTAGCCCGCCTGGCTTTCCGTAGGGGGGGGTCGGGGATGGGGACCGAGGCGAGCAGGGTTTGGGTGTAGGTGTGTTGCGGTTGCTCGAAGAGGTCTTCGGTGGTGGCTTCCTCGACGAGCTTGCCGCGGTACATCACCGCCACTCGGTCGCACAGGTGCTGGACGACTGACAGGTCGTGCGAGATGAAGACGTAAGTCAGTTCGAACTCGTCCTGCAGGTCCTCGAGCAGGTTCAGGATCTGACTGCGCACGGAGACGTCGAGCGCGCTCACCGCCTCGTCCGCCACCACCAGCCGCGGTTGTGTGACGAGCGCCCGCGCGATCCCGATCCGCTGCCGCTCTCCACCGGAGAACGCATGCGGATACCGCCGCATCAGCTCCGGCCGCAGCCCACAGCGGCTGAGCGCGTCGGCGACCCGATCGACCAGCGCGCTGCCGCTCGCGAGCTTGTTCACGATCAAAGGCTCGGCGACGATCTGCTGCACCGTCATCCGCGGATTGAGGGACGAGTTCGGGTCCTGGAACACGGTCCGGATCTCTGTCCGCAACGGCCGCAGCTCCGCCCGCGACAGGACGGCGAGATCGACCTCCGATCCGTCGGTACGGCGATAGCGCAGCTGCCCGCTCGTCGGCTGATACGCGCGCAGGATGCACCGACCGAGTGTCGTCTTCCCTGAACCGGACTCACCAACGAGCCCGAGCGTCTCACCCCGCCGTACGGCGAGAGTCACGTCGTCGACCGCCTGCACCGACGTTCGCCGGCCGAACAACCCCGACCCGCTGGAGAACCGCATCGACAGGTTCTCCACCCGCAGAATCTCCTCACTCGGCATAGGTCGGCTCCGGAAGTTCATGCCCGTCACGGATGCTCTCGGCGGTCGGGTAGTGCACGCACCGCACTTCGCGCTCCCCAGCTCTGACCGTCGGCGGCCACACGCCAGCGTCCGAAGGTTCGTAGTACAGGGTCGGCGTGTTTTCGGACGTTGCGGCACAGATATCCGGTACGACGTGGTCGCAGCGGGTGCGGTAGGCGCATCCGCTGGGGCGTTGTTGCGGATGCGGGACCTGACCGCGGATGGTCGGCAGCCGCCGTCGTACCCGGCGCTCGATCCGCGGCACCGACCGCAGCAACGCTCGCGTGTACGGATGCCGGGGATCGTGGAACAGCGAATCGACGTCGCACTCCTCGACGACCGTCCCGAGGTACATCACCGCGACCCGATCAGCCAGTTCGGCCACGACCCCGAGATCGTGGGTGATGAAGAGCATCGCCATCCCGCGGTCCTCCTGCAGCGAACGCAGCAGGTCGAGGATCTGGGCCTGCGTGGTCACGTCGAGCGCGGTCGTCGGTTCGTCGGCAATCAGTAGTTGCGGTCGGCAAGCAAGCGCCATCGCGATCATCGCGCGCTGCCGCATCCCGCCCGAGAGCTGGAACGAGTACGCGTCGATCCGCTGCTCAGGTTGCGGAATGCCAACACTGCGCAGTTCGTCGATCGCGCGTTCCCGAGCCTCTCGCTTGTTCAGCCGCTCGTGCAGCAGCAACGTCTCCGTCAACTGCCGCCCGATCGTGTGGACCGGGCTGAGCGCGGCCATCGGTTCCTGGAACACCATGCCGATCTCCTTGCCCCGGATCGCGCGCATCGCGGCCCCACCCGGATCGAGGGCGGCAAGATCGACCGAGGTGTCTCCCGCTCGATAATGGATGCTCCCGGCAACAATCCGTCCCGGCGGATCGACCAGGCGCAGAATCGACCGCGCGGTGACACTCTTCCCGCAGCCGGACTCACCGACCACGCACACCGTCTGCCCCGGCTCGACGCGCAGGCTGACGTCGTCGACCGCGCGAACCAGGCCATCGGCGGTAGCGAAATGGGTGCTCAACCGGGAGATCTCGAGCAGGCTCATCGGTGCGCCCTCACGACTCGTAGGGATCGGCGGCGTCGCGCAGCCCGTCGCCGACGAAGTTGAGCGCCATCACCGCGATCACCACCGCGACTCCGGCCGACAGCAGCCACGGCGCCGCGGACAGGACCCGGATGCTCTGCGCGCCGCCGAGCAGGACGCCCCAGCTGACCACCGGTGCCTGCAGACCGAGGCCGAGAAACGAGAGAGCGGTCTCTCCGAGGATCATCCCCGGTACGGCGAGCGTCAGCGACGCGATGATGTGGCTGGTGAACGCCGGCAACATGTGCCGACCGATCACCCGATGCCAGCGCGCGCCGTCCAGCTCGGCGGCCAGCACGAAGTCCTCGCCCCGGATCTGCAGGAACCGGCTCCGAATCACCCTCGCCAGCCCCGTCCAGCCGATCAGCGACAGGATCAGCGTGATCGCGAAGTACGTCTTCAACGGACTCCACCCCGGCGGTACGGCGGCGGCCAGGCCGAGCCAGAGCGGGAGCGTCGGTATCGACATGAAGAACTCGATCACCCGCTGCACGATCCCGTCGGTCAGCCCACCGAAGTACCCCGAGATCCCGCCGAGCAGCAGCCCGAGCACCAGCGCGGCAGCGACGCCGATCAAGCCGACCGACATCGAGATCCGCGTCCCGTAGATCAACCGGGAGAACTGGTCCCGGCCCTGTTCGTCTGTCCCGAGCAGTTGGAACGGCGCGTCCGCACGGCTCGTGCTGATCAGATGCCGGTCGGAGGGGATCAGCCCCCACAGTTTGTACGTATCACCCTTCGCGAACAGGCGAACGCCGTACCGCTGGGTCTTGTCGACGGTGTAGTCGCGCAGCAGTGTCTCCGGGTTCGGGGTGCCTTGGTAGCCGTTGACGTACAGATGGGGACTCGAGGTGAGCGAGATCTTCAATAGTTGTGGCGGGGCGTAGGCGCGGTCGGCGGCGTAGGTGTCTTGCCCATGCGGTGCGAGGAACTCGCAGAACACCGCGACGAAGTAGATGAAGCCGACGATCCACAGCGACACCACGGCGAGCTTGTTGCGCTTGAAGCGCCGCCAGACCAGGGTGCGCTGCGAGGCCAACGCGAGAGTGGGCTCGCTCATCCGGCGTACCCGACCCGGACGCGCGGATCGACGGCGGCGAGCAGGAGATCGGAGAGGAGCGTGCCGATCACGGTCAGGATGCAGGCGATCAGGATGATGCCGCCGGCCAGGTACATGTCCTGGCTCTTCAACGCGTTGAGCAGCAGCGGACCGGTGGTCTCGAGACCGAGCACGGTCGCGACCAGCACCTCGCCGTCGAAGAGCGCCGGGATCGTCCAGCCGATGGTCGCGATGAACGGATTCAGCGCAACGCGCGTCGGGTAGCGCAGCAGCAGTTTGCGTTCGGTGAGACCGCGAGCGCGGGCGGCTGTCACGTACGGCTTGTGCAGTTCGTCGAGCAGATTCGCGCGCAGGACTCGGACCGTCCCCGCGACACCGCCCGACGCCAGCACGAGCACGGGCAGCCAGAGGTGGCTGAACAGGTCTAGCAGCTTGCCGAGGTTCCAGGCCGCGCCTTCGAAGTCCGGGGAGAAGAGGCCGGAGACCGTTCGCCCGAACAGCTTGAACTGCAGATAGACCGCGGTCAGCGCGATCAGGAAGCCGGGGATCGCGAGGCCGAGGAAGCTCAGCGTGGTGATGACGTAGTCGAGCTTCGAGTACCGCCGAGCCGCTGAGTAGACCCCGGCGACCAGCGCGATACTCCACCCGATGATCCAGGTGACCAGGCCGAGCCCCAACGTCAGCGGCAGCCGTTCCCCGAGCAGGGTCGACACCGGCTTGTTGTACTCGAACGACGTACCGAAGTCGCCGTGCAGCACGATGTTGGTGATCCACCGCCAGTACTGCTCCAGGGGTGAAGCGTCCAACGCGTACTGCTGTCGCAACGCCACCAACTGCTCAGGCGGCAGCGACTGCCCTTGGGCCTGCAGCTTGGCGACCACCGTGGTCAGGTAGTCGCCAGGCGGCAGTTGGATGATCAGAAACGACACCAACGAGATCAGTACGACGGTGGGCAGCATCGCCAACAGTCGGCGCACCAAGTAGCCACCCATCTAATGCCTCCTCAAGGGATCAGACGTGCTTGTCCGGGTTGTCGAAGTACATCTGTTCCGGTGCGGAGGCGTTCTCGTAGTGGGTGCGGAAGCTCGCGATCGCATCCGGCCGGACGTTGCGGAGGTCGCCGGCTGAGATCAACGGCTGGAACGGCGTCGCGACCGTGCCGATGATCCAGACGTTCTGATCGTGCAGCCGCAGGATCTGCCGGCCGAGGTCGAGGCGTTCGGCGTCGTCGGCGGTGATCAGCAGTTCGTCGTACGTCGTCTGCAGCTTGCGGATGTCGCCGGTCGGTTCGAGCGCGAACTTGTCCTTCGGGTTGCCGTACCAGTTGCCGTACTTCGGCGCCCAGTAGGTCAGCCCACTCGTCGGGATGTACCAGAGCGAGTCGATGTCCCAGAGGATCGTGGCCGGGGGATAGGCGACCAGGTCGTAGTCGCCGTGCGGGATCTCCTCGTACCAGAGGTCCAGTGACATCGGCTTCGCGACCAGGTCGATCCCGACCGCCTTCCAGTACCGGCGGGCGTACTCGAGCACGGTGATGGCCGCGATCCCGACACCGACCTCGAAGCAGCGGCCAACCAACTGGAGCTTCTTCCCGTCCGGCCGCAGCCGCATGCCGTCGGCACCGCGTCGGGTCAGACCGGCCGCGTCCAGGCGTTTGTTGGCCTCGGCAACGTCGTACTCGATGAAGCGCTGGCCCATGCCGTCTTCCCAGTACTCGTCCTCGGGCTGCGCACACGGATGCCGGACGAATCCCTGCCCGGCCAGCAGCGCGTCGTTCATCTCCTTGCGGTTGATCGCGTGCGAGAGACCAGCGCGGAAATCGACCTTCTGGAACAGTTCGCGCAGGACCGGATCGGGGTGACTCTGGTTGAAGTTGAGCGACGTGTTCGGCTCGGCGACCCAGCGGTTGACCTTGTAGCCCTTGGCCTCCTGGTTGCGGATCAGGAGTGGGAGTTGCTCGGCCTGGATGTCGGTTACCTGCAGGTCGAGCTGGCCGTTCGCGGCGCGCAGCCCGAGCGTTTCGGGCGGCATCACCGTGTACTGCTGGCTGTCGATGTACGGCAGCTGACGGCCTTGTTCGTCGACCTTCCAGTAGTACGGATTGCGCTCCAGCCGCGCGGTCACGCCCGACCCCTTCAAGGGGGCGACGAGCTTCCACGGGCCGAGGACCGGGATGTCGGCGTTCTTCCAGATGTTGCGCCGGGCGGTGAAGAACTCGGCCCAGGACGGAGCCGGATCCTTCTTCATCGCGGCCTGGATCTGGGCCGGCGTCGCGAAGTCCTTGTGGAACTGCTTGAGGTAGTGGGCCGGCAGCAACAACGCCGAACTGGAGCCGAAACCGGTCAGCCCGATGAAACACAGGTAGCGCAACAACAGACCGTGCGGTACGGCGAACTCCATCCGCAGCGTGTGGTCGTCGACCTTCACGAACTTGCCGGGCTTGCCCCCTGGACTCAGCCAGCCGGGGAAGATCGGGTTCAGCTCCTTGTTCAGGAACGACTTCTCGTACGCGAACATCAGGTCGTCGGTGGTGAACGGCTGGCCGTCGGACCACTTCAGGCCTTCGCGGAGGTGGAAGACGTAGACCTTGCCGCCGTCCAGGACCTCCCACTTCTCGGCCAGCCCCGGAGCCACCTTGGCCGGGGTCGTCGGGGTCCACTCGACCAGCCCGGCGAACTCGACGTACCCGTTCTGGGCCGCGTTGCGGTCGATCGACCCGCGCTGCAGGACGCCGCCGTACTTGCCGGGGGACTGGATCGGTTTGAGCACCATCGGGTTCTTCGGCAGCCGCTGCTCGAGTGGTGGCAGCTTGCCGTTCTTGACCAGGCCGGACAGGGCCGGTGACTCCTTGGCGCCCGCGTCGGCGGTCGCGCCGGAGGCCGTGGTCTTCTTCGCGTCGGTGGAGAAGAACGAGCAGCCCGCGACGGCCGCGACGGACAGGGAGAGGCCGGACACCCGGAGGAAGGTCCGGCGGTTCAGGGGTTCGGACATCGATTTCCTCCTCTCGTGGGAAGGTGACACGATTCGTCGCGAACTTCAAGATGTGAGATGAATTTCCGCGATTCCGTATATACCAATTGGCGCAGATGGCTTCCGGACGCCGGGTTAGACTGCGAGCCAGTTTTCAGATGGAGGTTGGTATGGACAGCACTGAGGAGCGGTCGCCTTCACCTGCGGTGGCGCGGGCGCTGACTGTGCTCGAAACGCTCGTGACCTCTGACGAGGAGCTGACCCTGACCGCGCTGGCCAAGAAGGCGAAGATCCCGCTCGCCACCTGCGCCTCGATCGTCTACACGCTCGAGCAGCGCGACTACGCGAGCCGCCGAGTGGTCGGGCGCAGTCACTTCTGGCGGCCGACCCTGCGCCTGTACGGCCTGGCCACGCAGTTGATCCGCAAGGTCGACCTGTCCTCGGTGGCGAACCGCGAACTGCGCGAGGTCGCAGACCGGCTCGGTATGCCGGTGCATATCGGCGTTCTGACCGGCACCTCGATCGTGTACGTCGCCAAGGCCGCGCTGCCGGGGTTCATCCAGTTCGACACCTACCCGGGCAAGGTCTCGCACTTCAACCTGACCGCTCTCGGCAAGGCGATCGCGGCGTACCTGCCGGACGACGAACTGACCCCGCTGCTCGGTCATCTCGAACAGGGCTACGGGCCGAAGGCCAAGCCGGTCAACGAGGAGACCTTCCGCGCCGAGTTGGCGAAGGTGCACAAGCAGGGCTTCGCGATCGAGGACCAGGAGGAGCAGGCCGATATCGCCTGCGTCGCCGCACCGTTCTTCGCCGCGGGCGAGCACGTCGCCGGCGCGGTCGGCGTGACCTCGTTCGCTCGCGATCTGACCCGCGACAAGCGCAAGCAGGCGCAGACCGCGCTGGTCCAGCTCGCCGCCACGATCTCGCAGCGCCTCGGCGCCGAAGTGGTCTAACCGGATTCCACCGGCCTGCCTCAAGGGTTGCCCGCCGTCTTCGACCGTGCCTACGCTTCGGGAATCTGAAATCGATTTCCCCTGGTGAGAAGAACAACCGAGTGGAAGAACAACCGAGCCCGAAGATGGTGGTCCTCGATGGGTGCGTATCCCGTCCCGGCCGGTGGTATCAAGGCGACCCTCACCGGCGGTAACACCGTCGGTGCGGCCCTCCGCGAACGCGCACCGCGCGCCGACGGGTACCGGCACCTCGACACACCGGCGCTGATCAGCCGCCTGCTGCAGCTGCGCGTGAACACGTACCTGTTCTGCATCTGGGACTGTGCGACCGACTTCGACGATCTGCGCGACGAGTTCCTGCCGGCCGCCGCGGTCGCCGGGATCGACGTGATCCCGTACATCGTCCCGCCGAGCGAGACCTCGTCGTACGGGCGGGCCTCGCGTCCTTATCGGCTCGACTATGTCGGCTGGGCGAAGGCGTTCGCGGAGCTGGCGATGAAGTACCCCAACCTGACGGCGTGGGCGATCGACGACTTCGAGGTCGGCGAGAACGCCGAGTTGTTCACGCCGACGTACATGCGTGAGTTTCTGGACGTCGCGGCCGCGATCAGGCCGGAGCTGCGGTTCTACACCTGCGCCTACTTCGGCAAGGCGACAGATCCGGAGTTCCTCGACAAGTACGCGCCGTACGTCGACGGGATCATCTACCCGTTCCTCGACGGCCGCAACGAGAACACCACGGTCGCGGACTCGCTCGGCGCTTGCCTGGACGAGATCCTCGAGCTCACCGAACCGCGCGGACTCGAACTCATCCCGCTGATCTACACCGGCCGCTTCCTCGACGCACCGCTGCACGCGACGCCTGCCTATTGCACGGCGACGCTCACCACGACAGCCCGGTACGTCGCCGCCGGCCGCATCCCCGGCGTGATCGCGTACGGCACCCAGCTCGACGACGGACCGGCGCCGTCGGCAGACAACAAGGCCCTGTACGGCGTTGGGCGGCTCGCGCTGATCAACAACCGGGCGCAGACCCCGGCCAGGTCGTCGGCGTCCGCCTCGCAGCGCGTCCGGGTGGACCCGCGGCTGAACCGGTATGAGGTGTCGTTCTGGTACCACCGCTGGTTCCTTGCGCCAGGCATCGATCCGGGCGTCTATCAGCTCGAACTGCTGATCGACGGAGCCGTCGTGTGGACGATGGATCTGCATGAACAACGGTGGCCTGTGTGGACCAATGGGGACGGGATGGAAGGCCCGGTCGACGTCACCAAATACGTTGCTGACCGCAACGATGTCGAGCTCACCTTCCGGCTGCGGGTGCTGCAAGCCACGGCAGGGAGCTATATCGACGTCGGCGTCGACCACGTCGAAGCGCTCGGTTTGGACATCCGGAACGGCGGATTCGAGGAGAGCGGCGACTGGACGCTCCGGACCAGTGGTCCACTCGTGTCCGTCATCGACCATTACCTCGCCGACCGTCCGGCGCGTATCTTCGCGGCGATCGCCCGCTGTTTCGACCTGCCTGCTGTTGGACCTGGAGGAGAATGATGGCCGAGCACCTCAAGACCGGTTGGCCGCAGAAGGTCGAGCGGCAGCAGGAGGTGATCGACACCGTCAGCCGGATCCTGCGCGAGGTCGAGCGCGAGGGTGAGCCCGCGATCCGCCGGTGGTCGGCGCGGCTCGACGGTTGGGAGCCGCCCGCGTTCGTCGTACCGGCGGAGCGGATCAAGGCTGCGGCCGAGACGGTCGATGACGAGCTTGCCGAGCACGCGCCGCGCGCTACACCGGCGGACTCTGGGTCGGCAAGTTCCTCAAGACCGTCACCTACCAGCGCCTAACCCCAGGAGGCGCACGCATAGTCGCGCCCTCGACGGCTGCCATCGCCGACGCCGAACTCATGCACGGCCACGCCCTCACCGCCCGCCTCCGGATGGAGTAACCGCCCGCCTCCACCGCCCGCGCCACCAGAGGTGGCAGGAGACAGCACCTGACGGCCGGAGACCTGTGGCATCAGGTCTCCCGCCACAACTTCTTGTCTCGCGCCACCAATGGTGGCGCGAGACGGCGGTGCTGGGGTCAACAAGTTGGTCACCCAAGGCGGGGGAGGAAGTCCACGAACCCAGCTAAGGCACCGTTAACCCCGCTG
>NZ_JBHVWY010000010.1:314719-322752 GCF_042882005.1 Kribbella sp. NPDC058245
CGATCACGTCGGCGCCGACCTCGGTCAGCATCTCGACGGCCAGCTCAGCCCGCTCACCCTTCCTCAACCCCCTCCCCCCCCCCACCCCCCCTTTCCCCCCCCCCCGTTTTTCCCCCCGAGACGGCGGTGCTGGGGTCAGCAGGTTGGTCATCCGAGGCGGGGGAGGAGGTCCGCGAACTCGGCTAGGGCACGGTCGACCATGCGGACCTCTTCGGCGTCGAGGTGGTGGGCGGGTTCGCGGCAGTAGGGGCTGGCGAAGAGGCCGCGGCGGACCGAGATCAGCTTCTCGGCGGCGATGATGCGTTCAGTGTCGAGCATCCAGTAGGAGATGTAGGGGAGCAGGCGGCGGTGCAGGTCGACCCCGCCGGCCTCGTCGCCGGAGGCGAAGCGACGCCAGATCTCCACGTAGACCTCGGTGAGCGAGCAGCCCGGCTGAGTGCCGACTGCGCCCCGCCGGATCGCATCGGGCAACTGGACCCCGGCATACCCCTCCAGGGCCGCGAGAGACGGCGTACCGGCTGCGAGCTCACCGATCAGTGGGCCGGGCGGGCTTGACTCGACCTTGACCAGCCTGAGGTTCGGGTGGTCCTGCGCGATCGACCGCAGCAGGTCGGCGTCGAGGCTGGTACCCGTCTCACTCGGTGCGTACTGCAAGACCATGGGGATCGGGTCGATCGCCGTCAGCACAGTGCGGACGTGATCCGCCAGCGCGTTGCGCGACGGCGACAGGAAATGCGGCGGCAGCAGGTTGATGAGGTCGGCTCCGGCCTCCACCGACTCCATCGCGCGCGACGCTGCCAGCCGCGTTGCATGATCCTGTACGGCGATCACCGCGGCCACGTCGTCGCGGTCGCGCGTGTGTGACAGGAGCAGCGTGGTCAGCCGGCGACGTTCGGCCTCGGAGAGCTTGTGGAACTCCGACGCGAAGCCGGGGAACATCACGCTGGTCACCCCGGTCGACAGCACATGCTCGACGACCCGCTCGAACCCGGCGTAGTCGACCTCGCCGTCCGCGGTGAACGGAACCTCGAGCACGGGCGAGACCCCGCGGACGAGCAAGGACGCGTCGGCGGACCCGATCTCGGTGGTGGTCGTCATGCCATTCTCCTCAGGGATCATCGGGCCAGCAGCCGGGCGAGGTTGCCGCCGAGCACAGCGGCCTTCTGGTCGTCAGCGATCGGCCAGTCGCGGATCCGGTCGATCTCGGCGACCGGCACCGTGTACGGCGCGTCAGTGGAGAACATCAAGCGGCCGGCCCCGATCTCGGGCTCGGCCAGGAATCCCGTGAGCACGGTGTCCCACGGTGCGTAGGACGTATCGCCGTACAGGTTGGGGGCGTGCAGCAGCGCGGGGATCGCGTCGATCCAGAAGTCGGTCGCGCCGCTCTTGCCCATCAGGACGGGCAGCTCGGGACGGCGCCGGGCGAGGGTTGCGAGGGGGAGCGGCAGGGCGGTGGCCGGCGTACCGGTGCGGACGTAGACGAACCAGCCGGCGGTCGCGGCGAAGTCGAGCAGTGGGTCGAGGAGTCCGTCGAGTAGGTCGAAGCCTTGCAGGATCGAGTCGACGGCCAGGGCGACGGCTCCGGCATCGCGGGCGCGGTCGAGTTCGTCGAGGGCGGCTCGGCCGCGCCAGGGGTTGGCGACGGCGTAGGCGAGCAGTCGGCCGTTCGATTCCGCGGCAGCCGCGGCGGTGGTCTCGTTGCCTTCGCGATTGTCGTACGCGATGCAGCGCTCACCGGGCGCGACCAGGGCCTGATCGATGCCGAGGGCATCCATCGTGGCGATCAGGTCGGCTGGTTTGAGCTCGGCTTCCCGACTATCTCCGATCCGGCAGTGCGCATCGAGTACCAATTCCTTCCCCGCCCCACCGCCCCGGTCGATCATTGGGGTACCTTCAGCCCGAGGGCGCCGAGGGCGTCGGCGTGGATGATCCCGTCGATCACCTCGTCCGGAACCCGCGGCAGCTTGGTTCCTTCGAGCATGTCGTTGACCGTGCGCAGGCCCGCGATCGCTTCGCCGGTGTTCGCGATCGGGAAGTCCGACCCGAGCAGCAGCTTGCCGGTCGCGCCCCACTCGACCGCGTTGATCAGTGACTGGTACAGCACCCACGGACGCAGGTAGATCGACGACACATCGGCGTACACATGGGGGTGTTTGCGGATCGTCACGACGGTCTCGCGGCTCCATGGGTGACCCATGTGGGCCATCACGATCCGCAGCTCCGGGTACCGCAGCGCGATCTCGTCGGTGACGAGCGGGTAGGTGTAGCGCAGCGGTGCCTCGCGGATCGGCGACGCACCCGAGTGGAAGAGGATCGGCAGCGCGTGCTGCTGGCAGTAGTCGTAGAACGCCAGCGCGGGCTCGCCGAGCGGGTCGAAGTTCTGATAGTTCGGACCGAGCTTGACACCGACCAGTCCTTGCTCGCGGCAACGATCAGCCTCCTCGAGGGCGCCGGGTGCGGTCGGGTTGACCGACATGAAGCCGATCCGCTTCGCCGGGTTGTCCTGGACGAATTCGATGGTGTTGTCGTTGCAACGCTCCGGCAGATACGGGAGGCCGGTCGCGGCCAGCGGGTCGTCGACCGCGATGTTGAACACGATCGACACATCGGCCGCAGCCATCGCCTCGTCGTACTCGGCCCAGGTATTGGTCGTCACCACCGGCCGGTCGTTGCGCCAGTTCGTGTACACCTGGCGCTCGTCGTCCGGGACCGCGTCCCGGTGGGTCGGGGTGTGCGCGTGGACGTCGACGATCATCGGAACTCCTGCAACAGGTCGGCTCGCAAGGTCACTCCCAGGCCGGGTTCACCGCTCAGCCGGACCACCAGGCCGTCACTGTCCAGCGGCTTCGCGAGCACGTCTTCGGTGTAGTAGTGGGCGCCGATGATGTCACTCGGGTACGCCGACAACCGGGGCAAGGCGGCCGCGACGTGCAACTGTGCGGCTGCGCCGATGCCTAGTTCACCGTTCGAGCCGATCAGTACGTCGAGACCGTGCGCGGTCGCAAGTTGACCCATCTGTACGGCGCGACCGGGGCCGGCGGACTTACCGACGTACAGGCTGATCACATCGGCGGCGCGGGCGTCGATCACGTCGAGGAGATCGTGGAGCCCGAAGACCGACTCGTCGGCGATGACTGGGAGACCGAGCTGTCTGAGTTCGCGGAGACCTTGCAGGTCACGGGGTTCGAGTGGTTGCTCGACGAAGTCGATGTGTAGCTCGGCGAGCTCGGGGATGATGCGAGTGGCGTCGGCGCGGGACCAGCCGCCGTTCGCGTCGGTACCGAGGAACGCGTCCCCGACCAGTTGGCGAGCACGCCGTACCCGCTGCAGGTCGTTGCCTACGCCAACCTTCACCTTGAAGGCGCCGAAGCCCGCGGCGGTCGCGGCGCGGTAGGCGCGTTCGAGGTGCTCGCCGTCGCCGGAGAGCGAGAGCTTGATCGGGATCTCGGTGCGGTAGGGGCCGCCGAGGGCGACGGCCAGCGGTACGCCGAGGGTGCGGGCGAACGCGTCCCACAGGGCGATCGAGACGCCGGCCTTGGTGAACGGGTTGCCATGCAGCACCTTGTCCATCAGGTCGTCGGCCGCGCCGACTGGAGTGAGGGACGTGTTTTTTAGAGCCGGTGCGAGGACAGTGCGGATGAAGTGGTCGGCCGAGGTGCCGTCCTCACCGGACCACAGGGGAGTCGCGCTGACTTCGCCGTACCCCTCGATGCCGTCGCTGGTGATGACGCGGACGAGCAGGAAGTCTGACCGGTCGTGCGCACCTCGTGCGCCGCGGACGAGCAGTTCGGGATCGGCCTCCAGGCTGATCGCCGCCGTCTGGATCGCGGCGATCGTCCTCATGGTTTGGCCAGGAGGCGGCGGGGGTTGTCGATCAGCATGGCTTGGCGTTGGGCGTCGGTGATGCCCCAGCCGCCGATCTCCTTGACCCGGGCAACGGCGTAGTCCTGGCTGGCCTTCTCGGACAGGCCGGCGTCGGTGCCGAAGAGGACCTTGTGCGGCGGCGCCTCGGCGAGGATGCGGCGGGCGGCGTACGGCGGGGTTCCGCACAGGCAGAGGTAGAGGTTCTCGGTCTCTTGGGTCATCGCGAGTGACTCGCGCCAGAGGTCGTGCAGACCGCCGTGGCCGAGGACCACGCGCAGCCTCGGATGGCGTCGGGCGAGGGCGGCGATCTGGCCGGCGGTCGAGTACGGCGGGGTGCCGTCGTGGCTGAGCAGGACCCCGCCGGCTGCGGTGATGACCTCGCAGATGGGGTCCAGGGAGCGCTCGTGCATGCTGAATCCCTGCAGCCAGGGATGGAGTTTCAGGCCGCGCAGACCGAGCTCGCCGACCATCCGCTCGGCCTCCTGTACGGCGGTCTTCCGGCGGACGGCGACGGTACCGAAGCCGGTCAGGCGGTCGGGGTATTGGCGGACGAACTCGGCGAGGCGGTCGTTGGATTCCGGTGTCGGATCGAAGAGGCCGTCGTGGCTGAGGACGACCGCCTGCTCGATACCGGCGGAGTCCATGAAGGCGACGAATTCGTCCGCGCCGAAGGCGGCACCGCCCAGCCAGGTCGCCGTTTCCCACGCTGGGGTGTGAGTGTGGAAGTCGATCACAGCGCCTCCGCGAGTTCGAGTAGCCGGTCGCCGAGTGCGGTCGCGAGCTGGTTGAACCAGACGCGGCCTGTCTCGGCATCAGCGAGCGCCGGCTGATCGGTGTAGCCGTCGATCTGCCGCCAGCTCTCGGCCGTGTGCAGCTGTACGTCGTCCACCGTGGGACCGGCTGGCGTGTCGTCGCGGGGGTGGCGTTCGGCGACGAGCGCTTCGTCCTGCGCGAGCATGAGCGCGGTCTCGAACATCCCCGCATGGCCCGGGACAGGGGTGGTTCCGGTGTCACGGGCGAGTCGCCAGTAGTCCACATGCGCCACGTTGACGTCGTACCGGCTGGAGGCTGCCGCGGCGGCTGCGTGACAGACGCCGATGTTGCCGCCGTGGCCGTTGACCAGAACGAGCCGGCGTCCGCCCGAAGCCGCGAGTGAGCGGGCCAGGTCGATCAGGACGGCGAGCAGGGTCTCGGGAGTGAGCGAGAGGGTGCCGCCGAACGGGAGGTGGTGATCGGAGGCGCCGTACGGGAGAGACGGAGCGACGATGAGCGGACGGGCGGCGCGGTCACCGAGTTGTCGGACGGCCTGTTCGGTGACGGCCTGGGCGAGCATCCAGTCGGTGCCGGTGGCCAAATGCGGCCCGTGCTGCTCGGTCGCTCCGATCGGCAGGATGACGATTGCCTCAGGCAACAGTTGGGTCAGCTCGGTGCGGTTGGTGCGCTGCCACTGGATCACTCGGCCCTCCCGGCTACGAGTTGGGCGGTCCGGAGCGCGGCGATGCCGTCGTCGAGCGACGGCTCAGCCGGTACGCCGTTGTGGAGGGCAACGAAGCGGTCGAGTTGCCGATCGAAGCACCGGGTCATCCGGTCGCCGGGGAAGCGCACGACCTCCTCGCTCTCGGCTGTGGTCAGCGTGAGCGCGAAGGTGAAGCCGTCGAGAGTTGCGAGCCCACGATCGCCCAGGACGCTCAGCTCGCACCGGGGGAGCGCGCTGGTGAACCAGCCGAACTCGACCAGGGCCTGATGACCGCCGGGGTAGCTCAGCCGGGCGCCGGTGAGATTCGGCGCGGGCAGCCCGGCGCGCGTCCGCACCGCCCACCTGTCGTCGACGGCGATTGGCCGGCCACCGAGCAGATGGGTCAACCAGTCGAACACATGCGCACCCTCATGAACGACGGGCGACCCATGCTCCAGCGTGGCGGTGATCCGCGCGGTGTGTTCGGCATCGTCCGGCCGGTACGGCTCGTCGTAGATGTGCGCCCGCACCAGCACGGTCTCGCCGAGAGTCCCGTTCGCGATCCACGTGGCCAGTTGTCCGATCGCCGGATCGTGCCGGTAGGTGAGTCCGACCTGAACCCGTCCGCGCTCGGCCGGCTCCAGCTTGTCGTAAATGCGAGCGGCCTCCATCGAGGTCGCCACCGGCTTCTCCGCCAGCACGAACAAGCCGGCTCGCGTGTAGTCGACAGTCAGCTCAGGAGTCACCCATGGGGGAGTAGCCAGCACCACTCCGTCGACGCCGGCTTCGAGCTCGGCGGCCACCTGGATGTCGAGCTCAGCCACGGCCGCCCGGCGGTCCGGGTCGGGATCCACCAGCTGGACGAGCTCGATCGCCGGGTGCCTCTGGAGCGCAGGCAGGTGCGCGGAGAGACCGATGTCCCCCAGCCCCACGAGCGCCACCCGCATCGCCACATCCTTCGGCATCTCGTAGATAGATTCTGAGTTCTGAAGTTTAGTGTCCGCTGGTTTACCCGGCAACGGCCCGGGACGACTTCGGCTAGACCAGTCAGGTGGTGATCCAGTACCGCCGCGTCGTCCCCAGCCAGGTCTCCCGAACATCCTCGAGGACACCGCCGTTGCGCTCGATCGTCTTCGCCGAGGCGATGTTCGCGTCGTCGCAACTCACCATCACCCGCTCCAACCCACGCTCCCGAGCGCGCTGCACCACCTCACCCAGCGCCCACGCCGCAAGCCCCCGACCCCGAGCCGACGGCCGAACGCCGTACCCGATGTGCCCACCGCCCTCGAGCAACTTCTCCGTCAAGCTGTGCCGCAACGTGATCGCCCCGAGGTACTCACCACCCTCGACGATCCACCAGTGCGTCGCGTGCACAAACCCCGCCGCCATCGGCGTCCGCGGATCACTCCGCTCCCGCAGATAAGCCACCCAAGCCGCAAACCCCTCAGCACTCCGCACATCGTCCCGACCCTCGTGGTACCCGGACCCGTCCTGCGTCACCGCCCCCCACTCCTCCAACGACTCCAACCACGACCCCCACAACGCCACATCCGGCTCAATCAACTCCACCATCCCCCGACCCTAAAACCACCCCACCCCACCACCCCACCCAATTTCCCCACCCCCGGTCCAGCCCACCCCGATCCCGCCCACCCCGGTCCGCCCACCCCGGTCCCGCCCACCCCGGTCCCGCCCACCCCGGTCCCGCCCACCCCGGCCCCGCCCACCCCGGTCCGGTCCCACCCCGGCCCCGCCCACCCCGGTCCGCCCACCCCGGTCCGGTCCCACCCCGGTCTCGCCCACCGGTCCCGCCCACCGGTCCCACCCCGGTCTCGCCCACCGGTCCCACCCCGGTCTCGCCCACCGGTCCCGCCCACTGGTCCCGCCCACCGGTCCCACCCCGGTCTCGCCCACCGGTCCCGCCCACCGGTCCCGCCCACCGGTCCCGCCCACCCCGGTCCCGCCCACGCCCTGCCCACCCCAGTCCTGCCCGCTCATCCCAGCCGCCGCACCCCGCCGTACCGACGCCGCTCGCCTCCCTTCCCCTCCGGCAATTTGAGGGGAGATCCCCTGAAGTTGCCGGTTCTCTGCCCGAAATTTGGGGGGAGAAGGGGCCATTTCAGGGGAGATCCCTTGAAATGGCCGAGGGCGCGGCGGGCGGTGTGCGGAGGTGGGTTGTGGCAGGCCAGGTCCCGCCCGCCCGCCCTCACCCGCCCGCCCTCACCGGCCCTCACCGGCCCTCGCCGAGTCCGCCGACCCCGGTAACCCCGGTAACCCCGGTAACCCCGGTAACCCCGGTAACCCCGGTCGCCGCGGTCACCGCGGTCACCGCGCTCCCGCCGTCCGCCTCGCCCCCTCCGGCAATTTGAGGGGAGATCCCCTGAAGTTGCCGGTTCTCTGCCCGAAATTTGAGGGGAGAAGGGGCCATTTCAGGGGATCTCCGTTGAAATGACCGAGGTGCGGCAGGCCTGTGCGGAGGTGGTTGGGGCCGAGGTCGGGCTGCTGGGCCTCCTCGGTCCCGCCCGCGTTGCCCCGCCCGCCTCGCCCCGCACGCGTTGCCCCGCCCGCCTCGCCCCGCACGCGTTGCCCCGCCCGCCTCGCCCCGCACGCGTTGCCCCGCCCGCCTCGCCTCGCCCCGCCCCGGCTCGCCCCGCCCCGGCTCGCCCCCGCCCGGCTCGCGCCGCCCGGTCGCCCCGCCCGCTCCGCCCCGGCT